>NZ_JAUETE010000008.1:0-318995 GCF_032484535.1 Bradyrhizobium sp. SZCCHNS3016
CGCTACGACCGCCCAGATGGGCACATCAAACCGCCCGAACGAACTCAGATCTGGATAAAACTTGGGGGCAAGGTCACCCGCAGATGACTATCAAAAATGCAGGGATCGGGAACCAAGTTGATGAGTCCCCGCTCGATCAGCGGCATCACGGTGAGAAAGAAGACGAGTGTTTTGATGGTCTCCTGCCGATAAGACCTCGGATTTTCGACTGGGCTAAATTCCTTCTTTACCGTTCCGGCATGCAGGAAAGGGTGCTCAACGATCATTTCTCCTAGGTAAAGAGAGGCCCCGAGCGCAAAGTCCGCAATGGTGTCGGGGTGAAGCGAGCCGGTAAAGACCCCACGGGTAAATCCATCGGGTTTTGGTAGTAGATGGAGCAGATCGGTTTCGAGCGGCCACAGCCCTTCGTAAAGTTGGTAGATCAAGCTGATCTTTTCGTCAGTTAGCTCGCGGCGGACCGTAACCCAATCTTTGTCCGGCTCCAGGCCAAGAACGTTGACCAAGCCATTGTACAGCATCATGTTTCGTTCACGTATGCTGGCCTCGGTCCAGGTTGGACGCAGCGAAGTGGGTTTCAGTTCGCAGCATCCGTTGAAGCGACGTCCAGAGCCGCAGCCGCACCAGTCGCCTGGGCGTGGGTTGTTAGCCGGCTGCTTCTTAAGGAAATCGCGTTCCTTCTCTGTCCTGCCGAATTGGTCTTGATAATATGCGTCGCCGCTTTCGAACCGCGCAAATATCTCGCCGCCGAAGTGCCAGAGTTGTTCCTTGGGCGGCAAAAGCGTCTCACGCAACTCCGCCCATGTTTCTGTGATGGTCTTTTCGGGAAATAGCCACTCTTTGCGGCCTGCAGCAACATAGCGATGCGCGCGAGCCTTTAGGACATAGTTGATCTGTGCAATCTCTCTGACCGAGAGCTTGCGCGTGCGGATAAACGCGTCCGTTCGGGCCATCGAATTACGATAGTTGCGGGCGAAGGTCCGTTTATCGAGAGGGCCCGTCGCCGGATCGTTTGCATACTCAAGGTTTGTAAAAACCAGGCAGTAATCACGGGACAGCGGAAAGATCGTCTGTGAAGCCTTAAGAGCGATCGTAGGATCGTTCGGGTAGGTGCACATCGACGCCGCGGGTGGCGCTGCGTAATTGTAGATAGTCACTGGATGGTCGCTAATGATGAATTTCACATCGGCATCTTCGGCCGAAACAATTTCGCGCACGCCTTGCGTCCAAATCGTGCAGTGCATCATGCGGATACCCTGCATCTCGACCATCAATTCATTCTGCGTCATGGTGGGATATTGAGTTCTCAGCCAATCCAATCCCTTCGGAGTGCGAATTTTCTGGATGTCGATGTATTCGAAGAGTTTTTGAAAATGGAGGTGCCATTCCCCGACGTCGTTCCCAGCAAATGCCCGGATGGCTAGCGAGCCCTTGGCATCTATGTCGCCAAACAGATGTCGCTCGATCTCGTCGTTGACCGATGTGCCGAAAAAGGTCGAGTATAGGTCAATCTGCCGAAACGCTCGGGAAGTGGGGGCATGGAATAAGTCCCTTTCCCTAATCACACGACCATCATCCAATGTCTTCTGAGGCGGGGTCAGATCCAGGTAAGCAAGCGTGTTGCGGCCGGGCTCGAAGAACCCCTCTTGATACCATTGCGGTACATAGTGATTGTTTCTGGTCTTTGACATTGCCCATACTTCTGTATGCGGCGATTTGCTAACGCAATACCCGTTTAGGCTGTGTCCTCAGATCAATCGTTGGATCCGCAATCGGTTGGCGCTGCCAATCGGGGAACCTGGAGTAGGCGAACGCTCTGAAGATAGAACAATATTGGGACCGACATTTTGCCTCACGCTCCGCCCGGACCCTCTGCGTAAAAATACGAACTTTTCAAGCAATCTCAACGCGTCACATCCTGTCCAGTCCCCTTGCGAAAAATAATTGTCTTTCGCTTTTACAGAAATCGTGTTTCTATCCCTCCGTCCCGCCTCGGCACGAGGGGCGTATCGCGATCGTCACGGCACGCGGGGTGGGATGCGGTGGGCGCTTTGGGTCGCAGCATGGCTGATGCTGTGCGGACGAACGGCTTAAGGCGCACGTTGAAAACGTATGGTCCTGGCATCCCGACGCTGATGCTACGCCGGTGGTGATGATGATCCGCCGGTCACGGGGGCAAGACAGCCCGGTCCCCGGGGAGAGTACGCATAAGACGTAAAGCCATCGCGCAGGGAATGCCGGTTGACCGGCTGGACCTGTGGTGACTGCCGCCTGCTTTTTTTCTGCAGGCGGGCCATGGGTTGCGGCCAGCACCCGGCATTCCCTGCGCCCTCGTTTTTCGAAGAGGGTGAAAACGAGATGCAAGCCTCGGGCGTTTCATGCCGCGAGAACGATGGCTTATGTCAAAGCACCGCCATTGCGAGCGCAGCGCCGATTTCGTAGCCCGGATGAGCGCAGCGATATCCGGGTTCGCCGATACGGCGCGTGGGACCCCGGATGTCGCTGCGCTCATCCGGGCTACGGCAGCGCGATTTGTCGTAACCGCGTGGCGATATCTATCCACGGTGTGGCAGCGGTCGTGCGCACCACAATCAGGGAGCGCAGCGCGATCAGCCCTCGGCGATTGCCGCCGCGCCGCCCTTGTAGATGCGATGATAGCGCCGGCCGAGATTGGTCAGGACTTCGTAGCCGATGGTGCCGAAATGATGCGCGAGCTCGTCGACCGTGATGCCCTCGCCGAGCAGCGTGGCGAAGTGGCCGCGGCGGGCGGCCTTCGGCGGCAGGTCGGTGACATCCACCGCGATCAGATCCATCGAGATGCGCCCTGCGATCGGGCAGCGTTGGCCGGCAATGATGACGTCGGCGCCGCGGGTGCCGTCGTTGGAGCTCGCCGCGCGGAAATAGCCGTCGGCATAGCCGGCGGAGAGGATCGCGATCTTTGTCGGGCGGCGCGCCGTCCAGGTGCCGCCATAGCCGACCGTGTCGCCGCGCGCGAGGTCGCGCAGCTGCACGATGCGCGCTCTTATCTCGGCGACCGGCTGCATCGGATTGTCGGCCTCCGGCGTCGGGTTGACGCCGTAGAGCGCTGCACCGGGCCGCACCATGTCGAACTGGAACGAGGCGCCGAGGAAGATGCCGGAGGAGGCGGCAAGCGCGGCGGGCACGCCGGTGAAGACGCTGGCGACCTCGCGGAATGTCGCGAGCTGGCGCGCGTTCGACGGGCTGTTGATCTGCTCGGCCGAGGCCAGATGGCTCATCACCAGCGTGATGCCGTGGTCGCCGCTCTGGATGCGCGGGATCATGCCCTGCGCATCGATCGGGGTGAGGCCGAGCCGGTTCATGCCGGTGTCGACATGAACGGCGGCGCCGCCCTTCCAGCCGGTGCGGCGGCAGAACATGTCCCATTCGGCGAGCTCGTTGAGCTCGCCGATGACCGGGCGGCAGTTGATCGCGGCGTAGTCGTCGCCGGTGTTCTGGAAGAAGCCGTCAAGCACGTAGAGCGCGGCCGTGTCGGGCAGGGCCGCGCGGGCGACCTTGGCCTCGGCGAGCGTCGCGACGAAGAAGGTCTTGCAGCCGGCGTCCGCGAGCGTGCGCGCCACCTGCGGGATGCCGCAGCCATAGGCGTCGGCCTTGATCACGCCGGCGCATTCGGCCGGCACCGCGGTCTTTTCCAGCTTGCGCCAATTGGCGGCGAGCGCGTCGAGATCGATCGTCAGCACGCCGGTGGCGCTGGCGGGCACCTGGACCTCCTCAGGACGGGGGGCGGGCTGATCAGCGGCGGGTTTCAGATCGGGAACGCTCATGTCGCGCTTTTACGCGGTGCAGCGTCCCGGTTCAACAGCACACGGTCAATAGTCGTGATGCTGCGGCGGCAGGCCGTCATGGGCGAGGTCGCCGAAGCGCGTGACCGAGGCGTCGAAGTGCAATTCAACCGTGCCGGTCGGACCGTGGCGCTGCTTGCCGATGATCACCTCGGCCTTGCCGAGCGCCAGATCCATCTCCATCTGCCACTTCTGGTGCTCCTCGGTGCCGGGGCGCGGCTCCTTGGCGGCCAGATAGTATTCGCCGCGATACACGAACAGCACCACGTCGGCGTCCTGCTCGATCGAGCCGGATTCACGCAGGTCCGACAGTTGCGGCCGCTTGTCCTCGCGGTTTTCGACCTGGCGCGACAACTGCGACAGCGCGATGATGGGAACGCTGAGCTCCTTGGCCAGCGCCTTCAGGCTGGTGGTGATCTCGGTGATTTCCTGGACGCGGTTGTCGTTGCCGCGTTTGCCCGAGCCCGACAGCAGCTGGATGTAGTCGATCACCAGGAGGTCGAGGCCCTTCTGGCGCTTCAGGCGGCGGGCGCGCGCCATCACCTGCGCGATCGAGATGCCGCCGGTTTCGTCGACATAGAACGGCAGCGACTGCAGCTCGATCGAGCACTCGCGCAGCTTCTCGAAATCAGCCTCGGTGATGCCGCCGCGGCGGATGTGGCTCGACGGAATGCCGCTGCGCTCGGCGATGATACGGGTGGCGAGCTGCTCGCCGCTCATTTCGCACGAGAAGAACCCGACCACGCCGCCCTGGGCGGCCCGATAGGTGCCGTCGGGCTGCAATTCGGGCACATAGGCCTGGGCGACGTTGTAGGCGATGTTGGTCGCGAGCGAGGTCTTGCCCATGCCGGGACGGCCGGCGAGGATGATCAAGTCGGAGTGCTGCAGGCCGCCCATCTTGGCGTCGAGATCGCGCAGGCCCGTCGAGATGCCGGACAGCTTGCCGTCACGCTGGAACGCCTTGGCGGCCATGTCGAGCGCGGTCGTCAGGGCTTGCGAGAATTTCTGGAACCCGCCGTCGTAGCGGCCGGACTCCGCGAGCTCGTACAGCCGGCGCTCGGCGTCCTCGATCTGGTTGCGCGGCGCGAAGTCGACCGGCGCGTCGTAGGCGACGTTGACCATGTCCTCGCCGATGCCGATCAGGTCGCGGCGCAACGACAGGTCGTAGATGGTGCGGCCATAGTCCTGGGCGTTGATGATCGTGGTCGCTTCGGCCGCGAGCCGCGCCAGATATTGCCCGACGGTCATGCCGCCGATGTCGACGTCGGCGGGCAGGAACGTCTTCAAGGTCACGGGCGTCGCGACCTTGCCCATCCGGATCAGGCTGGACGCGGTCTCGAACACGGTCTGGTGCAGCGGCTCGAAGAAATGCTTCGGCTCGAGGAAGTCGGACACGCGATAGAACGCGTCGTTGTTGACCAGGATCGCGCCGAGCAGACCCTGTTCCGCCTCGATGTTGTGAGGAGCGCTGCGATAGGCCGGCGTTGCTGCGTCAGCCGGCGCCAGCTTGTGAACGTTCGAATCGGTGAGTGCCATGACCGCGTGTTTAGCAGCTTTGAAGGGGAGGGGATAAAGCGCCAGTCGCGCGCGAAGCGGAAGCGAAAGCTGAGCGCTATTCACCGTCCGGTAAATCTGGTGGATGAATCCGGACTCGCCAGATGTCGCGCTTGACGGAACCGGCGGGACTCAACGCCGCGCAGGCGGGAGCGACGCGCCGCTGCAATCAGGGAACGCGATCGTTCGACAGTTCTGCGATATGGGAACGGGAGCCGGCACGCCCAGGCGCGCCACGGCCGCAAGCGGATCCGCGCGGGACGTCAGACCAGCAGCAGATAGAGGAGGGCGAGGAGGGATGCACCCACGCCGGCGGCAATCAGCGCGTAGTCGGTGCTGAAGTCGGTCTGCGGTTCCAACATGGCTCTGGTGGGGCTCTGGGACATGCGGGGACACTACGGCCAGGCTTCCCCGGGGTCTGTGAGCCAGTTCACAGACCGCACGACTTGTTTGAAAATTTGAGTCGGATGGGCATGATCTCGCGCGCGAGACGCAACCTGTCCACCGCGCATCTCAAAATTGAACCCGAGCCCGGCGGGGCGCTGCCGAGCGAATGCGGGCATCCGTCTCTGCAAGACCATCGCACTGACGCCGCCCTCCGCTGTCGTTCCGGGCCGCGCGCGCTACTCCCCCGCCATCCGCAGCGCCGGACGGCTGCCGCGCTCGCGCGCCCGCAGCCGCGTCTCCTCACGGGGAATGTAGTCGCGCGTCATCGGCACGACGCCCTGGCGCTTCGTCAGCTGGATCTGGACATTCATCAGGTTCTGCTTGCGGAACGCCATCTCCGATATCGCCAGGTAGAACTCCCACATTCGCGCGAAGCGCTCGTCATAGAGCTGCACGGCCTCGTCGCGCCGGGCCATGAAGCGTTCGCGCCACGCCTTCAGGGTCTCCGCGTAGTGCAGCCGCAGGACCTCGATGTCGCAGACGAGCAGCCCGGCGCGCTCGATCGCCGGCAGCACCTCCGAGAGGGCTGGGATGTAACCGCCGGGGAAGATGTATTTGGCGATCCATGGATTGGTCGCATCCGGCCCCCCGGAGCGTCCGATCGAATGCAGCAGCATGACGCCGTCGTCCGCGAGCAGCTCGGCGCAGCGGCGAAAGAAGGTGTCGTAGAAGGCGACCCCGACATGCTCGAACATGCCGACCGAGACGATGCGGTCGAAGGTGCCGGGCACGTCGCGATAATCCTGCAGCAGGAAGCGGGCGGAGGCGGAGAGGTTACGTTCGGCCGCGCGGGCCTCGGCAACCTGCAACTGCTCGGCCGACAAGGTCACGCCGGTCACGTCGGCATCACACATCTCGGCCAGGTAGAGTCCAAGCCCGCCCCAGCCGCAGCCGATGTCGAGGATGCGATGGCGGCGGCCGATCAGCAGCTTGGCCGCCAGATGACGTTTCTTGGCGAGCTGGGCCTCGTCCAGCGTCGCGTCCGACGTCTCGAAATAGGCGCAGGAATATTGCCGGTCGGCATCGAGGAACAGCGAATACAGCCGGCCGTCGAGATCGTAATGATGGGCGACGTTGCGGCGCGCGCGTCCCCTGACGTTGAGCTGGCGCAGATGGCGGGCCAGGTAGCGCAGCCACCATTGCGGTTTTGCCCAGTCGGGCACCACGGCCGGCTGGCTCATCACGATCGATAGCAGATCCGCGATCGATCCCCGTTCGACCACGAACGAGCCGTCCATATAGATCTCGCCGAGCGCGAGCTCGGGATTGGCCAGAAGCCGGCGCTCGGCTTCATGGGTCAGAAATCGTGCCGCCACGGGAACACCGGTTCCATCCCCGCAGCTGAACGTCGTGCCGCTGGCGGTCGTAAAGCTGATCGACCCACGGCAGATGAAGCTACTCAACAGACTTCGCAGCAAACGGTCCATCCACACCACCCAACGAGCCATCCCGTGAGTTGCTGACTTTCCCGGCCGTCGCACTCGACGCATCGAGAACCGATTGGTTCCCTATCATCACCTTGTTATGTTACTCAGCGGGCACAAGCCGACGCCACTGCCATGAACACAACGCCGATATTCCGTCATGTCATTGATCGATGGACATCTCAGCGCAGGAACATCTGTGCGCTTTCATTCGCTCCGCAATCCGTTAAAAAGGCCGCGGCCGCCGGCCTTTTGGCCGGTGTCCGGCATCTGACCGCCGGACGAGGTCTGAAGGAATCGCCATCGAGGGCGTGGAGCGACCGCAACGTCCGCTGTCACGTTCGGCTGATAGCGAGAGGAAACACGGCAGCGGATGTCGCGCGGGGGCGGCGCCGTGTGGGCGAAACCATAGCTGGAGAATGAGAATGGTGGGCCGAGCGCTCAATTTGGCGACGGTGGTGGCGGTGTTCTGCATGGGCTTTGCGGGGGCCGCCGTTGCGCAGGAAAATCTCGATGCGGGCAAGAGTCCTGCGCAGATCTACAACGGGACCTGCGTGGTCTGCCACAAGTCGCCGCGCGGCCTGGTCAAGAACACCTCGGCCGGCTCGCTGCCCGGGTTTCTGCGCCAGCATTATACGACGAGCCCCGAGATGGCCGGCGTGCTCGCCAACTACCTGATTGCGAACGGCGCTGCGGATGCGCGCTACACGGGCCATTCGGCCAAGGACGGCAAGGAGACGCGGTCCGAGCGCCGCGCCCGGTCGGCCGCCACCGAGCCGTCGGAGGCGAAGCCAGCCGCCGCGGATGCTGCTGCCAGCCCAGGCGAGCCGCGCCGCCGTTCGGGTCATCACTCCAAGCGCTCCGCGCCGGCCGAGGCGAAGCCCGACGCGGCAGCGGATCCAACCGCTGCGCCGGCCGATGGCGAGGGCGCGCCCGCGAAGAAGGGCAGGCTCGGCAAGCGCAAGAAGCCGGCCCAGGAGGGCTCGGCTGCGGAGGAGACGCGCGGCGAGCCGACCGGTGCGACCCGGCCGTCGCCGTCGCGAGAGGACAGCGCCGCCGGCTCCGAGCCGCCGCGGGTCGAGCCGGCGAGATCGAGCGACGCCGCCCCGGCGCTGCGGGCCGATCCGGTCCCACCGGTGACGCCGGCGCCGGCCACGACCCAGTCGGTGCCGTCGGATCCCTCGGTTCCGTCCTCGCCCTCGCGGTGAGACGACAATGAAAAAATGAAAAAGCCCGGCTCGTTGAGCCGGGCTTTTCCGCAAATGGGCTGAGCGCGCTTACTGCTGCGCGGGCTCGCCGGCAGCGCCCTCGTCCTGGGCCTCCGGATCGAAGAACTCGCCGGCGGCGGCAATCGCTTCGGCGGCGGCGTCGCGGTCCTCCTGGCGGGTCGAGATGTCCTCGCCGCGCTTGATGCGCTCGGCCTCGTCGGCGCTGCGGGCGACCGTCACGGTCACCGAGGTCTCGACCTCCGGGTGGATCGCGATGGTGATCGTCTGCTTGCCGATCGTCTTGATCGGGGCGTCGAGCCAGACCTGCGGCCGGCTGACGGCGATGCCGTCGGCGGCCAGCGCGGCGACGATGTCACGCACCGAGACCGAGCCGAACAGCTGGCCGGATTCGGAGGCCTGGCGGATGATGACGATGTCGCGGCCGTCGATCTTCTCGGCGACCTTGGCCGCCTCGCCCTTGGCCTTGATATTGTTGGCCTCGAGATCGGCCTTCATGCCCTCGTACTTGGCCTTGTTCTCGGCCGTCGCCCGCAGCGCCTTCTTGCGCTTCAGCAGGAAGTTGCGGGCGAACCCGTCCTTGACCTTCACGATCTCGCCCATCTGGCCGAGCTTGGCGACACGTTCCAGCAGAATGACTTCCATCGATGTTCTCCTTGTAATGTTCGGAAGCGGTTGGTGTGAGGTTGAGCCTTTACGGCACCGGCAAAGGCGGCGGCTGCCGCGGGCCGAAACGGCGGCGGAGGTCGAAGGCGGCGTCGGCGAGGCCGAGGACGATCATCGCCAGCATGGGGATCGGCCAGATGAAGGTCAGCATCAGCGCGTAGGCGAGGCCGAGCCAGAGCGGCCGGGTGCGCAGCGGCAAGGTCAGCGTATGCAGGACCGCGAAGCCGGTCAGTGCATAGGCGGTCAGCAGCGCTGCGGCGGCGATCCGCGCCAACATGCCGATCAGTCCGCCCGGAAAGCAGAAGGCGATGATCGCAAACAGCGCCGGAAGCGTCATCAGCGGCAGCTTGGTGTCACGCAGGCGAGGCCATGGGCGCATCAGCCGGCCGGAGATCGCCGTGATCTTTGCGGCTGCCAGAACGTTGAGCGATAGGATCGTGGTCATGATCACCGCGGCCATGGGCGGCGCCATGAAGACCAAGAGCTCGATCAGCCGGGGAATGTCGACCGCATCGGTCGACGTGACGGTATTGCCGAGCACGCGCGACAGCAGCCGCCTGAGACCCTGATTGGTGGCTGTCATGTCGGTGCCGAAGGAGAACGCGGCGACCAGCGCCGCGATCACCGCGATCCACAGCAGGATATGGCCGGGCGGATACCATTCGATGCCATCCTGGCCGGACGGGCTGGTCGTCGGACGGCCGAGCAGGACGAGGTGGCCGAGCCACCAGGCCGGCAGCGTCACGGAGATGGCAAAGGCGAGAGCGCGATCGAAGCCGAAGATGGCCAGCACGCAAGCGGTTGCTACGAGACCGCCGATGACAGCGCAAAGCCGGCCCCAGGCGATTGCGGCGACCAGCAGCGGCACGGGCGCGAGCAGCGCAAGCACGAGCGCCGTCATCACGCCCGACCCGGTCGAGGCGAACATGACCGCGGAGGCAGCACCTGCCGCGAGCGCGATGAGAAGCGTTCCGATCATCAGCTGTCCCGCTCCCTTCGAGCGGTTAGAGGCGTGGTGGCCCCAACCATCGGCGACCGGACGACCCGGAAGCCTTATGAGAATTCAACGAGAGGACCCGGCGGCGCGGGGCCGCCGGTCCGAGGTCCGCAATCAGCGGATGACGTAGGGCAGCAGGCCGAGGAAGCGGGCGCGCTTGATGGCGCGCGCGAGCTCGCGCTGCTTCTTTGCCGAGACGGCCGTAATGCGGCTCGGCACGATCTTGCCGCGCTCGGACACGTAGCGCATCAGCAGCTTGGAGTCCTTGTAGTCGATCTTCGGCGCGTTCGGCCCGGAGAACGGGCAGGTCTTGCGGCGGCGGAAGAACGGGCGACGTGCGGGGGCTTCAGCCATTGATCTTACTCCTCGTCCGCAGTTTCTTCGTCACGGGGACGGCGCGGGGGACCGCGATCACCACGGTCGCCACGATCACCGCGGAAACCGCCGCCATCGCGCTCACCGCGGAAGCCGCCGCCGCGGTCGTCGCGCTCACGGTCGCGATCGGCCTTGCGCATCATCGCCGACGGACCTTCCTCGAGCTCGTCGACGCGGACGCTCAGGTAACGGATCACGTCCTCGCTGATCCGCTCCTGACGCTCGATCTCGGCGATCGCCGCCGAAGGCGCGTCGATGTTGAGCAGCACGAAGTGCGCCTTGCGGTTCTTGTTCATGCGGTAGGTGAGGGAGCGAACGCCCCAATTCTCGGTCTTGGTGATCTTGCCGCCGAGACCTTCGACGATGCCGGTCATCTGGGCCGTCAGTTCTTCCACCTGCTGGGTGCTCGCGTCCTGACGCGCGAGAAAAACATGCTCATAAAGAGGCATGGCTGTCCTTTCCATGTTGGCGCAGATCCCGGCGTCAAGCCCTTCGAGCCCTTGTGGAAAGGACTCGCAGACGTCAGCTCAGAAGGCGGGAACACGGGACGACGGGCCGACTGGCCCTGCCCCATCAAGTCGCCTGGACATCCTGGAGGAGATACATCCCCAGGATCGCGCAAGGTTAATTTGCTGGGACCGTCCGTTCAGCTCCCGGCTCGGGATCCACGGATGGCGGGCCTTATACCGATTTTCGGCGCCAAGGCAAGGGAAAGTGGTCGAATTGCGCCCGTCACGCGCTTGACATCCCGGCCTTTGCCAGTGTCTTTCCGGCCAAAGCTACTCAATTCCAGGGATTTTGGAACGTTCAGGGGGCGGCCATGACGGCAGCATTCACTTTTCCGGGGCAGGGGTCCCAGGCCGTCGGCATGGGCAAGGCGCTCGCGGACGCCTTCCCGGTCGCCCGCTCCGTGTTCGAGGAGGTCGACGCCGCCCTCAGCGAGAAGCTGACCGCCCTCATCTGGGAAGGCCCGGCCGAAACCCTGCAATTGACCGAGAACGCCCAGCCCGCCCTGATGGCGGTTTCGATGGCAACCTTGCGGGTGCTGGAGGCCGAGGCGGGGTTCTCGGTCGGGCGTGATGCGGCCTTCGTCGCCGGCCACTCCCTCGGCGAATATTCGGCACTCGCGGCTGCCGGCAGCCTGACCATCGCCGACACCGCCCGCCTGCTGCGGACGCGCGGTCTCGCCATGCAGAAGGCCGTTCCGGTGGGCGTCGGCGCCATGGCCGCGCTGCTCGGGATGGATTACGAGGCCGCCGTGGCGGTCGCCGAAGAGGCGGCCCAGGGCGAGGTCTGCCAGGCCGCCAACGACAATGGCGGAGGGCAGGTGGTGGTCTCGGGCAACAAGGCCGCCGTCGACCGCGCGGTCGAGATCGCGCGCGGCAAGGGCGCCAAGCGCGCCATGCTGCTGCCGGTCTCCGCGCCGTTCCATTGCAAGCTCATGCAGCCGGCGGCGGACGTCATGGCGGAGGCGCTGTCCAAGGTCACCATCAAGGCGCCGGCCGCGCCGCTGGTCTCGAACGTGCTCGCGGCGCCGATCAGTGATCCCGACGAGATTCGCCGTCGCCTGGTCGAGCAGGTCACGGGTACGGTGCGCTGGCGCGAATCGATCGCCTACATGGCGAGCCAGGGCGTGACGCGGTTTTTCGAAATCGGCGCCGGCAAGGTGCTGAGCGGCCTGGTCAAGCGGATCGCGGATGGTGCGGTCGGCGTCGCCGTCGGCGGGCCGGCGGACATCGCGGCCGCCAAGGATGCCTTGGCCGCGGCCAAAACGTCGTAAAGGGCTGCGTGCAGCGGCATTGAGGAGAGTTTGATGTTCGATCTGAGTGGCAGGACCGCGCTGGTCACCGGCGCGACCGGCGGCATCGGCAATGCGATCGCCAAGGCATTGCATGCCCAGGGAGCGACCGTGGCCGTTTCCGGCACCCGGCGCGAGGTGCTCGAGACCCTCGCGGGCGAGCTGGGCAGCCGCGTGCACGTGCTGCCTTGCAATCTGTCGGATACGGCCGAGGTCGAGGCGCTGGTACCGGCCGCCGAACAGGCCATGGGGCAGGTCGACATTCTCGTCGCCAACGCCGGCATCACCCGCGACAACCTGTTCGTGCAGCTGCGCGACGAGGATTGGGACGAAGTGATCAAGGTCAACCTGACCGCGACATTCCGCCTCTCGCGTGCCGCCACCAAGCTGATGATGCGCAAGCGCTTCGGCCGCATCATCGCGATCACCTCGATCGTCGGCGTCACCGGCAATCCGGGGCAGGGCAATTACACGGCGTCCAAGGCCGGCATCATCGGCATGATCAAGACGCTCGGCGCCGAATATGCCAAGCGCGGCGTGACCGCCAACTGCATCGCCCCAGGCTTCATCAAGACACCGATGACCGACGCGCTGAACGAGAAGCAGCGCGAGTCGATCCTCGCCAAGGTGCCGGCGGCGCGGTTGGGCACGCCCGAGGACATTGCTGCAGCTGCGGTGTACCTCGCCTCCAACGAGGCGGCGTATGTCACGGGCCAGACCATCCACGTCAATGGCGGCATGGCCATGATCTAGGCTCTGCCGCGGCTCGGAATGCGGCGAAAAGACGTCGCGACCACCATACCGGGCCGTGTGGTCAATGATTCGCGTGTATGGTAACCGGGCGGCTGATGGGGGCACGAAGAACGCCATTGCAGGATTTCCAAACCCTGTATATTGGCGGGGCGAGCTGCCATCGTTCGCCGGGCCTCCGTCGGCTGGTGCTGCTGATCCGGGTTTCTGTTTGAGCGCTCTGGATCGGAGGCGTACCGGCCTCATGGAGAGTGTGGATTGGAGTTTGTGAGTGGCCCCGTTTCCGAAGTTTTCGGACCGCAAGTCGTCCGCCAAATTTCGGTAAAGGGGCGCTGCGGGGCAAATCTGGTTTTGCGCGATCGCGAAGGAAGTTTAGCGGCCGGGGTGATGCGGATCATCCGGGGGTCGGGTCTTAAAGGAACAAGCACGAGGTTGAACGATGAGTGAGATTGGCGAGCGGGTTAAGAAGATCGTGGTCGAACACCTTGGTGTCGAGCCCGAGAAAGTGGTCGACAACGCGAGCTTCATTGACGACCTCGGTGCTGACAGCCTCGACACGGTCGAGCTCGTCATGGCCTTCGAGGAAGAGTTCGGTTGCGAGATTCCGGACGACGCCGCGGAGACGATCCTGACTGTCGGCGACGCCACCAAGTTCCTCGAGAAGAACGCCAAGAGCTGACGCTCTAGCGAAGTTGCGCGAAACCGGCCGATCCGTCTTGTGCGGTCGACCGGTTTCTTGCTGTTGGCGGCGTCGCGATGAGCCGTCATCTGGCGGCCGGCGACGGACGATTCGGACGCGCTGCCTGGCCAGAACGTGTTACTCGAACAATTGACCCGAGGTGCGGCGACGGCAGTCAGCCGATCCACAAGCGCTCAAGGTCGGGTCTGGAGAAACGAACATGAGGCGGGTTGTCGTCACTGGCCTTGGCATGGTTTCGCCGCTTGGCTGTGGTGTGGAAACGACCTGGCAGCGCATCCTTCAGGGCAAGAGCGGTGCGCGCTTGATCGAGTCGTTCGACGTCTCCGATCTTCCCGCCAAGGTGGCCTGTCAGGTGCCGCGCGGCGATGGCTCCGACGGCACCTTCAATGCCGACCAGTGGATGGAGCCGAAGGACCAGCGCAAGGTCGACGATTTCATCATTTTCGCGATGGCTGCGGCGCGTCAGGCGCTCGATGACGCCAACTGGCATCCGGCAACGGAAGAGGACCGCTGCGCCACCGGCACGTTGATCGGGTCCGGCATCGGTGGCCTCTCGGGCATTGCCGACACTGCGATCCTCCTGAAGGAGCGTGGTCCGCGCAAAGTGTCGCCCTTCTTCATTCCCGGACGTCTGATCAACCTCGCCTCGGGCTATGTCTCGATCGAGCACGGGCTCAAGGGCCCCAATCATTCGGTGGTCACCGCCTGCTCGACCGGCGCGCATGCGATCGGCGACGCCAGCCGCCTGATCGCGCTCGGCGATGCCGATGTCATGGTCGCCGGCGGCACCGAATCGCCGATTTGCCGAATCGGCATGGCCGGGTTCTGCGCGGCGCGCACGCTGTCGACCGGATTCAACGAGACGCCCGAGCGGGCATCGCGCCCTTACGACAAGGACCGCGACGGCTTCGTGATGGGCGAGGGCGCCGGTGTGGTCGTGCTCGAGGAGTATGAGCACGCCAAGGCACGCGGCGCGCGGATCTACGCCGAAGTCTCCGGCTACGGACTGTCTGGAGATGCCTATCACATCACCTCGCCATCTCCGGACGGCGACGGCGGCTTTCGCAGCATGAGTGCCGCCTTGAAGCGTGCCGGCATCACGGCAGCCGATCTCGACTACATCAACGCCCACGGCACCTCGACGCAGGTCGGCGACGAGATCGAGCTCGGCGCCGTCGAGCGTCTGCTCGGCAATTCCGCGTCGAAGATCTCGATGTCCTCGACCAAATCGTCGATCGGTCATCTCCTGGGAGCTGCGGGCGCCGTCGAAGCGATCTTCAGCATTCTCGCGATTCGGGATAACATCGCTCCGCCGACGATCAACCTGGAGAACCCGTCGGTGGAGACCGCGATCGACCTCGTGCCGCATGCGCCTCGCAAACGCGAGATCAACGTGGCGCTGTCGAACTCGTTTGGTTTCGGCGGCACCAACGCGTCGGTGGTTTTGCGGCGCGTGGCGAACTAGTGCGGAAGGACGGATGCCGCTCGGGCCGATTGTCGCTTGGTCACGTGGATATCCGACTGCAGCCACACTAGAACCCAAGACTTCGCGTGTCCTTCGCAGGTCGGCCTTCGGCGCCGATGCGGTAAGTGGATGCGCATGGCGGTGAGGCCCGGCGAAAACACCTTTTCGCCGTATTCGATGACGACATGACGAATCGTTAAATTGGGCGTGGACTTCAGGTCGCTTGCGTTGGGGAGCGCACGGCCACGACGAGAGCGACAGGACTGAAGGTTGCATCGATGAGTGAACGGCCGCCCATCTCACCCCGCAGCCCGCGCGCAGCGCTGGAGCCGGAACGCGTGCCGCCGCCGCCGCGCCGCTCCGACCGCGCCCGCAATCCGTTCGTGGTGGTCGGCAATGCGATCATCACCTTGCTCATCCTGGCCATGCTCGGCGTGGGCGCGGCCTACTATTATGGACGGCAGATCCTCGAAGCGGCAGGACCGCTGCAGGAGGACAAGATCGTCAATATCCCGCAGCGCGCGGGTAAACGCGATATTGCCGACGTACTCGCGCGTGAAGGCGTGATCGACGTCAATCCGTGGATCTTCATTGGTGGGGTCTATGCCCTGAAGGCCAGTTCCGACCTCAAGCCGGGCGAGTATGCGTTCCAGAAGAATGCATCGTTGCGCGACGTGATCGGCGTCATCGTCGAAGGCAAGGTCGTGCAGCATTCGGTGACCGTGCCCGAGGGCCTGACGTCAGAGCAGATCGTGGCCCGCCTGTCCGAAAACGAGATCTTCACCGGCAGCGTCCGCGAGATTCCGCGCGAAGGCACGTTGTTGCCGGAGACCTACAAGTTCCCGCGCGGCACCAGCCGCGATCAGGTCGTGCAACGCATGCAGCAGGCGCAGAAGCGGGTGTTGGCCGAGATCTGGGAACGGCGTAGTCCGGATCTGCCGGTCAGGACGCCGGAGCAGCTGGTGACGCTGGCTTCGATCGTCGAAAAGGAGACCGGCAAGCCCGACGAGCGCAGCCGGGTGGCCGCCGTATTCGTCAACCGGCTGAAGCAGAGGATCAAGCTGCAGTCCGATCCGACCATCATCTATGGTCTGGTTGGCGGCAAGGGCACGCTGGGCCGTCCGATCAAGCGCAGCGAGATCACCCAGCCGTCGCCCTACAACACTTATGTGATCGAGGGCCTGCCGCCGGGACCGATCTCCAACCCCGGCCGCGCCTCGCTGGAAGCGACGGCCAATCCGGCGCGCACGCGCGATCTCTATTTCGTCGCCGACGGCACCGGCGGCCATGCGTTCACTGAAACCTACGACCTGCACCAGAAGAACGTCGCCAAGCTCAGGGCGATGGAGCGGCAGACCCAGAACGACACGGTCGAGCCCGACGAGGCGCCGCCTGCCGTCGCGGGCGGCGCGGCCGATCCGGCGGCCGGAGCGGCGGCCCCACGGGCTCCCGCAGCGGCAAAGAAGCCGCCGGCCAACCGCGCCACCGGCGGAGTTGCACCGGGGGCCGCACCTGGCAATGGCGCCCGTCAGGGAGCGGCGCAGCCGAGCCCGCCGGTCGTTCAGCAATAATTTCCCACGCATGTCGGCCGCGCAGAACCGGGCTTAACATTTGCCCAAAAGGCCGTAAGGTTCGCGCACTTTTGGCGGGGGCTGAGTCTGTCCCCGTTCCCAATGTGCCGGAGACATGGACGAAATGGCGCTGTCGAGCATGACCGGCTTTGCCCGTAGCCACGGAGCAAGCGGTCCCTACTCGTTCGAGTGGGAGTTGAAGTCGGTCAACGCCAAGGGATTGGACATCCGGGTGCGGTTGCCGCAGGGCTGGGACGAGGTCGAGGCCTTCGCCAAGAAGCGCGCAACGGAAGTCCTGTCGCGCGGCACCGTCTATGCGAATCTCACCGTCAAGCGCACCGAGACCGGGTCGACGGTGCGAATCAACGAGGACGTGTTGGCTGCGGTGGTGAAGATGGCGAGCTCGCTTGCGGGCCGGATCGACGCGGTCGCACCGAGCATCGATGGGCTGTTGTCGATCAAGGGCGTGATCGAGGTAGCGGAGCCGGAGAGTGACGAGGCCGAGGACAAGGCCGCCAAGGAGGCGGCGATCGCGGCGTTCGAGACCGCGCTGAAGCATCTCGTCGAGATGCGCCGGCGCGAGGGCGACACACTCGGACAAATCCTCAATCAGCGCGTCGACGAGATCGAGGCGCTGGCGAAAAAGGCGGAGGCATCGCCGGGCCGCAAGCCCGAGGCGATCAAGGCGCGGCTGGCCGAGCAGGTGGCAGCCCTGCTCGAGACCTCCGATCGTTTCGATCCCGATCGCCTGGCGCAGGAGGCGCTGCTGATCGCGGCCAAGGCCGACGTGCGCGAGGAGCTCGATCGCATTGCCTCGCACATCGCGCAGGCGCGCGAGATGCTCGGCAAGGGCGGGCCCGTTGGCCGCCGGCTCGACTTCCTCGCCCAGGAATTCCATCGCGAGGTCAACA
Organism: Bradyrhizobium sp. SZCCHNS3016; assembly: GCF_032484535.1. NCBI lineage: Bacteria > Pseudomonadati > Pseudomonadota > Alphaproteobacteria > Hyphomicrobiales > Nitrobacteraceae > Bradyrhizobium > Bradyrhizobium sp. SZCCHNS3016. Next base: position 17,703 of record NZ_JAUETE010000008.1, read on the forward strand.
CCACCTGCTCGAAGTCGAACGACATCGAGCTGACGAACATCGGCCTCGAGATGAAGACCGTGGTCGAGCAGTTCCGCGAACAGGTTCAGAATCTGGAGTGATCCATGGTGGCTCACGACGGAAGCTTCGATGGGGTCGAGCGGCGCGGCCTGATGTTCGTGCTGTCATCGCCTTCGGGGGCGGGCAAGACGACGCTGTCGCGCCTGCTGATCGAGCGCATGCCGGGCCTGCGGATGTCGGTATCGGCGACGACGCGTCCGATGCGCCCCGGTGAGATTGACGGCCGCGACTATCACTTCGTCGACCGGGCGCGCTTCGAGGACATGGCCAAGCGCAACGAGCTGCTCGAATGGGCCACCGTGTTCGACAACCGCTATGGCACGCCACGCGCGCCGGTCGAAGCGGCGCTCTCCGGCGGCCAGGATGTGCTGTTCGACATCGACTGGCAGGGCACGCAGCAACTGCGCGAGAAGGCGCGGCAGGACGTCGTCAGCGTGTTCATCCTGCCGCCGTCCGCCGCCGATCTCGAGAAGCGGCTGCATACGCGTGCGCAGGACTCCGATGAGGTCATACGCGGGCGCATGAGCCGCGCCAGTCACGAGATGAGCCACTGGGCGGAGTACGACTACATCGTCATCAACCGCAACGTCGACGATGCGTTTGCCGAGGTGCAGTCGATCCTCAAGGCAGAGCGCCTGAAGCGCGAGCGCCGGACCGGATTGACGACCTTCGTCCGCGAGTTGCAGCGCCAGCTCGAAAGCTGAGGCGCCTGTCACGCCCGTCGGCCGAGGCGCGCCAGGATGTCCTGGATGCCGTCGAGCGACTCATCCTGCTGAATGTTGCGCGGCCGCGGCCGCAGCGCCGGCGGCCGCGGAATGAAGTCGAGCGGCGGGGTCGCCGGGTCCTCGAACGGCGTCGGCACGAACAGGGGGCGCTGCTGCTGCGGCCGCTGCGCCTGCGGTCTGTCGATGGGGAGCGCGGCGGGGATCGACGACCGCGATTCCAGGAGACTCATCAGTCGGGCCGCGGGATCATCATGCATGTGCGCGACGTTCTGCTGAGCCTCGACGGAGAACTCCTCGTGCTCCTCCTGCTGCGGCTCAGCCTGCAGCTCGTCTTCGGGCAATGAAAAGCGCGACTGCAGAAGGTTGATCAGCGCCGCCGCGGGATCGTCGAGCTCATCGTCTTCGGCGGCAGGGGCCTCCGACATCATCGCGGGTCCGGCCATGGCGATGTCATCGTCAGGCTGAGGGGCCGGTTGTCGTGCCGCATGCGCGCGAAGCGTCTCGATCAGTGCGGCCGCTGGATCGGCTGGTGCCGTCGACGGCGCGCGCGTGGGTTGATCGGGCATCGCGGGAACGGGCTGAGCGGCCGGCTGGCCGCCACGCAGACGATCCGTCAGATGTTGCGACGCCGGCGTGGTCTGGGGTGCCGCGTCCTCACGCGCTGGCGGAGCCGTCTCAGCGAGGACCGCTGCAGCCGGAGCATCGCCAGCCTCGCCGGGTTGCGTGGTACGCCGCTTGGCCGCGCGCGATACCAGCAGCGCGGCAATCACCTTGGCGGCGTCGACCGGGGCGCCGGCAGAGGGGGACGCGGCTTCGCTGCTGCGGGCCTTGCGCAGCGCCGACACGATTTCGCTGACGTCGACAGGGGCGGCGGTCGCGGCAGCCTGCGTCGGTGGCGGGGCGGGTGGCGGCATCGGTACGGCCGCCTGGACGCGGGTGGGATTCGCAGGTTCAACTCGCTGCGCAGCCGGCCATGGCTCGGCGGGTGCGGTCGGCCCCGCATAGGTCGGCGAGCGCTGCGAGGCGGCTGCGGCAGCGGCGCTCGCCTGGGCTGCTGCAATCTTGGTGGCAGCGGCCTGCGCCGCGGCCATCTGGGCAGCCGTCAGTTGTGCTTGCGCCGGAGCAGCAGGCGATGGAGCAATTGCGGCAACCGGCGATGGCTGCACGTTGGCCGCAGCGGCCTGTGCCCCGGAAGGCTCAGCCCGGCGCACCGCTGCGCGATCCACCAGCTCATCGACCGCCTGCCACACTGCGTCGGTGGACTGCGACCGTTGCATCTCCGCAGCCGCGTCCCGGTCGCGTCGGCGAGCGGCCACGGCCGGGTGATCCTGATGCTGGGGAGACGGCGCCGGTCGCTGCGCACGGGGGTCGATCTGGTCCGTTGAAGCGGACAGCCGCGCGCTGGCGAGGTCGAGCGCCGAAGCCGGCTGAGAGCCGCGGCCGCCGCCTGGATGGGATGGTGCCGCCGGCATGCTGCCGCGGTTCGCACGCATCCCGCCCTGCGGCGCCTTGGACCGTGGTTTGATGCGACTACGGCGCATCCGTACTGCGTCCGCGTGCCAGCTGCCGTTGCGCCGTTGCCGCCGTCCCATCCGGCTGAGCCGATAGAGCGCGCTCGCCAGCAGTCCTGAAATCGCGAGTGCGCCGATGACCACGAGCATGAGCACATGGATGGGCGCTTCGGGCTTGCTCGGCTTGGGTGCGATGATCGGCCCGTCGGCAGCCGGCGCCGCGTTCGCGTCCGGCTCCACATTGCCGTCGTCGGCCATTGCCGGCGGTGGCGCATCGGCCGCAATCGGGTCAGCCTGTTGCGGCGGGGCAGAGGGCCAGGGCGAGGTATCGAGGCTGCGCGGCAGGCTGGCGTCCGACGCCGTCAGCGTCGTCCGTGTGGCGAGGGTCTGCGGCTTCGGCGTGCCTCGCACGGCGAGATCGGTACGCAGCCGCGGCTGCGGCGCTTCTGCGAGGGCGTCGCTGGTGCGAACGACCGGGCCATCGGTGCGTCTTGGCGTCAGTTTGGGTGGAGCGGGCTGGGCGAAGTCCCAGGGAGCCGGCTGCTGCGTCGCCCGTATCGGTGCCGCGGCGTCACGGGGGTTGCCGTTGGCGTCTTTCAGATACCAGCAACGCCGATTGGTGCCACGATCGAAACGATAGTACCAGCGTTGCGCGTCGGACTTCTCTCCCGTCGGCTCGGTCAGACATTCCTCCGCCGCCAAGACGACGCGCGGCAGCACGAGCACGACGGTGCCAGCGATTCCGGCAGCAATGGCAAATGCAACTCCTGCCGTTCGGCTTGCCATTGAAGACTCCGGATACGCTTACGCAACGGCGCGTTCTCGGAGACAAGTTGGGTGGCAATGAGCCGCAATTCCGGATTAATTCTGTCTCGATCCTTTCGTGTCCGAGTGCGGCTTTTTTCCCACAAGAGGATTTGCATCGCGCCGCGATTTTGGCCGCGCTATCGCGCCAAATCGGTCACATCGATGAAGATGGACCTGGTTTTTCACCTTCAGGGATCAAGGGCGTCACACCGACAACCTCTGCGTTTGTGGACAAATGATTGGCAGCAGCGGCAGCGGTGCAGCACCGCCGCCGCGTCCGATGTCGCAACAGGCGACGGATCAGTTCGTCAGCACCACACGTCCGACCACATGGCCGGCGCGCAGCGCATCGATCCACTTCTGTACGTCGGCCATCGGCTCCTCGCGCATCGGCGGCGGCTTGATCTTGCCGGCGCGCGCGAGCGCCATCAACTCGTGCGCTTCGGTCAGCGTGCCGACCATGAAGCCCTCGATGGTCATGCGCTTGTACACCCATTGAACCATCGGCAGGGTGAACTGGCCGCCCATCAGTCCGGAGACGACGATCTTGCCGCCGCGTGCAACGACGGACACCGCAAAGGCCATCGACTTCTCGTTGCCGGCGAAATCGACGACCTCGTCGAAGCCGCCCTCGGTCTCCTTGAGGATGCGCTTGATCACATCCGGCTCGGCCGGATCGTAGGCCGTCGCGGCGCCATTCTTCAGCGCGGTCTCGCGCGCGGCCGCCGAGAGGTCGGCCACCGAGATCGGTTGCTTGAACATCGCCTGCGCGAACGACAGGCCCATCATGCCGACGCCGCCGAGCCCGATCAGCAGCAGATTGCGCTGGCGCGGGCGGTCGACGAGGCGCTTTAGCGCGCCATAGGCGGTCACGCCGGAGCACATCAGGGTCGCGGCCTGATTGACTGGCAGCGGATCATACTCCAGCAGATATTTCGCGTCGGGCACCAGCACGTGCGTGGCGAAGCCGCCGTCGATCGAGACGCCGAGGAAGCGCTGCTTGGCGCACAAATTCTCGTCGCCATTGGCGCAGTCGCGGCATTGGCCGCAGCCGATCCACGGAAACACTGCGCGGCGCGCGCCGATCAGTTCCTTCGGCACGTCGGGTCCGACCTCGTCGACGACGCCGGCAATCTCGTGTCCGAGCGTGAAGGGCAGGGTCATGCCGCGCGTGGTGTCGAGTCGCCTGCCATTGCCGAGATCGGCATAGCCGTCCTGGATATGCAGGTCGGAGTGGCACAGGCCGCAGCGCTCGATGCGAACCAGAACTTCCCGGCCTTGCGGCTTCGGCGTCTCGACGATGGTTTCGCACAGCGGTGCGTCGAACTTGACGAGCGACTGACGGCGCATCAACGCCATGATGAAACTCCCTGAAATGCTTGTTGATTAAGACTTGTTCTCGTTGCGACTATTGGTCAATTCGCGGGCCATGGCAACAAAGCCCGACACCGGAATGGTCTCGGCGCGGCGGGTGGGATCGACGCCTGCGGCGGCCGCGAGCCGCGCGGGATCCGCCGGCAGCGACTTCAGGCTCTGCCGCAGCATCTTGCGGCGCTGGCCGAAGGCGGCGGCCGCGACCTGCTCGAGTGCGCGGCGGTCGCACGGTTCGGGCGAAAGGCGCGGCACCAGCCGCACCACCGACGAGGTGACCTTCGGCGGCGGCACGAAGGCGGACGGCGAGATGTCGAACAGGATCTTGGTCTCGCAGCGCCAGTTGGCGAGCACGCCGAGCCGGCCATAGGCGTCCTCGTTCTCGCGCGCGACGATCCGCTCGGCGACCTCGCGCTGAAACATCAGCACCATCATGTCGTACCAGGGTGGCCACGGCTCGGCCGAGAGCCAGCCGATCAGCAGGTGTGTCGCGATGTTGTAGGGCAGGTTGGCGACGATCTTCGCCTTGGTGCTGCCGAGGTAGGGCCGGACGTCGAAGGTGCGGGCGTCGGTGCAGACGATTTCGAGCCGCCCCGGATAGCGCGCGGCGATCGCCTGCAGCGCCGGGATCGCGCGCTCGTCGTGCTCGACCGCGATCACGTGGCGCGCGCCGAGCGCGAGCAGCGCCCGCGTCAGGCCTCCCGGTCCCGGGCCGATCTCCACCACGGTGGCGTCCTCCAGCGGACCTGCGGCCCGCGCGATGCGGGCCGTGAGATTGAGATCGAGCAGGAAGTTCTGACCGAGCGCCTTGCGCGCCGACAGCTGATGTTCGCGAATGACCTCGCGCAGCGGCGGGAGGTCGTCGATCGCGCTCATGACGACTGGCTGGCCATGCGCGCCGCGAGCTCGAGCGCCGCGATCAGGCTCGCCGGATTGGCGGTGCCCTTGCCGGCAATGTCGAAGGCCGTGCCGTGGTCGGGCGAGGTGCGGATGAAGGGCAGGCCGAGCGTGACGTTGACGCCCTCGTCGAACGCCAGCGTCTTGATCGGGATGAGTGCCTGATCGTGGTACATGCAGATGGCGCAGTCATAGGTCTTGCGCGCAGCTTCATGAAACATCGTGTCTGCCGGCAGCGGTCCCTTCACGTCGAGCCCGGCGTTGCGCAACGTCGCGATCGCCGGCGCGATGATCGTGTCCTCTTCGGTGCCGAGCGTGCCGTCCTCGCCCGCATGCGGATTGAGGCCCGACATTGCAATGCGTGGCCGCGACACGCCGAAATAGCGGCGCAGGCTCGCCGCGACGATGCGTGTCGTCGAGGTGATCAGCGGGCTCGTGAGCTGCTCGATCGCGTCGCGCAGCGCGACGTGGATCGTCACCGGCACGACGGCGAGCATCGGTGACCACAGCATCATGACCGGCTGCGGGATCGCGCCGCCATCGGCGGCGAGCTCGGCGAGAAATTCGGTATGGCCGGGATGCGAGAAGCCGGCACGGTAGAGCACGGCCTTGGCGATCGGGTTGGTCACGACGGCGCTGGCGCGTCCGGCCCTCACGTCGGCCACGGCCTCCCGGATCGAGCCGATGGCCGCCTCGGCACTCGTCATGTCCGGGCGGCCCGGCAGGGCCGTCACGGCTTGCCCGGTGGAGACCACGGGCAGCGCGGTTGCAAACGCCTGCGCCGCTTGTTCGGGACGAACCTCGTCCACAGTGACGGGGAGGTCGAGCAGCTTGGCGCGCTGAGCCAGGAAGGCCGGATCACCGCGCACGTAGAAGGCGGGGAGTCCGAGCTCGGTGCGGCGCAGCCACGCCTGCAGGGTGATGTCGGGGCCGATGCCTGCCGGTTCCCCCAAGGTCAGCGCGAGCGGCTTCGTCATCAGCGATATTCGATCATCGCCGCCTTGCGGACTTCCTGCAGATAGGCCTTGGAGGTGGCCTCGTATTTCTTGGTGTACATCTGCTCCTTGATCTCGCGCTTCTTCGGCGTGTCGATCGTGGTCGGAGTCCGCGAGCAGAGGGCCACCATCTGAATGCCCTGCCGCGTCGCTTCCGGCGGAGTCAGATGGCCGATCGGCGTATCATCGAGCAGCTTGCGCAGATTCGGCGGAATGTCGGCGGACGTCTTGACGACGATCTCCTTGATGACCGCGTTCGCCGTCGTCTTGAAGATGTTGTTGGCTTCGGCGCAGGTCTGCACCCGCGAGCGCAGAGCCTCCGCCTCCTTGTGACGTGCTTCCATCAAACCCTGGTTCGAGGAGTTCGACACGATCAGCACGATCGGCTGCATCTTGTACTCGAACGCTTGGCCCTGCTGATCGCCGTCGCCGCCGGTGGCGGCGACGGCCGCGGCGACGTCCTTGTCGGAGACGAGCAGGCGCTCCTTGTAGCGGCCGCGCACCAGGCTGCTCCAGACGATCTCGGCCTTGATGCGGGCCTTCAGCGTCTCCGGCCGCACGCCCTGGCTCTCCAGCGATTTGGTCAACTGTTCCGGGTTGAGCCGCATGCGAGAGCCCATGCCGGCAAACGACTGGTCGACGTCGGAGGCGGACGGCTCGACGCCGTACTTCTTGCCTTCCTTGATCTTCACCTTGTCGTCGATCAGCTCGTTGATGATCTCCTGGCGGGTCTGATGCTTGCGAGTGCTCAGGAAGTTCAGCTTGGTGCGCTGCTCGATGTCATAGTCGGTGATGGGATCGCCATTGACCATGACGACGATGCTCTGGGCGCGAGCCGACATCGTTCCGATGCCGCAGACGAGTGCGGCAAGAGTGCAGATGGCCAGGGCCCGAAGGCGAGGAGAGAACGCGATCGTCATGACCAAGCTTCGCTGTCGCTATTGATCCAACTGGAAACCGCGCCACGGCTCCCGACGAGGGACTTTCGAACCCCACGGAGCGGCCCGTCGGAGACTGGCGCGCGCTACTGAAGGCCCCCAGCCCCGGTTCCCGTGGACGAGGAATTGGCCAGCGTCCGGAGTCCGATCTGGAGCATATAGGCATGGCTCAGAACGGGGGGAGTGGTGCCTGCCGTATAATTATACGACGTTACATAGTTGGCGGCCAGCACGAAACAATCATCCACATAGCCGGCGCCGATCACATACTGGTTGATCTTGTTGGCTGCCAGATCCCAGCGTGCTGCACCCGTGACGACCCAGTTCGGCGCCACCTTGACCGAGCCGCTGCCGAGGATGCCCTCACGCCGGTCGAGATAGCCGAGCGCCGGATCGGCGGCATAGTTGCCGTAGGTCAGGGCCACCGACCAGCGGTCGAAGTTCGCCTTGGCTTCCGCCTCGAAGCGCTGGATGTTCAGGGTCTGCTGGTCGAACCGGCTGCGCATGCTGAACGTGTAGGTGCGGTTCGGCGAGTAATCGACACGCGCCACGTAGTCCGAGACGTTCTTGTCCAGGCCGGAGCCGATGGCGGTGTTGTTGGCGTCCTGCACCGCGAACGAGTTCATCCCGAACAAATGGTAGGACTGGCCGAACAGCACGTTGATGGTGCCGCCGCGGTCGAACTGCGTCGTCGCCTGGACGCCGACATTGGCGCGGCCGCCGCCTTCGACGCGGTCGTAGCCGGAGAACTTGTCGACGCTGAACAGGTTGCTGGCGTCGAACACCATGCTCTGGGCGTCCTCGTTCGGCAGCCGGCCGGCGTAGGTCTCGTTCGGCCGGATGATCACTTGCGCGATCGGCTCGATCGTCGTCGTGCCCCACGGCTGAACGTTGATGAACGGATAGCGATATTCCAGGCCGACCGTCGGCATCAGCCGCAGCGCCTGGGTGTCGCCGGTCTGCAGGAAGTTGCCCACGCCCGGCTGGTTCGAGACGTTGGCGTTGATCGCATCCGCGCGCAGGATCGCGAACGGCGTCCAGATCTGGCCGTAGGGATCGGTGAACGAGCGCCGCCACTCCGCCTGCGCAGTCAGGCGGGTGTAGGTGCCGGGGGTGGCGCGCAGCAGGCACTGGTTGGGCAGGCGCGCACGCGGATCGGCGGATACCGTCGTGCACAGTCCGGCGGTGTTGGCGGTGGTCGTGATCGGGTCGAACACCGCCGTCTGGCGACTCAGATTGACGAAGTTGGTCTTGTAGCTGAACTCGCCGCCGAACACGGGGTAGTTCAGCACGTTCGAGTAATCCAGCACCGGATAGACCACCGGCACGGTCTGCTGGTTGCCTGAGAAGCTCAGATAGTGGATCGCCCGGACGTCGAAGAAGCTGCGGCTGCCGACGCCGGTCAAATACAACTGCGAGATCGCCTCGGTCGGGAGGCTCATGAACGAGTTGAACGGGTCGCGGTACTGCGCCAGCCGGTAATCCGACAGGAACATGTAGTCGGACAGCAGGATGCCGTCCCAGCCCCAGACCCACTTGTCGTTGAGCGCGAACTGGCCCTTGGTGTCGACGCCGCCGCGGAACTGGCGATCGCCCGGCTGGCCGGCGAAGGCCTTGCGGTCGAGCTGATCGATCCCGTACAGGCGCACCTGGTAGCCGCCATTGCTGAGGCGCTGGCGGAACTCGGTCTGCAGCAGCACGCCCTGCTTGGAGGTGATGCGCGGCGTGAAGGTCGCGTCGTAATCCGGCGCGATCGCCCAGTAATAGGGGATGTCGACGCCGAAGCCGTAGCCGCCGGTCTGGGTGACGCCGGGCATCAGGAAGCCGCTCTTGCGCTTCACGGTCGGATCGGGCGTCGAGAAGTAGGGGATGTAGGCCAGGGGAACGCCGAAGAACTCGAGCTGGGCGTTCTCGAAATACAGCATCTTCTCGGTCTGGTCGTGGATGATGCGCGCACCCTTGACCTGCCACAGCGGCGGCTTCTTCGGATCGTCCTTGCAAGGCGCGCAGGCGGTGTACACGCCGTTCTCGAAGACGGTGTAATTCCCCTTGGAGCGGTCGGCGCGGGTCGCCGCCATCCGCGTCTGATCCTCGGTCTCGACGCGCAGCGAATCGACGAAGCCGTCACGATAATCGTCGGACAGATCGAGGCTGTTGGCGTAGGTGATCTTGCCGTCGGCATCGGTCATGCGGATGTTGCCTTCCGCATGCAGGCGCTTGGTCTTCTGGTCGTAGATCACCCGGTCGGCCTCGACCGAGGTGCCGTTGTAGAACAGTTGCACGTTGCCGACCGCCGACACGCGCGAGTTGTTGTAGTCGTAATCGACCTCGGTCGCCTGCACCAGCATCTGGTTGTCGTTGGCGACGCGCGGCGGCGGCGCCTTGGGCGGGCGCGGATTGTAGGTGAAGCCCTGCGCGGCGGCAGGACTCGGCGCCACGACCCCGGTCGCAGCCGCAACCATCAGGCCGAGCCCGCAGGCCAAAACGAATCCAAGCACGCCAGACTCGGCGCGACGCACGCGCACGCAACCGCGGCGCGCAACGGCATGCTGCCGAAGCGCGGCGAGCGCTGTCTGACGGACGGCAACGAACGACACTAGCCGTCCTCCTGGTAGAGCAAAGCCATGAAACCGGTGAGGCCGCCGACGAACACCGGCAGCCACGCCGCAGCGATCGGATTCATCAACTCAGCCTTGCTCAAATCTTCAGTTACTTTCGACAGAACGTAGAGCAGAAACCCGGCGCCCACGCCACTCAAAACCATTTTCTGTACGCCACCCATTCGGAAGAACCTGAGCGACACGGACGCAGCGAGCATGACCATCGCAGCCAGCAAAAACGGCTGCGCGATCAGCTTATGATACTGCAGTCGGTACCCCGCGGTCGCGAAGCCTGAGCTCTCCGACGAACGGATGTATGTCGGCAGTTGCCAAAACGACACAGTTTCGGGGGTGGAGAAGCTGTTTCGGACCTGCGCCGGCGTCAGGCTGGTCGGAAGAATGAACGTCGGTTCGTCGACAGGGGGCGCATCGAGGGAGAATCGGCGCACCGAGCGGAAGACCCACCGGCCTTCTTCGAGGGTCGCCTCGCGGGCTTCGATTCGCTCCTTGAAGTGCTTGTCCGTATCAAAACGGAACAGGGTCAGTCCGGTCAGGCGGACGCCCTGCTGCTCGCTGCGGGCGGCATTGATGATCACGGAGCCGTCCGGGTTGATCTGGTTGAGCCAGAAGCCGGCCGCATCCTGCACGCCGCCGCCGGGGGCCGCGCCGAACAGCTCGGCCTCCATGCGCTTGGAGAGCTCGCGCAGATTGGCCGACATCGGGTTGTAGAGGGTCGTGGCCATCAGCCCGAGCACGATGGCGCTTGCCAGCGCCGGCGCGATGAACTGCCAGGCGGAGACCCCGGCTGCGCGCGCCACCACGAGCTCGAGCCGGCGCGACAGTGCGAGATAGCAGGTCATGGCGCCGATCAGGACGCAGAACGGCATCATCTTCTCGAGCAATTGCGGCACCCGGAACAGCGACGTCTCCGCCACCATCAGCGCCGAGGCCGAGGCGAGCCCGGAGGTCTTGCGCACCATCTCGATGTAGTCGACGAGCACGAGCAGGATGAAGATGCTCGCGAACACGCCGACTGCCGAGACCAGGAAGCGGCCGGCGAAATAGCGTCCGAGTGTGTTGGTGACCATGCTCATGCGGTGGCCGGCCTTCCGAACAGCCGCGCGATCCGCGCGTTCGAGCGGTTGATGGCTTCCATCAGCCGCGCCGGCGGCTCGACCACCACGCCGCCGATGATGATCCAGATGCTGAGGCCGAGCACGCCGAACAGCATGAGGTACTGCACCAGCGCCGCCATCGGCGTCTTCACCGTCATGACCGAGCAGGCGAAGCCCGCCATGCGCACGCCGAAGACGGCGAGGATCGCGCTGCCGAACGAGAAGTTGCGGCTCTGGCGCGTCGTCCGCGGCGCGCCCAGGAACGCGAAGGTGAGGGCTGCGAAGGCGAACGGATAGATCGGCGCCAGGAAGCGGTCGTGCAATTCCTGCCGGAATTGTCCCGGGATCTGCTTGTAGATCGGATCGTTCTCGGCGGGGGCCATCAGCTCCCAAAGATAGCGCTCGCGGATGCCGAGCGTGACGTCGCGGCCCTGATTCGAAAACTTCGACATGTCGAAGGCGTAGCGAGCGAACGCGACCATCGCCGGCTCGCGCTTGCCGAGCTCGAAGCGTTCCAGATTGCCGTCCTCGAGCACCAGGAACGAGCCGTCGGCATTCTTCACGACGGTGCCCTTCTCGGCGATGATCGTGATTCGCTCCTTGGGGTCGCGGCGGTCGTCGATCAGGATGCCGGACAGCTCGCCGCCGGGTTGGCGCTCGCGGATCCGGATGGTCAGGTTCTGGTCGAGCTGCGCGAACCGCCCGGGCTGCAGGATGTTGGCGAGCACGTCGGCGGTGATCTCGGCATCCCACTGCTTGATCCGGCGCAGGCCGTCGGGGGCGAAGAAGGCGGCGATCACCGTCACCAGCACGGCCACCGCGCAGGTGGCATAGGCGAACGGCACGAACAGCCGGATCGGCGACATGCCGGCCGCGTTCATGACGATGATCTCCGAATCGGTCGCGAGCTTGTTCAGCGTGTGCGAGACCGCGATCATCAGCGCAATTGGCGCGATGACGCCGAGCAGGGAGGGAATCACGAGACCGGTGATGCCGAGGAAGGTCAGGATCGTCTGGCCCTGGCTGGTCATCAGGTCGATGCCGCGCAGCGCCTGCGTAATCCAGATCACGCCGGTGAGGCTGATCAGGACCAACGCGAACGACGCCAGCGTCGTGCGAAAGATGTACCTGTCGATGGACCCCATCGTCTGCGCTCGATCCCCAATCAGCAGTCCCGGAACGAGCGCTGCAGCCCCCTTGAAACGGGTCCCCCAAGGCCGCTGTCGCCGTGACGTTCCAAGAGCAGTGAATATCATTACCATCTCGTTGATCCGTCGACAAAATGGCTGTGGCGTGGCGCCCCGAAAATACGGTCAAAATTTCATGATTGTGACTGGCCCGCCACGCGGCGCTTGGCAGCCGCCGCCCGGGCAGGTCATACTGCTGCCAAGTTGGGTTCCGAACTGCCGCCATCCGCGTCTGGTCCTTGAGGTTTTCGGCCGGACGTGGCGGCTCATCACGTCGAAATTTGGAGGATTGCTTGATGTCCGACGCCGTCAAGGTCGGCTTCGTCCCGCTGTCGACCGCCCCGCGCGGCATCGTGGTGGCGTTCTGCGATGACACCCTGCGACTCGGAGTCGCGACCGAGAAGGCCCTTGGGGGAGCCTCTGACCTGGTCAAGCGCGCGGCCGCCGCAGCCCGGTTCAAGGGCAAGGATGGCGCGGTGCTGGACCTGCTGGCTCCTGAGGGAATCAAGATTCAGCGCTTGATCGTCATTGGCACCGGCAAGGGCTCAGACCTCAAGGACAAGGATTTTCTTAAATACGGCGGCACTTTAGCCGGAAAGCTGAACTCCGGAACTGAAGCGGTCGCGGTGCTGGCCGAGTTGCCTTCGGGACCGCTGTTGCCGGATCAGGTCAGCTCGCTGGCCGCCGGGATCCGGCTGCGGGCCTATCGGTTCGATCGCTACAAGACCAAGAAGAAGGACGAGGAGGGCGCCGTCAGCGCCAATGTCTCGATCGCCGTGGCGGATGCCGCGGCGGCCAAGAAGGCGTTCGCGCCGCGGTCCCACGTCACTGACGGGGTGATACTGGCGCGCGATCTCGTCAACGAGCCGCCGAACGTGCTCTATCCTGAGGAGTTCGCCAAGCGCGCCGCCGCCTTGCGCAAGCTCGGCGTCACCGTCGAGATCCTCGACGTGCCTGCGATGAAGAAGCTCGGCATGGGCGCGCTGCTCGGCGTCGGCCAGGGCTCGGCACGGCCGAGCCGCACCGTCGTGATGCACTACAATGGCGGCAAGCGCGGCGAGCAGCCGGTCGCCTTCATCGGCAAGGGCGTGTGCTTCGACACCGGCGGCATCTCGATCAAGCCGGCCGGCTCGATGGAGGACATGAAGGGCGACATGGGCGGTGCGGCCTGCGTGGTCGGCCTGATGCATGCACTCGCCGCACGCAAGGCCAAGGCCAACGTGATCGGTGCCATCGGCCTGGTCGAGAACATGCCGGACGGCAACGCCCAGCGTCCGGGCGACATCGTCACCTCGATGTCCGGCCAGACCATCGAGATCATCAATACCGATGCCGAGGGCCGGCTCGTGCTCGCCGACGTGCTGTGGTACGTCGCGACCAAGTTCAAGCCGAAGTTCATGATCGACCTGGCGACCTTGACCGGCGCGATCATGGTCGCGCTCGGCACCGAGCATGCCGGCCTCTTCACCAACAATGATGATCTCGCCGACAAGCTGTTCAAGGCGGGGCAGGAGACGGGTGAGAAGGTCTGGCGCATGCCGCTCGGCCACGAATACGACAAGCTGATCGATTCGCAGTTCGCGGACATGAAGAATACCGGCGGACGCCATGGCGGCTCGATCACTGCTGCGCAATTCCTGCAGCGCTTCGTCAACGACACGCCGTGGGCGCATCTCGACATCGCCGGCACCGCGATGGGCGCGCCGAAATCGGAGATCAACCAGAGCTGGGGATCGGGCTATGGCGTCCGGCTGCTCGACCGGCTGGTGTGGGATTCGTACGAATCCAAATCCGACGCCAAAGCTGAAGCCAAGTCCGGCGCCAAGGCGTGACGCGGGACGATGACAGAAGTCCTGTTCTACCATCTGCAGAACATGACCATTGAAGGCGTGCTGCCGCCGCTGCTCGAGAAGTCGCTCGAGCGCGGTTGGCGCGTCGTGGTGCAGTCGACGTCGGAGGAGCGCGCGGATGCGCTCGATGCGCATCTGTGGACCTATCGCGACGATTCGTTTCTGCCGCATGCCACCTGGCGGGTGGCTGATGTGGCCGACCAGCCGATCGTGCTCGCGGTGGAAGAGAGCAATCCCAACGGCGCAAACGTCCGTTTCCTCGTGGACAACGCGCCGCTGCCATCGGACTCGCACAGCTACGAGCGCATGGTGCTCGTATTCAACGGCGATGATGCGGACGCGCTCGCGGCTGCGAGATCGGCGTGGACCGATTGCAAATCGCGAGGATTCGAGGTCACCTACTGGCAGGCGGATGAGCGGGGGCGTTGGCAGCGCCGGCAATGATGCGGAAGTCCGTGAAGCGCCAATGATGGCCGCGCGGCGCGATTCATGATAAACTGCTGATTTACCGGCAGAGCGTTGGCAAAGTCACGAACGTGCCGCAAAGTGATGTTGGGACAACACGTTAGAGTGTCCACAGGTTGCAATTCAGCAAGGTTCATCGTGCGAGACCACAACAAACAGCTGACGCGCGCTCTGGCGTTCCTTGTGCTTGCCCCGGTCGTCGCCGGATGCTCGAGCACGCCCGATTTCCTGTCCAAGGACGCCGAGTGGTTCAACCGGCCGCAGCGCCTGTTCATCAGAAACATCTCGATCGACGCGCCGCCGCTGACGCCGGATAAGCCGGTCACCGCTGAGGATCTTGTGAGCGCCGAAGGCGCATGCCCGGGCATGGCGCCTGCGGCCGGTGCTGCGGGCGCGAACGCGCTGGCGAATGATCCCGCCGCCGCAACGCCAGCCGGCGGCGGCACCGTCGCACTCGGCCATACCGAATGCGACGTGGTGCGCGGCATCGGTGCACCCGACAACGTCAACGTCTCGAGCAATGGCGGTGAGCGCGTGGCCACGGTGACCTGGCTGCGCGGCGCGCGCGCCGGCGTCTACACGTTCAGCTCCGGCCGCTTGACCTCGGTCGAGCGAGCGCCCGATCCGGGACCCGCGCCGAAGACGGTCAAGCCGAAGGCGAAGAAGCGCGCGACCTGAGTGTGCGCTGAAGTTGCCGAGAGAGTAGTTCGTCGGACGAACATTGGTTCGTCGCGGATTGCTCGATCAGCCGGTTGCCTCGTCATACAACGCGCTCGCTTCCAGCCATTGCTCCTCGGCGCGCGCCAGCGCGTCGGCGGCATTGGCCCGTGCCTTCGACAATTGCGCCGCCTGTTTCGGGTCGCGTGTGAAGATGTCGGGCAGCGACAGCGCGCCGTCGATCTTGGCGATGATCTCTGTGATGCGGGCGATCTCGGCTTCGACCGCCGTGATCTTCTGCTTCAGCCCGCTCCGCCTGTTGTCGCCGCGCGGCCGCTCTGCTTTCTCGGTCACCTGCGTACGTTCGGTCTCTCGGGTGCCGGCGCCGCTGCGTGACGACAGGACCATGCGCCGGTAGTCATCGAGATCGCCATCGTAGGTCTTCACCGTGCGGTCGGCGACGACCCAGAGGCGGTCGGCGCAGGCCTCGATCAGATAGCGGTCGTGCGAGACCATGATCACGGCGCCGGGAAATTCGTTGATCGCTTCGGCGAGCGCGGCGCGGCTGTCGATGTCGAGATGGTTGGTCGGCTCGTCCAGGATGATCATGTTGGGGCCGAAGAAGGTCGCGAGCCCGAGCAGCAGCCGCGCCTTCTCGCCGCCCGACAGGCTCTTCACCAGCGTGTCAGCGGCCTTGCCGGAAAACCCGATCGCACCGGCGCGCGCTCGCACTTTCGACTCCGGCGCGTCACCCATCAGCTTGCGCACGTGACTATACGGCGAACCGGTCTCGTCCAACTCATCGAGCTGGTGCTGGGCGAAATAGGCGATCGACAGCTTGTCGGCGCGCGTGACCTTGCCGGAGAACGGCGCGAGCCGGCCGGCCAGCAGCTTCACCAGCGTGGACTTGCCATTGCCGTTGGCGCCGAGCAATGCGACGCGGTCGTCATTGTCGATGCGTAAGGTGACGCGGTTGAGCACCGGTTGCGCGGGGTCGTAGCCGACCGAGGCGTTGTCGACCGCGATGATCGGCGGCGACAGCAGTCGCTCCGGTGCGGGGAAGGTGATCTCGTGCACGTCCTGGGTGACGAGCGCGGTGATCGGCTTCATCCGCTCCAGCATCTTGACGCGGGACTGCGCCTGGCGCGCCTTCGAGGCCTTGGCCTTGAAGCGCTCGACGAAGGCCTGAAGCCGCGCGCGCTCGGCTTCCTGGCGCTTGACCGCCTTGGCATCGAGCATCTCGCGGGTGGCGCGCTGCTCCTCGTAGGAGGAATAGCTGCCGCGATACAGCGTGAGCTTGCAACGGTCGAGATGCAGGATCTGGTCGACGGAGGTTTCCAGCAGATCGCGGTCATGGCTGATCACGATCACCGTGCGCGGATAGTGCGCCAGATGATCCTCGAGCCACAGCGTGCCCTCGAGGTCGAGATAGTTGGTCGGCTCGTCCAGCAGGAGCAGGTCGGGTGCGGCGAACAGCGTGGCCGCGAGGGCGACCCGCATGCGCCAGCCGCCGGAGAATTCGGCGCAGGCTCGCGCCTGATCCGCGGCGGAAAATCCGAGGCCGCTGAGAATCGCGGCCGCGCGCGCCGGCGCGGAATGCGCATCGATGTCGACGAGCCGGGTCTGGATCTCGGCGATGCGGTGTGCGTCATGGGCGGTCTCGGCCTCCTGCAGCAGCGCATGCCGCTCGAGGTCGGCCCGGAGAACCACCTCGATCAGGCTTTCGGGCCCGCTCGGGGCTTCCTGGGCCAGGCTGCCGATGCGCCACCGCGGCGGCACACTGATGCTGCCGGTCTCCAGCGACAGTTCGCCGCGGATCGCCTTGAACAGGGTCGACTTGCCGGTGCCGTTGCGGCCGACCAGTCCGACGCGCGCGCCCGGCGGAATCTGCACTGAGCTCTGGTCGATGAGAAGCCGTCCGGCGAGGCGGATGGAGATGTCGGTGATGGAAAGCATGCGCGCCTTGTCACCGCACGCGCGGCCAAAGGCAACCGCTTTGTCGCGGTCTCAGCGGCCGGATAGGCTCGTCCCGGCCTCGTCGCGCTTGCGCAACTCGTTCATCAGGTCCGCAAGGGAAGCCGGCAGGTGAGAGCCGTCCGGCGGCAGGCTGCGTTGCAGGCGCTCGCCGACGGCCTCGCAGATCGATCGGCTGGTCTTGCGATCGAGCGCCTCGCTGAAATTGGCGGTGCGGCCAGACATGACGGAATTCCACGAGCAGTTGCAGGACGATGCCGTAACAAGTCGTGACCGCTCGATTTGTTTCCCGCTCCCGACCGGAATACCCCGAAATCAGGTTGAAACTGCACTAAAAAAGGCCCCGGCGTGGGGGAGACGCCGGGGCGATGCGAGTTCGGTGCGGCGGGGGGCGGGTGCCGCGCCGAGGCTCGTATCAATAGCAGCGGTTGATCAACCGCCAGCGCGGTCCCCACGGGGTCGGAACCACGCGGCGCACGTAGCAGCCGCCATAGCCGTAGCTGTAGACCGGGCCACCGACGAAGAAGCGGGGACCGTAGAACGGACGGTGCCAACCGCCATGCCAGCCGCCTCCATGCCAACCACCGCCATGCCACCCACCGTGCCAGTGAGCCGAGGCGGCGGTCGGGGCGAGGGCGGCTGCGCCGAGGGCAACGGCGGCCGCCGCGATGAGGGAGAGTTTGCGCAACATGATCGTCTCCTGGATGACAGCGTTGGTGGCGCCGAAATTGTCCGACGGATGAGGCTGGGAGAGGGCGGCCACCGGTCGTATTGCTGGCTCGTCCCCGCCCGATGGCAACGACCGTAACGCCTGGGAGCTGAACACGGGTCGCACGAACCCTTCAGACTATGTTCAGAATCGTGAAATTGTCGTAAGGCGTCGCGCCTCCGGCAGGGTCCCGGTCGCTTGCCGTCGGCCGATCGCGTCGATATAAGCCCGCAACTCACCGAAATCCCGTACCTCCAAGGACGATATCATGGCGATTGAGCGCACCTTTTCGATCATCAAGCCCGACGCGACCGAGCGTAATCTCACCGGCGCGATCAACGCGCTGATCGAGAAGGCCGGCCTGCGCATCGTGGCCCAGAAGCGCATCCGCATGACCCGCGATCAGGCCGAGACCTTCTATGCCGTGCACAAGGCGCGGCCGTTCTTCGGCGAACTGGTCGATTTCATGATCTCCGGCCCGGTCGTGGTCCAGGTGCTGGAGGGCGAGGGCGCCATCCTGAAGTACCGCGACGTGATGGGCGCCACCGATCCGTCGAAGGCGGCCGACGGCACCATCCGCAAGCTGCATGCGAAGTCGATCGGCGAGAACTCGGTGCACGGTTCCGACGCGGCGGAAACGGCTGCGATCGAGATCGCGCAGTTCTTCTCCGGCAACGAGATCGTCGGTTGATCAATCCTCGTGCGGCGGAGGGCGCCCTCCGCCGCACGACCTTCGTGCTCTGCGCTGAACTTATCTGAAAGGCCCGGCCGTGAACTGGCTATCGCAACTCGCCGATTCCGCCAGCTTCGGCCACATGCTCGCTCAATTCGAGGCCGACCTGCAGAGCCCGGGCTTCTGGCTCGCGCTCGGCAAGATCGTCTGGATCAACGTGCTGTTGTCGGGCGACAATGCGCTGGTCATCGCGCTCGCCTGCCGCGGCCTGCACGGCAAGCATCGCTTCTGGGGCATGGTGGCCGGCTCCGGCATTGCCGTCGCACTGCGCATCGCCTTTACCGGCATCGTCGCCACCCTGATGGCACTGCCATACCTGAAGCTGATCGGCGGGCTGGCGCTGATCGTGATCGCCGCCAAGCTGCTGGTGCCCGAGGACGAGAACGACGAGATCGCGGCCGGCACGACGCTGTGGCATGCGGTCCGCATCGTCGCGCTTGCCGACCTCGTGATGAGCCTCGACAACGTGATCGCGGTGGCTGCGGCCGCGAACGGCCAGGCGTCCCTGCTGATCATCGGCCTCGCCATGAGCATCCCGCTGATCATCGCGGGCGCCGCGCTGATCATGCTTGTGCTCGATCGGGTCCCGCTGCTGGTCTGGCTCGGCGCGATGTTGCTCGGCTGGGTGGCCGGCGAGGTGATCGCGACCGATCCCGCGATCGAGCCGATGCTGCACCATCTCCTCGACGGCACCGTGGTCATCAACATCGAGGCGACCTCGGCGCTGTTCGCCGGCAAGACCAATCTCGCGAGCCACGTCGATGTCATGGAGACGCTGATGTCGCTGATCGGCGCCGGTGTGGTGCTGATCGCCGGCTCGATCTGGCGCGGCCGCGCGCTGCAGCGTCAGGCCGAGAGCGAGCTGGTGCCGGCGCGCGGCGTCGATCTGCCGTAGCTGATCGTCAGGAGGCGTCGGGTCCAACCGGGCGGCGTCAGGACTCCGCATCCAGCCGATCGAGGAATTCGCGAACGGTGTGGACCGATCCCGTGGCGGCTGGCTGGTAGCCGGGCAGGGCAGCGACGGCGCGATGGAATTCGTCGCCCTTCATCACCTCGAGCACCCGCCGCATCGGGTCGGTTTCCAGAAACGATTTATGGCAGGCGAAGAAATAGTCCTCGGTGAGGATACGGATGAAGTCGAGTCCGAACTGCCGCGCGGCGGCCTCGACGCCGAAGCAGACGTCGGCCATGCCGCTCGCAACATAGGCGGCGACGGCTGCGTGGGTGAACTCGATCTGCTGCGCGCCATTGATGCGCGCTTCATCGATGCCTTGTGACGCGAGCAACTGATCGAACACCAGGCGGGTGCCGGAATCATGATCGCGATTGACGAAGCGCGCCCTGCCGTCGGCAAGATCGGCCAATGAACGGATCGACAGCGGATTGCCGCGCTTGACCATCAGCCCCATTTCACGGGTCACGAAGCTGATGACGCAGTCCTGCTTGGGATCAAGCCAATCCCTGCAGGCCTGGATGTTCTGGGCACGCAGCTCGCCGCGCGGCAGATGCAGTCCCGACAGGTCGCATTCGCCTTGCGCCAGCGACGCCAGCGAATGCTGGCTGCTGACATAGCGGACATCGACCCCGACGCCTGGCTCGCGATCCAACAGCTCGCGCAGCTTGGCGACGGCAAAGCCGTGGCTGGCGTGAACGCGGATCACGCCGGGATGCGGCTGCAGGAACGGCTTGATCTCGGTCACCAGCTCCTGCGCCAGATTGTCGAGCTGCGGGCCGAGGCGGGCGTGCATGCGCTCACCGGCCCAGACCAGCTTGTCTCCGAACGTGGTGAGCTTCGATCCCTTGCCGCGCTGGGTCTCGACCAGCGGCACGCCGAAGAATTCAGACCACTGCTCGATCAGATTCCAGACGTGACGATAGGACAGATGCGCGTCGCTGGCCGCGCTGGTGATCTTACCCGTCCTCCTGATTTCACTGAGCACGCGGAGCATCACGACGATGCTCTGCGGGCCGTCGTCCTTGTAGAAACGCCAGACAGGTTCGATCGCGATCCGCAACATCAGGGCCCGCTTGTGAAGTCGGCTTCATATGACCGCCGGCCATAGGCAACAGATATCATATTTACGAACAGATATTTGTTCTTACCTTCATTGGTATACAACAAACGGAGGAAATATGATGTCGATTGCATATGATTACGAGCGCGGCTCGAGGACGACGTCTTATCTGACGAAGCCGCTCCAGCTCCTGATCGGCGGCCGGCATGTTCCCTCGGTTTCGGGACGCACCTTCACCTCGCTCAATCCTGCAACCGAGCAGGCGATTGCGACGGTCGCCGAGGGCAATGCCGAGGATGTCGATCTCGCGGTCGCCGCGGCCCGCAAGGCCTTCGAAGGGCCGTGGCGAACGATGCGTGCGGCGGAGCGCGGCGCGATCCTGCTGAAATGGGCGCAGCTGTTGCGCGACTATGCCGACGAGATCATCGAGCTCGAAAGCCTCGATGCCGGCAAGCCCGTGTCGGCGATCCAGCGCCAGGATCTTCCCGCCGCCATCGATACGCTCACTTATTACGCCGGATGGGCCGACAAGATCAGCGGTGAAGTCGTCTCTACGCGCGATGATGCGCTGACCTATACCGTGCGCGAGCCGGTCGGCGTGGTCGCGGCAATCGTGCCGTGGAATTTCCCGCTGATGATCGGGATGTGGAAGCTCGCGCCGGCGCTGGCCTGCGGTTGCACCGTCGTGATGAAGCCCGCCGAGCTGACGTCGCTGTCGGCGCTGCGGATCGGGGAGCTCGCGCTCGAAGCCGGACTGCCGCCCGGTGTTCTCAACATCGTGACCGGCCCCGGGCGCACCGTCGGCGAGGCGCTGGTCAACCACCCCGATGTCGACAAGGTCACGTTCACCGGCTCGCCCGGCGTCGGCCGCGGCATCATGAAGGCGGCGGCCGGCAACTTCAAACGGGTGTCGCTCGAGCTCGGCGGCAAGTCGGCCAACATCATCTTCGACGATGCGAACATCGAGGCCGCCGCGAAGGCTGCGGCCAGCGGCATCTTCTTCAACACCGGGCAGGTGTGCTCGGCCGGATCGCGGGTGCTCGTGCACGAGCGCGTGTATGACGAGGTGGTCGATCGCCTGACTGCGCGGGCGCAGGCGCTGCGGATCGGCGATCCGCTCGATCGCGCCACCTCGCTCGGACCGGTCATCTCCGAACGGCAGATGAAGACGATCCTCGACTATGTCGACATCGGACGCAACGAAGGTGCCACGCTCGTCACCGGCGGCCAGCGCGCGGCCGCCCGCGGCTATTTCGTCAGCCCCGCCGTCTTCGCTGGCGTCACGCACGACATGCGGATCTCGCAGGAGGAGATCTTCGGACCCGTGGTCAGCGTGATCAAGTTCAGGGACGAGGCCGAGGCGCTGCGGATGGCGAACGGCACGGCTTACAGCCTGGCCGCGGGTGTCTGGAGCCGCGACATGGGGCGCGTCCATCGCTTCGCTAAGCGCCTGCGCGCCGGCACCGTGTGGATCAACACCTATGGCTACACCGATGTGCGGCTGCCTTGGGGTGGCGATCGTGACTCCGGACTGGGCCGCGAGCACGGCACGGCCGCGCTGGACAACTTCACGGAGCCGAAGTCCGTCTGGATGAACCTCGCGGTGTGATCCAACCGTCGGTTGACGCGGACCGCCGCCATTCGCATCGGCGGCCGTCTGCGCGATCCAACGGATCAGTCGGCCTTGGCGCCGGTCGGCGGCCGGCGTGTCGGCGTCTCCGATGGCCTGTGAGAAGCGCGATGGCCGTCGTGTTTGTTGCCGTTGCCGTCTCCGATCGCTGAGTCGGTCAGCAATCGTCGCGGCAGGATCGCAAGCCAATCCACAGTGCTGCGGCACGGTGCCGCGCCTTTGACAAGTACCGCGGGGCGTGGTCGTCTGTTTCTTATAATGAACCCGTTCGCGTCGCCGCGACACCACTACGTCGAGCTCCACTGGTCGGGCCCTGATTGGAATTGTTTCGAATTGGACTTGCGCATGTTGACTGCAGATGAGATTGCGCACGTCAAGTCGTCGTTCGACTTGGTATTTGCCAATGCCACACAGATGACGACGACGTTCTATGATCGCGTGTTCGAGCTCTTGCCGGAATGCCGCGCGATGTTTCCAGCCGACATGGACGTGTTGAAGCGCGATTTCATCGCGACGCTCGCGGTGCTCGTCGGCAGCCTCGATCAGATGACCGGACTTCTGTCGAGCACCGACATCCTCGGCCGCAATCATGCGCGCTACGGCGTCAAGCCGGAGTACTATCCGGTGGTCGGGGAGGCGCTGCTGTGGAGCCTCGCCAAGGGGCTTGGTCCGCATTGGAATGATGAGGTGGAGCAGGCCTGGCGCAAGGTCTACGGCATCATCGCCCAGCGGATGATCGCAATTTCGGTCGGCGCTCGGCGGCCCTGATCCGGATCTAGCTGCGCACGATCGAGCCGGAGCGGCCGACGAGACGCGCGAGCTGCTTGAAGCGCCCGCCGACACGATCGGCGACGAGGTCGACCATCTGGTGCTCGAACACCAGCATCAGCTTGCGATCCTGGGTGCGGAAATGCGTTGCGGGCAGCACGCCGGGCCGCGCCGCCGAGATCAGATGCGCGACCCGAAACGCGGTGCCGAGCAGGCGCGCACGATCGATCTGGGCCGGGCTCAGCTGCTCGGTGAGGGCAGGCGCCGCCGCCTCGTCGCGCAGGCCCTCGTAGCGGAAGAACACCGACAGCGCGACGAAGATGCGGCCCTCGTGGTTGATCGAGCCGAAATTGCCGTTCAGAACGATGCCGTAGGTCTGCTCGCCGCGATGGTCCGGATGCATGCGCCAGCCGATGTCGGACAGCAGGCAGGCGGCGTGCCGCAGCCGGCGCTCGTCCTCGGTCTCGCGGATGTGCATCACGCGGAACAGGCGGTCGGTCCAGTCGATCAGCTCGCGGGCATGCTGGGCCGAGCGCGACAACAGCTCGTTGAGGCCCTGCGCCGCGCAGAGCAGCCCGTCCTTGGCGCGCTCGGCGTCGGGAAGCTTGGAGTAGAGCAGGCCCTCGCGCACGCCGAAGGTCGAGAACACGACGGTCGTCGGCCTGGCGACGCGGATGATGTGCTCGAGCACCAGCGCGGCATAGGCAAGCAGCGGGCGCCGCGCCTCGGCGATCGCTTCGATGTCGGCCAGCATGTCGGCGGCGACGAGACGGCGCAGCCGGCGCACGAAGGCCAGCGCATCGGCCGCCGGAATCGCATAGCCGTGCATCACCCCGAGCGGATAGCCGCTCTGGATGATGTGGATGCGCGCCAGCGCGCGCCAAGTGCCGCCGACCGCGTAGAAGGTGCGGTTCTGGCCGGCCAGCAGTTGCGGCAGGTCGGTCAGCGCCTCGCGCGCGATCCGCTCCGCCTTCTTCAGCGATTTCTCGGCGAGATCCTGCAGCGCCAGGCTGCCGAGCGGCAGGGTGACGCCGCTGCGGACCTGGTGCCCGCGCACGTCGATCAGCTCAAGTGAGCCGCCGCCGAGATCACCGACGATGCCGTCGGGCTTGTGGATGCCGGAGATGACACCGAGCGCCGAATAGCGCGCCTCTTCGGGGCCGGTGAGGATCTGGATCGGGGCGCCGCAGATCTTCTCGGCCTTGGCGATGAAATCAGCGCCGTTCGAAGCATCGCGGCAGGCGGCGGTCGCGATGGCATGAACTTGCCCCACCCGCTGCACCTTGCACAACGCGCGGAAGCGCTTCAGCGCGGTCAGCGCCTTGTCGACGGCATCGGCCGCGAGCAGGCCGGTGGTCTGGACCTCGCGACCGAGTCCGCACAGCGCCTTCTCGTTGAACACGGTGACGAGACTGCGTTCCATCGCCTGGTAGACGACGAGACGGACCGAGTTCGAGCCGATGTCGATGACACCGACGCTCGCGGCCCTCGTGCCGGGCCGCTTCACCACGGCATGTCCCGTTGCAGAAGGCCCTGGTGCAGACAGCCCCTATGAAGGAGGGCGTTCATTCCGGCGCGTGAGCCGGCGCGGCGATGATTCCTTGAGCGACTTTCCACGGCCGGACAGACTCGGATTCGTCATGAAGTAATTGTGCAGGTTGAACGGCTCCTCGCCCTTCGCGGCCTTCATACGCGTTGACGACCCATCCGGCAACAATTGCCAGCTCTGCTCGGTGTCCTTGAGGTTCGCGACCATGATCTGTTCCAGAACCTGCTGATGCACGGTAGGGTTCTGAAGCGGGCACAGCACCTCGACGCGGCGGTCGAGATTGCGCGGCATCATGTCGGCCGAGGAGATGTAGACGGCGGCCTTGGCGCTCGGCAGGCCCTGACCCATACCAAAGCAGTAGATGCGGCCATGCTCGAGGAAGCGGCCGATCACCGATTTGACGCGAATGTTCTCCGACAGTCCGGGGAGGCCGGGACGCAGGCAGCAGATGCCGCGCACGATCAGCTCGATCGACACGCCGGCCTGCGAGGCCTCATACAGCGCGTCGATGATGTCGGGATCGACCAGCGAGTTCATCTTCATCCAGATCACGGCGGGCTTGCCCTGGCGGGCGAAGCTGGTCTCGCCGTGGATGTGCTCGATCATGCGCTTGCGAAGCGTGAGCGGCGACACCGCCATCTTCTCGATGTCGATCGGCTCGGCATAGCCGGTGATGTAGTTGAACACCCGCGTCACGTCGCGGCCGATCACCGGGTCGGAGGTGAAGTAGGACAGGTCGGTGTAGATGCGCGCCGTCACCGGGTGATAGTTGCCGGTGCCGGTGTGGACATAGGTCGTTAGGCTGCCGCCCTCGCGGCGTACGACCATCGACAGCTTGGCATGCGTCTTCAGCTCCAGGAAGCCGTAGACCACCTGCACGCCGGCGCGCTCCAGATCGCGGGCCCAGCGGATGTTGGCCTCCTCGTCGAAACGCGCCTTGAGCTCGACCAGCGCCGTCACCGACTTGCCGGCTTCGGCAGCTTCCACCAGCGTGCGCACGATGGGCGAGTTGTTGGAGGTGCGGTACAGCGTTTGCTTGATCGCGACGACGTCCGGGTCGCGCGCCGCCTGCTGCAGGAACTGCACGACGACGTCGAACGACTCGTAAGGGTGATGGACGATCAGGTCCTTCTGCCGGATGGCGGCGAAGATGTCGCCGCCATGGTCGCGGACACGCTCAGGATGGCGCGGCACATAGGGCACGAATTCGAGGTCGGGCCGGTCGACCCGCGTCAGTTGCGACAGCTCGTTCATCGCCAGCACGCCGTCGACCAGGAACACCTCGTCATCGGTGGTCGAGAGCGCATTCTGCACGAAGCGGCGTAGCTCCTCCGGCATGTTGGCCTCGATCTCGAGCCGGATCACCGAGCCGCGACGGCGCCGCTTCAGCGCGGTTTCGAACAGCCGCACCAGGTCTTCGGCCTCTTCCTCGATCTCGATCTCGCTGTCGCGGATGATCCGGAAGGCGCCCTGGCCCTTCACGGTGTAGCCCGGAAACAGCCGGCCGATGAACAGGCCGGTCGCCTGCTCGAGGGTGATCAGGCGGATCACGCCATCCTTGGAGCCGGGGAAGCGGATGAAGCGGTCGATCTTGCCGGGCATTCGGATGAGGGCGTTCATCGGACGCCCGTCGGCGGAGCGGATCAGCTGCAGCGCCACTGTGAAGCCGAGGCTCGGGATGAACGGGAACGGATGCGCCGGATCGATCGCCAGCGGCGTCAGCAGCGGGAAGATGTTGGCGAGGAAGTGATCCTCGATCCAGGCGCGCTCGCTCTTGGTGACGTCCTGGCCGTCGACCAGCACGATGCCGAGCTCGCCGAGAAACTTGCGCAGGTCGCGCCAGATCGCCTGCTGGTCGATCGCGAGCTGTGAGACGGTCTCGTTGATCAGCTTCAACTGCTCGGTGGGTGTCAGCCCATCCGGGCTGCGCTCGGCGATGCCCTCGCGGACCTGGGCGCGGATGCCGGCGACGCGGACCATGAAGAATTCATCAAGGTTGTTGGCGGAAATCGACAGGAAGCGCACCCGCTCCAAGGCGGGATGGCGCGGATTGACCGATTCCTCCAGAACGCGGCGGTTGAAGTGAAGCCAGGACAGTTCCCGGTTGATGAATCGCTCGGGGCTCGAGGCAATCTCGAAGGACGGCGCCGCGACCGGTTCTTTCTCTGAAATTTCAGTAACTTGCTCGGTATCCATCGGAATTCGATCCATATCCATCCAGTCGCGAATGGTCGACCGTAGCCCAATCTGGGTAACCAGGGGATGACGTTGCCGGCACCATTGAGGTTCCGTCACCAACCGCCGTCAAGATAGCCGCCGGTCACAGTGGCCGGAGCAGCTCCGCCGCCAGCGCCCGGGTGACCGGCCGTCCGAGCCGCAGGGACTCGTTGTCCAGCAGCGCGATGGTCTGGCGTGCCGCCGCATAGGAGCGCTCGATGTGGCTTGCGAGATAGCTGACCACGGTCTCGTCGATCGCCAGTTGCCGGTCCGCGGCCAGCTTGACGATCAAGGCGCGGAACAGCTGGTCGTCGGGCGGTAGCAGCGTGACGACCGGGACGGCGCGCAGGCGCGACCTCAGATCGGCCAAGGCGATGGGCAGGGCCGCCGGGGCCTCGCGCGCCGTGATCAGCACGAAAGCCTCGTCCTGGCGGGCCAGGTTCAGCAGGTGAAACAGCGCCCGCTCGTCGA
Source organism: Bradyrhizobium sp. SZCCHNS3016 (assembly GCF_032484535.1). NCBI lineage: Bacteria > Pseudomonadati > Pseudomonadota > Alphaproteobacteria > Hyphomicrobiales > Nitrobacteraceae > Bradyrhizobium > Bradyrhizobium sp. SZCCHNS3016. Next base: position 44,947 of record NZ_JAUETE010000008.1, read on the forward strand.
GATCGGTTGCCGTCAGATCCTCCAGCACCAGCGCGCCGGTGGCGAGCGCCCCAGGGACCGCGCTCGCCTCGAGGGCATGCGCGGACAGGGATCGGGCTCCAGCCTGCTCGGCCCAGATCGCGGCGAGGTGGCTCTTGCCGGAGCCGTCGGGGCCGACCAGGAACATGGTCCGCGCCGGCCATTCCGGCCAGGCGTCGACCAGAGCGAGCCCGGCCGCGTTGCCTGGACCTTCGAAGAAATTGTCCCGCGTCAGGCTCTCCGCATGCGGCAGTGCGAAGGCCAGCTGACGAGGGGGGATATGGCCGGCCAAGGTCGAATTGCTCCGTATCGTGGGGTGCGTGAGGTCAGGACGGGCTCTCAGCGGAGGATCACCGGACCTCGATGGTGCTCATGTGGCGCACCCAGTCGACGAGATACAGCCCGACCGACACGAGGGTAAAGACCGTGACCAGCGCCATCAGCACCACATCGTAGGGCTTGGGCTCGAAGCCGAAGCTGAGCGAGGCCAGCACGAGCGCTGCGAATCCCACCTGGGCGACCGTGTTCAGCTTGGACACCATCAATGGCTTCATCGCGACCGGCCGGTCGAACAGCCAGGACACGATCACCGCCGAGACGATCATGATGTCGCGCGAGACCACCAGGATGACAATCCAGCGCGGGATCGCGCCCCAGATGCCAAGCGTGACGAAGATCGAGACCAGCAGCGCCTTGTCGGCGAGGGGATCGAGCAGGGCTCCCAGTTCGGACCGCAGGTTGAAGCGCTTGGCCAGGAAGCCGTCCACGGCGTCGCTCACCCCCGCGACCACGAAGACCAGAAACGCGATCTCCATCTCGCCGGCCGCAATGGCCCAGACGACGATCGGAACCAGCAGGATTCGACCGAGCGTGATCAGATTGGGGATACTGTGGGGAATGGTCACGCAGCGGGTCCCGACGACAACGATCAAAAGACAACCCGATTCCGAAACAAGGCGAACCGGTACGGTTCCTAGATAGTATGGGGACGAGCCCCTTGCGAGCCATTGCGCGCGGCCGGATTCCGACGTAACCAGCGGCCAGATTAGGGGTTTTTACCATGACCGAGCGCAAGAACGGGCTCACTTATGCAGATTCGGGCGTCGATATCGATGCCGGAAACCGTCTGGTCGATCTGATCAAGCCCATGGTGCGCGCAACCGCCCGCGCCGGCGCGGATGCCGAGATCGGTGGCTTTGGCGGCCTGTTCGACCTCAAGGCCGCCGGATTCAAGGATCCGGTGCTCGTCGCCGCGACCGACGGCGTCGGCACCAAGGTGAAGATCGCGATCGAGACCGGGCTGCATGGCGGCATCGGCATCGACCTGGTCGCCATGTCGGTCAACGATCTCGTCGTGCAGGGCGCCGAGCCGCTGTTCTTCCTCGACTACTTTGCCTGCGGCAAGCTCGACCCGGAGGCGACGGCTTCGATCGTCGCCGGCGTCGCCGAAGGTTGCCGGGAATCCGGCTGCGCGCTGATCGGCGGTGAGACCGCGGAAATGCCGGGCCTCTACAAGGACGGCGACTACGATCTTGCCGGTTTCGCGGTCGGCGCCGCCGAGCGCGGCACGCTGCTGCCGTCGCCGGACATCGCGGCCGGCGACGTGGTCCTCGGCCTCGCTTCATCCGGCGTGCATTCCAACGGCTACTCCCTGGTGCGCAAGATCGTCGCCCAGTCCGGCCTCGGCTTCGATGCGCCGGCACCGTTCGCGCCGGTCCTGACTCTCGGCGCGGCGCTGCTGACGCCGACCCGGCTCTATGTGAAGTCGTGCCTTCGCGCCATCCGCGAGACCGGTGCGGTCAAGGGGCTCGCGCACATCACGGGCGGCGGCTTCACCGACAACATTCCGCGCGTGCTGCCGAAGCATCTCGGCGTCTCGATTGATCTGACGGGCCTGCCGGTGCTGCCGGTCTTCAAATGGCTGGCGGAGCAGGGCGGCATTGCCGAGCGCGAGCTCTTGCGCACCTTCAATTGCGGGATCGGCATGATCGCGATCGTCAAGGCCGAGGCCGTCGAGGCCGTCATCGAGGTGTTCACCGCCAATGGCGAGCACGTCGCCCGGCTCGGCGAGGTCGTTGCTGCGACAGGCGACGAGCGGGTGATCTACACCGGCGCCCTCGATCTGGCTCTGTGAGACGAGTGAGCCGATGAAGCGCCGCGTCGCCATCCTGATCTCGGGCCGTGGGTCGAACATGGCCGCGCTGATCCACGCGGCGGCGCAGCCGGATTTTCCGGCCGAGGTCGCCATCGTGATCTCCAACCGAGCCGATGCGGCCGGACTGCAGAAAGCGCAGGAGAGCGGCGTCGCGATCGAAATCATCGAGAGCAAGCCGTTCGGCAAGGACCGCGCAGGGTTCGAAGCCAGACTGCAGCAGGCGCTCGATGCACGCGGCATCGAGATCATCTGCCTGGCCGGTTTCATGCGCCTGTTCACGGCGGAGTTCGTGCAGCGCTGGTACGGAAGGATGCTCAACATTCATCCGTCGCTGCTGCCATCGTTCCCCGGCCTCGATCCGCACGGCCAGGCGCTGCGTGCCGGCGTCAAGCTGTCAGGCGCCACCGTGCATTTCGTCATTCCGGAGACGGATGCAGGTCCGATCGTGATGCAGGGCGCGGTCGTGGTCAGGGACGACGATACGCCGGACACGCTGTCGACGCGCATTCTTGGCGTCGAGCATCGCATCTATCCCGAGGCGCTGAAGCTGCTGGCCAAGGGCCTGGTGCAGCTCGAAGGCGATCTCTGCCGGACGTCGTCGGTGGTGCAGGCCGATGACGCGCTGATCTGGCCCGTCGTCCGTTAGCTTGCGCCGGACGAAAAAAATCCCCGGCGGGGCCGGGGTACATCAAGGTTGACGAAGTCTGATCATCCGCGGCGAGCGAGCGTGACGCGGAGCTCGTGAGTTGGCTTGCGAACGCGCGCTGTGGCGCCCTCCGCCGGGACGATGCTCACGAGAGCTTCAGGTTCTCTGCCGACGTCTTGCCGCGGCTCTCCACCAGATCATATTCGATCGTCTGGTTCTCGTTGAGCGTGGTCAGTCCAGCACGCTCCACGGCCGAGATATGGACGAACACGTCCTTGTCTCCGCCAGCCGGTTTGATGAAGCCATATCCCTTGGTCGGGTTGAACCACTTCACGCTGCCCTTGTAGGTCGGCATCGCTGTCTCCTCGTCTAGACAAAAAAAAGACGCGGCCACGCCCACGCGTGCCACGCCACAAACGGGCTTCCGGGGATCTGCTCAATTTCCGAAGTCGCGAAACGCACAGTCGAACGGCCAATCCGATTGTACTGAAGATTGCAACACGATTTTCCGCCGATATCAAGTTTGGCGGACCGATGAGAACGCGTCGCGACGTCGCGTCACCGGCTGCTGCTGCAACTGCGTGGCTTGTGGCGCTGGAACCACAAATCCTTGCGGTGCAGCCGCGGCATGGTCAATCTCATTGACCGTGATCGGGAACTGCGGACAAATCGACGCGGCAATATTGAGGCGAATTCGAGCGGGCGGCGAACGGGGCATCGATGCGCGGGGCATCTCAGGCCAAGCGGGGCAGGCGACAGTGCACCCGTGTACCCGGGGCGGCGCTGCTGGCCATCGTCGCCTTCGGTATGGCCGTCGCGTCTTCGCCGTGCGCCGCGCAGGCCAGCCTGCCGAGCATAGCCGCTAGCCCGACACCAACGCCGAGCCCATTGCCCAGTCCTGCACCCGGCGCGATCAGTTCCGAACGCTCGTCCGGCCAAGCCGTGCTCGATCTCGGCTCGAGCTTCCTCGAACGGCTCGGCACCCAGGCCACGCAGGGCGTCACCCGGCTGCAGCGGAGCAATCCGGGGGGCGGTGGTGCGCCGGAGGCTTCGGGACAGCCTCGGTTCCGGACTTGGGGCGAGACGTATGGCGTGACGGTCCGCAGCAATGCGCAAGGCGACTTCGTCGGCGACAAGAGGACGACTTGGGGCGGGGTCGCCGGTATCGGCATGCGCCTCGTGCCGGGCGTGAACGTCGGACTATCCGTTGACCAGAGCCGGACCAGGGTCGATGTGCCGCTGGCGCTGCAATCGGCGACGCTCGATGTCACACAGTTCGGGTTCAACGCCTCGGTCGACCAGGGACCCTGGACCTGGGCGATCGCGATCGTCCATGGCTTCGGCGGGATCAATGCGCGGCGCGACACCAGCCTCGGTGCGGCGACGTCAGTCTACGGCGCCCACATCACGGGCGTGCTGAGCGAGCTCGACTACTACTGGAGCATCGGTGAGAGCCGGATCGTTCCGAAGCTCGCCTTCGAATACACCCGCGCCACGACCGCGGCATTCCAGGAATCGGGCGGGCTCGATCCGCTGTCGGTCAGCGGCACGTCGCTGGAGCGCGCCCGCGTTCTCGTCGGCGCCGAATTCGGCCACTACTTCATCGTCGACGGCAGGGTCCTCGACGTCTCGGCCTATGGCAAGCTCGTCGACAATTTCAGCCAGAATCTCGGCGCGGTGACCGTGAGCCTCGGTCCGCAGAGCATCACGCTGCAGGGCCTTGGCGAGGGCCGTTACGGCGCCGACGCCGGCGCGGCACTGTCGCTATCCCTGAACCGAACGTCACGCCTCTATCTGAACTACGATGCGAAGCTGCGTTCGGCGCTGCAGTCGCATCAGGGGACGCTCGGCGTCGAGTTGAAGTGGTAGGTCGTCAGACCGGTTTCGGCGCGACGTAGCCGCCGAAGCCGACGACATCCCGCGCGGACGCCATCAGAGGCACGAGCTCCAGCGGATGGATGAACTCGTCCCGGAAGCAGGCATGGACCTTCGGATCGAAGATGCGCTTCAGCCAGTCGATGACGACCTTGTGCCGGTCGGAGTTGCGAAACTCCTTGTGATAAGTCAGCCACAGATCCATGTGGTAGTTGATGCCGAGATCGACCGGAACGAGCGGCGCCCCGAGCGCGACCGCCGATGTCGGCAGGAAGCCGATGCCGGCGCCGCGCTCGACCGCGTAGAGCACGGCAACGCTGGAATTGGTGGAGATGCCGACGATGCCCTCGAGCGACTCCAAGCCGAGGATGCGCGCATAGCCCGTCTCGTCGAGCTGCATGCCGTGCTGCTTGATGATGCGGTGGTTCTTGAGATCCGCCAGCGATGTCGGCAATCCATGCGCGTCGCGATAGGCTTCCGACACGAAGCCGTAGATGTGCAGACGGCCGAGCTTCACAACGATCACGTCGGGGTTGGTCGGCCGTTCGAACTGGATCGAGATGTCAGCCTCCAGCCGCGACACGTCGGCCTGCTGCATCGCGCAGCTCAGATCGACCGTGATCCTGCGATAGGTCTTCTGGAAATCGATCAGTCGCGGCAGGATCCAGAAATTGCCGGGGCCTTCGGTCACGGCGACGCGCACCGACCCCTGAGTGTCGGTCGACAGCGAGGCGCGCCGGAAGATGTTGAAGCTCAGCCGCTCCATCTGCTCGACGTCGAACAGCAACGATCGTCCCTCGTCGCTGAGCGACAGGCCGGATTGATCACGGATGAAGAGCTTGAATCCGAGCTCGTCCTCGAGCCGGTCGATCTTGCGCATCAGGGTTGTGCCGGTCAGTCCGAGAACATCCGCCGCGTTTCGGAAGCTGCGGTGACGCGTACAAAGCAGAAATGCTCTCAAATCCTCCCATGAAGGGTTAAGCGTTTCGTCAGACTTCCTGTGCTGCGTGGATGCAGCACCCCGATGCAAATGTTGCCGCATACACTCCAGCCCCGACAAGTATGATGACGTTATCAAAGCCAAGCTGGAAACATAGATGCAGAACCTGCACCGCGGAAGCACAGAATTCACGCTGCGACATCAGCTCGACGCGCTGCCGCGGACGGATCGGGTCACGGCTCAGGCGGTCACGCTCGATCGGCTCGGCGAGCTCGCGGCGCTCGCACGCCGGGAAATACCGGGCGTTCGTGCCTCGGAACACGAACTTGCGGAGTTCTTGCGGCACGATTCGGACTCGATCTTCGCGCTCTACCGCGGCAGGAACTTGCTCGGCGGCATCGCCTTCCTCTATCTCAACTGCTCAGGCCTCGATGCGTTGCTCCTGGATGAGTTCAATTTGAATGATCCGCCGCGCAGATTTCTGGCGCGGCCGGACGAAGACGTAGCTGCCATCTATGTCTGGGCGCTCGTCGCGCAAGGGCGAGGAGCTATCGGCCTCGGCAACGTCGCGCAGGCGCTGCGAGGCGCGAGATTTCGCGCCGCCGATTACTACGCACAACCGTCGAGTCCGGAAGGGCGCGCGTTTCTCGGCGCACTCGGCTTCACGCCGGTTCCAAGCTTTCAGCCCGATCTCTGGTGGTATCAGCGGCCGTGGAACCGGCTGCCCGAGATGATCGCGCCTTCGATCCAGTCGATGAAGAGTTTCGGACAAGGGAGCATTGCGGATGCAAAGCATTAGTTCGGCCAGGGCGGCAAAGACAAATCCGCGCGCGATCACGGTGCGCATCGCGCGTGATCCGAATGACCTCATGCTCGTCACGGCGATCCGCTCGGCGGTCTACCTGACCGAGCAGGATTGTCCGATGGAAGAGGAGTTCGACGGCAACGATCTGGTTGCAGCCCACTTCCTCGGTTTCGTCGGCAACGAGCCGGCTGGATGCGTGCGCGTGCGCTTCTTCGGCGACTTCGCCAAGGTCGAGCGGCTCGCGGTGCGCCATCAGTACCGGCGCTCGCGACTGTCGTTCAAGCTGGTTCGCGAGGCGCTCGACTATTGCAGGCGCAAGGGCTTCAAGAAGGCCTATGGCCACGCGCAGGATCGTCTCGTCGATTTCTGGGCGCATTTCGGCGCCAAGCCGCTCGGCCATAATCGCAAGCTCACATTCTCGGATTTCTCATACACTGAGATGGTGCTGGACCTCGAGCCGTGCGACGATGCGATCACGCTCGACAGCGATCCCTACATGATCATTCGTCCGGAAGGGGACTGGGACCGGCCGGGCGTGCTCGATCTCTCGGCCGGCCGGCCGGCGTCCTCGCCCTTGCGCGACTTCGCCGCAGCGAGACAGTGATGTCGAGCCGAGATCTGTTCGGTGCCACCGAGGTGGATCCGCCGGTTCTCGTCTGCGCCGATCTGCAATGCGAATATCTCGCCGAGGGACGCAGGCATCTGATCGCCGATGGCGACGTCGTCACGGCGCGGTGCCGGCAATTGATCGCGCTCTGGCGCGACAACCTGTGGCCGGTCGTCCATCTCAAGCGGATCGCACAGGCGGCCTGGTTCAACCCGGCCTCCAACCTGACGAACTGGCTTCCGGACTTCAAGCCGACCCCGGGGGAGCTTGCGTTCGAGCATCCACTGCCGTCGGCCTATAGCTCGGCTCGGTTCGCCGAGTACATGGCGAACATGCGCAGCATGCGCTGCGTGCTGCTCGGCTTCTCGCTGGACGAGACGATTCTCTCGACGGTGGTGGACGGTTTTCACCGCAGCCACCGCTATCAGGTGATCGGAGACGCCGTCGCATGCCGGCTGGCTTGCGCCGGCGACGCTGCGTTGTACAAGCTGGTTGTAACCAAGGTGATTGGCAATTTTGCCGGCGTCCTCGACAGTGCCGAGCTTATCGGCGCCGGCGGCCGGCTCGCGGTGTGACCGCGGCGGATATTGGCGGTATCATCCTGAGGCGAGTCGTTCGGCCAGATCGATAATCATACGGCGATCGGCCGGATCGCTGATCTTGTTGAATGCGACGACGAGGCGAAGGGCCTCGACGACGTGCAGGTCGACCGGATTCTCGCTGAGCAGCCGCAGCAGCTTCTGTTCCGGCGGTTCGCAATCGTCTTTGCTCACGCGGCAGCTCCAGGACCGAGACCACGACATGACCCGAGAGGAAGAGCTCAAAGAGCTGGCGAGCAGCCTCCAGGCGGCCATCGCGAAAGCGCGCCAGCTCAATCTGCCGACCAGCGCCTACATTCTTTCGATGGCTCTGGTTGAGGTGTCTCAGACAATCGAGGCGGAGTTGAGGGGGCAGACCAGCGCCGAATGATGGGCAGTATTATGGGCGGCCGTGCCGCCTGCTGCAATCAACTGGGCAAACTCCGGAAGACGTAGCCGGCCGTAGCCGCTGCGATGCCCGTCAGGCCCGGTCGACCCGGACGACGCGGCCCTTCTCGATCGCGAGCGCGAGCTTGCCGTGCTTCAGCGCCAGCGCGGCCTCGCCGAACAGCTCGCGGCGCCAGCCCTGCAGCGCAGCAACGTCGGCATTGTCGTCGGCGGCGATCTGCTCGAGATCGTCGACGGTGGCGATGACCTTGCTCGCCACGGCATGGCGCTCCGAGGTCATGCGCAGGAGGACCTTGAGCAACTCGACGATCGCAGCGCCATTGGAGTTGTTGCGCGGCTTTTCCAGCTTGGGCAGGGCGGCGAGATCGCGCGCCAGCCCGCGCTGCACGGCGGCGACGATGTCGGAGCCCCATCTTGAGCGCTCGAAGCCCTTGGGCAGCGAGCGCAGATTGCCGAGCTTCTCGATCGTTGTCGGGGCATGGGTGGCGATGTCGCCGACCGCGTCGTCCTTCATCACGCGGCTGCGCGGCACGTCGCGGCTCTGCGCCTCCTGCTCGCGCCAGGCCGCGACCTCGATCAGCACCGCGAGCTCCTTCGGCTTGCGGACCCGCGTCTTCAGCCGCTCCCAGGCGCGCTCGGGATGGAAGTCGTAAGTCTTCGGCGAGGTCAGGATCTCCATCTCCTCGCTGACCCAGTCGCTTCGCCCGCGCTTCTTCAGGTCGGCATCGAGCGCGGCAAACACGTCGCGCAGATGGGTGACATCGGCCTCGGCGTAATGCGCCTGCTCCTTGGTCAGCGGCCGCCGCGACCAGTCGGTGAAGCGGTGGGTCTTGTCGGGGCGGTGGCCGGTGATGCGCTCGACCAGCTGGTCGTAGGCGATGCTGTCACCGTATCCCAGCACCATCGCGGCGACCTGGGTGTCGAAGATCGGGTGCGGCACGATGCCGGCGCGGTGCCAGATGATCTCGATGTCCTGGCGGGCGGCGTGGAAGACCTTCAGGACCTTCTCGTTCGCCATCAGCTCGAAGAAGGCTTTGAGATCGATGCCCTCGGCAAGGGCGTCGATCACCACGGCCTCGTCCGGGCTCGCCATCTGCACGACGCAGAGCAGGGGGTAGTAGGTGGTCTCCCGCAGGAACTCGGTATCGACGGTGACGACCGGGTGCTGGGCGAGGCGGGCGCAGGCGGCCGCGAGGTCCGCGGTGGTGGTGATCAAGTCCATGAACGATCCATGACGAGGCACTTACGCCGTCGTCCGAAAACGCTGACAAGTCAAGGGTGTCGGCAAAGGGGAAGGAACGAAATTCGTCCTCGCTTGTCGGCCCAATCCGCCCGGAACGCAAGCGCTCCGGTGTCAGCTGATCGCTCTATGGTTGACGATGGGCGGTCCGGGGGGGGCCTCAGTGATGCCGGACGCGGCCCGACGGCCGCCGCGCCGAGGGCACCGCGAGCACGATCAGGCACAAGGCGATCATCGCCAGACCCATGAATTCGAACACCAGCGCGTCCACGTGCGCGACCTCCCGACTTGTTGCTTCAACTTGTCGGGGCTGCGTTGATCGTTTCTTAAGGACCCGGGCGTGACGCCGGCGATGGTGGACGCGAGGTTAAGGCAGGGAACTTGCCGTTTACGTGCCGCAGAACGTCTGTAGCACGCGTTCCTGGGGCTGCGGCGGCTCGGCATAGGCGGCCTGGTCCGGCTGGTCGTCGTACGGCCGGGCCAGCACCGCATGCAGCTCCTCGAACGGCGCGTAGTCGTCGTTCTCGACCGCCGCGGTGATGATCGCCTCGATGCGATGGTTGCGCGGGATGAAGGCCGGATTGACCTTGCGCATGGCCTCGCCCCGCTCCGCCGCGGTCTGCGGTTCCTCCGCGAGGCGCCGGCGCCAGCGCTGAGCCCATTCGTCGAAGTCCGTGGGATCCTCGAACAGGGCGCGGACCTCGCTGAGATCGCCGCTGCCGGCGGCGTCGCTGAGACGGCGGAACGTCAGCGTGAAATCGGCTCGGGCCGCCGCCATCGCATCGAACAATGCTTGCGCCAGCGGCTGGTCGCCCTCGCGTTGCATGAACAGGCCGAGCTTGCGGCGCAGCCCCGCCTGGTGAGCGTCGGTGAACTGGGCGGCAAAGCCGTCGAGCGCCGCCTCGGCCTCCTTGATCGCCTGGTCCTTGTCGTCGCCGAACAGCGGCAGCAGGCATTCGGCGAGCCGGGTCAGGTTCCACATCGCGATGCGCGGCTGGTTGGCGAACGCATAGCGGCCGAACTCGTCGATCGAGGAGAACACCTGCTTCGGGTCATAGCCGTCCATGAAGGCGCAGGGGCCGTAATCGATGGTCTCGCCGGACACCGAGGTGTTGTCGGTGTTCATGACGCCATGGATGAAGCCGACCAGCAGCCAGTCGGCGATCAGCCGGGCCTGGCGCGCGATCACCGCATCGAGCAGGGCGTGATAGGGCCGCTCGGTGCCGGCGAGGTCAGGGTAGTGCCGGCTGATGACGTGGTCGGCGAGCCGGCGCACGGCGTCGGTGTCCTGGCGCGCGGCGAAATACTGGAACGTGCCGACCCGGATGTGGCTGGTGGCGACCCGCGTCAGCACCGCGCCGGGCAGCGCCGTGCCGCGATAGACCTGCTCGCCGGTGACGACCGCCGCCAGCGATCGGGTGGTCGGGATGCGAAGTGCCGCCATCGCCTCGCTGACGATGTATTCGCGCAGCACCGGCCCCAGCGCGGCACGGCCATCGCCGCGGCGCGAGAACGGGGTCGGCCCGGAGCCCTTGAGCTGGATGTCGCGGCGCACGCCGTTGCGGTCGACCACCTCGCCAAGCAGGACCGCCCGGCCGTCGCCGAGCTGCGGCACGAAATGCCCGAACTGGTGGCCGGCATAGGCCATCGCGATCGGCTCGGCGCCCTCCGGCACGGTCTTGCCGGCCAGGATCGCGGCGCCCTCCGGCGTCTCCAGCTCGGCCGGGTTCAGCCCCAACTCCGCGGCGAGAGGCCGGTTCAGCTTGATGAGACGGGGCGCTGCGACGGGGGTCGGCGCCACCCGGGCGAAGAAATTGTCCGGCAGCGTGGCGTAGGAGTTCTGGAAGGGGAAATGCACGGTCATACCTTCTAAGATAGGCGCGAGGAGGCCGCTTTTCGAGCCCAAACGGCCGCCAGATGAGCGTTTCAGCGCCAGCTCAATTCGGCGGCAGCGCGCCTGGTTGCATCGCTGGCTCGAGCGAGGCGGCCTTTTCCCCGCTGCGAGGCGGAAAAGGAGCCGTTCCTGCGGTTGCCGCGCCGGGGCGGCTCGGCTAAACCCTGCGCGCATTCGGAGCGCGCCTTTAAGGGCTGCGCCGATTCCTTCTCCTCACGACGACCATTCAGGACGACCATGCATCGCTACCGGACCCACACCTGCGGCGCGCTCCGCGAGAGCAACATCGGAGAGACGGTCCGGCTGTCCGGCTGGTGCCATCGCATCCGCGACCATGGCGGCGTCCTGTTCGTCGACCTGCGCGACCATTACGGCATCACCCAATGCGTGGTCGATCCGGACTCGCCGGCGTTCAGCCTGGCCGAGAAGCTGCGCTCGGAATGGGTCGTGCGCATGGAGGGCAAGGTGCGCCGCCGCCCGGCCGGCGCCGACAACAAGAGCACCGACAATGACGATCTGCCGACCGGCAAGATCGAGCTGTACGTCTCCGACATCGAGGTGCTCGGCCCCGCGGACGAGCTGCCGCTGCCGGTGTTCGGCGAGCAGGAGTACCCCGAGGACATCCGGCTGAAATACCGCTTCCTCGATCTGCGTCGCGAGAAGCTGCACCAGAACATCATGACGCGCGGCGCGATCATCGATTCGATGCGCCGGCGTATGAAGGAGCAGGGCTTCTTCGAATTCCAGACGCCGATCCTGACCGCGTCGTCGCCGGAGGGCGCGCGCGACTTCCTGGTGCCGTCGCGCATCCATCCCGGCAAGTTCTACGCACTGCCGCAGGCGCCGCAGCAGTACAAGCAGCTGCTGATGATGTCGGGCTTCGACCGCTACTTCCAGATCGCTCCGTGCTTCCGCGACGAGGATCCGCGCGCCGACCGCCTGCCGGGCGAGTTCTACCAGCTCGACGTCGAGATGAGCTTCGTCGAGCAGGAGGATGTGTTCGCGGCGATGGAGCCGGTCATCACCGGGGTGTTCGAGGACTTCGCCAAGGGCAAGCCGGTGACCAAGGGTTGGCCGCGCATCCCGTTCGCCGAGGCGATCCGCAAATACGGCTCCGACAAGCCTGATCTGCGCAACCCGATCGAGATGGCCGACGTTTCCGAGCACTTCCGCGGCTCCGGCTTCAAGGTGTTCGCGCGCATGCTCGAGGACCCCAAGAACCAGGTCTGGGCGATCCCGGCGCCATCCGGCGGCAGCCGCGCGTTCTGCGACCGCATGAACTCGTGGGCGCAGGGCGAGGGCCAGCCCGGCCTCGGCTACATCATGTGGCGCGAGGGCGGCGAGGGCGCAGGTCCCCTGGCGAACAACATCGGTCCGGAGCGCACGGCTGCGATCCGCAGCCAGCTCGGCACCAAGGAGGGCGACGCTGCCTTCTTCGTCGCCGGCGATCCCGACAAGTTCTGGAAGTTCGCAGGCCTCGCCCGCAACAAGGTCGCCGATGAGCTGAACCTGTCCGACAAGGATCAGTTCAAGCTGGCCTGGATCGTCGACTTCCCGATGTACGAGTACAACGAGGACGACAAGAAGGTCGACTTCTCGCACAACCCGTTCTCCATGCCGCAGGGCGGCCTGGAGGCGCTGCAGACGCAGGATCCGCTGACCATCAAGGCGTTCCAGTACGACATCACCTGCAACGGCTACGAGATCGCCTCCGGCGGCATCCGCAACCACAAGCCGGCGGCGATGGTGAAGGCGTTCGAGATCGCAGGTTACGGCGAGCAGGAGGTGGTCGACCGCTTCGGCGGCATGTACCGCGCCTTCCAGTATGGCGCCCCGCCGCATGGCGGCATGGCCGCCGGTGTCGACCGCATCGTGATGCTGCTTTGTGGCACCACCAACCTGCGCGAGATCTCGCTGTTCCCGATGAACCAGCAGGCCATGGACCTGCTGATGGGCGCGCCGTCGGAAGCCAGCACGAAGCAGCTGCGCGAGCTGCACATCAGGACCAACCTGCCGAACAAGTAGTTCGGCGGACTGAGGTTGATGCTCGAATCTTCGTCATTGCGAGCGCAGCGAAGCAATTCGGGGTGGCACGAGGACTCCGGATTGCTTCGTCGCCTGCGGCTCCTCGCAATGACGATCGTGTGGGGATCGCAGAGCGGTCGTCACGGGTCGCGCATCGTTCACGCGGCCGAACGGCCCGGCAGCATCCGTGTCAGGACGCCGTCGCGGCGGACGACGTGATGAAACAGCGCGGCCGCGACGTGCAGGGCCACCACGATCCACGCGATCCATTTGCCGACGACATGGTGGATTGCGTCGACCGGCGGCTCGAACGCCTCCCAGGTGATCCCCCAGCGCGTCTCGATCCAGCCGAATAGCGCCGTCTCACGGAAGTTCGGCAGCGCGAACGCTCCGAAGTCGGTGGCGGCATCGGTGCCGATATAGCCGGTCAGCGGCATCAGGATCAGCAGCACGTACAATCCCCAATGCGCGGCGTGCGCGAGCCACGCCTCGGCATCTGATGCATGCGGCTGATCGGGCTGAACGTTGACGAGCCGCCACAGCAGGCGAGGCAGGACGGACAGGCCGACGATCATGCCCAGCACCCAATGGACGTTGAGCACGGGCAAGGCGTCCGGGGACGTGTCGTCCATGAACCAGATGACATAGTACACGACGGCATAGGCCGCGATGAAGGCCGCGGCGCCGGTCCAGTGGAAGAGCTTGGCGATCGCACCGAACTCCATCGTCGTATTCTTCCACGGCATCACGAACCTCTTCCCACCGCTATGAGCTGCGATCAGCTGCTATCGCCAAAATCGGCAGCGAGCCAGCGATGGGCCGGCGGGTCAGGACGCTTCTCCCGTCAATTCAGTCTCACCTCGTCGTTATCGGACGCTGAGCTGCGGCATGTCGTCGCCGGTGACTCGAGACTGCCGCAAGATGACCCAGCCTTGAAGGCGTCGCCCGGCATTTGATGGTCTCGCGTTAATGCTGGTTAAGACTGCGAACAACTTCATCCGGGCGTCCGATGGCGTCCAGGCGGCTCCGGAGGCGCCTCGCGCATCGCGCTGAGCTCTTCGACCGGCCGGTGAAGCCGGTCGCCATGCCCCGCGGCAAACTGTTGATTCTGAGAACTAATCGTTCGTGCCGCCTGTTAGTTCGGCGGGTTGCGCGACACGGCGCGAAACACGATCGAGCAGTGCGCCCCGCTATGAGTTCCAGGCGACCGCGATCGGCCGAATGGATATTGCGGTGTCATGCAACCTGTCTTTAATAGGAAGCCTGTCTGACTCATGTAGTGAACTTAGCCAACCAATCAAAAGAAGACGGATAGTTCAAAATGACCGTTCGCTGGTGTGCGCTCCTTCTCGGAACCTGCTTCTTCGTCCCTGCCGCCTCCGCTGCTCCCATTTCCCCCGATGTCGTTCGTGATCTCGCCTCCCGTGTCGGTCCGGTCGTCGGCCAGGCCGCGACGTGCCGCGAGATCGCCCAGGGGCGCGTCCAGACCATCATCGATCAGTTCAGCGAAGTGATCCGCCAGGGCTCTTCGAACGGCGGCGAGCGCGATGGGCTCATTCGCACCTTCAACAGCTACATCGCCGAGGGCCGCGGCCGGGTCGCGTCCTCGCAGGTGAGCTGTCAGACCGCAGAACGCCAATTGGCGGAGCTGGAGCGGTCGCTCAGCCAGCAGCAGTCGGCGGCTCCGTCGCTGTCCTTCGCGCTGGCGCCCTCGACCGCAGCCGCGTCGACGCAGCCCACGGCCAACCTGCCGCCTCCGCTTCCGCACGGCGTCAGCGACACCGAGATCCGGTTCGGCACCGTCATCCCGTTCTCCGGAGTCCGCAAGGAGTCCGCGCGCCAGATGAAGCTCGGCATCGAGACCGCCTTCAATCGCGCCAACGACGCCGGCGGGATCAACGGCCGCAAGCTGCGGCTGATCGCTGCCGACGACGGCTATGATCCCACGCGGACGCTCGGTGCGATGACGCAACTCTACGAGAAGGACCAGGTGTTCGGCTATATCGGCAACATGGGTACCGCCAACAATGCGGTGGCGATCCCCTACGCGCTGGAGCGCCGCGCGCTGTTCTTCGCGCCCTACAGCGGCTCCGCCGTCGTCCGCCGCGATCCGCCCGACCGCTACGTCTTCAACTATCGTGCGAGCTATGCCGAAGAGACCGCGGCGATCGTGCGCTACCTGATGAAGGTCAAGCGCATCCCGGCGAAGCAGATCGCCGTATTCGCGCAGAACGACGCCTATGGCGACGACGGCGCCAACGGCGTCGCCAAGGCATTCCGCGCGCTCGGCATCACCGATCCGATCATCCGCTACGGCTTCCCGCGCGGCTCGCTGGACGTCGACGAGGCCGTCGGCAAGCTGAAGGCGCAGACCAAGCCACCGATCAAGGCCGTGATCATGATCGCGACCGACCGCGCGGCGGCGAAATTCATCGAGAAGACCCACGAGGCGGTTCCGGGGCTGATCTACGCCAACATCTCGGCGGTCGGATCGTCGTCGCTCGCCGCCGAGCTGAAGCTGCTCGGCTCGAAATACACCAACGGCGTCATCGTCACGCAGGGCGTTCCATCGGTCGCCGGCTATTCGAGCCTGGTGCTCGACTACAAGACCGCGCTGGAAAAGTACTTCCCCGGCGAGGCGCCGGATTACACCTCGCTCGAGGGCTTCATCTCGGCGAGCATCCTGATCCAGGCGCTGAAGCAGACAACGCCGCTCGAGACCGAGCGACTGGTCGACACGCTGGAGTCGATGCAGAGCATCGACCTCGGGCTCGGCAGCAAGCTCTCCTTCGGACGCGCCGAGCACCAGGCCTCGCACAAGATCTGGGGCACCGCGCTCGACGAGACCGGCACCTACCAGGCGATCGAGCTGGAATGACGGGCGGGGGCGGCACGACGCAGCCGAGCTTGTCGTCCCCCGTCAGCGCCGCAGTGCAAACGACGTCCCTCCGGCCGGCTTGCGGCCGGCCGGGCGACACGGATCCGACCTCGAGACCATGGTGAGCCGGAACTGTTCGACGGATACTTCATTGACTTGCAGGCGCAACAACCGTGAGCGACCGCAATGTCCATGCGAACACAGATTTCGGCGATGGTCTTCATGATGGTTCAGGCCGTGCTGTTCGGTGCGGGAGTTCTGACGATTCTTCTCACGCCGCTCAGCAATCACGCGATGCTCGCAATGCCGGTCATGATTGGCCTGAGCGTGGTGCTGTCAGCCATCGTCTCGTGGCAGATCGCACCGCGGCTGCGCGCGAGATATTGGCGCCGGCGTGGAATCAACCACGATATGATCTCGGGCTGACGCCAGAGAGCAACCGGCGACCGCCCTGCCTCAGCGCTTCAGCTCGCTTCTGCGTCCGGCTGTCATCTGCTTTGCGGCGCAGCATCGAAACAGGCAATGTCGTTTGAACCAACGCTGACCCGCACGGTTAGACAGCATTCTCTTGGAGGATGAACCATGCGCGTTCCAGCAGCAGTGACCGTCGTGTTAATATCCTCTTGTCTCCTCTCAGCAGGCGCGTCAGCTCAGCAGGCCGACAGCACGCCGGGAACCGGCCAAACCCAGGCCGTTCCGGTGCAGCCGGAACGTACGCCCCAGCAGTCGGACCGGGCTCGTGAACGCGAGCGCCAGAGTGCCGAAGACACGCGGGTGAACCGCGACTGGACGGCACAGCAGCGCGACGACGACCGCATGGGCATGGATCGCATGGACATGGATCGGATGCGCCAGCACCGCATGGGCCGGATGATGGATCAGGACATGGATCATCGCACCACGGGCCGAAACGCGCGAATGCAGCGCGATGATGACGACATGGATCGTCGCGCGCGCAGCTCCGAGGGGGATCGGCCCTACCGGCGCGTCAAGATCTGCTACGAATACGAGAATGGCGACGAGCTCTGCCGCTATCGCGACTAGCTCCGGCAGGGGCGATCGCAAAGACGCATCGGCTTGCGTGTGCCGGCGCCACAAGCGCCGGCGTGCTGCGGCACGTTTGTTTGGAAGTATAATTTGTGTTGGAAGCGCAACTTCGCGCCAGCTGATCTTGGCGTCAGCTCGTGCGCCGCGCCAACAACAGTGCGCCGCCCAGGCTGCACATGACGGCGCCTGATGCCTGCCGCATCCGCGTCACGAGGCTCGGCCGGCGGGCGAGACGATGCCGCGCCTTGGCGGCCCAGAACGTCACGACCAGGTCGACGCTGGTGTTGAGCGTCAGCGAAAGGGAAAAGTGAAGACACCCCGCAAGGACGAGGCGGCGCGGAGCAGCATCCGATCTAAATGGGCGGCGTTTTGATGCCAACGCTCTTGAGCTGCAGCGCCTCGGCTCCGAGATAGAAGAACGAATCCGGATCTTTCGTCAAACATCTCCTTGTCTTCGACACCAGCCGCGCGGACCATGTTAGAAAGTCCTCGTCCTTCCTCGCAACCCGCCCGTCTCGGTCGAAGTAGCTGTTCACGACGTAGAAGCGCCCCTCACTGATATGCTGATCACCCATGTAGCATCGGCTGAATTCAATCACGAGGGATTGGATCACGTCGATGCTTGAGAAGTTCCCGCCGTGATCGGAGGACATCGCGTCGAGATCATCTGCCCGCGCAATGTAGATTGTGAGCGTCTCCTTCCCCATCTGCCGGACGGCAGGTGTTGGCAGAATATCAATCCGGCTGTCGTTGCGGCGCCGAGCGAGGTAGACGAATTGACCGGCCGGATCGAGCTTGCTCAGCAGCTCTGCCTGGTCCTTCGGCGTCAGAAAGAAGTTGACTTGGCGGCTGCGCATGGGGCTGGGCGGAACTGTGAAGCGATCGACGGCGGGCCGCGCGGAAACAGAAGGCGCGGGGCCGGCTCGATCTTGAAGATGCCTGGTAAGTCTTGCGAGATCAGGCTCTATCGTCAAGTTTCATTGTCGTTCCGCGGCAAGCCAAGCCCGCGTTCACCGCGGTGACAGCTTTGAGGAAGACCAAGTGAGTCTATCAAGCATTCGGGCCGTTCCTGACAGGTACCTGCCGCCTGGAACGGCGGTCAGCTACGATGGTCAGCAGGACGGCGGCCCCGAATATGGGGTGGTCGTTCATTGCTGGCTGGAGCCGGAGATCGGCGGCTACGACTGCTATGTCGCCTTCTTCGGACACGAGCAGCCCATCGGGAAACCTGCAGGCAAACCCTACCTGCTGCGATACGCGGCGACATCGCTCAAGGTCATGCCGTCGTAGTCCGTCGCATATCTGCCCGACGGGCAATTGCTGCAACCCCATCATGCGCAAACTGCCCGTCGTGTTAGTTTGTCGCAATCATTCCGCTTGTACCGTCGGGCAAATCACCTTCACATTTCCGGCCATCCCGCCTCGATGAAGAGGGACGGTTCGCGGTCGTCACGAGACGTGAGGCGGGGAGGCGGTGGCCGCAGTCTGTCGCAACGCGTGTGAGCGCGCGGACGAACGGCGGGTTGCGGGCGGTCAAGTCGCGTGGTCCTGGCACCCCGATGCTGGTGTCAAGTTTGCGTCGATGCCTTCGGGCATCGCGCGGATGACGGGGGCAAACAAGCCGGTCCCCGAGGAGAGCGCGAAGCAGCCGAAAAGCCCACCGCGCAGGGAATGCCGGATGATCGGCTGAACCTGTGGTACCTGCCGCCTGCATTTTTTTTCGCAGGCGGGCCATGGGTGAGGCCTTCGCCCGGCATTCCCTGCGCCCTCTTCGAAACATGAGGGCCGAACGAACCGGAACACCTCGGGCGAATGAGCCGCGGGATCGTCGGCGCACGTCCCCAAGCCGCGGAGCGTTGACCGTGCTCATTCATCGCGTAGCCGGACCCTCCACGTGCCGCCGGAATGATGGAGGAGAGAGGCGGGGCCCTCGCTCCTCCCTTCAGATCACGGCGCGGTCTGCGCCTCGATCTTGAACTGCGCCAGCGCGCTCGGTGGGTCGATGGCGATGAGCTGGGCGAGCTGCAGGGCCGGGACCTTGGCGCGCGGCGAGAGCTTCAGCGTGAAGGTCTGGTGCGGACGCTCGACGAAGCGGCTGATGGCATCGACGGCACCGGCGACATCGACGTTGTCGGCCGCGACCTGCGCGCCGATCGCCTTGATGCTGTCGACCAGCGCCTTGCGCGCAGCGTCGCGCGTGATCGCATGACCGCGCGCATAATTGGCGACGAGCACGTCGACCGCGCCGAGATCGCGCAGGGTCAATTCCAGCCCGCTGGCCTCGATCTGCGCCGCGGCCGTCGTGGCCTGCTGCAGGTCGATGGTGAATACGTCGCGCGGCACCTGCGACAGCGACATGCTGGCCGAGGCTGCGATGAGGTTGCTGACCTCGAGCTTGACCGGTTGAAGCGCAAACGCGCCCGAGCTCTCGGTCCAGCCGAGGCCGAGATCGGCGTCGAAGGCGGCGGTGTCGATGCCGGCGACCAGAAGCGGCAGCAACGCCGGATTGGACGCATCGAGCGGTCCTGCCATCTTGGCGACCAGGTGGGCCTGGGTCGGGATGGGACCGACGAACTGGCCCCAGTCGAGGCTGAAATTGTCGATCTGGACCGGCTTGGTGCTCGCCTTGTAGGACGTCGTCAGCGCCTTCAGCTCGATACCGCCGATCAGCTTGAACAGCGCCAGGGCTTCGGCCGGACCTGGCTTGGCTCCCGGTACGGCGAATTTGGCGGTGTGGCGCAGCAGGCCGCCCATGTCGAAGCGCTTCACGGCGAAGCGGCCGAGCTTGACCGGTCCGTTCGGGGTCCGGCCGTCGAAGCCCTCGAACGCGACGTCGCCCTTGCCGTCGTCGAGGTCGAAGCGCGTCAGCGCGACCTTGACCGGGCCGTCGGGAGTCTCGACCGCGAGGCCTCGGACCTCGACGTTCTTGAACAGGACGCCGTCATAGATGCTGGCCACCTTGTCGATGAGGTCCGGCGTCATGGCGCTCGTTCGCGGCGAGGTCGGCGTCAAGGCGGCGACCAGCGCCGGCAGTTGGATGCGCGACGGCCGCACGCCGAACTGGTCCATCGTGAGGCTGTCGATGTGCATGCGCATGCCGAGATCGGACGTGATCTCGTAGAGGCCTGCCCCGGCGACGCCGCTCAGGCGGACGACACGATCGTCGGTGGCGGACTCGGGCGCGAGCAGAGCGACGATGGCGTTGACGTCGATGTCCTTGGTCACGACGTCGAGCATGCGGCCGCGCACCGTCTCGACCTTGCCGTTCGGCGGTTGCGCCGCGGTGCTGAAGGTGACCTCCTGGATCTTGTAGTTGCCGATGCGGCCGCCCTTGATGTCGTCCACCACCAGCCCGGAATAGCCGAACTCGGTCGGCCCGACCGAGGGGCCGCCCTCCATCGTGCCGGTGACCCGCGGCACCGTGGCCGAGGTGGCGCTGATGGTGGCGAGCTGTTGGGCGAGCGCGCGGGAGGTCTCGAGCATGCCGGCGCCGGCCGGGAGCGCGGCGAACCGCGCCGGGCCGGCATAATCCTTCACCAGCAGTTGCGGCAGCTTGTAGCTCAGCCGGAGCGGCGACGGGCCGGGGATGTGGCCGGCCATGGCGATGTCGCTGATCTCGATGCTGGCGGCCGTGACGTGCTCGGAATCAGGCTGGCTCAGCCCGGTCGCGGTGATGGTGCCGAGCGTGACGCTGGCCGGCGGCTGCGCGGCCGATTGGAGCTTGACGTCGGCGATGGTCAACTTGCGGCTCCACAGCTCGAAGGCGACCTTGCCATGGGTGGCCGTGGCGCCGCTCTGCCGGATCTGGGCAAAGCTGGCCTCGACCTCGCGCTCGGCGCGGCTCTGGGCGTACCAGGGCACGCCGACGAAGCCGGCGACGGCCAGCGCGGCAGCCGTGAGAATTCCGATCAGGATACGGGTCATTTGATGTGCTCCGCCCAAGGCTTAGGCAGCAAGTGATGATGGTCTCAATGAAATCGATGGAGTAGGGATGTGCTTCTGCGAACTGGGGAATCGCTGGCCCGGGATGCCGGCGAACATGGTTTCGGATGTTGCATGAAAGCCGCCCAACGTGCATCACATGCACTTCCACCGGCCGGAAAAACCGACGTCTGACCGAGACTCAAGAGACCAAAAATCCGGGTCGGAAACGCTGGAGCACGTATGTCGTCGTCCTATTCTGAAGATCTTCGTTCCGCAGCCCTGGCCTATCACCGGCTGCCACGGCCGGGCAAGCTGGAGATCCAGGCTACCAAGCCGCTCGCCAACCAGCGCGACCTGGCGCTGGCCTATTCGCCGGGCGTTGCCGCCGCCTGCACCGAGATCGCCAACAGCCCGGCCGAGGCCGCCACGCTGACCGCGCGCGCCAATCTGGTCGCCGTCGTCTCCAACGGTACAGCCGTGCTCGGCCTCGGCAATATTGGCCCGCTGGCGTCCAAGCCGGTGATGGAGGGCAAGGCGGTCCTGTTCAAGAAATTCGCCGGCATCGACGTGTTCGACATCGAGATCGCGGCCGACACGATCGATCGGGTGGTCGAGACGGTCGCGGCGCTGGAGCCGACCTTCGGCGGCATCAACCTCGAGGACATCAAGGGACCGGAGTGCTTCGAGATCGAGGCGCGGCTCAAGGAGCGCATGAAGATCCCGGTCTTCCATGACGACCAGCACGGCACCGCGATCATCGTCGGCGCCGCGATCAAGAATGCGCTGTCGCTGGCCGGCAAGCAACTCTCCGAGGTCAAGATCGTGACGTCGGGCGCCGGCGCTGCCGCGATCGCCTGCCTCAATCTGCTGGTCTCGATGGGCGCGCAGCGCAAGAACATCTGGGTCTGCGACATCGACGGCGTCGTCCATGAGGGCCGCAACACGCTGATGGACCCGTGGAAGGCGGTCTATGCGCAGAAGACCGACAAGCGGACCTTGGCCGAGGTGATCGGCGGCGCCGACATCTTCCTTGGTCTCTCGGCCGGCGGCGTGCTGAAGCCGGAGCTGCTCAAGCAGATGGCCGAGAAGCCGCTGATCATGGCGCTGGCCAATCCCAACCCGGAGATCATGCCGGAGGAGGCGCGCGCGGCGCGGCCGGACGCGATGATCTGCACCGGGCGTTCGGACTTCCCGAACCAAGTCAACAACGTGCTGTGCTTCCCGTTCATCTTCCGCGGCGCGCTCGACGTCGGCGCCACCGCGATCAACGAGGCGATGAAGCAGGCGGCGGTCGACGCGATCGCGCAGCTTGCCCAGGACCCGCCGTCGGACGCGGTCAGCCGCGGCTTCGACACCGGCGAGACGCAGGGTTTTGGTCCGGGTTCGCTGATCCCCTCGCCATTCGATCCGCGCCTGATCCTGCGCATTGCGCCGGCGGTGGCGAAGGCGGCGATGGAGTCCGGCGTCGCGACGCGGCCGATCACCAATTTCGACGAGTACACCGCGCTGCTGGAACGTTTTGCGTTCCGCTCCGGCCTGGTCATGAAGCCGGTGTTCGCCAAGGCGAAGACGCAGCCGGTCCGCGTGATCTATGCCGAGGGCGAGGACGAGCGTGTGCTGCGCGCCACCCAGGTGGTGCTGGAGGAGAAGCTGGCGCGGCCGATCCTGGTCGGCCGTCCTTCCGTGGTCGAGGCCCGCATCAAGCGCTTCGGCCTGTCGATCAAGGCCGGGCGTGATTTCGACCTGATCAACCCCGAGGACGATCCGCGCTACCGCTCTTATGTGCAGAGCTACATCGAGATCGCGGGACGGCGCGGCGTGACGCCGGATGCGGCGCGCACGGTGGTGCGCACCAACGCCACCGTGATCGCGGCGCTCGCCGTCGTCAGGGGCGAGGCGGATGCGATGATCTGCGGCGTCGAGGGCCGCTACATGAGCCATCTGCGCCACGTCCGTGAGATCATCGGCTTCATGCCGGGGGTCAGCGACTACGCGGCGCTGGCGCTCACCATCACCAGCAAGGGCGCCTATTTCATCGGCGACACCCAGGTGCGGCCGGATCCCACGGCCGAAGAGCTCGCCGAGATGGCGTCGCTCGCGGCCAACCACGTCACGCGATTCAACATCAAGCCGAAGATTGCCTTCGTCTCGCATTCCGATTTCGGTGGCTACGATACCGAGTCCTCGCGCAAGATGCGGCAGGCGACGGCATTGCTGAAGCAGCATCGTCCCGACCTCGAGGCCGACGGCGAGATGCAGGGCGACACCGCGCTGTCGGCGACCGCGCGCAAGGCGATCCTGCCGCATTCGGATCTCGAAGGCTCGGCCAATGTCCTGATCATGCCGAATCTCGACGCCGCCAACGTCGCCTATCAGATGATCAAGGTGCTGGCGGATGCGGTCCCGGTGGGGCCGATCCTGATCGGCCCGGCGCGCCCGGCGCACATCCTGACGCCGTCGGTGACGGCGCGCGGCATTCTCAACATGACGGCGGTGGCCGCGGTCGAAGCCCAGGAACGGGCGGGGAGGGCGCAGCCGACGCTGTTTGCGTGACGTTGTTGGCGTGATCGAAGTGTGGCGGAATTCGTCCGGTTTCGGTCGTATTCCGCCCGCCTTTATTGTTGAAAAGCGTTCGCGACGTCACATATCCGGCTCGGTGGGCCGGCGACACATCGTTTGAAGTTGATCCGTGAGGGCGAGAATGCCGGGTTTCATTACATTCGGGCGCGTTCTGTTCGCCGTGATCTTCATCTACACGGGCGCGACCAAGCTGTTCGGCATTCCCGCCACCGCCGATCTCATCGCTGCCAAGGTCACGATTCCCACGATGCTCGCGCCCTATGCGGCGCAGCTCGAGGCCGCTGCCAAGATGCCGATGCCGCAGATCCTGGCGATCGCGGCCGGTGCGTTCGAGGTGCTTGCCGGCGTGATGATCGCGCTCAACTTTCTCGGGCGTTTCTTCGCGGCTCTGATGATCGTGTTCGTCGGCGCGACCATCTTCTACTTCCATGACTTCTGGAACCAGGCCCCGCCCGACAACGCCAAGACCCTGATCGACGCGCTGAAGAACCTGTCGATCATCGGCGCGCTGTTCATGATCTTGGGCTACGGCAAGGGTCCGAAGACACCGGAGCAGAGCGCTTATGGAGACATCTAGAGGGGAGCCTCAAGCGGTGCGTTTCCAGGCGGTCACGCTGACGTCGTGGGCGGGATCGAGCATCAACTGATTGGCGGGCGCGTAGCCGTGGGCCGTCAGCACCTGCTGCGGCGAACGGTCAGGACCGACGCCGGGAAAGCACGGCGCGCCGCCGGGCAGGGAGACGTGGGGTGCCAGTGACAGGAAGAAGGTGTCGTAGCGGTCCATGAACATCTCGAACACGACGGGACCGCCGATCACCGCCACCGTGCCGCTGCTGACGCCGGCGGCCTCGCAGGCGGCTTCGAACGAGGCACCCGCCGGGTTCCAAAGGGTGGAGAGCGGCTTTTCCGGATCCGGCGCCAGCCCCGCGACCTTGCCGGTCACCACGATGCGCCGACGCTTCGGCGAATTCGGCTGGTCCTCATAGGAGTTGCGGCCGTGGATGATCAGATCGGCGCCATCGAGGGCCTGGGAAAAGAATGCGGCGTCGCCGGGAAATTTCAGGGCGGGCGGCATCGCATTGCTCGCGTCGGCCAACATCCCGTCGGCCGACACGATCACGTAACCTTCGAGACGAAGCTTGGTCACTGACGAAAGGAATCCTGTCTCATTCGGACACTGTCGTCACAACGCTCGAGACCGGCCGTTGGCTCACCGTCGGCAGCTTCGCGACCTTGGCGAGCTGCTCGTCATATTGCGGCAGCGACTGCACCGGCGCCTTGGCGCGCATCGCGACCACCTTGTAGCCGCCGGCCTTCAGGCGGCGCAGCAGCTCGGGCAGGGCCTCGGCGGTGTGCTTGTGGAAGTCGTGCATCAGGATGATGCCCTTGCCGAGCTTGTCGAGCTTCTTGAAGGTGACGTCGATCACCGCCTGCGCATTGCGCGCCTTGAAGTCGAACGAGTCGAGATCGCAGGAGAAGATGCCGATGTTGCGGGTGCCGAGATAGGTTACGATCTCTGGCGGATGCTGCAATGCCGGGAAGCGGAAGAACGGCGCCGGCGAATTGCCGCCGAGCGCCCATTTCACGGCGCTGATGCCGAGCTCGATCTCTTCCTTGCGTTGATCCTCGGTCAGCTTCTTGTTGGTCAGCGCTGCGTGCGACCAGGTGTGCGTGCCGACCGTGTGGCCGGCATTGTAAACCTGCTTCAGGATCTCCGGATAATAGGTCGCATGCTTGCCGATGATGAAGAAGATGCCGGTGGTGCACTGGTCGGCGAGCGCCTTGAGCACGCCGGGCGTGTTCTCCGGCCATGGGCCGTCGTCGAACGTCAGGACCACTTCATGATCCTTGAGGAAGTCGAGGTCCTTGAAGTGCTCGAAGCCGAATCCCGGACCGCCTGTCGTGTCGATCTCGACGGTGCGGCCGACGCCGAGCGCCTCGGGGTTCATGCAGGGTGCGCGCGGCGGCTGCGTCTGGGCGGCCACGGCGGGAACAGGGGCCGGTGCGGGACCAGCAGCAGCCGGGGTCGGCGCCGCCGCCGTGCGCTGCGCCTGCGACCAGGCCGCGCCAGACGTCAACAGCGAAGCCGCCAAAGAACTCGCGAACACCAATCCTGCTGCAATCCGCATCGTGTTTCCTCGGGGTTGTTGCAACGGGAGCGCCAGCGTCGAGAGTCGCTCCGTCATCCGGTTGCGGATACTAGCCCAGCTGCCGGATGGGCGCCAAAAGGAAACGAGGCAAAAACACGGGGGAAGTTGCCGGCTTCCGCCGCATTCCTGCCGAGTGTTGCTCAGCCGTCCGCCAGCAGCCGGGCGACCGCGGTCTTGACCCGCGTATCCGTCGGCTCGACCGAGGACGCGAACACGTCGGCGATGTAGCCGTCACGGCCGATCAGATATTTGTGAAAGTTCCAGCGCGGCGTCTCCTTGGGCCGCGCCTCGGCGGCCCAGCGGTAGAATGGGTGGGCGTTGGAACCGGTGACCACCGCTTTTGCGGTCATCGGGAAGGTGACGCCGTACTCCTTGTTGGCCAACTCGGCGATGTCGCCCGCGATCCCGGGCTCCTGGTTGAAGTCGTTGGAGGGGACCGCGATGATCGTCAGCCCGCGCTCATGGAACTCGCTCCACAGCTTCTGGAGGCCGGTGTATTGCGGGGTATAGCCGCACTGGGAGGCCGTGTTGATCACCAGCACCGGTTTGCCCGCGAAATCGGCGAGCCGGATCGGCTCACCGGCCAGCGCGGGGAAGGAGAAGCGATAGGCGGTCATCTTGCTCACCGCGTTGTCGGCATGAGCGGCCTGCGACGTGAGCGTCGCGCCCGACAACGAGGCGCCGATGCCGAGAACAACCATCCTGCGATCGATCATTGTGAATCTCCCTGAGCAGAGCCAGCCCCGTCAGCATGAATGTGCCCGCGCTCGACCGGCCGCTGCTTGAACGGCCGCGACGTGGCGCTGGATCAGACTGCGTTCCGGCACGGGATACCCCTGCCGTGGGGCGGAAAGAGGGACGTCGTCGGTCGTCAGCGCAGCGAAAGGATGAACTCCGTGCCCTCGCCGGTTTCGCCCTGGTTGATGCCTTGATCGGAGACGATCAGCGAACTTCCGGTCGACAGGGCTTCGCCGAGCCACGCCATGACGTCGGCGGGAATGGTGATGCGATCGAGCGCCTCGGCTGCGCTGCTCAGCGGAACGACCTGTTTCAGCTCGGCATCGGCGCCCGCGGACCTCTTACCGCGCCGGGCCGCCTTGGCCGCGCCATCGGTCGCCGCGGCGCTCCGCGCCGAGGAGGGCAGCGAGACGACCGACCAGCGCATCGTCGCCGGATCGGCCTTGTCAGCCGTCGCGGTGAACACGTGGGTGCCGAGCGGCTTGTCGCCCGGTGCGATCGTGACAGGGGTGTTGAACACCGGAGCGAAGTTCTGCCGCACGTACAGCTTCGAATCCTTGCGGCTGATGAAGATCGCGATCTGGCTGTTGCGCTTCAACTCGGGCTTGGGCGCAATCGGCTTGTCCGGTGCGGCAACACGCGACTGATCCTTGGCGAGATCGTTGGGGTCGACTGGCTTCGCCGGTGCCTCTGCCGCCACGGGAGGCGGCGGCGCAGGCTGGTCCGCGATCGCGGCATCGGCAGGCTTGGACTCAGCCGACTTGGACTTAGCAGGCTTGAGCTCGGTCGAACCGGGGGCTTCGGCGTTCGCCGAGGCCTCAGCCGGCGTCTCGACGGCCGGAGCGGCCACCTGCGCAGCATTCGTGGGCTGACCCGCCGGAGCGACGTCGCTGGGGGCAGACTTGGCCTCGTCCTGCTGCTCGATCCTGGCCGCGGCCGGAGCGCTTGGCTTGACCTCCACGTCGGCGGTCGCGTGCTCAATCTTGGTCTCGGCGACACTGGGCTTCAGATCGGCAGCATCGCTCCGAACCTCCGCCGCGGGTGAACGCGGTGGTTCGGCGCTTGGCGAAGCGTCCGAGATCTTCGGTGGCAGCCCATTGGGGTTGCTGGCATCGGCGGTCCGCACCTGGCGCGACGCGGCGGGCGATCCTTCGAAGCGGGGGCTCTCGGCATGACCGATCGTGGCGCGCAGATCCGTCGTCGCGACTGTAATCGCGGTGGTGATGGCGGTGCCCTTGTCCGACTTGATCGCTGCGGGCGCAGTCGCATCGGGGTGCACCGATGCGCTCGGCTGCGGCGCCTTCAGTGCAGCGAGCATCGGATGCGAGAAACTCGCAGGAGCCACCTCGCTCGGCGTGACCAGGACCCGGGATCCCATCCGCGTCCAGCCATAGATGCGGGTTGCAAAGCTTGCCGGCATGCGGATGCAGCCATGCGACGCCGGGTAGCCCGGCAGCACGCCCGCGTGGAGCGCGACGCCGGACCAGGTGATGCGCTGCATGAACGGCATCGGGGCGCCGCTGTAGATATTGGAGCGATGGTATCTCTGCTTCTGAATGACGCTGAACACGCCCATCGGCGTGGAATGCCCCTTCATGCCGGTCGACACGGGTGCTTCCGCGAACAGGCCGTTTGCGTCGTAGACCTTCAGCTGCTGCTTGTTGATCGACACCGCGATCGTGACCGGCCCTTGCGGCTTGGCAGCCTCCTTCTCGGTCTTGGTCAGCATCTCAAGGTGGCGCGCCTTGGGCTTGCGCGGAGCGGCCGGGCGTACGGTCGGAGCAATGGTGATGGGCTGCGCGTCGTTCCAGTAGTAATAAGACGCTGCGCCAGCCTGTGAGGTCACTGCTATGGCAAGCGGGACTGAAACGATTGCTGCACAATAGAACCGCCCCCTGGCGGCTGCACGAACGCAGAGCATTCCGGCAAATCCTCAAGAACCATCTGGTCTTTAGTGTCGCAGACGGAGTCTGCGTTCACCAGCTTGGGCTTCTGCCCTGCGTGATTTCGTTCCAATCGTAGCAGAAAAGCCTCACATCCCGTTAAACGGGTAGTGGAAGGTCAGGGGCTGGAGCGCCTTCCTTGCAGGCATTTGTGTCCCTACATGGGCGGTATGCCGAGCATCGGCGGTACAACGGAGACCGACATGTCGTTCAGAGCCACCAAATGGTTTGATCTGTGGCTGAAAACCCTCGTTTGCCTACTGCTTATCGGATTGTCCTCGCCTGTGATCTCAGCATACGCCGCAGACGAGCCGGATCTGATCTTCCGTCGGTCGACCGTGTTCAAATTGCTCAGCCCGAATGACAAGCTCGCGACCTATGGCGTTGATGATCCAGAGGTAGAGGGCGTCGCCTGCCACTTCACGGTGCCGCAGAAGGGCGGCTATGTCGGTTGGCTGGGCCTGGCCGAGGAGGTCTCCGACATCTCGCTCGCATGCCGGCAGATCGGCCCAATCAGGTTCAAACGCAAGCTCGAACAGGCCGACGACATGTTCCGGCAGCGACGGTCGCTGTTCTTCAAGAAGATGCAGATCGTTCGCGGCTGCGACGCCAAGCGCAACGTGCTCGTCTACATGGTTTACTCAGACAGGCTGATCGAGGGATCGCCGAAGAACTCGACCTCCTCCGTTCCGGTCATGCCTTGGGGCAAAGCCGACGACGGCGTCGTCCAGAAGTGCGGCGATTTCATTCAATAAGGGACTTGCCAAGAGACGATCGGCTGCCGAAAGCCTTGCCGGGCAATTTGTGCTTGGCAGGATCGTGGCAGCCGATCAGCCGCACCAGGCTCTGTGGCGTCGAGCCGGCGTAGCTCTCGGTTCGCTGCTGCGCCATCGGCGCAACCAGGGAGCTGCGGCGTGATACCCTCGGTTTGGGTGTGTGCGAGCGCTTGTCCATGGTGACCCTGAGGGAGCAACGTCGTCTCCCAACGCGCCGCGCGCTGCTGGGTTGCCGTGGTGAGCTGGGAGGTTCTCCCTGCCGGCCACAGCTAACGTAAGGTCGTTAAGAAGCTCGCCATGGGCAGAAATGGCGGCTGCCCCGGAGGGCGCTGGCTCGCCCAAGGCAAGTGAAACATTCTTCTGCTTGGGGTTTTAGATCACTCTCGTTTTGATTGTATTTTGTGTCATCGGGTCGGTCGCGATGAAACGAAGCGGCGGGGCCATGAAACCATTTTGGGCCTGTGCCGCAGGCCGCTTGAAACGTGAAGCGGATATGAAACCAATGCTGGCGTCAGCGACATGCGAATCGTGTCGTCCGGGCCCGCGTGGATGACATGACGAAAAACAAATACCAGCGGTCCACCATGCGTTTTCGACTGGGTGCTGCGGCGCTTGCCGTGCTGTCGTTCCTCTTCTGGTCCTCCGTCGAGGCGCGGATAACGACCCGATTGCCCGATCTGCGCAGCGAGTTCGTACGGCAATGTGCGCCTCATATGCTTGACCGGTGGGCGCATCCTGAAGCTGTCTGCTCCTGCCTGCATGATCATGCGGCCGCGATGGTGGAGGATGCCGACTTGCGAGAGGCGCTGCTGCGCGGCATCAGTGAGACCGGCGTGCCGACCATCGAGACCGATTGGGTGCCCGCGCCGAAGCAGGCCGAGATCGGTCCTACGTTCACCAAGATCGCGAAGCCTGCCCTGCAGTGCATGTTCGATCCGGCCAACTGATCGGCCGCCTGAACCGATGTCGATCAGCGTCCATCGTCCGCGGCGCTCGTCGTCAGTCCAGGCCATATTGCGACATCAATGACTGCACGTCCGGCCGGCGCATGATGCGCGAGATCCGGGTACTGATGGCATCCTCGTCGCTGTGTCTCGACGATCTCGCAGTAGGCTTGGGCGCAGGGCGGGCCGCTGCCGAGCTGGCACGGGTTGGCTGACGTCGCGCGGGAGCAGGCTTTTCGGCGGACGACGAGGCGGCCGGTTGCGTCCCCGTGGTCTGGGTGGCCACCGCGGCCGGCAGGCCGGACTGGGGCGTCGCGGCAACAGGAGCGGTCGCGGGGACGAGGGCCGGTGAAGCTGCGGCCGCGACGGGCCGCGTTGCGGCCGTTGCCATCTGGCGTGTTTCGGTGGTGGCGGCCACGGGCGGTGTCGCGAGCACTGGATTCGACGTCTTGGCAGCTTCAGCAACGGGCACGGCGGCCGTGAGCGAGTTGGTACGCGTCTGCGACGAAGCTGCCTCTGGGGCCGGGACGGGCACGGCCAACGCGGTGAGCGTCGTTGCTGGCGCCGAGATCGGCGTTGGCGGCTCGATTACCGGAAACGGGGCTGCGATCGAAGCACCGCCCGAGGCGGCGGACTCGCTGACGATCCTTTCACTGCTGTCCGGCGCCGGCTTCTTGATGTCGCTGGGAACGTTGAGAGCTTGGGTTTGCGCGTGGGCCAGCATCTGACGCGCGGTCATCGGTGTCTCCGCCGAAGCCGACATCGGCAGCAGGACGGCGGTCGCGAGCGCCAGCTGGAGTGTCCGTGCGTGCGATGTGAACTTGATCATGGCTGGCTCCTTGCGGTGTGCGATCTGCATTGGGGTCCGTTCAGGCCGCGGCGCTGGCCGTCGCCCGGTCGTGGGCGACGACGACACGCTGGCCGCGCATCTTGGCGATCACCTCGTCGCGCGGGCCGCATGCCAGCGTCTTGCCGAAGGCCATCACCATGATGCGGTCAACATGCGCCAGAAGCTGCGGACGGTGCGTGACGACGATCACGGTTCGGTCGGCGGCCTTCGCCTGAGCCATGGCCTGCGCCAGCGCCCGCTCGCCGTCCTCGTCGAGGTTCGAGTTCGGCTCGTCGAGGATCAAGAGCCGCGGATCGCCGTACAGCGCGCGGGCCAGGCCGACGCGCTGTCGCATGCCTCCGGACAACGCCACGCCGCCTTCGCCGATCGGAGTGTCGTAGCCGTTGGGCAGGCGCAGGATGACCTCATGCGCGCCGGCGGCCTTGGCGGCAGCGACGACGGCGGCCTCATCCACCTTCGCGAGCCGGGCGATGTTGTCGGCGACGGTGCCTGAGAACAGTTCGATGTCCTGCGGCAGGTAGCCGATATGCTTGCCAAGCCGGTTTGGGTCCCACTGGCTGTAGGCGGCACCGTCGATACGGATCACGCCTTCGCGCAGCGGCCAGACCCCGGCCATGGCGCGCGCCATGCTCGACTTGCCGCTGGCGGAGGCGCCGACGATCGCGAGGCTCTCGCCGGCCTTGAGCGAAAAGCTGACGCCCTTGACCGAGGGGCGGCCGGCCGCCGGCGGCCACACCACGGCGTTCTCGACATCGATGTCGCCGCGCGGCGTCGGCAGCGCCGTCGGCGCAGCCGTGACCGGCAAGGCCTGGAACAGCTCCTCCAGCCGGCGATAGGCGGAGCGGAATGCGATGATGCGCTTCCACTGCCCGACGACCTGCTCGACCGGGGCCAGCGCGCGGCCCATGATGATGGAGGTCGCCATCATCGCGCCGGGCGAGATCTGTTGCTCGATCGCGAGCCACGCACCGATGCACAGCAGCGAGGTCTGCACCGCCATGCGCGCGAACTTGGTCACGGAATGCATCGCCGCGCCCCGCTCGACGAGGGTGCTGTGGGCATCGACCATCGCCGACTGCCGACAGCTCCAGCGGTCCATGACGATGTCCCCCATGCCGAGGCCGCGCACGACCTCGCCGTTGCGCAGCGCCGCCGCGACGAAGCGCGAGGCCTCGTTGGCCAGTGCGTTGGTGCGCTCGACGCTATCGCGCGTATAGAATTCGGTGAGCAGCGCTAGCGAGAACAGCACTGTCGCGCCGAGCAAAGAGAGGATGCCGAGATAAGCGTGCTGCAGAAAGCACAGCGCGACGAACACCGGGGTCCACGGCAGATCGCAGGCGATGGCGGCGGTGCCGCTGGAGATGCAGTCGCGGATGGTCTCGGCGTCACGGATGATCTGCTGGCCGAAGCGATGCCGCGGCGACAGCTCCGCCTTCATCATCGTCTCGAACAGCGGGTGGCGCAGCGTGCCTTCGAACTGCACGCCGGCCCGGGCCAGAACGCCGGAACGGGCGAATTCGAGGACGCCATACAGCACCAGGAAGACACCGACGATGAGCGTCAGCATGACCAGCGTGCCGAGATTGCGGCTGGTGAGGACGCGGTCGTAGACCTGCATGGAATAGAGGGGCGAGGCGAGCATGCTCGCATTGATGAAGAGGCTGAGCACGAACGTCGCGGTGAGCGCGGGAAAGCAGGCGCGGAGCGCGGTTCCCAGCGGGCTTCGGGTGGTGCTCGTCATGTCGTATCCCCTTGCGATGGTGCTGGGGAGCTTCGCCTGGGGCACCCGTCGTCGACCGTGACTGACCTCACATAGCTCGAGGCTGATCTGCCGGCGCTTGAGTTGGCCGGTGGCAGCCGCTACCGGATGGTTCAGCCGTGCTCAGATTTCGCAGCTTGCCTGAATCACAGTGAGCTCATGCCTGCCGTAACGTCCCAGAACATCCGGCTCGTGTCGGGCCTCGTCCTGTTTGCGTTCGCCGCGACGCATTTTCTCAACCATGCGGTGGGTCTGTTTAGCCTCGAGGCGATGGACGAGGTGCAGGAATGGCGACTGGTCGTCACCCGATCGTGGCCGGGGATGATCGTGCTGTCGGCGGCATTGCTCGCGCATGCCGTGCTTGCGTTCGTCAAGACGGTTCAGCGCGGCACGTGGCGGCTGTCCTCCTGGGAGTTTGTTCAGATCGCCACGGGATTTGCGATCCCGCTGCTGTTGCTGCCGCACGTCATCGAGACCCACATCGCTCATGCGCTGTTTGGCGTTCAGGATGGCTACCTCTATGCGCTGGCGTTGATGTGGCCCAAGGCGGCCTGGATTCAGACCGCTCTGCTGCTGCTGGTCTGGATCCACGGCTGCGTCGGCCTGCATCACTGGCTGAAATTCCGGAGCTGGTACCGCCTCGTCCAGCCGCTGCTGTTTGTCCTCGCCGTCGCGGTGCCGATGGCGGCGCTGATGGGTTTCGTGGTGTCCGGACGCGCCGTCGCCACGTTGCTCGGCAATCCTGGTATGGCCGAGCAGATGCGCCAGGTCACCCATTGGCCGAGCGAACTCGATGGGAAGTGGATCGCCCTGCTGCAGGTTTCGGCGCAGATCGCGGTCGTCACGCTGCTCGTTGCAGGCGTGACGATCATCGTGTTCCGTCACGTCGCGTCGCTCGCGGCGCCGAAGATCGTCATTGCGTTCACGGGTGGTGCGACGGTGCGGGCCGCGGTCGGTCCGACGCTGCTGGAGATCATCGGCAGCAACGATCTTTCGCAGCGGTCCGACTGCGGCGGCCGTGCCCGCTGCGGTCTTTGTCGCGTCCGGGTTGATGAAGGTGCGGAGACGCTGGCACCGCCCGGCCACGCGGAGCGCGTCATGCTCGCCGACTTGGCGGCACCGGCGAATGTGCGGCTGGCCTGCCAGATTCGCCCGGTGGCGCCGCTGACGATCACGCGTCTCCTCGGCGGCGATCAAGCGGAGAGGGCGCCCCTCGTCGACCACCTTCCCGCCGAGCGCCGTGCGGTATGCCTGGTCCACGTCCGCGTCCGTCCGGTTGCCACCATTGCGCGCGACCGGCTGCCCTCCGACCTCGGGTTCATGATGAACGAGATCTTCGGCGCCATTGGCAGGGCGATCGAAGCCCATTCCGGGCGCATCGATCGCTTCCTCGGCAATGGCGTGCTCGCCGTCTTCGGTGAGGAGCAGGGAGCAGAACAAGGCTGCCGCGATGCGCTGCAGGCGATTGGCGCCATGGACGTGGTCATGGACCGTGTCAACGAAAAGATCGCTGCCGAGATCGGCCGGGCCGTCGAGCTGGCGATTGGTGCTCACGTTGGCGACATCGTCGTCGGGCAACTGACCCTTGGACGCACATCGCAGGTGGCTGTGCTCGGGCTCGGGACGGAGTGGCCGGCGCGTCTGGCTAAATTGGCGGAGACCAGAGGTTGGCAGCTCGCGATGTCCGGGGGCTTAGCGACAGCTGCCGGCCTTGCTGATCTGGATGGAGCGACACGTGAGAGGCTTGCCGATCCGGAGCAGGGCAGCGAGCTGGACGCCATCGGCGTGCGGCGTGCCCGCGACCTTGCTGTCGTCGCGGGCGCGCCACCGGTGCCGTCGGCCTAGGTGCTCTCGGCTCATTTCTCACGGAACGTCTTGGCGAGCGTGTTGAGCAGCGGCCCGACCAGATATTCGAGCACGGTGCGCTCTCCCGTGGAGATGATGACGTCGGCCTGCATGCCCGGCAGAATCTTCTCGGCGATCTCGGGCGGGATGGTCGAATAGTCGATCACGACCCGCGCCGAGTAGTAGCTCTGCTTGTTCGCCTCGTCCGACATCGCATCCGCCGAGACGCTCGAGACCTTGCCGAAGATCGTCGGCGTCGTGCGCGAGGAGAAATTGGAGAAGCGCACCTCGGCCCTCTGGCCGATGGCGACGCTCTCGATGTCGCGCGGCGAGACGTGCGCCATCACGTCGACGCCTTCGCCGACCGGGACGATCTCGGCGAGCGTATCGCCGGGCTTCACGACGGCGCCCACGGTGTGGACTTTCATGTTCATGACGATGCCGTCGCGCTCGGCGCGGATGTCGACCCGGCGCAGCACGTCCTCGGCGATGACGAGCTTCTCGCGCAGGTCCGACAGCTTGGCCCGGGTGCCGTCGAGCTGCTGGCCGACTTCGGTCAGATATTTCTGCAGCGTCTGATCGATCTGCAGGCGCGTTTGCGCCGCCGTCTGCGTCAGCCGCGCCACGTCGGCCTGCGCCTGGCCGAGATCGCCTTCGACGCGGGCGCGCTCGCGTTCCAGCTCGAGGAACTTGTTGCGCGGATAGTAGCCTGCGGCGACCGCCGGGCGCACATTGTTCATCTGCGTCTCGAAGCTCGCGAGCTGCGCGGAGAGCGCGGCGCGCTGGCGGTCGCGGCCGGCGAGCTCCTGCTGCTGCTGGGCGATCTGCGAGTTGAGGATGTTGATCTGGCTGATCAGGCCGTTGCGGCGCTCGACGAACAGCCGCTGCTGGTCGGCGATGGCAAGCGCCGCCTCCGGCACGTTCTGGCGGTTGAGCAGCGCGTCGGGAAACGTGATCATCCGCGCATTTCCGCGCTCGGCGAGCAGGCGCGCTTCCTCGGCGAGTGCGGCATCCATTTGCTTGCGCAGGAGATCCGTGTTGGCCTGGGCCTCGGTCGGCTGCAACCGGAACAGCAGGTCGCCGCGATGCACGGCGTGAGTCTCCTTGGCCAGGATGTCCCGGATGATTCCGCCCTCACGGTGCTGAACCACCTTGTGATCGCCGGAGACGGACACGGTGCCCGGTGCGATCGCCGCGCGATCGAGGGGGGCGTAGGCGGCCCATACGCCGAAGCCGCCGAACACCAGCGCCACCGAGAGATAGCCGAGCAGGGCGTAGCGGCTGAAATCGGCCTTGACCGGCTGCGGCCGGTCGGCCGGTTCGAAGAAGCCGTGATCCTGCACCGCTGACATCGACATGCTGCGTCCCCGCTTGTCCACGGGCAGGAGCATCGTCGATGCGCGGCTACGGGACTGTGCGGAAGGTCACGCGCCGGAGGTCGGCGGCGAGAGCCGCATCAAACGAGATCAGCTACTTCTTCTTCGGCCCGAAGCGCGGCACGCATTTCGTGGTGCGGACAATACCGGTTTCGGCCATCTTGGAGCCGGAGACCTCCTTCACCTGGCCGGCGGGGCAGGTGCCGTCATCGACCAGCACGCGCTGGCCAAGCCGGAGATCGGTGACGTCCTGCTCGCGCCCGACATATTGCGCCTTTGCGGGTGCGGCAACCAAGAGCAGGAGACCGAGGACGCCGAGAGGGCGCGCTGCGACATTCGCGAACGAGGAGATTTGAGAACGCATCACTTTCCTTCGATCTTCAGGCCGTTTGGCCCGATATTGATCTGGACACCCTCCGGCTGCTTCTTGGCCTGATAGAAATTGTAGCCGAGCACGATGATCGCCGCGCTGAGAATGCCGAGGAGGAAATAAAGGATATTGCGGTGATCCGACATGCCAAATTCCAAAGTATGTTGCGGTCATTTTCGTATGCGCGAATGTACGGGCGGCCCTGCGATTCTGAAAGCAGCGGCGAATCCGGTGCAACTCTGCATGAGATTGTGATTTGCTGCAGGTCATCGGCAATTGGAACCTCGACAGGCATGATCACCCAGGACATTACGCAGCGCATCGTCGACGCCGTCGATGCCGACTTCGACCGGCAGCTTGCGACCACGAGCGACTTCGTCGCCATCCCCTCGACCCGCGGCGCCGAAGGGCCGTGCCAGGACATGTTCAGCGATCTCCTGCGCGCGCGCGGCTACGAGGTCGACGACTGGCACATCGATCTGGACGATCTCAAGGAGATGCGCGGCTACGGCCCGATCGAGCACGACTTCTCGAAGGCGCGCAGCGTGGTCGGAACCTACCGGCCGGCGACGTCGGCCGGGCGGTCGCTGATCCTGCAGGGGCATTGCGACGTGGTGCCGGCCGGTCCGCTCGACATGTGGGAGACGCCGCCGTTCTCGCCGGTGATCCGCGACGGCCGGATGTATGGCCGCGGCGCCTGCGACATGAAGTCCGGCACCATCGGCGCGCTCTATGCGCTCGATGCCATCAAGGCTGCCGGCTTCAAGCCGACGGCGCGCATTCACATCCAATCCGTCATCGAGGAGGAGAGCACCGGCGTCGGCGCGCTGTCGACCCTGCAGCGCGGCTACCGCGCGGATGCCTGCTTCATCCCGGAGCCGACCAGCGGCAAGATGGTGCGTTCTCAGGTGGGCGTGATCTGGTTCCGCCTGAAGGTGCGCGGCTTCCCGGCGCATGTGTTCGAGGCCGGCGTCGGCGCCAATGCGATCCAGGCGAGCTATCATCTGATCCATGCGTTGGAGAAGCTCGAGGCGGACTGGAACAAGCGCGCCGAGAGCGACCGTCATTTCAAGACGCTCAATCATCCGATCAACTTCAATCCGGGCATCATCAAAGGCGGCGACTGGGCCTCGAGCGTGCCGGCCTGGTGCGACGTCGATTGCCGCATCGCCATCCTGCCGGGCTGGTCGGTCCAGGACTGCCAGAACGAGATCCTCGCCTGCGTCGCCGCGGCTTCGCGCGATCATCGCTTTCTCTCCAACAATCCGCCGGTCGTCGAGTGGTCGGGCTTCCTGTCCGAAGGCTACGAGTTGACCAATTCGGCCGAGCCGGAGGCGGCGTTCGGCAAGGCATTCACCGCCGTCTACGGCGGCGAGGTCCAGGATCTCGTCTTCACGGCGCTGACGGATACCCGCTTCTACGGGCTCAACTACAACATCCCCAGCCTCTGCTTCGGCGCGACCGGCGCCGCGATGCACGGCTTCAACGA
This sequence comes from Bradyrhizobium sp. SZCCHNS3016, assembly GCF_032484535.1. NCBI lineage: Bacteria > Pseudomonadati > Pseudomonadota > Alphaproteobacteria > Hyphomicrobiales > Nitrobacteraceae > Bradyrhizobium > Bradyrhizobium sp. SZCCHNS3016. Next base: position 82,807 of record NZ_JAUETE010000008.1, read on the forward strand.
ATATGTCGAGCTCGACTCGCTGCGCCAGGTCACCAAGACCATGGCGTTGTTCATCGCGGAGTGGTGCGGGGTCGAGAAGGCCTGAGCTGAGCGGCGGCACGATCGGACTGAAGCAATGACCTTTCAGGTCATTGCTTCGGGTTCGAAGCCCGGCGCATCCAGATGCGGCGCTGACCCGCGAAGACGGGTCGTCCGATCAAACGGGGGAGGGAAGGCATGACGCCACTCGACAAGATCAATTCGCTGAAGATGCCGTTCGCGGACTTGAAAGGCGTCACCTTCACCGAGGCCAGCGCCGATCGCGTCGTGGCGCAGATGCAGGTGCGGCCGGATCTCTGCACCCTGCATCACACCATCCATGGCGGCGCCGTCATGGCGCTTGCGGATTCGGTCGGCGCGGCCGCGACCGTGATCAACCTGCCGCAGGATGCCAAGGGCACCACGACGATCGAGAGCAAGACCAACTTCATCGGCGGCGCCAAGGAGGGGACTGTGGTGACAGCAACCGCCACGCCCGTGCATCGCGGCCGCCGCACCCAGGTATGGCAGACCCGGGTGGAAACCGAGGACGGGCGTCTGGTCGCGATCGTGACCCAGACTCAGCTCGTGCTGTGATGATTCGTACACAAACGAATCGTTAACTCACGCCATCCTTGCATGGCCGCATGTTCTCTCCGTAGAGCATGGGGCTTGAAATGAATGTTGCGATGCACAATATAGCTCCTGTCTAGGGAAAGACGTCTGTGCGAGGGCTCTCGAGAGGAGTCTCAGGCAGTGTCACAGGTAGATACTTTTCGTCCCCGGCCGGGCTTCGGCTATGTGCGGACGCTCAGCCAGCACGAGGAACTGCCGTTGCTGCGCGATCATTTGCTGCGGCTCGATGCGGAAAGCCGGCACGATCGATTCAACGGCTTCCTCGATGACAGTTTCATCGAACGCTACGCGGCCCGCTGTGCGGCCGACGGCACGATCGTCGTCGCTTACATGGAAAACGGCCTGGTGCGCGGCGCCGCCGAGTTGCATCCGCCGGAGCAGTCCGAGGACGGGCTTCCGGAGATTGCGTTCAGCGTGGAGGCTTGCGTGCGTCGCCGTGGGGTCGGCAGCCTGCTATTCCAGCGCGTGATCTCGGAGGCGCGGTGGAAGGGCTATCGCAAGCTTCGCGTGACGACCGGATCGCAGAACCATGCGATGCGGGCGCTGGCAGCCAAGTTCGGTGCGCATCTGGCGTTCCGTCACGGCGAATCGACCGGCACGATCGATCTGACCGAGCAGCCCCAGGATGAGCTGGCGAAGCTCGTGATCGAAGCACCCATCGCGGCAGCGCGGGCGTTCTTCACCCTCAATCGCGCCTGCTGGAAGCTCGTGACCCGGATGTACGGCGACAAGCGCGCCGCCTGAGCCGAGCCGTTGCTGCGACGACAAAGGCGCGACAGCGATCACCGCTGCCGCGCCTTTTCGTTTGATTGCATTGGCCGATGCGCCCCGGAGGGCGTTCAGGTGCCGGTGCGCTTGTCGAAATTGAAGCGGCGCACGGTGCGGCGCTCGACCACGACGGCGCGCTGCTGCGTGCCCTGGTCGGCCGTGATGACGCGCGTGTTGGTGCGCGCGGCAACGCGGACTGCCTTCTTGACCTCGGGCAACACCTGCTCGAGCGGCAGACCCATCAGCGCCGACGCGATCTCGGCCTGGGCCTGGACGTCGTCGGTGATCCCTGACGCAGCGAAGATCGCCTCCTCCAGAGTCGGGGGATCACGCCTGACGCGACGCGGACCGTACTTGGTGTTCCAATCTTCGCTCATGGGGGCCTCGTGAATCGTCCCGGATACCTAGAAGCAGGATTGTTGCATTGCAATATATATTCCGCGAGGCAGCCCAGCTATGCGTTCACCATGTCGCGATCGGGCAACGCTGCCTGCGTCATGTGGATATCCTGGGGCCAGCGGTGCAAGGCCGCGAGCCCGGCTTTCGTGAGGACATAGACGCCGCGCTCGGCGCGGTCGAACCAGCCATAGACGTTACGCTGCAAGATCTTCGGCGCATCCGGAATGTCCGCGCGGAGGTCGCGGACGCGTCTCGGCCCGTCCGACAGCGCCGAAGCGCAGGCCAGCGCCTGCTGCCGATAGGCCGTCATGATGGGTGCGCGGGTCGAGCCGCCCGCGACGGGGTCGCCCTTGCGCCGCTGATGCTCGATCACAAGACGCGAACGCTTCTTGGGATTCTTGCGCGGCGCGGTGGTGGGCGGCTGCACCAGCACTTCGATGTCTCCGGCTGAGGTCACGGTCAGCATGCCGAAGCCGAGCCGGCGGCACAGATTGCGATAGCGTGCGTCGCTCTCGCGGCCCTTGCCGCGTGCCGACAGCCTCGCCGCGATCCAGACCTCGTCGCAGGCACCGGCCCGGTCGACCGCCTGCAGCAGCAGTTCCAAGTTGAAGACCTGCTTCAGCTCGCAGACGACCACCACCGGCGGGTCGTCGCCCTTGAGCGCCACCACGTCACAGCCGCCGACTTCCCCTTTGACCGAGAAGCCGAGGTTTTCGAGGAAGCGTTTGACGGGAAGGTAGAGCGCGGTTTCCAAGGGGCCGTCCGATGTGTGCGACTCAGAGCGCGCGCGAGTCTAGCCCGCCGAGTCCCGTGATGTCAGCGCCAAGTCGGGGTAACCGGCTGGCTTCGCTACACCCGGCCGATAACCGGTATCAGTGCGCCGGTCACACCGCTCGCGGCGTCGCTGGCTAGAAATAGAATGACCTCTGCGAGTTCCTGCGGCGTCACCCATTTGTCGAAATCGGCCTTGGGCATGCTGGCGCGGTTGGCCGGCGTATCGATCGTCGACGGCAGGACGGCGTTGACGGTGATCTTGCCCTTCCATTCGGCCGCGAGCGCTTCCGTCAGGCGATGCACTCCCGACTTGGAGGCCGCATAGGGGCCCATGCCGGCACTGGCCTGGAGCGCGCCCATGGCCCCGATGTTGACGATGCGGCCCGTGCTGGAGCGGACGAGATGCGGTATAGCCGCGCGCGATGCGTGCAGCGCGGTCATCAGGTTTCGCGCATGCATCGTCTCCCAGACGGAATCGTCGCCATCGGCGGTCGTCTCGAACGCGAACGCGCCGGCGATGTTGATCAGCGCATCCAGAGTGCCGAAGTGGGCGGCGACGGAGTCGATCGCGACCTTTGCCTGCTCGGGGTCGGAGAGATCGACGCCTCCGAGCTCGATGCGGTCGTCACTCGCCGGGATTTCGGCCTGGGCATGGTCGATCCCGGCCACATGTGCGCCCCGTGCGAGCGCGAGATCGGCCACGCTGCGCCCGAGCGCCCCTTGCGCACCCGTTATGACAATCACTGCTCCGTTCATTCCGTCCCTGGTCTCCGTTGACGCGCCCCACAGCGCCGCTTGCTATACTATGATCCTGCCGATGAGTTGCAATGGCCGGGCGGCCGGGGCATGGAATTGCAATCAGAAGGCGTGGTTCGTCAGAGGTGACCATGACCGCGACAGGCTCTCTCGAATTTCCTGACGTCCCCACCAGTTTTCCCCGTCCGATCAGACGTTTCAGACAGAGTCTGGATGCGCAGCGCAAGACCCGGATCGTGGCGCTGGGCTCATCTTCCACCGCGGGCACCAACGGAATCATCGCTTTTCCGGCCCGGATCGAGCAGTCGCTGCGCAAGGCCAATTTCGGCTGCATGATCGACGTCCTCAATCGGGGTGTGGGCGGACAGGAATCCCCGGACCAGCTCTCGCGCTTCGAATGCGACGTGATTGCGGAGCAGCCCTCGCTCGTCATCTGGCAGGTCGGCACCAACGCCGCCTACAGACCCGAGGTCTACAGTCCCGATGACGTCGAGGCGGCGCTGCGCGTCGGCGTGCGATGGCTGGCGGCGCTGGCCATCGACGTCATCGTGATCGACCTGCAATACACGGCTGCGATCGTGACGGTGCCGAACAGGCTGGCGCGTGCCGAGGACATTCAGCGACGGATCGAGAAGGTCACGTCTGCGGCCAACGTCAACCTCTTCGGGCGCTGGAATTTGATGAAGAGCTGGTATGAGACCGGCCAGATTCCGTTGTCGGCGCTCGACGACGGGCACGGTGACCGCTTGCATGTGAGCGAAGCCGCCACCGCGAAGATCAGCGACGTTTTGGCCAGCGCCATCCTGACGGCGCCGGTCGCGCTGGCCTGATCGATAAAATTTGCCGGACTTTCGTAAGTGGATTGCCAGCGCAGCCCGCTAGCCTGTCGCTATGCCGCTTGAGGGGCGTTGGAGCTTTGACATGATGAGACATCTGCCGGACCATGGTTTGCCGCTGGTGCAACTGAAGGAGCAGCGGCGGGATCTGGTGGTCGCCTTGCAGAACCGGGCAGGTCCGGTGACCGGTTGGGAATTGATGCAGATCGCGGCGGTTCAGCAGGCGATTTCCGCATTCGAGGAGGTGATTGCCGATCTCGACGCGATGGAAGCCGCCGAGACAGCCGATATCGAAGCGGCCTGATCGGGCTCAAGCGTATTCGGGCCACACCGGCTCACGGCGTGAGATAGCGCTCCTGTAACGTCTTCCGTGCTGCGTCGTCGATGCCGAGACCGTCGCGCAGGTAGGTGTCGACGTCGCCGAAATCATCACGCATGGCGTCGAACGCAGCTGCCAGGAACGAGGCCTGGACTGTCCCGATCGTCTGGACGACATCAGCGGGAAGATCCGGGTGAGCCGCGGTCTCGCGACGATAGAGCTGGTTCGTGAGCAGGTAATCTTCCAAGATGACGTCATCCGGAACCTCGAGCGCGTGCAAGACCAGCGCACAGGCCACACCGGTGCGATCCTTGCCGGCCGTGCAATGGATCACCAACGGGGCGTCCTCATTGAGAACATGCTGGAATAGCGCGCGGAAGCGCGGCGTGTAGCTGCGGATGTAGTTGCGGTAGGACTCGCGCATCAGCTCCAAGGCATGGTCGGTCGTGAGCTGTCCTCGTGTCGCCAGGGCCCGCAGCGCCGGCACGACGCTCGGCTCGATCGGCACGGAGTGCACGGTGATCTCGGCGATCGTGCAGACGCCGGCCGCGCGCTCGTTGCGACCGCGTAAATCGAACGCTGCGCGAATGCCGAGCTCCCGCAGGACCGCGACGTCGGGCTCGGTCAGCTGTCCGAGATGGTTCGACCGAAACAGCCGCCGCCATCGCACGTGCCGGCCATCCCTGCTGCGATATCCGCCGAGGTCTCTGAAGTTGCTGGCGCCGTGAAGGCCGAGATGGCGGAGTGGATAGGCGGACATCATCTTGTTCTAGGGGACGCGGGCTTCGATGTGAAACGCCGTTTAATCGACGGACGTGACGCCGCAGGCACAGCCCTTCGACAGGACAGGGAAGACCATGAAACGGGTCACGACGGCGGCTTGTTTGACCCGGCAGGTCGAGTCCGCCGGCGACCGTCAGCAGGGGCGAGAGACATGCAGACGGCAGCGCAAGAAAAAGGGCCGGAACCTTGTCGGTCCGACCCTTCAGCAAAGGCGTGATGGCGTCACGGTACGGTCTGACATCAGCGATCCCACGCCGGCTTGGCTTCCTGGATCGCCTCGTCATGATACCAGCTGCCGTTGTAGATCGTCGGCTGGATCGACGGCGCGATCAGCGGCGCAGGCGATGATCCGGATTGGCGGGGCGCAAGACCCGCTCGCCCTCCGCGCGGAAATTGGTAGATCCTGGCGGATCCCTCGTCCACATTTGTGTCCATTCCTCAGTCTCCTTCCCGCGGGCCACACATCAGGTTGTGCCCGACTCGTTCTCTTGTGGTGACCAGTCTCGATATCAGCGCTGCCCGGAGGGAATGCAACATGATCAAAACGAAATCAAATGTTGCGCGTTTTGCAGGCATTTTTTCTTGTGCTCCTTCCGCAGCAACGCGCCGCTGACCAACACTTGGGCTGGACCAAAGGTTGCGAAGTGGAGCTCAAGTCTTTTCGAAAATGTCCGGGAGGTGCTGACGGCTTGTTCGGCCTCTCTTGCGCATCGCCGCAAATGCTAAGGAATCAAGCGGTTTTTCGACAGGCCCTTTTCTCCGCCATGCGCTCCGTGCAATCCCGGTCGCGCTGCTTTGCCGCACCCCTGACGTGCAAAATCCGCCGCCGGCTCCGCCCCGATTGGTCTCCGTCCATGCGACGGGACGTCGCGGGATTTGGCACGTTCCATGCTTAAGAGTGCGCTGGCCGATCGTGGCCGGGTAAGCGGGGAGCCTTCGATTGCTGGGCTCCCACCTTTCGATAAGACAGAGAGGCTCAATGACGAAATACAAGCTCGAGTACATCTGGCTCGACGGCTACAAGCCGGTGCCGAATTTGCGCGGCAAGACACAGATCAAGGAATTTTCCTCTTTTCCGACCCTGGAACAGCTGCCTCTTTGGGGCTTCGACGGCTCGTCGACGATGCAGGCCGAAGGCCATAGCTCCGACTGCGTGTTGAAGCCGGTTGCCGTGTATCCCGACGCCGCCCGCACCAACGGTGTGCTGGTGATGTGCGAAGTGATGATGCCGGACGGCAAGACCCCGCATCCGTCGAACGCCCGCGCCACCATCCTGGACGATCCAGACGCGTGGTTCGGCTTTGAGCAGGAGTACTTCTTCTATAAGGACGGCCGTCCGCTCGGCTTCCCGGAATACGGCTATCCGGCCCCGCAGGGCCCGTACTACACCGGCGTCGGCTTCAAGAACGTCGGCGACGTCGCCCGCAAGATCGTCGAAGAGCATCTCGACCTCTGCCTCGCGGCCGGCATCAACCACGAAGGCATCAACGCCGAGGTGGCGAAGGGCCAGTGGGAATTCCAGGTGTTCGGCAAGGGCTCGCGCACGGCTGCCGACCAGATGTGGATGGCCCGCTACCTGATGCTGCGCCTGACCGAAAAGTACGGCATCGACATCGAGTTCCACTGCAAGCCGCTCGGCGACACCGACTGGAACGGTTCGGGCATGCACTGCAACTTCTCGACCAAGTACATGCGCGAAGTCGGCGGCAAGGAGTATTTCGAGAAGCTGATGGACGCCTTCAAGGAAGCTCGTGCCGACCACATCGCGGTGTACGGTCCGGACAACCACATGCGCCTGACCGGCAAGCACGAGACCGCCTCGATCGACACCTTCAGCTGGGGTGTGGCCGACCGCGGCGCCTCGATTCGCGTGCCGCATTCCTTCGTGAACAACGCCTACAAGGGCTATCTGGAAGACCGCCGTCCGAACTCCCAGGGCGACCCCTACCAGATCGCGTCTCAGGTCCTGAAGACGATCGCGATGGTTCCGACCGGCGCGAAAGCCGCAGCCTAAGACGCCGAACACAACACCCCGGGGCCGGGGGCTGATATGATGATCCGCCGAGGCAGCCGCTTCGGCGGATCATTCGTTTGGCGGGCTCGAACGATCGGAGGCGGCCTTGGCCTTGATCAATCGCAAGTCCGGTTTCGATCGCAGCGGTATGTTTTTCTGTAGCGGTTTGTTTGGAAGCGGGGCATGGAATGAGCTATCGCAAGTGGGTTTCGGGCGTTCTGATCGCCTGTTCGGCCATCTCCCTGGCTGCAGCGCAGTCGCAGTCCAATGCAGAACAATATCTGCCGCGGCTCGGCGACATCATGAATCTGATTCAGGTCAGACACGCGAAGCTCTGGTTCGCGGGACAGTCCAAGAATTGGGATCTCGCGTCCTATGAGCTCGCCCAGTTGAGGCAGAGCCTGACTGACGCTGCGGTCTTCTATTCGGGCCTGCCGGTGGACAACGTCACCACGCTCGGCCAGCCGATCCAGTCGATCTCGGACGCCATAGCCGCCAAGGATGGCAAGCGCTTCGCTTCCGCCGTGACCGAATTGACGTCGGGATGCAACGCATGCCACGCGTCGATGGATCGGGGCTACGTCGCGATCCGCATTCCGACCGACAAGCCGTTCGGCAACCAGGATTTTCGGCCTCAAGGCCGCTGACCGGAGCGGGGCGGACGGTGCGGGGAGGGCGCCCAAATTGCGCCTTCCACCGGCGGCGCGCATCGACTAAGAGCGGCGGCAACCTGTCCACCGCCTGAGCCCTCATGATCCGCCTCGATAACGTCTCCAAGCAAGTCGGCCACCAGATTCTCTTCATCGAAGCCTCCGCCGCCCTTCAGCGCGGCGAGAAGATCGGCTTGGTCGGTCCGAACGGGGCCGGCAAGACGACGCTGTTCCGGATGATCTCAGGCCGCGAGCAGCCCGACGAGGGGCAGGTCTCGATCGATCGCGGCGTCTCGATCGGCTATTTCAACCAGGATGTCGGCGAGATGTCCGGCCGCAGCGCGGTGGCGGAGGTCATGGACGGCGCCGGGCCGGTGTCGTCGGTGGCGGCCGAGCTCAAGGAGCTCGAGGCCGGCATGGCCGATCCGGACCGTGCCGACGAGATGGACGACATCATCGCGCGCTATGGCGAGGTGCTGGCGCGGTTCGAGGAGCTCGACGGTTACGCGCTCGACAGCCGCGCCCGCGAGGCGCTGGCTGGCCTCGGCTTTTCCGAGGAGATGATGGACAAGGACGTCGGCCTGTTGTCCGGCGGCTGGAAGATGCGCGTCGCGCTGGCGCGCATCCTCTTGATGCGCCCCGACGTCATGCTGCTCGACGAGCCGTCCAACCATCTCGATCTCGAGAGCCTGATCTGGCTGGAGCATTTCCTCAAGGGCTATGAGGGCGCGCTGCTGATGACCTCGCACGACCGCGAGTTCATCAACCGCATCATCAACAAGGTGATCGAGATCGACGCCGGCCAGCTCACGACCTATTCCGGGGACTACGATTTCTACGAGCAGCAGCGGGCGCTGAACGAGAAGCAGCAGCAGGCGCAATATGAGCGCCAGCAGGCGATGCTCGCCAAGGAGATCAAGTTCATCGAGCGCTTCAAGGCGCGGGCCTCGCACGCGGCGCAGGTGCAGAGCCGGGTCAAGAAGCTCGACAAGATCGAGCGGGTCGAGCCGCCGAAGCGGCGCCAGACCGTGGCGTTCGACTTTCTGCCCGCGCCGCGCTCGGGCGAGGATGTGGTGGCGCTGAAGAACGTGTCCAAGAGCTATGGCAGCCGCCGCATCTACGACGGGCTGGACTTCATGATCCGGCGCCGCGAGCGCTGGTGCGTGATGGGTGTCAATGGCGCTGGCAAGTCGACCCTGTTGAAGCTCGTCGCCGGTAGCGCGGAGCCCGATGACGGTTCGGTGACGATCGGCGGCAGCGTCAAGATGGGCTACTTCGCGCAGCACGCGATGGACCTGCTGGACGGCGACGAGACCGTGTTCGAGTCGCTCGAGCATTCGTTTCCGCAAGCCGGTCAAGGCTCGTTGAGGGCCCTGGCGGGATGCTTCGGCTTCTCCGGCGACGACGTCGAAAAGAGATGTCGGGTGCTGTCGGGGGGCGAGAAGGCGCGGCTGGTGATGGCGAAGATGCTCTACGATCCGCCGAACTTCCTGGTGCTGGACGAGCCGACCAACCATCTGGACATGGCGACCAAGGAGATGCTGATCGCGGCCCTGTCGAGCTTCGAGGGCACCATGCTGTTCGTCTCGCACGACCGCCATTTCCTCGCCGCGCTCTCCAACCGCGTGCTTGAGCTGACCCCTGACGGCCTCCATCAGTATGGCGGCGGCTATACCGAGTATGTCGCCCGCAGCGGCCACGAAGCGCCGGGCCTGCGCAGCTGACGACGCGGCCATACTCGTCGCTCGTGCTCTGCTTGCGCTTTGTTCGCATCATCCCCGGCTAGCTCATCTGGACGTGAGTGAAGACGTACAGGAACAGCGCGCCGATCGCGATCAGGAAGATGCCGACCCAGAGCGGCGCCGCGACGCCGCTCTTGTTTGTGGGATCGAGCACGGCCGTCTCGGGTTGTAGCGGATCGTAGTAGACGGTGACGTCGGTGTTGACCGGGAATTTGGCGGCGACGGCTTCAGCGCTCGACCTGTCGGAATGCAGCGCGGTCCAGCCCCAGTTCCAATGCGTGCTGTGGAAAGAGCGACCATCCACCGTGTAGCTGTATTCGATCGTGACCCGGAAACGCTCCTCTTCCGTTTCTCGTCCGCGTTCGTCCTCACGTCGTGTGATCTCCATCGTCACGCCGGAGCGCGTGATGCGCCCCGGCGCAGTCGGCCAGGAGCGGCTCGCCAGGCGCTCCTGCCGCAGCTTCCAATAGGAGGCGAGTGCGACGGCTCCGAAGCCGAACACGGCGAACGGCATCAGGAAGGCGAACAACGGCACGCCAGCCTCGGTCGTGAGCACCTTGCCGGCGAGCGAATGCGCCACCAACACGGCGGTCACGGCCGACAGCACGACGAACAGCACCACAAGCGCCGCCGTGCCGCTGGCATTGGTGGGCTCGAGCACCGATTGCGAGGGGCGTTTCGGATCGTAAAAGACGCGGACCTTCGCGCCTTGCGGATATTTGCCGGCGAGCTCGTCGGCTTGCAGGCGCGTGACGCGGCTCGGGCTGCCGAAACGGATGCGGCGACCTTCGTAGCTCTTGCCCAACACCTCGTAGCGGTAGCGGATGTCAGGCTTGGCATCGGTGTCATCTGCCGACCGATGCGTCGCCGCGACAGACACCGCCGAGGCCACGATCTCCCCCTCGACGACCGGCCAGTCGCGGCCGCCGCTGGTCTTCTTGCGCTGAAGCCAGAGTCCGTAGCCGGAATTGAGGGCGAGAAAGCCGAAGATGCCGGCGGCGACACGGGTCCAGAGCAGGGCGGATGCGGTGAGCATGATGATCTCGCATGGGCCCGCCAGGGCGGGCGGCATGCAGTGGTGTCCTGCGGGTTCCCCTCGGTTCAACAGTGTGCCGGTCCTCTTCAGCTCTCCACCATCTCGCCCATCGAGTTCTTCGACCGTCCGCAGGGCCCGCTGAGCGATTACGTCCACGTTGAAGCCAATCCGGCCTACGCCCTGCATGCGGGCATCCCGAACGTGATCGGGCAGAAGGTCCGCGAGATGGTGCCGGCCGAGGGCTGGGTCGAGCTCTATGGCGGCGTGCTGCGCACTGCTGACCAAGCCGTTCGACATCGAGGCGCTCGCCGGCTGCGTCGTAGCTTGCCGATACGCTTCGCGCTGATGGAACCCGTCGGCATGGTTTTGCCCCGCCAAGCATCATGGCGGGGCGCCAGTGTCGTCAGCCGCCAGCGCGTCAGCCGCCGGCCTCGCACTTCTTCATGAAGCTGGTCTTGGCCGCGCCGGAGAGCTTCTTGCCGTCGGAGCCGACCGCCTTGGTTTCGCAGGTCTCGGCCATGCACTTCTTCATGAACGAGGTCTTGGCGGCGCCGGCCAGCACTTTGCCGTCCTTGCCCACGGCCTTGGTCTCACAGCTATCTTGGGCGAAGGCAGATCCGGCGGCGAAGGTCGCGAGCGCGGCAATCAGGAAAAACTTCTTCATGAGTGTGTCTCCTTGGGACAAACAACGCGGCGGATGGGAGCCGCAAATCTTGGCGCGATCAAGTTTCCTGTTCGGGCTTGTCACCCGAAATCCGGCCGCACGGAAGAGCTGGTTCATTGTCGTGTCGGCCGTATGAGGCCGAGGTGCGCGTCTGCGGTAACCGTGTGCTCATGTGGTGCGGTGCTGCAGAAACGCGAGCGTCGCCGGGTCCCGTGCACCGTCGCAATAGCGATCGAGCGCCCGAGCGAAGATCCCGTTCGGGCTGATCGAATCGAACAGCGTCATGCATGAGCGGAATTTAGCGTCGTCCGGCACACCCAGGATGTCGCGCAGCGACTTGCCCTGGACGCCGAGCACCAGACGGGTGCATTCGAGCAGTCGCGGGCCGAGCAGGGGATGCGTCAGATAGGCCTCGGCCTCGGCGCGGGAGCGGATCGCGTAGCGCTGGGCCATGGCGGAGTGGCCGAGCCCTTCGACCTGCGGAAACACGAACCACATCCAGTGGCTTTGCTTGGCGCCGGCCGCAAGTTCGGCGGTCACGCGCGAATAAATCGAATTCTGTGCGTCGGCAAATCGGCCGAGATCATCACATTCGGCGTTCATCTAATCCTCCAACCAGCTGATTTTTCGATGTAATCGGCTTTCATGCGCGTTCGCGGCTCAGCCGGCGGGACTTGGCCCTCCCTCCATGCCGGGTCACTCCGGGCTGGCGTTTGTCTAGATTATGCCGCACTCTTGCCATCCTATGTCATGACGGGTCGAATCGTACCCCTTGGGGTCGGGCACCTTTCCCGGGTGGTCCGAAAAAGGGGGTATATCGGGGACGTGATGGCTTCCAGTGAAGCAAGCGTAGACGTTCTGTTGTCGCAAGGCCGCTTCGGGCGCTCCGAAGCGATCGCATTCGTGCTTGCAGCACTTGCGATCGCGGCGGGCGCGGCTGCATGGGTCGGCGCCAACAGCGAGGAGACGTCGCTTGCGACCGCGGCGCTGCCGGCCGCCGGCGCGCCGTCCATCACCTTCGAGACACGTTTCGCGCCGGCCTCTGCCTCGGCCACGGCCTATTCGGAAAAAGACGCGGTTCGCGCGCTCGACCGTTTCGCCCTTCGCGGCGCGATCGACCGCCAACTGCTCGATGCCCGGGCCGCGCTGGTGAAGGGCATGGAAGCGCGCGATTCGGGCGCGCGCGACCCCAGCAACAGCGATTGGCGGCCGATGCTGACGGAGGGCAACACCGTCACGATGCCTGCACCGGGCGTGCCGCTGCCGAGACCGCGCCCGTCCGTCGCCAACCTGCCGACCAGCCTGGTTTCGGCCAGTGCGCCTGAAGCCGTCGGACGTGTCGACGATCGCTCGATCCTGCAGAAGCTGTCCGACCTGTTGCCGAGCCCGACCAAGTTCGCCTCGCTCGGTCCGGATAGCGGCATCGTGCGCTCCGGGATCGATCTCGGCGCGCTCGGCTATGACAAGACCGCCGTGTACGACATCAAGGCCAAGATGGTGTATCTGCCGTCCGGCATCGGGCTTGAGGCCCATTCCGGCATGGGCAGCCTGCGCGACGACCCCGAGCACGTCGATCAGCGAATGGTTGGCGCGACCCCGCCTGCCATCTATGACCTGAAGCCGCGCGAAAAACCGTTTCACGGCGTGCGCGCCCTGCGCATGAACGTGGTGGAAGGATCGACCCTGGGCCGGACGGGCCTCCTGACCCACAGCTATATGCTGGGTCCGGAGGGCGATTCGAATGGCTGCGTCTCGATCAAGAATTACGATCGCTTCCTGAAGGCGTATGATGACGGCGAGTTCAACCGACTCGTTGTCGTCGTCGGGCTCGAGGCTGGCACCCCGACGCGGACCGCGCAAAAGACCGAGTGACGTTTTGTTGCTGGGCCTCGGCGCGACCTCGGCGGTGACGCCCGTCGCTTCTTCCGGAAGGTCCCCATGATTGATCCCGCAAACTCGGAAACGCGTCTGCGTACCACCTTCAACATCAAGGTGAACGGCAAGCCAGTCGTGATTTCGACGGTCGGGCAGGCCCATCAGTTCCTCACCAGCCTCAATGCCGTCGAGTGGATGGAGTTCAAGTCGCTGCACGACCAGGCCATGGCTGCGCTGCAGGCCGCGGCCGACAACGCGATCATGACGGTGCAGGCCACCAACGCCGTGCGCACGCTGTTCGTGAGCGCGAAGCTCTTGTGAGGGGGATTGCGGGGGGGGGGGCGCGTGCGATGCGGGGTCTCGTTCGGCTTGGCTATCCTCTCGCTTTCCGCTTCGTGTCATCGCCAGTAATCCGGGGGAGCAGTGATCGATCGAGAAGCCGCAGCGTACAGGATGCCCCGCCTGCGCGGCGCATGACAGCGGGGGAATGGGACGCACCCCGTCCTCTCGTCATGCCGGAGCGCGCGCTAGCACGAGCCTGGCATCTCCAGCCACAGGCGATCATGTGTGGCACTGCGGTCGCTGCAGGGCGCAAGACAAAAGCCATGTGAGCATGGATGCTCAGATCCGCAATTGCGCATCGTGGCTCGCGCTGCGCGGCGGCATGACGGCGTGAGCGTGGAAGCACCGCTCCCCACATGACCTTACCTCTTTCAGGACCTCGGCTTGTGCGCGCATGATCTCGCGATCTCGCGACGCATCCTGCGCCCGAGTGATTCCATTCGTCTTGCCCTCCGCACAGCAGAGGGCGCGGGGAATGCCGGGATGCTGGCCGCAACCCATGGCCCGCCTGCAGAAAAAAAGCAGGCGGCAGTCACCACAGGTTCAGCCGGGCAACCGGCATTCCCCGCGCGATGATCTTAACGGCTGCTTCGCGCGCTCCCCGGTGCGCCGGGCTTTCTGGTCACCGTGCACGACAACGCGCCTTGGGCGCGCCACCGCGGGGGCATCAGCGTCGGGATGCCAGGACCACGCGACTTGACCGTACGCGACATCAGCGTTCGTCGGCGCAAAGATGCGCTGCGCTGCCATCGCGTCCACCGCTCCTCCCGCTCCACGTCCGTGACGACCGCGATACGCCCCTCTTGCGAGCGAGAGATGGCACGACAAAAGCACTGAATCCGATTTAGGAAAAGCGGAATATTTCTGACGATGGGACTGGACAGGCCAAATCAGCTTGATGGGCCTGCTGAAAATCGCTTCTGCGCGCATCGCTCTTCTCGTCCATTCAGTCTCTGGAGCGACGTCGTCAGATGGAAATGCGGCTTGATTTGCCCGGCGGGCAGCCGGTTTCTTCGTTGCGATGATCGTTGTTCGACCAAGTGCCGCGATGCGAACGTATTTGTTAGTCGCCCGGCGCAGGCCAATCGCGCAAGGAGGCCGCGCCATCCAAGGACGCAAGATCGTGGCGCAAGGTCTGCGGCCGGCTTGATCTTTGATGCGGCGGTCGCTGCGGCTACGGTCGACACCGCTGGCCGATCGCATGCGTATACCGCGGTGCACGCGCGGGGCCGTCCAACATCATTGCGCGTCAATGGGTCGGCGAGGCCCAGGTCGGGCTGCCGTTGGAGCTGTTCTACGAAGGCGGCGAGTGACTCTCGCTGATGCTGCGGCGCGGCGGCAGTATCAGTCGGCCATCTCGGCGGCGTCGAGCGCGATCTCCTCGCGCTCGGCCTTCTCGGCTGTCGGAGCGTTGGCGGTCTCGGCCGTTTCGAAATCGTCCTCGGCGATCTCCTGGACAGGAGCCTCCTGGACCTCGGCCGTCTCGACCTGCTCGGCGGCGAGTTCGGCGGCCACGACGGCCTCCGGCTCGGCGTCGTCATTGGCCGGCGTCGAGAACAGGTTGGGGGCTGGGATGGTGGTGGGCACCACCGGCCGCTGCTTGGCCTTGTACCAGGACGAGAATTTTTGCGAGATGCCAGCTTCGAACTCGGCGAGCGGCAGGCTGTTGCCGTCCTCGTCGGTGATGACGACCTGCCAGCCTTCCGCCTCCATCACCTGTGCGTTGGCGAGAACGATGAGGGCGCTTTCGCGCTGCTTGCGGATTGTCTGCTGCTCCCGCTCAGCCACCATCGTGTACGCCATGAACCTGACTCCCACACCTAAACTCGGGACACGTGATGGTCCGAAGCACCATCAGCACGCCGCCACTACGCCGTGAGAGTGTGAGCGCGGCTGGGCCGGATTGCGTTCGCCTAATGACAATTTGGCGGCGTCTCACGGGGTCCGGCAGCGCAAAAGGAGTCGAAGATGCAACAGGCCGCAAAATTGTGGTGCAGGAACGAGAGCGCTTGTTGAAGGTGCGCCGCGACGTGTCATCATTTGATTCTGCGGCGGCAACTGCTTCGCGACATCAGCGAAAGCAGCGGGTGAACCGGACAAACAGCGGGCGAATTGGGGACGGCGATGCGAACTCATCTGTTCAGGATGCGGAATTGGAATGTGGCAATGGCAGGGCTTGCGCTGGCGATGGTCGCCAGCCCGCGCGCGGGCCATGCCTTCACGGAGGACGACCAGCGGCGGCTGTGCACGGGCGACGTGTTCCGGCTGTGCTCGTCGGAGATTCCCGATCGCCAGCGCATCATTGCCTGCATGATGAAGCAGCGCGCCAGCCTCAGCGACGGCTGCCGCAGCGTGTTCGGCCGGCCATCCGAGCGCTCCGCTTCGGCCACGGTGACGCGCTGAGCGTGCCACGCCTCGTTTCCGCCAACCACGCGCCGCCGGTCGATCGATCCGCGGCGTGACCATAGTGACCTCGATGGCAATGCGGCGTGGTAGTCTGGCGCGGATCGTCCGGCCAGGAGTTGACGCGCCATGAGCTTCCGCATCCTCGTCCTCTACGGCTCCTATCGCTCCGACCGGATGGGCATCCGGCTCGCGCAATTCGTCGTGGACGGGTTGCGCGCCAAGGACCAGGACGTCGAGCTGATCGACGCCAGGGCGGTCGGCCTCCCGATGCTCGACCGCATGTACAAGGAATATCCGTCCGGCCAGGCGCCAGCGGCCATGGCCGAGCTTGCGGCCAAGATCCGTGCCGCCGACGGCTTCGTGTTCGTCACCGGCGAATATAATTGGGGCGTGCAGCCGGGACTGAAGAACCTCACCGACCACTTTCTCGAGGAATGGTTCTGGCGTCCGGCGGCGATCGCGAGCTATTCCGCCGGCCGGCTCTCCGGGGCACGCGCCGCCACCGCGTGGCACGGCACGTTGTCGGAGATGGGGATGGTGGTGGTGTCGAGCACGCTTGCCGTCGGCCCGATCGGTCAGGCGCTATCTGCCGACGGCAAGCCGACCGGCGATTCCGGCCAGGCGCTGGAGCGCGCGTTTCCGCGCTTTGCCGACGATCTGTTGTGGTGGGTCGAGGCGGGCAGGGAGCAGCGGGCGCGCAGGGCGCCGCCCTACTGAGCGCGGCACCAGCGCAGGCCGGAGCGCAAGCGCTCCGGCTCTCGTGCCAAGTCCGCTGACCACACGTCCGCGAACCAAGTCCGCGAACCAAGTCCGCTAACGTTGTTCCGCGCTGCCGGCCCCGTTGGTGACCGCGCGCTGACGCGCCGGCGCGCTCGCGCCCTGGCCCTGACAGGGCCGCTCCATCCATGTCCCGTCGGGAGCCTGCTGGTAGGCGCGGCACGGCAGGGACGATGTGGCCTGATCATCCGGTTTGGGCGTCTGGGAGCTTTTCGCCAGTGCGGGGGCGGCCGTCGCGACGAGGGCTGCCAACGAACCGACGGAGATCATTTGGCTGATCCGCATCTTGGGGGTTCTCCTGCTCGAAGCACTGCCGATTCAAAGTCGAATTGTGGAAACTTTTTGGCAAATGGCGGACTGCCATGGCCGCAGGCTTAAGGATCGTTTGCGACGCGGCCTGCCACGTTAAGACGTCCGCGGGAGGTCGCTCCCGCGAGTGTGGCTTTCTCTGGGCTGGCGTTGCGCCGATGCTGACGGTAAGAGCGGCATGACGCGCGCAAGCGCCCTCGTGACCGCGATGCGGCGCTCCGCCCGGAACGCCTCGTGCGGTCAACGGACGCCACCAAGGCAGCCGGCGCTCCGACAATCGTGGCGGTTACCGCTTGAGGGCGGGGAGGGGGATCGCGCAGGCTGAGAACCGTGCGAGCATGACGAGACCTCGATTGCCCTCCCTGATCGCGCTGCGTGCCTTCGAGGCCGTCGGCCGCAAGGGCAGCGTGCGCGCCGCAGGCGACGAACTCGCCGTCAGCCACACCGTGGTCTCGCGTCATCTGCAGAATCTGCAACGCAGCCTGGGCGTGGCGCTGGTGCGTGCCGAGGGGCGGGGCCTCGCGCTGACCGAGGCCGGGCGCCAGTTTCATGCCGAGGTCAGCCAGGCCTTCGACATCATCGCCCGCGCGACAATTTCGGTGCGGCCGGCAGCGCGTCCGACCCTGAACATCTGGTGCATTCCAGGCCTCGCCAATCGCCGCCTGCTGGCGCGGCTGCCCGAGCTGAGCGGCCCGCCGCGCAACTGGGACATCAATTTGCAGCCGACGCTGGCGCACCCCGACCTGCAGCGCGGCGAAGCGGATGCGGAGATTGTCTATGCCGAGGCGATCGACCGGGGCGGCGGCGTGGTCGCCGAGGAGCTGGTGCGCCCACGTGTATTCCCGGTCGCAAGCCCGGCCTATCTGGCGCGATTCCCGGCGATCGCGACGCTCGCCGGCCTCGCCAGGGCCTCGCTGATCCACGAGGAGTCCACCGCGCAATGGGAGCAATGGTTCGAGCTGGCGGGGTATCGGGAGCCGGTCACGTTGCGCGGGCAGCGGCTGTGGCACGCGCATCTCGCCATCGAAGCCGCCCGCTTCGGCCAGGGCGTCGCGCTCGCCAACGAGGTGCTGGTCGCCGATGATCTGCGCGGCGGTGCGCTGGTCGAGGTGATCCCCTCGGCACTCCACATGGGAGCCTATCAGCTCGTCGCGCTCCGGGAGCGCTGGGACGAGCCCGCGATCGTGGCGCTGCGGGCGTGGCTGAAGCAGGTGCTCGCCGCGTAGCCGCGCGCTCATCCCGCTGGGTCTGGTGCATTGCAGGCACCTGTCATCGGGAACAAGCTGATTGATCGCGACGGCTCTCGGCGTAGCCTTCTGCTCGATTTTTCCCACGAGGAGTTGAGCCATGGCTGCAATTTCGGCTGCGAACGAAGACCTGCTGGCGCGACGACATGAGGCCGTCGTCAGGGGCGTGAGCTATGCGACACCGCTGTTTGCTGACCGCGCCCTCAACAGCGAGGTGTGGGACGTCGAGGGCAAGCGCTATGTCGACTTTGCCGGCGGCATCGCGGTGCTCAACACCGGCCACTGCCATCCGCATGTCGTTGCCGCGATCCGGGCGCAGCTCGACCGCTTCACCCACACCTGCTTCCAGGTGCTGCAATACGAGCCGTATGTGCGGCTGAGCGAGCGGCTCAACGCGCTGGCGCCGATTTCGGGGCCGGCCAAGTCGATCCTGCTGACGACCGGCGCGGAGGCGACCGAGAACGCCATCAAGATCGCGCGCGCCGCCACGGGGCGCAGCGGCATCATCGCCTTCACCGGCGCGTTCCACGGCCGCACCGCGCTCGCCAATGCGATGACCGGCAAGGTGATGCCGTACAAGAAGCATTTCGGGCCGCCGCTGCCCGGCGTCTGGCACGCGCCGTTCCCGATCGCCGGCAGCAGCGTGTCGGTCGAGGATACGCTGTCCTACATCAACTTCATCTTCAAGGCTGACATCGACGCCTCGCAGGTCGCGGCCATCATCATCGAGCCGGTGCAGGGCGAGGGCGGCTTCCACCAGGCGCCGCCGGAGCTGATGCGGGGCTTGCGCCGGATCTGCGACAGCAACGGCATCGTGCTGATCGCCGACGAGGTGCAGACCGGCTTCGGCCGCACCGGCAAGATGTTCGCGATGGAGCACTACGACGTGCAGCCGGACGTGATCTGCGTCGCCAAGAGTCTCGCCGGCGGCATGCCGCTGTCCGGCGTGATCGGACGTGCCGCGATCATGGACGCCGCGGAGCCGGGCGGCCTCGGCGGCACCTATGGCGGCAATCCGCTGGCCTGCGCGGCGGCGCTCGCCGTGCTCGACGTGTTCGAGCAGGAGAAGCTGCTCGACCGCGCCAATGCGATCGGCGACCGATTGCGCGCGGCGATCGAGCGCTTCTCGCGCGCCAACAACCTGGTTCCGGTTTCCGAGCCGCGCGGTCCTGGCGCGATGGTTGCATTCGATATCCTGAAGCAGCGCGGCAGCGACGAGCCGGATTCCGAGATGACCAAGCGCGTGACCCGCGTCGCGCACGAGAACGGACTGATCCTGTTGTCCTGCGGCGTCACCGCGAGCACCATCCGCATTCTGGTGCCGCTGACCGCGTCCGACGAGATCGTGGACGAAGGGCTCGCGATCCTGGAGAAGTGCCTGGCCGCCTGACGCGCGGCCGAGGTGAATGGGAAGGCTGGAGGTTTGAGACGTGACTGAAGCTGCGGCGGCTGTGCCGAATGACGTGATGGAGCGGCTCGCCGCCGCTGTTGATGCCAACTTCGCCAAGCAGGTCGCCTTCCTGCAGCAACTCGTCCAGTTCCGCAGCCTGCGCGGCGAAGAGGCGCCGGTGCAGGACTGGCTGGCCGGCGAGTTCGAGACCCGCGGCTATCAGGTCGACCGCTTCAGCCTTGAAGACGTCGACCTGATGCGCCATCCCAAGGCGGCGCCGATGGACAGTATCGCACTCGACGGCTCCGAGCAGGTGGTGGCGACGCTGGACGGCGCGGGCAAGGGACGCAGCCTGATCCTGCAGGGCCACATCGACGTCGTGCCCGAGGGCCCGACCGATCTCTGGAACGATCCGCCCTATGAGGGGATCGTGCGCGACGGCTGGATGATCGGCCGCGGCGCGCAGGACATGAAGGCCGGTGTCTCCGCGATGATCTTCGCGCTTGATGCCATCAAGGCCGCCGGCTTCGTGCCGGACGGGCGCATCCATCTGGAGACCGTGACCGAGGAGGAGAGCACGGGCAACGGCGCGCTCTCGACTCTGATGCGCGGCTATATGGCCGACGCCTGCCTGATCCCGGAGCCGACCGGCCACACGCTGACCCGCGCGCAGGTCGGCGCGATCTGGTTCCGGCTGCGCGTGCGCGGCACGCCGGTGCACGTCGCCTATGCCGAGACCGGCTCCAATGCGATCCTCTCGGCGATGCATCTGATCCGCGCCTTCCAGGAGCACACGAAAGAGATCAACGCGCGTGCCAAGTCGAACGCCTGGTTCGCTGCGGTCAAGGATCCGATCAAGTTCAACGTCGGCATCATCAAGGGCGGCGACTGGGCGAGCTCGACGCCGGCCTGGTGCGACCTCGATTGCCGGCTCGGCGTGCTGCCGGGCGAGATGCCGGCGCAGGCCATGGCCGGCATCGAGCAGTGTCTCGCGAAGGCGCAGGCCGCAGACAGCTTCCTGTCGGAGAATCCGGTCGAGCTGGTGTGGAGCGGCTTCCAGGCCGATCCTGCGGTGTGCGAGCCCGGCAGCGCCGCCGAGGCGGCGCTGGCCGAGGTACATGCACGGGTATTCGAGAAGCCGCTCGACGTGCGGCTCTCTACGGCGGTCAACGACACCCGCTACTATCAGGTCGACTATGGCATCCCGGCGCTGTGCTACGGGCCGTATGGCATCGGTCCGCACGCGTTCGACGAGCGTGTCGATCTCGACAGCGTGCGCAAGACGACGCTGTCGATCGCGATGTTCGTCGCGCAATGGTGCGGACTGCGGCCGGCATGATCAGCATCGCGCTTCTCAGCCGTCCCGGACTGATGGATCCGATGCAGGCGCTGCTCGCGCGCGAGCTGCCGGGCGTGACCGTCGCGTCATGGCCGGAGTCGGCGGCACGCGACGCCGAGCTTGCGGTGTGCTGGAAGCCGGAGCCCGGCGCGCTCGCGACGATGCCGAAGCTGAAGCTGATCCATTCGATCGCGGCGGGCGTCGACAACATCCTGTCCGATCCGACCGTGCCGGATGTGCCGCTGTGCCGGATCGTCGATCCCGATATCTCCGCGGCCATGACCGAGTTCGTGCTGTGGGGGACGCTGTATTTCCACCGCGACTTCGATCGCGTGGTCAGCAATGCGCGCAACGGCGTGTGGCGTCGGTACGAGCAGCGTGCCGCGAAGGACCGTCGGGTCGGCATTCTCGGGCTCGGCGAACTCGGCTCCGCGGCGGCGATCCGTCTGGTCGAGCTGGGCTTCGCGGTGAGCGCGTGGTCGCGCTCGCCCAAGGCGCTCGCCGGTGTGCGGACCTACAGCGGCGCCGATGCGCTCGACGACTTCCTGGGTGAGGCGGAGATCCTGGTCTCGCTGCTGCCGCTGACGGCCTCGACCGTGGGCCTGCTCAACGCCGAGCGTCTGGGCCGGCTGCCCAAGGGTGCCGCGCTGATCCTGTGCAGCCGCGGCGAGCACCTGGTGACGGAGGATCTGGTCGCGCTGCTCCGCAGCGGCCATCTGCGCGGCGCCGTGCTCGACGTCTTCGAGCATGAGCCATTGCCCGCGGACCATGCGCTGTGGCGCGAGCCGGGCGTGCTGGTGACGCCGCACATGGCGGCGATCGCCTCCTGGCAGGTGATCGCGCAGCAGGTGGCGGAGAATGCGCGGCGTCTGCTGCGCGGAGAGACGTTGCTGAACGTCGTCGATCGCGCCCGCGGCTACTGATTTACCAGCGCATCTACTCGAGTGTCTGCACCGGCGGCGCCACCGGGCCGCGCGGCGCCGGCGGAGCGACAGCGATGGTCCGTGCAGGCGGTGGTGCGCTGCGCGGCGCAGCCTGCGGCTGCTGCTGAGGCTCGGTCATCGCAGCCTGGCTGTCCCTGACTGGACGCCGGACCTGCTGCGACCGGGCCGCACGCGAGCGGCGGAAGCCCCAGGAGCGCGCGATCGAAGGACCTGCGGTATAGCCGACGACGGCGCCGGCAACGGCTCCCACCGGCCCGAATACGACGGCGCCCGACAAGGCGCCCAGCGCGGCATCGCCGCCGCGGTGCTCGTCGGCCATCGCCGCCGATGCCGTCAGTGTCAGCGCCAAGGCCGCGGTCGTCAGCAGTCTGGTCATGAGATGTCCCCTCCGTCGCATCAGCGCCGAAATGGCGGACAAATGTGGCGATAAGAATGCGAGGAGCGGAACCTGTAAGGGAGCCAGTAACCCTAATGCGGACACAATGTCTCAGCGCCGCGGCAGGGCGCGCAGCTCCGTTCAATGCATCGGGCCGAGCACCGACGTGAACGGCATGGCGATGATTTCCTCGCCGAGATCGTCGGAAATGTGCAGCACCCAGTCGCGCCAATCCTCGTCGCTTTCGGAGGAAATCAGCGAATGCATGACGCGCTCGGCGTGATCACAGGCCTCGGCGAGATCGATGACCGCGGTTCCACGCCGATCGACGAGGAACTCATCGGGATTGGAGCAGTGGAAGAAGACCTGCGTCATGTCCGTCTCCTCAAATCGCCATCCGGCGAATCTCAGTCAGAAGTAACAGTGCGGCGGCGTGCGCGAAATCGGATTGATCACGTAAGGTAAATTACGGGGCGCAGTTTGAACCGGTGGAACCGGACGTGCAGTGATCCAGCTCACGGAACGCATCGGTGTAGAGAAAGTTGTCGCGGACCATTCGATCCGGCGACAGGAGCTCGACATGATGTCTGAAGTCCAGATCCACGCGATCGCCCGGCAGATGCTCGAGATGCACGGCGCCTCGGCTGTCGCACAAGCTGCGCAGAAGGCGCAGCAATGCGAGGCCAGTGGCGAGGCCGAGGAGGCCCGCGAATGGCGCCACATCTCGGACGCCATGAGGATGATGCGCGGTCCCCATCAGAGCTGACATCGGATTCCAATTTTCAGAATATGCCGCGCGTTCCGGCGGCCTCGCTCGACTCTGCCCGGCCGCAGCCGGCGGTGGATACGTTTCGTCAAGGGGAACGTGTGCCGCATCTCATCCTGGTTTCCGACCCATTTTCCACGCAAGAATCGGGCAACATGATTCGGCAGTGGATTCGCCGCTGACCAACGTTGCCGGCGCGCCCGCCGTCCAGGGATTATTGCCATGGTCTTTTTCAAGCGTGAGCTGAGCCCCGTCGAGATCTTCGAGCGTGCGCTGAAGGACAAGCAGGCCGCGCGGCGGCGGCTGACGGATCGTCTCCGGGTGGCCGAGGCGGCGCTGGACGAGAAGCGCGTCGCCGCGGAGCGGCTCGCCAAGGCCGGCGCCAGCAACGGGCAGCTCGATCGTGCCGAATCGAGGATGCAGGCGGTCGAGCAGAAGGCCAAGGCGCTGCGCGCATCGGTCGCCGAATGCGACGAGCAGATCATCCTGGCGGAGCGCGCCTTCGCCGACGCGGTGGCACAGCGCGACCGCGACCGTGCCGCCAACGACATCGAGGCCGTCGCCACCGCAATCGAGCAGGCGGTTCCTCGCTTCGAGATCGGTGCGGCGGCGCTCGTCGATGCGGTCACGCGCGGCCGTGCGGCGCTGAGCGAGGCCAGCCGCTTCGCGTCCGATGTCGATGACATCCGGCGCGAGGTGCTGTCCGCCGCGGAGCTGATCTGCTGGGAGCTGCGCGCGGCCGCGAGCCGCACGCGGGCCGGCAACATCAATGTGGCCCTGCTGGCGGCGCCCGAGGTGAGGCAACTGCCTGCGCCCGAGACCGACCGTCAGATGATCTACACGCTGAGTCCGCTGACCTGGCGTGAGGGTGAGGAGGTGAAGCGCGTCGCCGCGTTCACCATGACCGCGCTGCCGAAGGCCCTGCTGCCGCTGGCGCTGGCGCATCAGCACGTCGACTATCTCAACGCGCGCCGGGTGCAGACGCTGATGCACGTCCATGGCGGCGGACAGCAGCAGAGCGAGCCGATGCCGGACGATCCGGCGCTGGTCGATCTCGATGCGCTGGGTGTGCAGGCGGAGGAAAGCCCGCGGGCTGATGTCGCCTGAGCGCGGGCGCGTCGGGGCGCGGCTGGGGTTTGTTGGATCGGCCGCGCTGCTGCTGATTGTCATCAGCAGTGCACAGGCGGAAGATCTCGATGCCGGCAAATCCGGCGCGCGGCTGTTTGCGGACAGCTGCGCCACCTGTCATCGCTCGGCACGTGGGCTCGCCAAGGGGCGCTTTCGCCTGACGCTCTATTTGTTCCTGCAGAAGCACTACACCAGCAGCGACGACTCCGCGTCGGCCTTGAGCACCTATCTGCAGTCGGTCGATGCGCCGGCGGCCGCGCCGGCCCGCCGTTCTCCTTCGCGGCGACCGGCCTATCGCGGTGAGACACGACCGCCGCGGCCGCCGCTGCCGGTGCGGGGACGTTAGCGATCGACCTCGATCGCGTCAGATTCAGTCGCTTGGCCCGCAGTTTTCCGGTGTGTGCTCGTCCGGGTGTGGCCGATATCCGCAACCTGGGCTATGCTCGCCGGCCAAGCTGCTCGAACGCTCCGGGGGGCCGATCTCGCGCGTGTCCGTGCGAAGCTGGCCGTCCTGAGCCGTGTCGTCCTGACGTCTCAGTCGTGCCGCGAGCCGCGTTATCGTGATTGTGTTTTCGGGCGTTATGTCTTTTGACGTTGTGTTTGGGCTGTCTGAGGCGGGGCAGCGGCGATGATGACCTTACCGGAGCTCGCGGCAGCGGCGTTGGAGCGTTTCCTCAGCTCCTATATGCGACGCCGTTTCGGATCGTCTCATACCCAGTTGACGGAGATGCTTCCGGCGGCTGCGCGCATCGCGCTGGAATGCATCGGCAACAGCGATGCGCTGTATCACAACGTCGAGCACACCTTGCTGGTCACGCTGGCCGGCCACGAGATCCTGCGCGGCCGCGCGCTGCACAGCCACATGACGGCGGACGACTACGTCCACGTCATCCTGGCCTGCCTGCTCCACGACATCGGTTATGTCCGCGGCCTGTTCAGGGAAGACGACGTCGACGGCTTCGTCATCGATCGCGGCGGCCGCAAGATCTGCCTGCCGCGCGGTGCCTCCGACGCCAGCCTGATGCCGTATCACGTCGACCGCTCGAAGCTGTACGTGATCAACCGCATCGAAGGCATGGCGCCGCTGGACAAGGATCGCATCGCCCGCGCCATCGAGGGCACCCGCTTTCCGCCGCTCGCCGGCCAGCAGTTCGACGAGGAGCAGTCGATCGTGCGCGCCGCCGACCTGATCGGACAGCTCGGCGACCCCAACTACATCCGCAAGGCCAACGCGCTGTATTACGAGTTCGAGGAGGTCGGCATCAACCGGCAGCTCGGCTATGAGTCACCGGCCGATATCGTCAACCGCTATCCGCAGTTCTATTGGAACAGCGTCGCCCCGCACATCCAGACCGAGATCCGCTATCTCAACATGACATCGACGGGGCGCCAGTGGATCGCCAACCTCTATGCCAACGTGTTCCGCGCCGAACGCGACATCTCGCTGTCGGGCCCGCAGAGTTGACCGGCTAACGCCGGCCACCGACCTCGTCGATGTGGCCGAGCAGGTCGGCCGGATCCTCGTAGACGCGGATGGCGCCGGACTGGCGCAGTTCCTCCGAACCATAGCCGCCGCTCAACAGGCCGACGCCGAGCGCCCGGCAGCGGGTTGCGGCGAGCATGTCCCAGATGCTGTCGCCGATCACGACCGCGCGCTCGACCGGCGCGTCGAGGCGGGCGGCGGCGGCGAGAAACAGATCGGGATCAGGCTTGGCGTAGCGGACCTCGTCGCGTGTCACGACAGCGTTGGTCTTGGGATCGACGCCGAGCGCGGCGAGATTGACGGCCGCCGTTTCCATTCTGCCGCTGGTCGCGATCGCCCAGGGGATGCCGGCATCGGTCAGGAAACCGAGCAGCTCACGGGCGCCGGGCAGGGGCCGGACCTGGCCTCCGAGCTTCTGATAGGCCGCCGCATGCGCATTCCGCAGCCGCTCGATCCGCTCGGGCTCGATGGCAAAACCTGTCTCGCGCAGCAACTGATTGGTGAACAGGCCGCCGCTCATGCCGATCTTGCGGTGGATGCGCCAGACCGAGAGCTCGATGTTCTCGGCATCCAGCGCCGTCTTCCAGGCGAGCACATGCTGATAGACGCTGTCGACCAGCGTGCCGTCGAGGTCGAACAGGAAAGCGGTTTCGATGCGCATGGCTCGCTCCGGGCTGGATGTCTGCTGCGTAGCAGCTGCAAGGCCAAGCGGCAGCGGTCATCCGGGTTCCTGCCCGCCGCGGGGCTGTGCCGTGCCCGCTATGGCGGTGCGCAGACCGACGAACGGCGCGTCGTTCGGCCATGGCCGGCAAACGTGCCGTGCGGTCTTTCCACTCCGTCGGCAGCCCCGAGGCCGCTCCGGGGTCAGCCCTTGGGACGGATGAAGCCGGCCAGCGTCTTCTTCTGCTCCTCGCACCAGTTCGTCATGCCGAGGCGGCGCTGATCCATGTCGATGGCCTGCGTGGCGACGGCCACCTCCGCCATCAGATCGTCGTCCTGCTTCTCGCCCATCTTGCCGCCGGTGTGCATGTAGGCGATCGCCTTGCGCACCTTCTCGGTCGTGCCGTCAGGCATCTTCATGTCCTGCGCCTTCTGGACCAGATCCTGATAGACGACATCGACGCCGGGACATTCGACCTTGGTGGCGAACGCCTCCAGCACCATGGTTGTATACATATGGCGTGGCTCGGCGCTGCCCGGTGTCAGGGCCGCCAGCAATGCCGCAGTGGTCAATGCCGCAAGGGTTGACGTGTAAAGCAGACCGTTTCGCATCCTCTGGCTACCTCCCGCTTGTTTTCGGCGAGGCTAGCCTGTGGGCGACGCGCGGGCAACAACGAGCGCAGTGCAGCACGCGCGAAATGATCGAAGGGGCCGGCCGGCTATTTGTTCAGCCGCCGCTCCTGCTCCTTGAGCAGAACGTCGAGCTCCTCGCTCTGCTGCGCGAGGCGGTCGGCGTTGCGCTCCTCGTCGGCCGCACCCGACTGCGAAGCGGCCTGCTCGGTGATCTGGCGGATGTTGTCGCGCAGGATCGCGATGCGGTCTGCGAGGTCGGAGGCGGACAGGACGGTCGGATCGGTCAGGCTCATGAACCCCTCGGCGATGCGCATTGTCAGGCGCAGTTCCTTAGCTCGGAAAGCCGCGTCGCGACAAGTGGATCGACGACATCGATCACCGCCGTGTCGATCGGCGCAGACCAGCGCCGGCGCCTGTGCGGATCCCTCAGCGCACCGGCATTGGCGGACGCACCACGGGCTGGTCCGGATCGACCGGCGCCGACGGCAGCGGCATCGGAGCAGGCGGCGGAGGAGCCATGCCGGCGGCGGCCGGCGGCGGCGTGCGCGGCCGGTGCACTGCTGCTGCACCAGGCTGTGCCGGGGTCACGGCCGCGGTCGCAGGGCGTGGGGCCGGGCGCGGCCGGATCGTCTGCTCGATGGCGCGCGGATCGAACGACCGTGCTTCCGCAGTCCGCTCGCTCGGCCGCTCGGCGGGCCTGTCGCTGGGCTTGGCCTCGGCGACCCGCGCCATGTCGCGGACCATCTGCTCCTGCCCGGCCTTCAACTGTGCGAGGCTCGTCTTCAGCTCGCCGATCTGCTGGCCCAAGGCAGCGAGGTCGTGGGCCATCGATTGCAGCAACTGCTCCTGCGACGCGGTCGCGCCAACCGCGCTCGTTGCGTGCTCCTGCGCCTCAGCCGGCGCTTCGGCGGCCGTCTGCTGGGGCGCGGTCGCGGCTGGCTGTGCCGCGGCGTCCTTGTCGGCGTTCGATGCCAGCGTGATCCGCGGCATCCAATGCGCGATCATCTCCTGGGCTTGGTCTCCGTAGCTCTGCCAGGCGGCCGCGGCGACCGCGCTGCCGACGGCGAACAGCACCGCCAGAATGGTGCGCACGGCCCAGGTGGCGAACGTGCTGCGCTCTCCGGTGACCGCGAGGTCGCTCGTCGCCTGCGTCCTGTAGTCAGGGTCGATCTTCGGCAAGGGGACATCCGGCGGCCGTTGCGAGCTGCGCCTGTCCGCTTCGGCGGCGGTGCGATCCGCGCGGGCCGCCAGCACGATCTCGGGATCGATCATGGCATGAGGCTGCTGATCGCCGTCTTTGGTCGTCGTTGCAAGCATTGACGCTCCGTCCTCCGTTGTCGTCCGCCTCGCAGGCGGCGCTCGGCTCTGTACCGATGTGTCGTCCTAACCAACGCCCTCGTGCACCAATGCTCCGCGTACTCACGCTGCATCGTACCTACGCTTCGTGACACCAACGTCGGATGACGACCGCGCCACAGGACGCTCGGCCTCTCGGCCGCATCAGCACAGAACCTGGATACCGGTTGTCCCTCGTGCCCACGCACCTGCATGTTCACGGTGATTCATCTTGGCCAGAGCCGCATGCTCAGGAACATCCCATCATCGTTCCGTCGCGTCGACGCTCGGCCGATTCCCAATCTCATCGACACTTGGTTATATCCGCCCAAACCAAGGCGAAGACATGGCGGTTGCGCGACCCATGCGACCTCCACCTCTGGCCGCAGGCGGAGCATACCCCGAATGCACCGCGAAGGCTATGCCGACAGCGTTTCTCCGCGCCGACGAGATCCCGGCCATTGTTGCCGACCGGTGCCGCGAAATGAAGCTTCGATCGGCCCGTCAACGCTTGAGAATGTCGTCGGTGGGCAGCCGGATCTCGCAGCAGAGGCCGCTCGGCTCGAAGCGCCGCACGACGCGGGCACCGACCTCGTACGGCAGCATCTGTTCCAGCAGCACGGTTCCAAAGCCCTGGCGCTGCGCACTCAGCGTGCGTCCGGACATGCCGGTCTCGGTCCAGTCGATGACCAGCCAGTCGGCCGCGTCGTGCTTGTCGAGCCGCCATTCGATCCTGATGAAGCCCCGCGGCACCGTCAGCGCGCCATATTTCAGCGCATTGGTCGCGAGCTCGTGCATGGCAAGCCCGATGCTCTCGGCCGCCTTCGGCTTCAGCCGCACCTGGGGGCCCAACAGCGAGAATTGCCTGTCCTCGCGCGCGGCTCCGGCGCGCAGCTCATCGGCGATCAGCTCGGCCAGATCGAAACCGGCGAGGGGATCGCGCGTGACGACCGCCTGGATGCGCGACAGCGCCGTGATGCGGCCTTCGAGGTGACTGGCGAAATCCTCGACACTGTCGCTCGAGTCGCCCGTGCGGCGGATGATCGAGCGGATCACGGCGAGCATGTTGCGGACGCGGTGCTGCAACTCGGCGAGCAGCAGCTTCTGGTGCTCGGAGGCCGAGACCAGCGCCGTGATGTCCTGGGTGATGCCGCCGATGCGCTGCACCTGCCCCACCTCGTCAACCATGGGAAAACTCCGGATGCGCAGCCAGCGCGTGACGCCGTCCGGCTGCCTGACGATACGGACGTCC
This sequence comes from Bradyrhizobium sp. SZCCHNS3016, assembly GCF_032484535.1. NCBI lineage: Bacteria > Pseudomonadati > Pseudomonadota > Alphaproteobacteria > Hyphomicrobiales > Nitrobacteraceae > Bradyrhizobium > Bradyrhizobium sp. SZCCHNS3016. Next base: position 112,464 of record NZ_JAUETE010000008.1, read on the forward strand.
AGGCTGTCGCGCTGGCCGCGCCGGGCGCGCTCCAGGCTCTCGAGGGCGCGGGGCCGGTCCTCCGGCAGCATGAGTTCGGTCCACGATGCGAGATGGTCGCCGCGGAGCACGGCGGTGCGCGGGACGCCATAGATCGTCTCGAATGCGGGGCTGAGATATTCCCATTGCAGGGTCTCGGCATCGCGGATCCACACCACGTCGGAGGACGCTTCGCCGAATTGGCGGAAGCGCGCCTCGCTGTCGCGCAGCGCGGCCTCGGTACGCTTGCGGTCGTCGATGTTCATCACGAGCTCGACGAGGGTGCCGTCGCCGAGGTCACGGCCGGCGAACATCATCCAGGCGCGTTCGCCGTTCTTGCGAAAATACTGCTTCTCATAGGGACCGAGCCGGCCGGTCTGCCGCAGCAGCTCGATCTGGTCGCTCGAAGTGCGCATCCATTCCGGGGGGGGCAGGCTCTCCCAGGTCAGCTGGCCGCTGTTGATCTCCTGGCGCGAATAGCCTGTCATCGCCAAGAAGGCCTCGTTGGCGTCGATCAGGGTGCCGGCTGCATGATCGAAGAACAGCACGCCGACCGAATCGATCTCGAGGAGGCGGCGCAGTCGATGATCGCTGGCATCGCCGCCATTCGAATGCGGCTGCTGTGCGGGCGGCCCAGCGTCCGGCAGCTCGCTGCAGCCGAGGCAGACGGCGAGCTCAGGATCGGCCTGTGCGAGGGCAAGCACGTCCGCATCGATCGTGAGCAGGTGAGCATCGGCCCAGAAATGCGCTGTGCGCAGATAGGCGAGGAAGGCCGCCAGCAGATCGAACCTGGTGTTGCCGAAGGCGTGTCGGATCGCGCGCCGCGAGCGGTCGGAATCAGCACTTTGCATGAACAGCACCGACGCGGCCTCGAACAGGTCCGCCTCGCCGTCGCTGCCCGGCTCCGGGATGTCGAGCGGGGGCTGGATGAGTTCGAGCCGGTCGAGCGCCGCCGCGGTGCGCACGGGATCCGCGAGCGGCCGCGCGAGCAGTTGACGCGCCCGATCGATCGTCTCGGGGCGGGATGCCGAGTCGCCCGCGGGCTTGCCCAATCCGACCAGAAAACCGAAATGCCGGGTCAGACAATAAGGCGAATGGTTGAGGCGCGACAGATGGACGGCGAGCCGCTCCTTGAACAGGGCCGGCAGCGGGGTGTCGAGATAGGCGGATTTGGCGAACTGCCAGAGCTGTCGGGTCGCCTCAGGCGCTGACGGCGCCGACCTGAACAGGTTGGGCATCAGCCCGAGGCGCTGCACGATCTCCTGCTCGAAGGGTCCGTCAACCATGCGCTGTTCGACCATCGCCGTTTCCCCGGCAGAGTGCCGAGCCGGTCAGCATAGCGCAAGTGCCGCTCCGAACCTCTCACTCATTCGCGTCGAGCTGACGGCCTTCGCGGTCCAAATGCAAGTAATTCGCGTTGAACAGGCCTGCGCTCATCAGGCGCTCGAGGTCCGGAAGTACCAGCATCTTGCCCTTGAGCACGATCAGGTTGCTGGCGCGCAGTTCCTGCAGCGTGCGGTTGACGTGGACCTTCGACAGGCCGGTCGCCTCGGCGAGATCGGCCTGGGTGAGCGGGAAGCTGCAGCTGCTGTCGTCGGCGAGACCCGCCAGGCGCAGCCGGAAGAACAGTTCGCACAACAGGTGCGCCATGCGTTCGGACGCGGTGCGCTGCCCGAGATTCATGGTCCATTCGCGCTGGATCGCGGCATTGACCAGCGTCTCCCACCAGAATGCGGTCGCAATGCGCGGATAACCGGCACTGATCTCGTCGAAGAACTCGCGCGGCAGATCGGCGATCGACACCGGCGTGATGGTGCCGATCGAATGGTCCATCTCGCGCAGAATGAAGATGTTGAGATCGCAGATATCGCCAGGCAGGAAGAACGAGACGATCTGGCGGCGGCCGTCCTCGAGCTGCTTGTAGCGGCAGGCCCAGCCATTCAGGATCAGATGCACGTCCTTGGGCTTCTCGCCTTCGCGCGCGATGTCGGTGCGTGGCGCGAAGGTCCTTACCCGCTGAGCCGCAGCGCGGTTGAGCATCAGGCGGTCGGCCGCAGAGAGGCGGACGAAATTCTCGAGCTTGCGTACCAGATGACTCAAAGAGCGGTTCCCCCGAGTTAGTTTATTGGGGTTCCATGTGGTGCGACTTCAATAACTTATGTTAGCATCATACCGCGTTGGCCGCTGGATCTTTCTACACTTGCATGAGGAATCAGCGCGGGGCCCGGAGTCGGAGAGATTGCCGCGGCTTCTTGCGATGCCCGTGCTCCCAAGCGATGCTCGAAGCACGAGCAACATCGCGCGATCCCGACCAACCTTTCGCGCCTCTGTCGTGGAACTCTCATGAAAACTGATGAGGACCACCGTCGAAGCCCGTTGATTTACGGGAATCGACGCGTGGTGGCGACGATCTGGCGCCACGCCAGGTCCGCGGACTTAAGACCCCCTCAGGCTCCGCTTCCTAAGTTGATCAAAACAATCAACTGGAAATGCATCATGCGAGTCGGTCAGCTCTTTGCGGTGTCGATGCTCTCGGTCACGGCGCTTGCTTGTATTCTCGGGGCCCCGGCGATCGGCGCCAAGCGCCCGCTGGCTGCGGCCGAGTAATCCAGCATCGATCGCGCGCAAGGCCGGATCGAGGTCGATCGCGAACGCGATCGAATCGAGCATTGATCAACTCGGCAATCCTCCGAAAGTCGCGCAGGCGATGTCTGAGGCGGTCGAGGCGTATTTCACCAATGCAGCGGGACTGATCGAGAAGGAGACCGTGGTGTCGCGCAGCAATGCCGGCTGATGACGAAGTCCTCCGTGCTCGGCGCAATGCCGAGCGCCGAATTCACCCGGTCTTTTCGCAGACTGATTGGGCGAGGGCAGGGCCGGCGAGTACCAGGCAGCCAAGCGTGCTGAGTGTGCGTCGCATGGGTTGTTCCTCTCGTTGGTTGCGGCCTAAACCGAGAGATGTCCACGATGTTCTGTCGACCTCGCGCGCGCCGCGCCGTGTGTCCGGTGAGGGGACGCCGCGAGCAACCGGCGCAGCCGCAAAGCGTCGGCGGGCGCCGCGCTCTTCTGGTCGTTGTCGAAATAGACGTAGACGTCGATCCCGTGCGTCGCCCAGGCGCGAATGCGCTTGGCCCAGGTCGCGAGCGTTGCGTCGGTATAGTTGTCCTTGTAGCGGCCGCCGGGGCCGTGTCCGCGCACATAGACGAAATCGGCCGTGCGCTTCCACGGCGCCGGGGCGTCGTGATGGTCCGACAGGCAGAGCGAGATGTTCGCGTCCCTCAGCAGGCGCATGATGGCCGGCGTGTACCAGCTCGGGTGACGGAATTCGAAACTGTAGCGCCGGTGCCTCGGCAGCAGCGGCAGAAAGGACTCGAGGCGCTCGGGATTCGCTTCGAATTGCGGCGGCAGCTGGAACAGCACGGGGCCGGCCTTGTCGCCGAGCAGCGACAGCCGGCTCTCCATCAGCGCAATGCTGTTGACCGAGCGCGCGGACAGGCGCTTCCAATGCGTGATGAACTTGGAGGCCTTCCAGGCAAAAACGAAATCGGGGCCGGTCTGATCGCGCCAGCCGCGGACGGCGGCTTCCGTCGGCGTCCGGTAGAACACGCCATTCAGCTCGGTGGTCTCGAACTGGCTGGCGTAGTAGGGCAGCTGGTGCCTGATCAGAAGGCCCTGCGGAAAGAAGGCGCCGCGCCAGGACCCGTAATGCCATCCCGATGTGCCGACCACGACCCGGGCCATCATCGTCCTCTCGCCGAGACAAGAACTCGAGAGCAAAGCGTCGTGCCGGCGTTCGGGTTCCTTTCACAGTCGCGGCAGATGACGAGGCGAGTGTCCTAACGTCCCGCGGCGTGCAGCACGGGCGCACTCAACAGCTCGTTGATATGCGCCGCCGTTTCGGCCTGCATCGCCTTCTTCAGCATGATGTCGCGTTCGGGGCCCACGGGAAGACGCGCTGCGGCCTCGCGGGCAGCGGTTGCAGCCTGCTGCAGCCGCTGGCCGAACGACGCTGTCTGCTTGCGCCGGTTCCGGTTGACCTTCATGGCGAAACTCCTGTTCCTTTTGAACAGAAGTGTGCGGCGCCGAGCCTGTGACGTCGCTAACACACGTTACCGTGCAATTCACTATCACTGGAGGTCATTTTGGAACCAACAACAAGGATGCCGTGCTGATTAGTTATTTGATCGATCGGGGTCGTTACCCGGAACGCTGAGATGCACCTCATGACCCTGCTTGATGGCAAGCGTCGCGGCTGATGCCGCCGATTCGAACGCTGCTTCCTTGGTGGCATAGTCGCCGTGCGCGTTGCCGTCGTGCAGCACGCTCCAATGATCGTCCACTGCTACGATGGCGTATTGAGCCAGTCCCATGTCGTCCTCCGTTTCTCCGCGTCCAATTCGAGGAAGTCGATGAGGCCGGCGATGCCGGCCAGCACGCCCATGATCAGTCCGGCCAGCAGCAGCCAGGCGGAGATATCCGCCCACATGATTTCAGCGGTCCGCCAATAGGCGATGTCGGTGACGAGCGCTCCGATGAAGCAGACGATAGGGAATGGCACCAGCATCGGTTGGATCGAACGCCGTGCGATCTGCGCCGTCGGCTGCAGGGAAGGTCGGGTGGTTTCGGCGGTCGCCACGGGGGTCTCCTCGATTGGGCACGGCCAGTTGCTGCGTGGAGAACCGTCGGACTGACCGGGCGTTCCGATGACGACGACGGATTTGGCGTGGCGCTCACGCGTGCCCCGAGACGGCGGGTCGACCGCCCGGTCACCCGTGCCTGCGTATCGGTCAGTGGCTCCTGTTCAGCAGTCCGCTGCCGCGCCCGGCGCGGTTCGTCTCGCCGAGCACGAGACCAACCAGAGCAAGTTGCATCCGTTCCTGCGCATGCGGACGAACCTCGGGTGACGCGTCCGCTTCCAGACGCCGGCGAGCCGTGGGGCAACCGGCCAGGTCTGGCTCGTCGTGTTGGGTCTACCCGGCCGGGCGATAGCCTGTTAAGCAACGGCGCAGGACGGGGAGGTCCCCGCGGATACGAGACTGAGAGGAAGCGGCAATGATTCAGACGGTCGGCATCATCGGAGCAGGCACCATGGGCAACGGCATCGCGCAGGTTTGCGCCGCCGCGGGCGTTCCGGTCGTCATGGTCGACATCTCGGAGCAGGCGGTGGCACGCGGGCTCGCGACCGTAGGCTCCAGCCTCGACCGCCTGGTCAAGAAGGAGAAGATGACGGCCGCCGACAAGGACAGGGCGCTGTCGCTCATCACCGGCACTGCCGACAAGGCGAAGCTGGCGAGCTGTGACCTGGTCATCGAGGCCGCGACGGAGAACGAGGAGCTGAAGCTCAAGATCCTCAAGGACCTCTGTGCCGGCCTGAAGCCCGAGGCGCTGATCGCGACCAACACCTCCTCCATCTCGATCACCAAGCTCGCCACCGCCACCGATCGGCCCGACCGCTTCATCGGCATGCACTTCTTCAATCCGGTGCCGATGATGGCGCTGCTCGAACTGATCCGCGGCCTGCAGACCTCGGATGCGACCCATGCGGCCGCCGCCGAATTCGCCAAGCGGATCGGCAAGGTTGCGATCACCGCGAAGAACAGCCCGGGCTTTGCCGTGAACCGCATCCTGTGCCCGATGATCAACGAGGCGATCTTCGCATATTCGGAAGGCATCGCGACCGCCGCCGACATCGACGAGGGCATGAAGCTCGGCTGCAATCACCCCATCGGTCCGCTGGCGCTGGCGGATCTGATCGGTCTCGACACGATGCTGTCGGTGATGGAGGTGTTCTACAATGGCTTCAACGATCCGAAGTATCGTCCGGCGCCGTTGCTGAAGGAAATGGTGGCTGCAGGCCAGCTTGGCCGCAAGACCGGCAAGGGCTTCTACGACTACAGCAAGTAGCTGTGGCAGATTGCTTCGGCGGCGGGTGACGCCTGCGCCCGCCGCGCATCAGCCGATGATGGATTTCGTTTCGGGGACATTGGGAATGCGGCGATGCCGCGAGCCGATATCTCGGCTGGCATTGGTCACCTGATCGCTGCACGCGATCGGCTGATCACACGTTCCAATGTTCGCGTTGCGCAGTATCAGCCCGAGCGCTAGGTCTCGAGCCGCAGCTCCCGAATGATAGCTACCAAGCTCGCGCTGAAGGGATCCAAATGGACGGCACAGCGCCGGGCGGGCAAGGGGCCATGCCTCGCTGATGCAGCCCACTAAGCCGCGACCCGGCGTGCCGTTCGTGATTTGCCGCCATGCGATGGTCCGAAGCGAGTCCCGTCGCACTCAGCGGATCTGGTACGGAGGTGGAGTCATAGAACCTCCCTGCAATCAGATGGGTTGTTGTCGTTCGGACATCACCGGCACCGTGGTGAGCGGCCACCGGAAATGGACGACGGGGTGATCGTCCTCCCGGCTGTCTGTGCTGTCAAGGTGCATCCTGACGCATTGATGAATTCGGCGTTACAGGGCGTCGATACTGCGAGGGCAGGAAAACTTTGATCACGCGCTGGTCTGATGACAAATCTGTGCAAATCACTACATGAGGGTGGCCGAGCCGTGTCGGTCGAAGAAGGTTCGCGTTTGCGCCCGGTCGAGCGCGCGTCGTCCGCGGCGGCGGAGACGATCAGCATCTTGTATGTAGGCGTAGTGCTTGGGGGCAACAAAAAAGGCTGCACGGCGCAGCGACATTGATTGCGGTGCGTCAAACGGCCCAAGGTCGTCAGCGACGAAGCTGAAGGTTCCGGGAACCAAAGAATTCGTGGTGTTTTGTTTGCCGCGAAAAGCAAGGCAGGAGAACAGCGATGAGAGCAGTTGGCATTACTCTGGCGACGGTCGCCCTGTTTGCGGGGACTCTGCCCGCTCTCGCGGCGGAGCAGGGCACGGCGGGCATGGTCACGGGGATCAACCGTCTCAACGGCACGATCGCGATCAAGCGCGTTCCCAACGGGACCGTCGGCGCCAACACGGCGGGAGCGGACCAGGAGTTCAAGATCAAGGACAGCGCCATGATCGAGAACATCCACGCCGGCGATCGGGTGACGTTCTCGACGTCCGACGCCGCCACACCGACGATCATCAAGCTCGATCGGCAGAAATAGCCGACATCGCCGGATCGAGGGCGCGATGCAGCAGTACGGTGTTCTCCGCGGGCTGGGCGCTTGGCGTCTCGGGCTCTGGGTGATGATGACGGTCGGGGCCTGCACTGTTGCGAATGCGGCCTCGACCGACCTGTACCAGGCGCAGACGGTCGTGACCGGTCAGGGCGAGGACAATCGCCGGGCAGCCTTTGCAGCATGTCTGGAGGACGTGCTGATCAAGGTATCCGGTGCATTTCAGCTTAGGAACGACGCAAGGCTCGCGCCACTCGAGGCGCGGGCGGCGGAGTTCGTCACCGGTTTCGACTATCACGATCAGATGTCGGGCAAGCCGAAGCACGACGAGCAGGGCACGCGCGACCGGCCGTATGACCTGACTGTGTCATTCGATCGCGCGCGGATCGATCAGTTGCTGGCGAGCTTGAACGTCAAGCCGTGGCCGGGGTCTCGCCCGTCGATTGCCGTGATCGTGGCGATGACGTCAGGCGGCCGCACGTTCCTCGTTGCATCCGACGACCAGACGTCCGATCTGCAGCGCGACGCATTGCGCGCGGCTGCCGTCAAGCGTGGACTCGAGATCGCTCTGCCAAGCGCCGCCGAGATCTCGAAGGCCGCTATTGAGAAGACCAAGCTGAACGGTGTCCAGCCCGTGGCCGTCGCGTCATGGTTTCCCGGAGCTGATGTCATGCTCTTCGGCGATCTCACCTGGGACGACGCCGAACTGGGGTGGGTCACGCGATGGCGCCTCGATCGCGCGGGCAAGCAATATCGGTGGCAATTCCGTGGCGTGACGTTCGACGAAGCATTTCGCCGCGCTCTCGGTGGAGCAGCGCAGCTTCTCTCCGACAACGGAGCGCCGTGAGGTTGCCGCGATAGTCTGCCACCATCCCTGTCGAGTGCATGCCGGAGCCGCGCTGCGGGCGCGAGAGTCTCGCGCCCGAGCTCGCTCCGGCAAACAGACAGGAGGGTGTCCGTGGTGAAACTCAGAACGTGTCTCGTTGCTGCGCTGTTGATTGCCACGCCCGCCTCGCTGGCGGTGGCTGCGCCGGGCCTGGTGCGCACCGCGGCCGCCATGCGCGCAGGACCTGGCCCGGGTTTTCCCATCGTCGAGCGCATTCCGGCCGGGGCCCGGATCACCATCCATGGCTGCATTCAAGGCGGCGCGTGGTGCGATGTCAGCTTCGGAGGCGAACGCGGCTGGGTCGCGGCGCGGACGCTCGCCTATCTGTACCGTGAGCAGTACGTCTACCTGCCCGAATATGTCGAGTACGTGCCGACTGTCGGCTTCACGCTGACCACCTATTGGAGCAGCTTCTATTTCGGACGGCCCTGGTATCATCGGCACGCGTTCTGGAACCGCTACTGGCATCGCCATCCGCCGGTCATGGCGCAAAACCCGCCTCCGCCTGGCATGACCCCGGGGATGCCGGGTCGTGGTCCCGGCGGAACGATCCAGCCTGGCGCGGCCGCCGGCACAGGCCAACAATCCGGACCGCCTTCGGGCATGCAAGGTCGTGTGCCGCCTGCGACTGCCACCGGCCCCGCCGCACCTCCGGTCGTGGCTGGTGCTCCTGCTCGAGCTGGAACACCACCCATGATGCAGCCTCTGATGAGCCGAAGCAGCGGTGCGCCGCAGGGCGCCCGCGCGCAGATGGGCGGCATGCGCATGGTCGGAACTTCGCCGCAAATCGGCTTGGCGCATATCGGGGGTGGCCCCGCCATGGGTGCTGCGCGTGTCGGCGTCAGCGGCCCTCGCGGCGGCGGCGGCGGGCGTTCCGGTCCGGGCGGTGGTTTCCGCCGGCACTGAGTCTTCAGCGCTGGCGTGGTGTCCGGATTGTGAAGGTGGCGTGCCGGCCGGTGCTGGCGACGGCCGGCGCGATGACTACATGGATGTCATTCCTCAGTGCCTCCATTGTCCTCGCCTATCGTGATAAAGCCTGTGCTCACCTTCCTGCTGCTCATCATCATGCCCATCACGCTGTCGGCCGCGAACTATCTGCGCGGCGATCGCCGCGGCAGCTGGCAGACCGCGGACCGTTCGAGCGCGGGCCTGCTGCCATCGCCGGCGCAACATGCCGACGCGATGGTGCGCGTGTTCGCTGCGCGCACGGTGCGTTGGCGTGGCATTTTCGCGGTCCACACCTGGATCGTCGTCAAGGAGAAGGGCGGCCCGCGCTACACCCGCTACGACTACACCGCCTGGGGTGAGCCGATCCGTGTCGATGGCTTCGCGCCCGATGGTCGCTGGTTCGGTGCATCGCCGGAGACAGTGCTGGCCGTCGACGGCGAAGAAGCCGAGCGGGTGATCCCGAGGATCCGCAGCGTGATCGAGAACTACCGCTTCCGCGCCTATGGCGACTACAACGCCTGGCCGGGGCCCAATTCGAACACCTTCGTGCAGGCGGCGTTGAACGCGGTTCCTGAGCTGAACGCCGTGCTCCCGCCGACCGCAATCGGCAAGGACTTTCCCTTTGACGGCTGGTGGGGGCGCACGGCCTCCGGGACCGGTCTGTTCGTATCGCTCGGCGGCTATCTAGGCCTCACCGTCGGGTGGATCGAGGGCGTCGAGCTGAACTTCTTCGGGGGAGTTTTCGGCGTCGATCTGCGACGGCCGGCGCTGAAATTTCCCGGGATCGGCCGCCTGGGCATGCCACCAGCCTGAGGCCCGCGATCTGCCTGTCGGGCACTACTGGCTGGCATGCTGCTTGCTGCGCGCCTCTTCAGCGCGCCTGCGATGTCGCGGATGCGCCAAACGCCGGGCGAGGCGAAAAGAGGCGGATGATGAGCACGCTGTTTGCGATCTGCGCGACCTATGAGGTGGACGATGGCGCGGCGCGGGGCTTCGTTCTCCAGCGCCGCGAGCCCGACGGGAGCGCCAAGCCCTGGCCGATCCTGGTCACGCGCAAGGGCAACAATTTCTACGGCTTCGAGAATGCCTGCCCGCATCAGGGCGCTCGCCTCGACAAGCATCCGGGCGAGTTCATGGATGAGGAAGGCAATTTCCTCCTCTGTGGCGAGCATGGCGCGCAGTTCGACCTCGATACCGGACAATGCTTCATCGGGCCCTGCCAGGGCCGGACGCTGTCTCCGGTCGAGCTCGTGATCGATGACGGCGACATCTGCCTCTCCGGGATCGATCTGGATGAGGAGGACGGCCTCGACATCGACGATCCCGAGGATGACGTGCCCGAGGTGCAGATCACATCGGACTGAGGCTGAGGGCCGGCCGCCGCTGCCGGGTTAGCGTTTCTTCCGTTCGGCGCGGCTGTAGTTGCTGAAATGCCCCTCGCGCGCTGCCTGGCTGCGCGCGGCCTTGATCAGGCCGGGGCTGCGCGCCGGCGGCGCCGGCAGCGAGGGCAGGCGGGTCAGCTTGCGACTGCCGCAGGTCGGACAGACCGGCCTTTCAGAAATCCCGATCAGCAACTCGAAATCCTCTGCGCAAGCTGCGCAATGGAAGCTGTAGAACGGCATGACGTCATCCCCCATTGTCGCGAGGGGCATTGCACGAAGCGGGCCAGCGCCATTGCGGGTCGAATTCGCCGATTCGGGGCTCGTTGGCACGCTAACGGCAGCATTCTCTTTGCTGCGCGTGTCCCGAATGCGACGCGGCTGGGGTCGAACATTCGACAGCAGCGCAGAGGTCCTGCGCCCGGCCGGCCGGTCCCGGATACCCGGGCGCCAGCCGGACGGGCAAAGCGGATCAGGCGTTGGTCTTCGGCACGTACTTGCCGGCGACACACTTGTAACTCTGCAGACGCCACTCGTGATAGGGACCCTTGGACATCCAGTCTGCGATTCCGATCTGCGCGCTGACGGCGCAGGATGTCATCGTGATGCCGGACATCTCGCTGTTGGTGACGACCTTCTCCATGCAGAGCTGGCCGTTGCATAGCATTGCGACGAGAGTGACGAGCACGTTGATTCTGCCTCCATAGAGTGGGACCCGGTCAGGATCGAGAAAGCAGAGTTCATGCCAAGTTATGAATCTGGGCCGTGCTCCTACGGAACGGATTGCTACGGGTGTCACTTCACGGCTACAGAAGCGTGATGGATTCACTGCTTGGATCACGCAGCGTTCGGCAACGGACCCGCGCGGGCTGGCCGATGAATTCGGGATTTGCTTGTGTGCGGAGCCTTCGGCCTGATGGTCGAGGCTGGCTCGGGTTTGCCGTGCCAAACAACAGGCACCGCCTGCGCAGTCCTGCGGCGCTCGCGGCCATTGAACGGCCGGGTCTCTTGATGAACGCCGGGGCCGAACACGTAGACTTGCGCGACCAATATCCGATGCCCAGGACACGAGAATCAGTCGGAAGCCCGTCTCATTTGGCGGGCTGATATCAACGCCTTGATGCAGATGCCGGGGCCCTTCGGTCGTCCGTGGCGTCAGGCCTCGTTCAATCCGGCACCTCGATCGGTCAGGATCTTCTGCCCCTTCGCCGTCAGCTCGTAGATGTCGCCGTCCTTGGCGACATAGCCTTCGCGGATCAGTCCATCGAGTTCGTTCTGCCGGTCGGGCGAGAAGGCGATCGCCTGGCCGATATCCGAAAGCGTCGCGATCTGGTCGTCCGTCAGCATGGCCGTCCTCCCGTTGTTGATCCGAACGCCATGGCGTCGCGAATGTTCCGGGAGCACTCGGTCCTACGCCTTGCGCACGAACTCCGACTTCAGGTTCATCTGGCCGATGCCGTCGATCTTGCAGGCGATGTTGTGGCCGTCGCTCGCTTCTTGCAGGCGGATGTTGCGCACCTTGGTGCCGCCCTTCACCACCGAGGACGATCCCTTCACTTTCAGGTCCTTGATGACGATGACGCTGTCACCGTCGGCCAGAACGTTGCCGTTGGCGTCGCGGATGCTGGCATCGTCGCCGGCCGCTGCCGCAAGGGCGGCGTCGCCGCTCCATTCATGGCCGCATTCCGGACAGACCCATAGCGCGCCGTCCTGATAGGCGTGCTCGGAGCGGCATTGCGGGCAGGTCATTGCGTCGGTCATCTCATCCTCGGGCGCGGGCAGGAGTGTAGCGCAGCGTTAGAGGCTCGGACGGAACCGGGCAAGAAAAATCCCCGGGGAGGGCAGCGCGCGGCACAGATCGGCAGCGCGCCGCCATCGTCGGTCGGCGCCGTGTCACGCCGCCTTGCGCTCGGGGGTTTTGCTGGCCGGCCCGGTCTCGGCCGCTTCCATCGCCCGGAGGTAGGTATCGAGCAGCGTCTCGTGCTCGTCCCGCTCGTCCTGGTCCTGCTTCCTGAGCTTGATGATCTCCTTCAGGATCTTGACGTCGAAGCCTTCGCCCTTGGCCTCGGCGAACACTTCTTTCTTCTGCTCGTTCAGCTCCGCCAATTCGCCATCGAGGTGCTCGATCCGCTCGATGAAGGACCGGATGCGCGCGCCGGGAATGCCGATCTCTGACATGGTGACTCCTGTACTAATGGGATGGAGAAAATGCGCGGCAGTTCGTTGCCAATGTCTTAACGCGCGCGCCTTGCACACACCCGCAAATCCGACGTGCTTAACGCGGAACCGGGCGGGCTGCCGATGTTGCCGAGCGGGCGCCATGCGCTAACTTCGCTCCGCTGCCGAGAGCTTCTGGAACTGCTTCTTCATCGCATTGACGCGGCCGAGATAGCCGGCGACCGAATGGTCGCCGCAGCGCTCGCCATCCGCCGGCTTGAAGCCGCGCCGCACGAATCCGGCCGCCGGACCGGCGCCGCACAGATGAATGACGGCCGCGAGATCCTGCCTCTGCTGCGCGGTCGGCTTGCCGGAGGGCTGCCGTGCGAGCGCGGCGGCGACTTGGCGGTCGAGCGAGATCACCGTGAGCGCCACCGCGTGCGCCGGCCAGGCGCGAACGTACAGGCTCGGCGAGCCGCAGCCGTCGCTGACCACCTCGTGATCCCGAATGCAGAACCGTGCGGCGTCGGCAAAGGCGCCGTCGGTCATCTGGAACAGGCCGACGGCGCTGGAAGCCGGCTGATAGAGCGCGAACGGATTCCACGCGAACCGCCAGCGCCAATAGGTGCGCGCCACGGGATTGCCCGAGCTCTCGGTCTGCGCCAAGGCGGCGAGCAGCTCCGGCGTGATCGATCGCGTCGCGCTCTCACGGAACAGCGCGCCATATTGACGCCAAGTCTCCTCCGGCTCCTTGTCTAGCGAATGACCCGTCACCACGAACAGCTCGGTCGGCTTGCGCACGACATGATAGGCCAGATTGACCAGCGCGAAGGTCACGAGCAGCACCAAGGCGCCGCAGGTGATCTTGATCCACCGCGGCGCCGCGCCCACCGTCCGGCCCAGCCACTGCGCACCACGCCCTGCGATTCGCTTCGCATCGCGCCGCAGCGCGCGCCAACGGCTGCCGCGTTGCGGCTTGCGCATTTTTTGTTGTCGTGGAGCGGGGGAATTCGGCAACTGATTACCTCGGCCGCCGGTGTGCCGGTCCATGGTTAAGGAAGAATTTGTGCAATGGCGTCATCCTGCCACTTTCTGGTGTGGGGCGGTGCGTGATGAGGAAATCGGTCAGTACTCTGCTGATGGTGCTGCTGTCGGTGCTGGCGGCGGGCATCCTGGTGTCCACGGCGATCCTGATGAGCGGTGCCGCGGGCCGCTATCGCGAGAGCGTCGCGACCGAGCAACTGACCGCGGCCGACAAGGCGATCTTCCAGAACGTCCTCGTCATGCGCGCCCACCGCGGCGACATCCAGAGCGTGCTGCTGAGCGAGGACGATCCGCGCGCCAAGCTCACCGAATATCAGGGCATCGAGGCCAAGGGCTATGACGGCATCGTCACAGCGCTCGCCGGCGTCGACATGGCCGAGCGCGACGACCTCATGGCCGGGTTGAAATCGAGCTGGGACGCCACGGTTCCGCAGTTCAAGCTGCTGTTCGATGAAGCCGCGAAGCCGCGCTCCGAACGCGTACTGGCGCGTACGCAGGCCTGGTACCAGGCAATGACCAAGACGCTGGACGTCGCCAACGCCGCCTCGCTCGCCGTCTCCAACCGCGCCTGGATGACCGATCCGGCGATCGCCAAGATGGTGCAGGCGCGGCGGCTGGCCTGGCAGGTTCGCGACCGCTACGGCCTGCAATGCTCGGCGCTGCGTCCCAACATCAACACCTCCAAGCCGCTCGACGACACCCAGAAGGGCGCGATCGCGCAATGGCGCGGCACCGTCGCGGCCGGCTGGTCCGGGCTCGACGACCTCCTGGTGGGCGCCGGCAGCACCGCGCTCGCCGGTGCCGTGAAGACCTCGCGCGCCGAGGTCGAGGCCGCCCATCAGCGCATGGACCAGCTCGCCAAGGGGTTTGACGGCAGCGGCAAGCCGGCGATGCCGGCGCCGGAATGGAACGCGTTCTGCCAGGGCCCGTTCGCCGGCATCATCGCGATCGGCATGACCGCGCTCGACGGCTCGATCGCCCGTGCCGAGGAGATCAAGACCGCGGCGCTGAGCAGCCTGATCGTACAGTCGCTCGCCTTCATCGCCGCGCTCGTGGTGGCCGGCCTGGCGCTGCGCGCGGTGCGCGTCCGCCTGATGCGCCCGGTCGGCATCCTGATGCAGGCGATCCAGCGCATCGGCCAGCGCGACTACCAGACGCCGGTGCCGCAGTTCGCTCATGCCGACGAGTTCGGCGCCATGGCTGCCGCCCTCGAGGGCCTGCGCGAGAGCGCCGCCACCGCCGAGCAGCTGTCGCGCGAGCGCGAGCTCGACCAGGGCCGCCGGCTGGAGCGCTCGCAGGCGATCGACAGCGCCTGCAGGAGCTTCGACGACACCGTGCAGGCGGTCATCGTCAGCATGGGCAACTCGACCGGCCAGCTCGATTCCAGTGCCGGCGACGTCCGCAAGCTGGTCGATGAGTCCACCGAGCAGACGGCCGCGGTCGCCAGCGCCGCGGAGACCGCGACCACCAATCTCGAGACCATCGCCGCCGCCACCGAGGAGCTGACCGCCTCGGTCTCCGAGATCGCGGCGCAGGTGCAGGCCTCGGCGGCCGATGCCCGCCAGGCGGTGGAGAAGGCGGCGCAGACCAACGCCACCGTCGAGATGCTCGACCGCGCCGCCAACCGCATCGGCGAGGTGGTCAAGATGATCACCGCGATCGCCGCGCAGACCAACCTGCTGGCGCTCAACGCGACCATCGAGGCCGCGCGCGCCGGCGATGCCGGCCGCGGCTTCGCTGTCGTCGCCGGCGAGGTTAAGAATCTCGCGGCGCAGACGGCGACCGCGACCGACGACATCACCCGGCAGATCGCCGAGATCCAGGCCGCCACCGGCGAGTCGGTCGAGGCGATCCACGCCATCAGCCACAACATCTCCAGCATCGACGAGAAGATGACGGC
Organism: Bradyrhizobium sp. SZCCHNS3016; assembly: GCF_032484535.1. Lineage (NCBI taxonomy): Bacteria > Pseudomonadati > Pseudomonadota > Alphaproteobacteria > Hyphomicrobiales > Nitrobacteraceae > Bradyrhizobium > Bradyrhizobium sp. SZCCHNS3016. The sequence continues at coordinate 127,908 of NZ_JAUETE010000008.1, forward strand.
GATCGCCGCGGCGGTCGAAGAGCAGCGCGCCGCCACCACCGAGATTTCGCGCAACTTCCAGCACGCCGCGCAGGGCACCCGCGCCGTGACCGACACGATCGGCTCGGTCGCAGCCCTCAACCGCCAGACCGGCAATGCGGGCGCGGCGATGGTCGACTCCGTCCGCCGCATGTCGACCGACGCCGATCGTTTCCGCGTGGCGGTGGAGGGCTTCCTCGGCACCGTGCGCAAGGCGTAGCATCGCCAAGCGGGCGCGATCCCGCGACGCAGATTGCGCCCGAGTCTTGCTCTTGGTTTGCCCTCCGAAGCAGAGAGGGCGCGGGGAATGCCGGGCGCTGGCCGCACCCATGGCCCGCCTGCGAAAGAAATGCAGGCGGCAGGAACCACAGGTTCAGCCGAGACATCCCGGCATTCCCCGCGCGATGGTTTTCACGCTTATGTCGCGATCTCCTCGGTGTCCGGCTTTTTAGCCACCGTCGCCCTCGGGATCATCAGCCCCTCGGACTTGGCGCCAGCATCGGGGCGCCAGGACCACGCGTCTTCACGTCCGCAAGCGTGCCGTTCGTCGGCGGGCATCAAGCCCGCTGCGGCACACTCACAGCCACCGCATCTCCGGCCCACGTCTCGTGACGATCGCGATGCGCCCCTCTCGGCGGGCCGGGATGGGCGTAGACAATCATTATTTTTGAAAAAGCGAAAGTGATTTATTTTTCACCGAAGGACTGGACAGGCCAAATCAGCTTGAGAACAAACACGAATTGGCTGGTGACGCGCACGGGCCTCTCCCGGCGTCATTGCGCTCGCGATGACGGCAGATGAGGCGGTCGGGTGGGCAAAGGCGCCCGGCTGGACATTGTCTGACGGCATGTTTCGCGCGCCGCGCCCACCGTCCGCATCCGCCGGTACCGATGGTGGGCACGCGCCGCCTCGCGGCGTCGCTTTCCCACCCTACGACAGCGTCTGCGTGGAGGTACGTTCCGGAACACTTCCCCGAGCCACAGGTTGAAAATGCTTCCACATCGGACACGGAGCCCTTCATCATGCAGGACATCAAGGAACACATGGAGATCATCGGCGCCGACGGCGTGCATGTCGGCACCGTCGATCACGTCGAAGGTAATCGCATCAAGCTGACGAAGAAGGACAGCGGCGAGGGCAGCCACAAGGGGCATCATCACTTCATCGACAAGGGCCTCGTCGCCGAGGTCGAAGGCGACAAGGTGCGGCTGTCGGCCATCGGCGCCGTCGCGGTGACGATGGAGGAGGAGAAGTAGGGCTGGGCCATTCCTGGCTCGTAGGGTGGGCAAAGCGGCGCCGTCGGGCGGCGCGTGCCCACCATCAGGGCGGGCGGGTGCGGCCGGTGGCACGGCGCGGAATACATCATGTCCCATATCAACGTGAGGGGCGCGCCTTTGCCCACCCTACGTTTCCATTAGTCCGCGTAGCCGACGATCGTCTTCAGCAGCTTCGGGAACCTTGCGTTGAGGTCGGCCTCGCGCACGACGTTGCGGTGCTCGACGCCCTTTTTCGTGGTCTGGATCAGGCCGGCCTCGCGCAGGATCCGGAAATGGTTCGAGAGCGTCGATTTGGCCATGTCGGGGCAGGGCGCGGCCGCGGAGCAGGACATGCAGTCGTTCTGCTGCATCAGGCTCTTGACGATGCGCAGCCGCATCGGGTCGGCGAGCGCCGAGAGCACGCCGGCCAACGTGATGTCCTCCCGCGACGGGTGAAACAATGGCGCCATGAAAAAACATATAGCGACGGCCTTGCGCCCGTTCAATAGTTCACTAGTTCTGAACTATTGAACGGAGCGCCGCGGCGCAAGGAGAGCAGGATGAGCAGGAGATTCGAAGGCAAGGTGGCGCTGGTGACCGGCGCATCCAAGGGGATCGGCGCGGAGATCGCCGCCAGACTTGCCGCGGAAGGCGCCGCGGTCGCCGTCAACTACAGTTCCAGCCGCGAGGGCGCCGACCGCGTCGTGGCCGCGATCACCGGCAAGGGCGGCAAGGCGGTGGCCGTGCGCGGCAATCTCGCCAATCCCGGTGACGTCAAGACCGTCGTCGCCGAGACCGTCAAGGCGCTGGGCCCGATCGACATCCTCGTCAACAATGCCGGTGTCTACGCGTTCGCGCCGCTCGACGGCATCACGCCGGAGCACTTCCACAGCCAGTTCGACGTCAACGTCCTCGGCCTGCTCCTGGTGTCGCAGGAGGCCGCGCGGCATTTCAATCCGGCCGGCGGCAGCATCGTCAACATCTCCTCCGGCGTGTCGACCCTGACGCCGCCGAACACCGCCGTCTACACCGCGACCAAGGCCGCCGTCGATGCCATCTCGTCGGTGCTGTCGAAGGAGCTGGCGCCGCGCAAGATCCGCGTCAACACCGTCAATCCCGGCATGATCGTGACCGAGGGCGTCGTCGCCGCCGGCCTGCACGAGGGCGACATGCGCAACTGGATCGAAACGACTACGCCGCTCGCGCGTGTCGGCAAGGCCGAGGAGATCGCCGCCGCGGTGGCCTTCTTCGCCTCGGATGACGCGTCCTACGTCACCGGCGAGACGCTGCACGTCACCGGCGGTCTGCGCTGAGCGTCACGTCGCTCCGCTCGTAACAACGGCCGGCGAACCGTAGGGTGGGCAAAGCGCCGCCGCAAGGCGGCGCGTGCCCACCATCGGTGGCGGCGAGTGTGGACGGTGGGCACGGCGCGTGAGAGATCGGGCCCACCAACGTCGTGCGGGGCGCGCCTTTGCCCACCCTAAGCGCCGGAGACCGGCTCTGGCGAATGGGCCATCATGCCTCCGCCAGTGCGGTCCAAGACGAATGACGTAAACAACTATAGGTTGATTATCTATTTGAGATCGGATCAAATCTGGCCTGCCGAATCCGTGATGCGCGCATCGCGGACAAGATCAGCGTTTCAACCTCCGGCCGGCCGGACGATGGCGTTTTGCCATCTATTCACCTCCCCGCCTGCTGCATTTCGGATGACCAAGGAGTTTCCATGCGCATTGGCATTGCACTTTCGACCCTCTCCGTCGTCGTGGGATCGGCGGTCCTCGGCTGGGGGCTGACCGCGCCGCGCACCGCGTACGCGTTCCTGGAGGACATCTGCGTCCCGCGCGTGAAGGGCGGGCTGAGGAATTGTCTCGCGCCGGCCAGCGCGTGCCGCAATCCGGCGGAAGCGCTCAACCGCGGCTGCCTGCTCGAGGCGGTGCAGTTCGCCGTCATCCCGCCCGGCCGCAGCATGGTCCATGCCGACTCGACCTATTTCATCGCCCAGGCGCTCGGCTATCGCGCCGACGTGGCCTATTGGATCGCTGCCTACAACGAGAATTCCGACTACGCGCAATATGCGCCGATCGATCAGTGCGGCGGGCAGGCGACATCGACCAATTCGGGCGCCAGCTACATCACCGCCAAGTTCAACGGCTTCCAGCGCACCAACAACACCACCGACGGGCCGCTCTATCACTATCTGCTGAACTTCTCGCCGAACGGGCAGGGCACCGACGTGCACGGCGCCAGCGGCGTGCAGGCGGTGTATCCGTTCCACTATCCGCCGCCCGGCTATCCCGTGACCATCGACAGCGTCTATCAGGGCACGCTGTACGATCTCCGGCAATGGGCCATGAAGGGCGACGAGGCCCCGGGTCTGCTGTGCACCGCCGGATTCACGACGCCGAACGGGTCATCGAACTTCAGCGGCCCGCAATGTCTGGCGAACGTGCCGATCAGCGGCAACGTGCCGCTGCTGGAGAACTACGCGATCGGACCGGCCATCAACATCACCTCGGGACCGAAGGTGCTCGACAACAGCAACGGCGTCGTCGACTACACCCAGCTCAAGTCCTGGCTGGACGACAAGAGCCGGACCACCGGCGTGCTGTTCGACGACCCCAGGAAGCCGCCGGTGCCGGTGCAGATCGCCCGGATCGGGCTCTATCTGCACTCCTTGCAGGATGCCTCCTCGCACGGCACCTTCTGCGGCGACGACGCGCCGTCGCCGCCGGGCGGCTCGGATGTCGGCAGCTACATGGCCATGAGCTCCGGCAGCGTGAAGCTCGCGTTCGGCACCTATTGCGCCACCGGCCCGCATCTGGCGAGCCACGTCCAGGAGACCGGCACCGGCGACGCCAGCCTGCCGCTGCGCGACTATGTGGCGCTGAACAACACGCTCGACGAGCTGATCCTGTTCGGCAACAACGTCGCCAAGCCGCGCGGCTGGATCGTCAACCCCAGCCTGCTGCCGCCGAACGTCGTCGGGGCTAAGAGCGCTGCCGGCGACAGCGCCGCCGATTTGAAGTCGCGCCTCGTCGGCCGCATCGTGCAGGGCCAGCAATGGTCCCGCGCCGAGGTCTACGCGTCCGGCGTCGTGACACTGCCGCTGCAGCGCACCGACGCCCAGGACCGGCTCAACACGATGAACGCCGCGCTGGGCTCCTATTCGAAGCGGCTGACGAATGCCAACCCCAAGCTGACCCCGCTGCGGCCGATGCCGGGCAATTCGTTCGTGGCGGGCGATACGTCGGTGTGTTTCAAATAGGGCTGCGCGCTGAGCCGGCGTGACAGCGCCATCTCTCTCCACGTCATTCCGTGGCGCGCGTAGCGCGAGCTCCGATGCGCAATTGCGCATCGGAGAATCCATACCGACATGCCGTCGTGGTGGGCACGCATCGTCGTGGCCTGCATCTCTCAACTCATAGCCGGTCGTGGTTATGGATTCCGGGCTCGCCCTTCGTGCGCTCCGGAATAGCGAAGGAGAGAGTCGCTCCGGCAACTCCGCTGCCGTAGGGTGGGCAAAGCGCCGCCGCAAGGCGACGCGTGCCCACCATCGCCAGCAATCCGCGCCGCGGTGGTGACGATGCGACGCGGCGGCTGAGCCGCCATGCCATTGTTTGTGAGCGGGATAACCGCTAAACGCCCAGTCATCGGACGAACCCCATCTTGGAGACCATCATGGCCAACGAAAAAGGCCCGAACATCAAGAAAAAGGCCAAGTGCAAGAATTGCGAAGGCAAGGGCTTGGTCAAGAAGGGCGACAAGGTGTTGAAATGCCAGCGCTGCCACGGAACAGGATTGCGCTAGACCAGGGTGCGCGAGGCGCCGGCTCACGCGCGGGCCAAACGGCGATGATGCCCACTGATGAACAGCCCGTACAGTAAAGTGCACTGTCACCGTAACGCAGCGTCGCCGGGCGGTCGAGCACGATCCGCTCATCCGCGCGCGTGGCGTGGTCGGCCGATCAGCACCATCCCTTCTTCCAGTGGCCCGGCGGACAGTGATGACCGCGCCAACCCACCTTTCGGCCGCGACTCCAGCCGAAGGCCCGGTGACCGCCGCCGCGGCCCCAGCCGTGACCGTGACCATGGCCATGGCCATGACCGCCTCTCACCTCGATGAGATCAGATGCGCCGCGATCGACCTGAAGGGGAGCGCGAGGCAACGCGCTGGCGGGCACGACGAGCGCGGTTGAAATCGATGTTGCCAAGATGAAGATCGCTTTGCGCATGTGACTCCTCGGATGTCTGGAAGATGAACTGAGAGGCTTACGGCTTTTCTGTGTCTTCAAGCGAAAGGGTGCCGAGAAGCGGGATCGTATCCCGTTCGCGCGCCCATTACTTCCTATGCGTGCTGGAGCCGGTGGTCGTCATGCGCTGGCCGGGAGCGCTCTCGGAATGCCCCGGGCCGGCGGCGGTGTTGCTCTGATGACCGGGCGCGTACTCCGAAGCGCCGGGCGCCGTCGACGTCTTGCTACGCTGCATCTGCTGACCGGGCGCCTTCTTCGACGCGCCGTGCGAACTTGCGCCGGTCTCTGCGGCGAACGCCGGCGAAGCGGCGAACAGAGCCGCCGTCAAAACGATTGCCATCTTCATGAACGAACCTCCTTCGTTGTTGGGTTCGTAGCAAACCTCCGTTTGACGGCGATCGTTCCGCTGCTCCGGGAAATCCTGGGGATCGTGTAGCGGACGCGGTATGATGTTCGGGCGGCCTGAGAGTGCATCCGTCTCGGCAGCCGCGATCCCGGATGTCGCTCTCGCTCGTCCGGGTTACGAACGCTCATTCATGACAGGACCATCACCATGTCCCGCCTGCACTGGATCGACTTGCCCATCGCCGGCCGGCTCGCCATCGCGGCGCGGCCGCGGGCGGAAGACTGGCTGGCAGACGACATCGCGGCCTGGGTGGGGCGAGGGCATCGCCGTCGTCGTCAGCCTGCTGGAGCCGGCTGAGGTTCATGACCTCGGCCTTCAGCGCGAGGCCGCGCTGTGCCAGTCACACGGCATGGCCTTCCTGTCGTTCCCGGTCCCCGACCGGGGTCTTCCTGAGAGCCGCAGCGTAGCGTTGCGGCTCGCGCACGACCTCGCCGCGCGGCTGACGGACGGCCAGACGGTCCTGATCCATTGCCGCGCCGGCATCGGCCGCTCCGCCGTCATCACGGCCGGCGTGATGATCAGGCTCGGTGTCGATGCCACCGAGGCGCTCGGTCGGATCGCTGCCGCGCGCAGCGTACGCGTGCCGGACACGGATGAGCAGCGGGCGTGGGTGGTGGGAATACAGGGAATAGGCCGCGTTAGCGAAGCGAAGCGTAACGCGCCGAAGATTTGAAAGCGAAGCGGCGGATTACGCTGCGCTAATCCGCCCTACGCTTGCTATTCAATCTCCTCAAAAATAAGCCCGCACTTCTCACATTTCCATTTGAGCTTTGTGTATTTGTGAGTTGATTCGCCAACGATGCGAGAGCTTTGAAGGCGCAATCCGAGCTCGCCGCATCCATCGCATCGTTCGCCTGGTGCTGGCTTTAGCTGAGCTTCCAAGTCGGATATCCGCTTTTCGATCGCGGTGAGCCTGTCTGGAACCTTGCCTAGTTCTTGCCAAAGAGGGATTTCTTTAAGCCAATTTCTGATATCTTCGAGGGTGCCCACCGGCATCTCCTATTCAGATCAACGCGCGCTATCTAACCAGGGAGTAGGGCGAGTTAGCTTAGCGAAGCGTAACGCGCCGATCCGGTCAAGCGACGGATTACGCTCAGCTAATCCGCCCGCTCCACGCTGGCAAATCTACCCTACGGTTGCTTTCTTATGCTTATTCCGTCGTTGGTCGAGCCGACTACCCAAAAATTCTTGCCCTTAGCGCTCGCCAATAGCTGTGCGATCTCGAGCAACGTGTAGAGCTCGTCAGCAAGTATGTATTCCGGCGTCTGCTCCTTAATGAGATCTGGGCCGAGGAGTTGTAGTGCCTCTTCGGTATCGATGACAAAACTGTGGTCTTTGTAGTGATGCACTAAATGCCTAGCGACTTTCGCTGCGTCATTCCCGATCGGAAGCTTCTTGCCCATGAGTAGACGTTCGGCGTATTGGGCGGCGCTCTGGCTTACCCTCTCGTAATGGCCGAGCACTTGTATTGGGGCCTGGTCAATAAGATACTTTGTCAGCATCTCCGATGCGCCGGGAAACTTGCAGGCGGTATCCGCTACGTGATCGAGGGCGTTGCCCAGGGCTAAAACAGGCAATCCCCTGACCTGAGGATCGATGGGGCCAAGTTGGCTAATCATGCCCATGTGAATCCGGTCGGCGCCCAGTGCGAGCAGAGTCGCAGCAGATTTTGCTCTGCGCGGAACAGCTACTGAAAAATTGTTGTAAGCGATACGCTTCAGTGACTTGCTTATAAGGTACGCGGGCTCCACTCGGCCGCCCGGGCTGTCGACGACAAGTAGAATGTTTTTGTTCTTCCCTATAAGAGAGGATGCCGCCGAGTAGAGGCGATCGGAATGGAATGTGCCTATCGAGTCGTCGTCGAACAGAAAAAGTACCTCGTATTCCGATAGGCTTGAGTGCTTCTTGATAATCTCTTCGAGTTTTCTTTTGATGTCCTGTTTGAATGCTTCGTCGTCACCGGCCTGTAGTGCGTCATACCAATCAACAGCTTTAGGCGGTGAAGGGATCTTCGGAAACATCTTTCGCAGCGGCTTTGGCTGCGGAGTGCCCTCCGGGCCTTCCTCGGGTTTCGGCGCCTGCGGAATTTCGCCGGAACCGACGCTAGGCATCCTAATTTGTTCAGTCTGAACAGGCGATTTGGACATCGGGTCGTCCGAAGAGTTTTGGGACCTAGATCGATATTGTGCCAATGGACGAATGCCCGACCTACAACATAAAGTTGGGCATTCGTCCTCCCCTGGTGAGTTTCTTACGAACACCCCGTCGTGCTTCCGCACGTATCGCACTTCATGCAGGTGCCGTTCCGGACCAGCGTGAAATTGCCGCACTCCGAGCACATCTCGCCTTCGTAGCCCTTGGCCTTGGCCTCGGCGCGGCGTTCGGCCTTGGAGGCGACCTGGGTGTTGGCGGTGCCGGCCTTGCTCCATTGCAGCGCTTCGAGCTTCTCGGTGGGCGAGAGGTCGTGTTGCGGCTCCTGCTTCAGGGCGACGGCGCCTTCGATGGCGTCGCCGGCGCGGGCATGGGAGAGGGCGGTGACAGTCACCCCACCCCGATCGGAAGCTACGCTTCCGATCGACCCTCCCCCTGCAGGGGAGGGTGACGAGGAGCCGCCGCGCATCACGACGAGATTGTCGGTGCGGGAGCGGGTCAGGCCGCGCGACACGTACTTCGCGGCCTGCTGGCTCCCGTCCTCCGACGGCTTGCCTTCGTCGACGCCGCGGCCGAGCGCGTCAAAGTTGCTCTCGGAGGGGTCGACATGGGCGAGGTCGAAGCGCGACATGTAGCTGACGGCGAGCTCGCGGAACACGTAGTCGAGGATCGACGTCGCGTATTTGATCGAGTCGTTGCCCTGCACCGGGCCCGCCGGCTCGAAGCGGGTGAAGGTGAAGGCGTCGACATACTCCTCCAGCGGCACGCCGTACTGGAGGCCCAGCGACACCGCGATGGCGAAGTTGTTGATGAAGGAGCGAAGTGCCGCGCCCTCCTTGTGCATGTCGATGAAGATCTCGCCGAGACGGCCGTCGTCATACTCGCCGGTGCGCAAGTACACCTTGTGGCCGCCGACGACCGCCTTCTGGGTGTAGCCCTTGCGGCGATCCGGCATCTTCTCGCGCTCGCGCATCACGACGATGCGCTCGACCAGCTTCTCGACGATCTTCTCCGAAACCTGCGTGGCGCGCGCGGCCAGCGGCTTCTCGTAGAAGGACTCGACCGCATCGTCCTCATCCTCATCGTCGGCGATGAGCTGCGAGTTGAGCGGCTGCGACAGTTTCGAGCCGTCGCGGTAGAGCGCGTTGGCCTTCAGCGCGAGCTTCCAGGACAACAGATACGCCGCCTTGCAGTCCTCGACCGTGGCGTCGTTCGGCATGTTGATGGTCTTGGAGATCGCGCCCGAGATGAACGGCTGCGCCGCCGCCATCATGCGGATGTGGCTCTCGACCGAGAGATAGCGCTTGCCGATCTTGCCGCAGGGATTGGCGCAATCGAACACCGCGTAGTGCTCGGCCTTCAAATGCGGGGCGCCCTCGACCGTCATCGCGCCGCAGATGTGCACGTTGGCGGCCTCGATCTCGCGCTTGGTGAAGCCGATCGCCGTGAGCAGGTCGAAGGTGGGGGCGACGATCGCATCAGTGGTGACGCCGAGCTGCTTGACGATGAAGTCCTCGCCGAGCGTCCACTTGTTGAACACGAACTTGATGTCGAAGGCGGTCGGCAGCGCCTTCTCGACCTTGGCGATGGCTTCGTCCGTAAAGCCCTTGGCCCTCAGGGTCGTGGCGTTGACGCCGGGGGCGTTCGACAGCGAGCCGTGGCCGACCGCATAGGCCTCGATCTCGGCGATCTCGCTCTCGCGATAGCCGAGCACGCGCAGGGCTGCGGGAACGGCGCGGTTGATGATCTTGAAGTAGCCGCCGCCGGCCAGCTTCTTGAACTTCACCAGCGCGAAATCAGGCTCGATGCCGGTGGTGTCGCAATCCATCACCAGGCCGATGGTGCCGGTGGGGGCGACCACGGTGACCTGGGCGTTGCGATAGCCGTTGGTCTCGCCGAGCGCGAGCGCGTCGTCCCAGGCCTGGATGGCGTGGCTGACCAGCGAGACCTGCGGGCAGTGGGCGTGGTCGAGCGGCACGGGCGCGACCGAGAGCGCCTCATAGCCGGTCGCCTCGCCGCGCGCGGCGCGGCGATGGTTCTTGATGACGCGCAGCATGTGCATGGCGTTCTTCTTGTAGCCGGGGAAGGGGCCGAGCTCGCCGGCCATCTCCGCCGAGGTCTTATACGCAATGCCGGTCATGATCGCCGACAGCGCGCCGCACAGCGCGCGGCCTTCCTTGGAGTCGTAGGGCAGGCCCATGGTCATCAACAGGCCGCCGATATTGGCATAGCCGAGGCCGAGCGTGCGGAACTCGTAGGACAGCTCGGCGATCGCCTTCGACGGGAACTGCGCCATCAGCACGGAGATCTCGAGCACGACCGTCCAGAGCCGGCAGAGATGCTCATAGGCGCCGACGTCGAAGTGCTTCGTTTCCGTGTTGTAGAACGTCAGCAGATTGGCCGAGGCCAGGTTGCACGCCGTGTCGTCCAGGAACATGTATTCCGAGCACGGATTGGACGCGCGGATGTCGCCGGACGCCTTGCAGGTGTGCCAGTCGTTCATCGTGGTGTTGAAGTGCAGGCCCGGATCGGCGCTGGCCCAGGCGGCGTGGCCGATCTTCTCCCAGAGGTCGCGCGCCTTCAGCGTCTTGACGACCTTCTTGTTGGTGCGGCCGATCAGGTTCCAGTCGCCGTCGGTCTCGACCGCGCGCAGGAAGTCGTCCTTCAGCGACACCGAGTTGTTGGAGTTCTGGCCGGAGACGGTCAGATACGCTTCCGAATCCCAGTCCGTGTCGTAGATCGGGAAGTCGATGTCCTTGTAGCCCTGCTTGGCGAACTGGATGACCCGCTTGATGTAGTTGTCGGGCACCAGCGCGCGGCGCGCGAGCTTGATCTCGCGGCGCAGGGCAGGGTTCTTCTCAGGATCGAAGCAGTCGTCGCCGGAGCCCTCGCAATTGACGCAGGCCTTCATCACGGCCTTGAGGTGCTTCTGGTTGATCTTGGAGCCGGTGACGAGGGCTGCGACCTTCTGCTCCTCCTTCACCTTCCAGTCGATATAGGCCTCGATGTCCGGATGGTCGGCGTCGACCACCACCATCTTGGCGGCGCGGCGGGTGGTGCCGCCCGACTTGATGGCACCGGCGGCGCGGTCGCCGATCTTGAGGAAGCTCATCAGGCCGGACGAGCGGCCGCCGCCCGACAGCCGCTCGCCTTCGCCGCGCAGCCGGGAGAAGTTGGAGCCGGTGCCGGAGCCGTATTTGAACAGGCGCGCCTCGCGCACCCACAGGTCCATGATGCCGCCGTCATTGACGAGGTCGTCCTCGACGCCCTGGATGAAGCAGGCGTGCGGCTGCGGATGCTCGTAGGAGGATTTCGACTTGGTCAGCTTGCCGGTCTTGTAGTCGACGTAATAGTGGCCCTGGCCGGGGCCGTCGATGCCGTAGGCCCAATGGAGACCGGTGTTGAACCATTGCGGCGAGTTCGGCGCGACCATCTGCTTGGCGAGCATGAAGCGCAGCTCGTCGTAGAACGCCACCGCGTCCTCCTCCGACGAGAAGTAGTTGCCCTTCCAGCCCCAATAGGTCCAGCAGCCGGCGAGGCGGTCGAACACCTGCTTGGCCGAGCGCTCGCTGCCGTAGCGCTCGTTCTCGGGCAGCGCAGCCAGCGCCTCGGTGTCCGGCACCGAGCGCCACAGCCAGGACGGCACGGTCTCTTCCTCGACCTTCTTCAGGCGCGCGGCGACGCCCGCTTTGCGGAAATACTTCTGCGCCAGCACGTCGGAGGCGACCTGCGACCAGAACTCGGGCACCTCGACATTCTCGAGCCGGAACACCACGGAGCCATCCGGATTCTTGATCTCGGACGTGGTCAGGCGGAAGTCGATCCCTGCATAGGGCGACTGTCCTTCGGTGGTGTTGCGCCGTTCAATCCGCATCGCGAGCCCCAATAGTTCTTGCCGGACCGCGTTATTGGCGGCCGGGATCATTGCATCCAAGGGCGACGGCTGGAAGTCCCCGGACGCTGCCGGAAAATTCGTCTGCCGCCGCAGTTCAACCGGTTGCCCGGTCCGCATCTGTTCAGCCTCGAAGGCGAAGGCCTTGCGCCGTTGACCGGCGTCTCGCCCCGTCTTTCCTCGCCGGCCCGTGCAGCCCGTCCGCTGCCCGCGCCGACGTCTCAACGCATCACGCTCTCAACGCATCACGCCCGCCATCCGGCTCCGTCGTCACCGCAGGGGAGCCCCCACATCTAGTGGGGTTCCCTTAAGGGGACACCGGCTGCCACCGTCCCAGCCTGGGACAGACGAGGCCCCGCACGCCGGGCCGACTGGCCAAAGAGCGTGATTGTCCTCGAACCCTGCTGGGAAGCGGCCGGCCAGACCCGAAACTGACTGTGCGCCGAACCGGGCCGGAAGCTAGGACGACTCCGCTTCCCACGTCAAGGACTAGTGGGGGTTCCCTAACCAAACACTAAATATGGGGGAAAGTACGGGAAAACCAGGGCGCGTGCCGGTACCGTGATGGCCGTAACTATCGGCGAGTCCTCGCGGATTCGAAACCGAAAAAATTTGCCCGGAGCGCTGTCCACAGGGCTTCGTCCCGCTGTTCACAGGGGCAGATTTATTCGCGTGCGGACGACGTGTTTCGCTTGCATCGGCGGGACTCACGGGCGCCTACGGAGCGTTCGCGGGGCAGGCATGCCCCACAATCCCTGGTGTGGCCGGAAAAACGCCGGCAAGCTCATCGTCCAACGGACGGTGCCGGTGATTCCATGACAGACAAGCCAGTGGCCAGCGGGCGGATCACGCCCGCCGGGCTGATGTTCCTCGCCATCACCTCGCTTGGCTGGGGCTTCAACTGGCCGGTCACCAAGCACCTGGTCGGCGTGCTGCCGCCCCTGACCCTGCGCGGCACCACCGGGGTGGTCGGCGCGCTGCTGTTGGCGCTGCTGGCCGTCATCCGCAGCCAGAGCCTTGACGTGCCGCGCGAGGTCTGGCCGCGGCTCATCCTGGCCGGGATGCTCAACGTCACCGCCTGGATGGTGCTGATGGGGCTGGCGCTGCTGTGGCTGCCGGCCAGCGAGGCGGCGCTGATCGCCTACACCATGCCGGTGTGGGCCTCGCTGCTGGCGTGGCCGATCCTGGGCGAGCGGCCGACGCTCTTGCGCGTGCTCGCGCTGGTGCTGGCCTTCGCGGGGCTGGCCTCGATCATGGGCAGCAACGGGCTCACCGCCAGCCGCGACAAGCTGCCGGGCATCCTGATGGTGCTCGGCGGCGCGTTCGGCTTCGCGCTCGGCACGGTCATGGCCAAGAAGCTCCCGATCAGGCTGCCGCCGCTGTCGGCGGCGGCCTGGCAGATCGGCATCGGCTGCGTGCCGATCGTGATCGTCGGATTCGCGGTCGAGCACTCCGACTGGACGAAGCTCGACCAGCTCGACTGGGCGCTGATGTTCTATTCCACCGTGATCCAGTTCTGCGTCGCCTATGTCGCGTGGTTCGCGGCGCTGTCGCGGCTGCCGGCTTCCGTCGCGGCGATCGGCACCATGGCGGTGCCGGTGATCGGTGTCTTGGCCTCCGCGATCGCGCTGCGCGAGCCGCTCGGGGCAGGGCAGCTTGCCGCGTTGGTCTTCACGCTGGCCGCGGTGGCGATGGCGACGCGGGGCTAGCTTGGCAATTCCGTCAGAACAGGCCGAAATAGTGAACGGTCAAGATCGAGCCGACCAACACGACCGCAGCTCTCAACAGGTTCGGTGAAATTCGCCGCGAGACCGTCGTCCCGATCATGCCGCCGGCAATCGCCCCGACGAGCACGCACAGCGTCTGCGGCCAGGCGATCGTTCCCGATACGATGAAAACGATCACTGCGATGCTGGTCGTCAACGACGCCAGATAGTTCTTCATTCCGGCCGTTTCGTGGAAATCGCCGTGCCCGGCGAGCGTAAGGCCGGCCATCAGCAACACCCCGAGACCCGCTCCAAAATAGCCACCGTAAACCGCGAACACAAACTCGATGCCGAGCATGAGGAGCGAATCCGGCGCAGATGGACCGTCCGCCAACTTTCTTGCCGCCATCAGGCGTCGCAGCTGCGGTCCCAAAGCGAACAGCAATGTCGCGAACAGCAGAAGCCAGGGGATGACAGCCGCAAATGCCCGCTCGCCGGTCATGAGAAGCAGCCCCGAGCCAGCCAATCCACCCAACAGGGCGACGATGCTGCGCCGAACCAGGCCTTGCCTGGCGTTCGAGATCTGCTTCCAGGATACGGGGATTGCCGCAGCGTGGCCCGGCCAGACTGCAAGTGCGCAGGAGGCATTCGCCACGACGGGAGGCAGGCCCACGGAGATCAGCGCCGGAAAGGCAAACAACGTACCTCCGCCTGCGATCGCGTTGACCGCTCCTGCCATCAGACCAGCACTCGCGAGAAGCGCCATCGCGGCCGTATCCATCGCTCACCTATCGCGCATCGGTTGATTCAGAACAGAGGGCCTTTGGCGGAAAATCGAGATCGAGATCCAGGCTGGGATCTCTCGGCAGCGCAATCTTCGGACAGCTGAACGACCTCTCATTCCTGACCTGAGGGCAGCCAGATGGTCCATGATGTGGATCACATTGCCGACGTCCAGACTGCCAATTTTTTCCATTAGAGTCAACGATACAGACCAAATCTTGCCTTTCATAATCCTCTGAATTATATCAGTTTAGTCCACAATGTAGACCTTAGGTGACCTGATGGATGCCCACTCCCGCTCCGAGCCCGTCGCTGGCACTCAAAGCATCGATCGCGCGATCGATCTGCTGCTCCTGGTTGGACGTGCTTCTCCGCAGGGAAGTCGCTTGTCGGAGCTGGTCGCTCAGTCGGGCCTGCCAAAGCCGACCGTTCGCCGCGTTCTTCTCGCATTGGTTCGCTCCGGTCTGCTCGACCAGGACGAGAGCTCACGACTCTATCATCTCGGACCGGAAAGCTATGTCATCGGCAAGTTGGCGAGCGATCGATTTGGCATTCACGCGCTTGCACTTGATGGGCTCGAGCGCCTCAGCCGCTCGACGGGCGATACGACGTTTCTTTCGGTCAGGCGCGGCACGTTCTCTGTGTGCCTTCACCGCGAGGAAGGGTCTTATCCAATCCGCACCCACGTTCTTCAGGCCGGCGACCGTCATCCGCTCGGCATCGGGGCCGGCAGTCTCGCCATGTTGTCCGCACTGGGTGACGAAGAGGTCGATGCCGTCGTTCGCGCAAACGCCGGTGCCGTTACCAAGCAGTATCCGAAGTTCTCGTCGGGTCTTCTGCTTACTCTCGTTCAGCAAACCAGGAAGCGGGGCTACGCGGTGAATTCCGGGCTCCTGATGACGGGGTCGTGGGGCATCGGGGTGCCAGTGCGAGACGGCGAGGGCCAGGTGGTGGGGGCCCTGTCCCTTGCCGCAGTCGAGCAGCGGCTGGACAGCACGCGGCAGCGCGCTCTCGTCCCGTCCTTGCAGGTTGAAGCGAAACGGCTCGAAGAGCTGCTGTCGCAGTCCGGAGCTTCGGGTGCCCGGCCGGCACCGATCGGCGGCTCGCTCAAGGAGAAGGCGAGACGATCCCCTCAGGCGGAGAGTACGTCGCCGCGACGTGGGGGCAGGAAGACTTGAATATTGCTGCCCGTCGTTCCGGTCAGTGCTACGCGGTGAACGCGCTGGTCCCGCAGATCCGGTCTTGCGCTTCCGATAGCGAGGATCGCATCACCATGATGGACTCGTATCTCACCGCCGTCGTTGTGACGGGGGACGGCAATCCCTAGCAGGTTCTGACCGAGGCTGATTGTGATGGCTCTCATCGGGATGCGCCCGACCTGTGCCTCGAACGTCCCCATGCTGACGGATGCCTCCATGGCTGTCCGGGACAGCAGCCGCACATTGCGGATCCATGGCCACAATCCGAGACCGAGCGCCTTGAGACAGGCCTCCTTGACGACCCATCTGGTCAGGAAGTCGACCACGACCTCGTCCGATCCTGCCACGACGTGGCCGAGCCGGCGACTGATGTTCCGCAAATCGGGTCTGTCATATGCTTCCAGGTCTATGCCGACATATTTTCGATCTGCGAATGCGTAGGCCGTGCACGTCTCCGTGTCGGATACGCTGAACGATCCGACACCCGCGAGGTAGGGTTTTCCGCTGCGTGTCCGGCGCGTTGCCCGATGGATCGCGGTCAGCCATTGTCGGCGCGCATCGACCAGGGGGGCATCTCGTTGGACGATTTCAACGACGATGGCTGGCGTCGTTCCGCACCAGCGCCCGATCATGCCGACCCTCCATGAGAGTTACGGACCCTGTTTCATCTGTGACGCGAACGGTGAACCGAACCATTCCCCAAATGATCGCGGCCACCGTGACGGTCACGGTGACGCGATCACCGGGATGCGCGGCGCCGGTGTGCTGGACGTCGACGCGTACGCCTACAGACCCGCATTCGCCCTCCGATTCAGATCGGATCAGCTGCGATGCGACGAGTTCCACCCAATACATCAGCACGGGCGTGCTCAATGCGTCGACGTCGCCACCAATGAATCGCGCCGTCTCCGACTCTCCGACCGAAAAGTCGTGCGTGCGCGTCGCTCCCCGCACAAGGCGACGTTCCGCGCCAGACGGGGCAACCGTTTCAGATGGCGGGGTCATCCTGCCATCCGCACGATGCGGCCCATAGATGCCCGGCCGATGCGCATGGGGACAATGGTGTGGTCCGCCACCGCCGCTACCCTCGCTCCATTTCGAGCCCGCCGGCAAGCTCTCTCCAGCCGGCCGACCTGTCGACTGCGGCGAGCGCAGCTCTGGCTTCGTGAGGGGAGGGGAAGCGCTGCCGGAGCATGGAGATCCATCGCTCGAGGCCGAAGGCAACGCAGCTGGTATGAACCGGATCTCCGTGCAGAGAGATGCCGAATTTCTCACCGAAATAATTGCGATGATAGTTCAAAGAGCTCAAAGCATGCCCCTCGAACACGAACTCACGCTTGGTTGGAAGCAGCCTTGACATCACGGCCACGGAGCTGGATGTGTCGAAGAAGGGGTCCGTCGCGACCTCGATATCGTAGTCGAGATCGAGACGCTGCCATATCGCGCCGATTGTCTCAGCGCCTTTTTCGAGGTGGGCTGCGGCGCCGTTCGCCGTCCCGACATAGACGAATTCCTTCATGGTGAAATTGATCCCGCGGTACGCGTCGAGTGGCTTGTCCTCATTGCGAAAGCAGCGGGCGATGCAGCCGCACACCTGCTCTGCGGTCAGGTTCTGATTGCGAAGAGACAGGTAATGTTTGTAACAAGTCGCTGGCAGCAGCGCGAGCTTGCCGTCGAATGTTCGATCGTCTCGCGACAGAGTGGATTCGTCGCAGGAGAACGATGCAAGGCGCTCCTTCGGAAGAGCGCACATGACGCAGGTCAGGTGAGGGAAGTTCCGCGCATAGCCCAAAGCGTTCATGTCCTCGAAGCTCAGGATGCTGTCGAACTCGACGATGTCCGTATCGTCGAAACCGAACGTCCGGTTGAGAAGCCGCTCCAGATCGATCCTTACCTGGTACCAGCCGTGATCCAGCTTCATTACTATCCTCCGTGTCGCTTGCTTTTTTTTGCTAGAATCCCTCAGCCATGCGCTGCACAATGTCTCGCGCCGGTTCGACTGCGGAAACTCCGTCGCACGATGTTCCGCAATAGAGTGCCATCTGCGAGATGGCTCCTTCCGTCGTCGATACCGGCACTGCCACGCTGTAGCGCAAGATCGGATATCGCTTTCCAAAGTATGTTGTGGACCCGATGATCCCTGCGGGCTCGCGCTTGGAGCACGACTGATTGCGAATGACCCGATGCAGATGCGTGTGCCATCCGATCGAAAACGCGTCAGTTGTGATCGTGTCCCCGGAGCTCGCCGACACGATCATGTGCTTGTATTCCGCGTGGGCCGATGACTCGGCGGACGCAGCAAATATGGTGCCGCACAAGACCCCGGCGAAACCCGCATCCATGGCATTGGCGACCGCCTGGGGCGAGCTCAGTCCGCCCGCCAGCAGTATCGGACGATGACGCAGCCGTGTCTCGTGGAGCTCGCGAAGGAGATCATCCTGGTGCGAATGGCCAAGATGGTGTCCTCCAGCCGCAGGCGTCTGCAGGACGACGAAATGAGCGCCAGCTTCGAACGCTGCCTCGCAATCCGCCGTGCTGCCGACCTGGACGCCGCAAATCGTATGGCGCGCCGCTCGGCGCAAGCAACTCGCCCATGGGAGGCCGAAGAACGTGACCAGCGGACATGCCTCGTGTGCCAGAACGACGTCCAGTCGCTCGCTCAGTTCTTCCTCGGACAGAACGAACGAGACGAAATTGACACCGAAACGTCGCGTCGTCAGCGCCGCCGTTTCTGCGAGCATCTGCTCGATCTCGTCGGGCAGATGCCGGTAGAGCCCGATCATTCCGATGGCACCAGCTTCCGCGACAGCGGCTGCGAGCTGTGCCTGGGCCACCCCGCCCATGCCCGACTGAACGAGGGCGATTGAGGCCCCCGTCATCGACAGGAACTCCTTGTGCGGCGACATGCCGGCAATCCCTTTGATTAAGGCGTCGGACCTATTGAGTCAGAAAGGCCGCGTCGTCGATCATGCCGGCACGCTGAAAGAAATCCGCAGTCCGCCGAAACCAGATTCCATGAAACTTTTTCCGGTCGGGACTGTTGCGCAGCCAGTTGCGCAGAGCACTGGGGGAGGAGAACCGTTCCGTGACGACTCCCGCGTCCGCATAGACCTCAGGCCGATACATCAGGCCGACGAAGTAGCGGATCATGTCCTTCAGGGTGCCGGAGATGCGTGCTCGCTTCTCTCCGGACTTGTCGTTTTCGACGAGCATGTGGAACAATTGCCTTACGATCTCGCGTCCGAAAGACACGTGCCGTGATTCGTCGATGTGGTGCTGCCGGTTGATGTCCCTGACGATGGCCGGAACCGTTTCATTGGCGCCGACCTTGTGATTGTAGAAATCCACGAACTCCTCGAAGATCAAGGTGCTTGCGAACATATACAGATCGCGCTCCAGCCGGTCTTCGATCTTGCTGCTGGGGAAGCCGGTCGATGAATATATCTTGCCCGCATAGCATTTGCAGAAATGGGCAAAGAACCACATGTGTGCGTTCTCTTCCGAGATGAAGATGTGCATGTAGTCCGACACGATGTCGTCGTACATCTCTTCATGAATGATCTGGCTGACGAACTCGAGAACCCCCTTTATTCCGTGAACGTTGAGGCTGAAGAAGTTGATCGCCTCCCATTTGCTGAGCGTGATCTTCTGCTCCGGCGTGAGCTGCTCGTGCAGCTCCGTCCCATAAGTTGTAAGCAGATCTTCGTCGCACCATAAGCGGTCGAGTGCGACGTGGTCGGGCCAAGAAAAGCGCTCATATGGATTGTAGGCGCCGGCCTTGGAGAGGGCCAGGAGACGCCCGATCTGCTCACGGTTGACTTCGATCTGAAGCATCGCACACCACCATTTATGACTTGACATGAAGACTGGTGTGGAGCGCCGCCTAGGAGGCGGGTGCTTTCTCCGACATCTGCCCTTCGACGAAGGCGACGATCTTTCGCAAGCTCCGCATATTGTCGACGGTTACGCGCCGCGAAACATCGGTCTCGCACAGCTCGTTCAGAAAGAAGACGAAGTCGAGAAACTGCATGCTGTCCAGAATGCGTGTCTCAATGAGGTCCGAAGAGAGGATGTCCGCTACGGTTGCCTTGGGCTTCACGGCCTGCAACCATGCGACGATTCTTTCCTCGATCGCTTCGTTCGTTTGCGTCACCATGTCGAGATCTCCATTCTCGTTTCGAAGGCAGGCCGTTCCGCGATCGGCGCTATTCCCTTCGGCCCCTGATCAGGCTCAAGCCGCTGCTGCCGAGTGCGGCTGCGTCGATGCCGGAAAACCCGGCTTCGCGGAGCATTTCGACCATCTCGGCAACGGTGCGGCTGCTGCCCCCGGCCCAAAGCGCCAACGCCGACAAATTGTGCAGGGTGACAAACGTCGGCGAAACTCTGTCGGCGCTGAGAAAGTAGCCTTGCACCAAAACCTGTCCGCCGGGGCGAAGCGCATCATGGGCCCGGTGCAGCATGGAGCGGCAGATCTCCGTCGTTTCCTGGTGCAGAACGTTCGACATCAGCACGATGTCTGCGTTGCTGCCGAACGGATCGGTTCGGTAGTCCGCTATCGCCGTTCCAAGTCGGTCGGCCACCCCTTCCGACGCGGCGGTCTGCCGCGTCACGGCCAACACCGGCGCGAGGTCCAGCACGGTTGCACGGAGTTCAGGCAGGTCCTTGCACAGCGCGATCGAATAGGTACCGGCGCCACCACCGACATCGATCAATGCGCGGGCGTGACGGTCGACGAAAGGAGCCAGGAGCGCGCTCGAACGCCGCGCAAATTCGTGCATCCCAAGAATGAAGTCGCGCATGTAGTCCGGATCGGCGCCGAGGCGCGCATCTTGCGATTCGACGGGAGAGCCGGTCCGGATCGCGTCGGACAACTTCGTCCATGGCGGTGCCCACCTCCCCATAACGCGAACCCAGTTCAGCAGCGTCTCGCTCGTTCCGGGCACCAGGAAACGCTGAGACATCGGGCTGTTGCTGTATCGGCCCTCGCTGTGATCGAGCAGCTTCAGAGCCACGGACGCATTGAGGAGGCGTTCGATGGTCTGCTCGGGAAGATCGAGTTCGCCTGACAACTCGGCTGTCGTGAGCGCCCGCGTTCCAAGCCGCTCCGGGACGCCAAATTCGACGAGACTGAAAAGGGTCTGCGCCTCCCAATACCCGAACGCGAATCGCGACAGGGCAATAAAGCCGAGATCCATTGTTTCTCCTCTTCGTTCGCCGTGCCGGCTGGAACGACACGGAAGGTCCATAAGGTGGACCTATCGCCGGAAATCCAAAAGCATTCGGGCAAGGTTCAAATTGCGATGATTTAGCTGCCGAAGGCAGTGCGTATAGGTTGAACAATACCGGCTGTGAAGCCAAAGGTCAATACCATAGATTGCATGTGGTCTACAATATGGACCAATGCGCGTACATTGGGGCAGGGACGGCCGGGATGGGCCCGACCGCAACGTTTTGACGAGTTGGAAAGGACAGCTGCAATCAGGGGCAGGGCGGTCCTGCTGACCGTCGCAAGTCGATCGTGATGTCGTCATCGAGCTCTTCCGCCGGCTCCCTCAGGGAGTACGTGCTCCGACCTCGTGCATTGGAGCCGGCTGGAGGGCGAGTGAGCTGGCGTCAGTCGCCTGCTGGCGCACCGTCGAGTGCCCGCCGGACCATCTGCGCCAGCTCGGCGCGGCGATAGGGTTTCGTCAGCAGCAGCGCGTCGGGCACGTGCTGCCGGTTCTCGATGATCGCATCGTCCGTATAGCCGGAGGTGTAGAGCACGCGCAGCGAGGGCCGCGTGGCCAAGATGGTGTCGGCAAGCTGCCGTCCGTTGACGCCCCCGGGCATGATGATGTCGGTGAACAGCAGATCGAACGCCCGGCCCTGATCGACGATGGCCAGCGCGTCAGCCGCCTGCACGGCGACGAGGGTGGTGTAGCCGAGGCCCTGCAACTGGGCGAGCACGAAGTTGCGCACCAGCGGATCGTCCTCGACCACCAGGATCGTCTCGCGGCCATGCGGCAGCGCCTGCTCGTGCTCCGGCTCGATCTGCTGCACCGCCTGCGCCGCCGGCAGATAGAGCCGGATCGTCGTGCCGCGGTTCTGCTCGCTCTGAAGCTTGAGGTGGCCGCCGGACTGCCTGACGAAGCCATAGACCATGCTGAGGCCGAGACCGGAGCCCTTGCCGGCATCCTTGGTGGTGAAGAACGGCTCGAAGGCGCGATCCCTCACCTCCCGCGGCATGCCGCTGCCGGTGTCGCTGACCGCGACCATGACGTAGGAGCCGGGCACGATGCCGGGATTGGCGGCTGCGTCGGCCTCGTCGAGCGCGGTCTTCATCGTCTCCAGGCGCAGCCTGCCGCCGTCGGGCATCGCATCGCGCGCGTTGATCGCCATGTTGACCAGCGCGTTCGCGAGCTGCGCGGAATCGACATGAGCGATGAGATCCTCGTCGGCAAGAACGGTCCTGATCTCGACCTGCTCGCCGAGGGTCGGCCGCAGCAGCTTGGCGATGTCCTCCACCGTGGCGTTGACGTCGATGTCGCGCGGACGTAGCGGCTGCTTGCGGGCGAAGGCGAGCAGATGCCGGATGAGCTCGGTGCAGCGATCGGTGGCCCTGCCGATCAGGGCCGCGAACTCGGCCGCCGCCGGCCGGTCCTGCACCGCGTCGATCAGGACCTCGATCGACCCGGTGATGATCGTCAGCATGTTGTTGAAGTCGTGCGCGACGCCGCCGGTGAGCTTGCCGATGGCATCGAGCTTCTGCGCCTGCTCCAGCAGGCGCTCGGTCTCATGCACGTCGGTGACGTCGTGATACACCAGCGCCGCGCCGCTGATCGCGCCCGCGGAATTGCGCAGCGGCCGCCCGCTGACCATCAGGCGAAACTGCGGCCGGCCGTCGGTCGGCTTGACCACGACCTCGCGGCGGTCGAACGACAGCCCGCGCAAGGCCCACGCGATCGGGAGCTCCTCGTCGACGATGCGGGTGACGGCGTCGCTCTCGTAGAATTGGTTTGCGGCCAGCATCTCGGCGAAGGTCTCGCCCACATTCGTTCCCAAGAAACGTCCCACCGCCTGGTTCGACAGCATGATCGTGCCTTCGGAATCGACGACGAGGACGCCCTCGGCCATGCTGTTGAAGGTGTTTGTGAGAATGGCGGAGAAGCGGCGCAGCTCGTCATAGGCGGCGGCGAGATCGCCGCGCTGCTGCATGGCCTGGGCTTCCAGCGAGGTCGCGGTCTCCTGCGACCGGGTGAGGGACGAGCGCAGCGCCCGGTCGGAAAGATGAGCGCGCCGGACGAGATAGGCCGACATCAGGAGCAGCAGGCCGACACCGGCGAGGTCGATCGCCAGCAGCCAGGATCCGGTCCGTCGCGAGATCGTGGCGCGGTCCGCCAGCAGCCGGCGCTCGTCGTCGGTGAAGGCGTCGAGCGCCCGGTTGATCGTCGTCATCGCCGCCGGACCGGCCGCGCTCGCCGCCAGCGCCTGCAGGCCGTCGCGATCGTTCGCCGCGTGACGACGGATCAGCTCGCCGGCAAGCTGGATGCGCCGCTGCACGATGCCGTCAATCGATCGCAGCCGCTCGCGCTGCGAGGAATTATCCCGGACGAGCCCCTGCAGGTCCGCCCAGGCCGCAGGGATAAGTCCGCTCGTCTCCCGAAGCTCGGTGATGAACCGGTCGGCTCCGGACAATGCGAAGCCGCGCGAGGCCGCTTCTGCCTGCCGCAGCAGGACGCGGAGCTCGGAGGATTTCTCCAGCACCTCCATCGTGTGCTCGACCAGGGCGGTATCGTTGCGCGCCTTGATGTCCAGCCCCGTCGACGCGGCGCCGATCGCGAGCAGAGTTCCAAGGCCGAGCCTGATGACCACGCGCTGGCGGATCATCGGTGGCTTCCAATGGCGCGGGATGCGCTCGGTCGATCAAGCAGCATCGTGACTATGACTTGCCCTATCGTGTATGGCGAATAGTTCGGTCAGCCAATGTTGTGAGTTGTAAGCAGCGCGTCGCGTCCTGCCAATTGCATGGGGTAGGTTTCCATCGGAATTTGTGGCGCCGAGCTCCGTGATGATTGCAGTTCCAATCCGCGCGATGGTCAAGTCAGGAGAAGTGAGCGCGCGTCGGCGCCTCCTCGGAAAAGGCGTTCTCGGCCAAGGCATCATCGGCCAAGGCGTCATCGGCCAAGGCGTCCGCGGCGGCGCCGGCCAGCGCGAGCCGCACCATCTTGGCGAGCTCCGACTTGCGATAGGGCTTGGTGAGCAGCAGCGCCGCCTGGTCGAGGCGGCCGTGCTCGACCATCGCATTGTCGGTATAGCCGGACGTGTACAGCACCTTGGTGCCGGGCCGCTGCCGCAGCGCCTCCTCGGCGAGCTCCTTGCCGTTGACGCCGCCGGGCATGATGACGTCGGTGAAGAGGAGATCGAAGCTTTGGCCGGAGTGGATCTTGGCCAGCGCCTCGACTCCGGTCGATGCGGTGATAGTCTTGTAGCCGAGGCTCTGCAACTGCGTGACGACGAAATCCTGCACCAGTGGATCGTCCTCGACGATGAAGATCGTCTCCTCGCCGCGCGGCGGCGGCGGCTCGGGCGGAGCGGGGCTCGCAGCCTGTCCCTTGGGTGTAGGGATGTAGAGCCGGATCGTGGTGCCCCGTCCTTCCTCGCTGTAGATCTTGATGTGGCCGCCGGATTGCTTGACGAAGCCATAGACCATGCTGAGGCCGAGGCCGGAGCCCTTGCTGGCTTCCTTCGTCGTGAAGAAGGGCTCGAAGGCGCGGTCGCGGACCTCCGGCGACATGCCAGTACCCGTGTCGCTGACGGCGACCATGACATAGGATCCGGGAGTCACGCCGGCGTTGGCTGAGGCATAGGCCTCATCGAGCTCCACCCGGCGCGATTCCAGCAGCAGCTTGCCGCCATTGGGCATCGCGTCGCGGGCGTTGATCGCCATGTTGACCAACGAGTTGGCGAGCTGCGCCGAATCGATATGCGTGATCAGCGTCTCCTCTTCGAGGATCGAGTTGATCTCGATCTGCTCGCCAAGCGTCGGACGCAGCAGCTTTGCGATGTCGAGGATCGTGCTGTTGACGTCGCTGTCGCGCGGATGCAGCGGCTGCTTGCGGGCGAAGGCGAGCAGATGCCGGATCAGCTCGGTGCAGCGGTCTGCCGCCTGTCCGATCAGCGCGGCGGTCGCCGCGGCGGCGGGGCGGTCTTTCACCTCGTCGGCCAGCGTCTCGATGGTGCCGGTAATGATCGTCAGCATGTTATTGAAGTCGTGTGCGACGCCGCCGGTGAGCTTGCCGATTGCATCCAACTTCTGCGCCTGCTGCAGCAGCCGCTCGGTCTCGTGCGCCGTAGTGATGTCGTGATAGACCATCGCCGCGCCGGTAATGCCGCCGGCGGCGTCGCGCAGCGGGCGGCCGGAGATCATCAGCCGCAGCGTCTCGTCCCGGTCGGGCCGGTAGACGATCAGCTCGCGGCGGTCGAAGCTCTCGCCCCGCAAGGCTCGCGGCGTCGGCAGGTCGTGCGCTGCGACCGGCGTCACGCCGTCGCTTTCGTAGACGCGGAGGTGCGCGCGGACGTCGGTCAGATTCTTTCCCGGGCTGTAGCCGAGCAGATGTTCGACCGCGGGGTTCGAGAATACCACGGTGTCCGCGGCATCGATGACGAGCACGCCCTCTGCCATGCTGTTGAACGTGCTCTGCAGGATGTCGGCGGAATGGCGCAGCCTCTCATGGGCGGCGATCAAGTCGAGATGCTGCTGCTCGGCCTTTTCCGCCAGCGAGATGGCCTCGGCTTCGGAGCGGACCAGGGACGCGCGCAGCGCACGATCGTGCAGATACGTCCGCCGGATGAGATAGAAGGCGATGATCAGCAGCAGCGCCAGGCCGCACAGGTCGATCGTGAGCAGCAGCGATCCGGTGGCCTTCGACGTCATCGAACGCTGCGTCAGCAGCTTGCGCTGATCGGCAACGAAACGGTCGAGATGGGCCGTGATCTCGCTCATGGTCGCCGGGCCTTCGGCGCGGCTTCTGAGCGCTTCGAGCCCCTCACGATCCGAGGCGGCGCGCAACCGGATCAGCTCCGCAGCGAGCTCGACCCTGCGGGCAATCAGGGCTTCGGTCTCGGTCAGAAGCTCCAGCGGTTCGGGATTGTCGGCCACGGCGCGCCGCAGCTCGGCCACGGCGACCGGGATTCTCGTGCTGACATCGGCAAACTCCGTCCTGAACTGATCGTCAGCGACGAGCGCGTAGCCGCGAGAGGTCGCTTCCGCTTCGCGGAGCAGCAGGCGCAGATCGGAGGTCTTCTGCAGGATGTCGAGCGAGGAATTCACCCAGGCCGCGTCGTGGCGCGACTTGATGTCGAGCGCCGTGGACGCAGCGCCGATCGCCAGCAGCGTTCCAAGACCGAGCCCCAATGCGAGGCGCTGATAGGTCATCTGCGTTTCTCAATCATCGACATGTCCGCCAGCTGGGCCGGGGATCACCGCGGCCAGCCACATGCATCCGAGTTGCGATCTGCGTCCAAGCAGTGAAGATATGTCGGCAAGGCGCGCCTCCTTGTTCGAAGTTCCTGGCGCGTTCGCGGGCGGCAGGCCCAAGCCGCTCACCCGCGGCGTTTGCACTGCGCGAGTCCCGCGAAAATCCATGTGCCCATCGAGAGATATCAACCCAGCCTGCGAAACGGCCCGTACGGGCAGAATCACGAGCTCAAACGATATTGGACCGGAACGGGCGGATCATCTGCATGTCGCGGGGCACATTTTGGAATATGGGCGAAAATCAGCCTGCAACGTGGCGCTTCAGACACAGAACAAACAACAATGCGGCGCGAAAAAGGCGGCGAGCATAGCCTCGCCGCCTTATTGTCGCAGCTACTACGTCAGATTCTTACGGGCATGGATGGCGAAAACCGTCATAGCCCAGATAGGTTCCCGAAGCCGGATCATACGAGCGGTACCGGCGTGCGCAATAGCTCGGGTCGACGCCTTCGGTTCCGATGACGGCGACAGGCGCAGAGTCGTCATAGTACGAGTAGTCGGAGTAATAGTCGGGCCCGTAATAATACGGATCATTGTAGTAGGCATAGCTGCTACCCAATCCGATCCCGACGCCAACGCCGACACCCGGCCAGAAGCCGCCGCCGCGGCGATGCCAGCCGCCACGGTGACCGCCCTGCCAGCCGCCGCCACTCCAATTGCCGCCGCTCCAGTTGCCGCGGCCGCCACCAGTGTTGACGGCGACGTTGGCGCCGGCCGCCGGGCCGCGACCCGCCAGGGCTGCGCCGCCAACGGCTGCGCGTCCGGCGAAGCTGCCGCCGCTCATGCCGCCGCCACCCGGGCCGGCCGCAAAGCCGCCGCGTCCGCCGGCGCCGATCGCGCCGCCGCCGCCACCACCGATAGCCGCGCCACCGCCACCGCCCCCGCCACCGCCGATGGCGGCACCACCACCGCCCGGACCACGACCGCCGCCGCCGGGACCCTGGGCAAAGCTCGTCGTCGCTGCCGCCAGCGGCAGAATCAGCGCCACTGCCGCCGCAGTGCTCCATGTCTTCAGTCTGGTCATCGCTATCGCTCCATCAGGGGAAAATGACCTAACCGCAGGCCGCGGATGTCGTTCCCCGCCGCGAACCGATACATCGTCGCGGGCGGAGGCGGTGCAACACTGGACAAGATGCGGGCGGGGTGGCATCAGAGCCGGGACCTTCACAGAACCGGCCCCAAGCCCATGAAACAGTTCTTTCTCAAGCTCTTCACGTGGTGGAACGGCCAGACTTTCGGCACGCAATTGTGGACCTGGCGGTTCGGCGAGCTCGTGGGGCAGGATGCACAAGGCAACCGCTATTACCGGACCGCCGGCGGCAAGATCGATCCGGTGCTGCATTTCGAGCGCAGGTGGGTGATCTACAACGGCCTGGCCGAAGCCAGCCGCATTCCGCCCGAATGGCACGCCTGGATGCATCATATGGTCGACGTGCCGCCGACTCAGGACGGCTACAAGCCGCGCGAGTGGGAAAAGCCGCATCAGCCGAACCTGACGGGGACTGCACTGGCGTATCGCCCGGCCGGCTCGACCTTGGCCAGCGGTCGCAGGCCAAAGGCCACCGGTGATTATCAGCCCTGGACTCCCGGCAGCTGATTCGATTTCGCTCAAGATGATCCGATCGGAAGAGGCCGCCCCCAGCTCCGGGCGGCCTCTTTGCTTTCGGGAGCCTGCCAAGCCTGCGCTACGTCGGGTTGGTCCTGAGGGCGGCCGCCGCATGCTCCGCCGCCGCAATCCGCCGCTTCCGGGAAGGTGCGATCCGCTCCAGCATGCGTGACACCACTTCGGGCGGCGCCGTGTCGGGGGAACCGGCGGTGAAAGGGGGCGCCGGATTATATTCGAGCCGGAGCTGGATCGCCTCCGCCGTCTGACGACCGACCAACTGCGCCACCAGGGTCAGCGCGAAGTCGATGCCGGCCGTGACGCCGCCGCCGGTGATCCGGTTGCGGTCGATGCAGACGCGCTCGGTGCTGACGGTCGCGCCGAACAGCGGCAGGCACTCGCGCGCGCTCCAATGGGTCGCCGCGCGATAGCCATCCAGCAGGCCGGCGGCGCCGAGCGCGAGCGAGCCTGTGCAGACCGACGTGACGTACCTGGCCCCTTCGGCCTGGCGGCGGATGAAGCCGATGACCTCAGCATCATCGAGGATGGCGTCGACGCCGAAGCCGCCGGGAACGCAGATGACGTCCGCCTGCGGACAGGCGGCGAAGGTTGTGGTCGGCATCAGAGTGAGAACCGAGTCTGTCGGAATGGGCTCGATCCTCTTCCACGCCAGATGCAGCGTCGCGCCGGGCACGCTGGAGAACACCTGCACTGGACCGGTGAGATCGAGCTGGGTCAGATGTGGAAACAGGACGAGAGCGATCGAGAGCGGTTGGGCCATGGCGGTGCTCGCAGGGTCTGGTGCTTGACGGCCGTCATTCTGCATGGTCCGCTGGATGGCTGATATGCCAAAGTTCCCTCGTTTCCGGACAGACTTGGATTTCACACCTGGGATCGCGGACTTGAGATCACGGAGCCATCCACCATGATCGGCGTGCTCATCTATCCCGATTTTCAGTTGCTCGACGCCGCCGGGCCGATCTCGGTGTTCGAGATCGCTTCGCGCTATGCGCGCGCCGCGCCATCGATCAGGGTCGTCGCCGCCACGCCCGGACCCGTGCGGTCGTCGTCGGGGGCTGAGATGTTGGCGCGCAAATTCGGTCCGGTGTCGGCGCTGACCACGCTGCTGATCGCCGGTGGCGAGGGCGTGGAAGCGGCGAGCCGCAACGCATGCACGCTGAACTTCGTCCGTAAGGTCGCGCAGCGCGGCACCCGTCTTGCCAGCATCTGCTCCGGCGCCTTCGTGCTGGCCGAAGCGGGCCTGCTGGACGGGCGGCGCGCGACGACGCATTGGCAGCGCACGCGGCAGTTCCTGCGCGCCTACCCCCATGTGAAGCTCGAGCCTGACAGCATCTATGTCCGCGACGGCAATGTCTGGAGCTCGGCTGGGATCACTGCCGGCATCGATCTCGCGCTTGCCATGGTCGCCGACGATCACGGCGAGGAGATCGCGCAAAAGACGGCACGGCAGCTCGTGCTGTATCATCGCCGCAGCGGCGGGCAGTCGCAGTTCTCCTCGCTGCTGGAGCTGAAGGCGCCGAGCGGCCGCTTTGCGGATCTGCTCACCTGGGCGCGGGAGCACCTCGATGCCCCGCTGACCGTCGACGATCTCGCCGAGCGTGCCGGCATGAGCACGCGGCATTTCACCCGCGCCTTCGTCGCCGAGACCGGCACCACGCCGTCGAAGGCGATCGAGCGTCTGCGGCTGGAAGTGGCGCGCGATCGGGTGCAGGCCTCGCATCAGCCGATCGAGCTGGTGGCGGAAGCGACCGGCTTTCGCGATCCTGAGCGGATGCGTCGCGCCTTCATTCGCGCCTTCGGCCAGCCGCCGCAGGCCCTGCGGCGCGCGGCACGCGTCACCACCTGACCTGCATCAGTGGACGAGGAGCCGCGGGCAGAGATCCTCGTCGGCAATTGAAGCAATTTAAAGTTGTATAATATGCAGGATGCGCTCATAGTGAGCGCATTGCCACTGTTCATGGAGGATACGATGCGCGTATTGCTTTACCTGATTTTATTCGTTGCTGCCGCGGTCGGCGGTCTCGACAGCGCTTTTGCGGCGAAGGCCGAACTCACCGGAATGTGCGTCTGCAAGAAGGGCGGCAGCGTGCTGAGCACCTATAGCGAGACGCAATGTGTGAAGAACGATCATGCGGGCTGCACGTCGGTGAAGGTGGCCTGCGTGAACGCCAATGCCGCCGCATGCCGCACGGCCGGCGGCACGATCTCCCAGTCGACCAAGACGTGCAGCGTCGGCGCCAAATGCTGAGCAACTGATTTTATCAGCTTCGCTCGGACGGTTCCGAACGTCTGAGGTAACAGGCAGTCCCGCGCGGCGGACATCGGCGCATGTCCGTCCGCGTGTTGGCATCGGCAGGTCCGGGACCTATAGTCCGCCCCGCGAAACGAGGGGCAGACCAGGGCGCGATGCGTGTCACCATCATCACCGGCAGCGGGGCCGGCATCGGCGCTGCCGTGGCGCGCCGCCTGGCCGCGCCGGGGCAGGCCGTGATGCTGCACGGGCAGGGGGCTGACGAACCGGGTCTCGCGCGTCTGCGGGACGTCGCCGCGGCGTGCCGGGAGGCCGGCGCCGAAGCCGAGTTTCATTGCGGTGACCTGGCCAGGCAGGGCGTTGCCACCGGTTTGGCGGCTGCGGCACGAACGCGTTTCGGCCGGATCGACGCGGTGGTGCATGCCGCTGGCTTTGCCGACCGCCGCAGCTTTCGCGATCTGCCGCGCGACGGGCTCGACCGCTCACTCGCAGTGATGCCGGCGGCCTTTCATGAACTCGCCAGCGCCGCGCTCCCTGACCTCGTGCAGAGCACCCATGCGCGCGTGGTCGCGATCTCCAGCTTCGTCGCGCACCGCTTCGTGCCGGGCGGCACCTTCCCGGCCTCGGCCGCCGCCAAGGCGGCGCTGGAGGCGCTGGTGAAATGTCTGGCCATCGAGCTGGCTGCGTGCGGCGGCACGGCGAATGTCGTCGTGCCCGGCTATACGCGCAAGGATGCGGGACGGCTCGGCTCGCTCGATCCGGCCGCGTGGCAGACGGCGGCGTCTGCCAATCCGCAACAGCGCCTTGCCGAGTCCGACGACATCGCCGCGGCTGTCGCCTTCTTGCTGTCGAAAGATGCCGGCCACGTCACCGGCGCGGTGCTGCCGGTCGATGGCGGCCTGACCCTGATGTAAACGGCGGATGGATCGAGAGACGATGGAGCGTATGCAGCAGACAGCCGACGTGGTCGTGCTGGGAGCGGGGATCGTCGGCGTCTCCTCCGCCTACGCCATCCGGGAGCGTGGGTTCTCGGTGGTGCTGGTCGACCGCAAGGCGCCGGGCGAGGAGACATCGTATGGCAATGCCGGCATTCTCTCCTCCGGCTCGATCCTGCCGCTCAACAAGCCCTCGCTGTTCTCGGCGCTGCCGTCCTATCTCCGCAATCGGAGTGCGGCCGTGCGCTGGGATCCATCGTGGACTCTGCGCAACCTCGAATGGGTGCTGCGCTTCCTCGCCAATGCCGTGGAGTCCCGCGTCAAGCCGCGCGCGACCGCGCTGCATGGCCTGATCGGCGCTTCGCTGACGCTGCATCGCGACTGGATCGTCCGATCTGGCGAGCCGCAGCGCATCCGCGAGACTGGCTGGCTCAAGGCGTGGCGCAGCGATGCGGTCGCAGCTGCCAAGGCCGAGCAGGCGTTCCTGGCCGAATATGGCATCAAGAGCGAGCTGCTCGACCGCCAGGGCATCTCGGCGCTCGAGCCGAATTTGCTGCCGGTCTACAAGGTCGGCCTGCTGCATAGCCAGACGGCGTCGGTCGATTCGCCCGGCAACGTCACCAAGGCCTATGCGCGCATGTTCGAGGGCGCGGGCGGCGTGCTGCGCCAGTCCGAGATCAGGGCCTTGCTGGCCGACGGCGATGGCTGGCGCGTCGTGCTCGGCGACGGCGAGATCCGCGCCCGCCAGGTCGTGGTCGCGCTCGGGCCGTGGTCGCCGGACATTCTCAGGTCGCTCGGCTACCGCGTGCCGATGGCGTTCGAGCGCGGCTATCACCAGGAGTTCACACCCAATCCGGCGCGCATGCTGCACCGTCCGATCCACGACGCCGAGGGCAGCTTCCTGATGACGCCGATGGAGAACGGCGTGCGCGTCACCTCCGGCGTCGAGCTGACCGATCGCGATGCGCCGTCGAATTTCGCCCAGCTCGAGCAGG
The DNA here is from genome assembly GCF_032484535.1 of Bradyrhizobium sp. SZCCHNS3016. NCBI lineage: Bacteria > Pseudomonadati > Pseudomonadota > Alphaproteobacteria > Hyphomicrobiales > Nitrobacteraceae > Bradyrhizobium > Bradyrhizobium sp. SZCCHNS3016. The sequence continues at coordinate 159,892 of NZ_JAUETE010000008.1, forward strand.
TGGTGCCGCTGGCGCGCGGCGTGGTCGAGTTCGGCGAGGCCGTGGCCCAGCCCTGGCGCGGCGCGCGGCCGACCTTGCCGGATTCGCTGCCGATGATCGGGCCGGCGCCGCGCCATTCCGGCCTGTGGCTTGCATTCGGCAATCAGCACATCGGCTTCACCACGGGGCCGGCCACGGGCGCGGCGATCGCCGCGATGATCGCGGGCGAGGCGCCGCCGTTCGACGCCTCCGCCTTTGCTCCGAGCCGGTATCTGTGAGGGGCCGCGACCGCGTCACGCCGGAGCTGCGATGAACTATACCTGGGATTTCGCCATCCTCGCCAAGTACAGCCATCTGTTCTGGGTGGGGCTCGGCTGGACGATGGCGTACACGCTCGGCACCATCCTGCTCGGCTCGGTGATCGGGCTCGTCGTCGGCATCGTCAGGCTGCGCCGCCCGGTGGTGATCGACTGGCTGCTGATCGGCTATATCGAGCTGTTCCGCTGCACGCCGCTGCTGGTGCAGATCATCTGGTTCTACTACGCGTTCCCGGTGGTGATCGGCATCAACATTCCGGCGCATGTCGCCGCCGTCACCGTGCTGTCGCTCTATGCCGGGGCGTTCTATGCCGAGATCGTGCGCGGCAGCATCGAGAGCGTGCCGCGCGGGCAGTGGGATGCGGCGCGCGCGCTGGGTCTGCGTCCGTGGCGGATGATGCGGCTCGTGATCCTGCCGCAGGCGCTGAAGCCGATGCTGGCGCCTTACGTCAACCAGTCGGTGACGCAGTTGAAGAACACCTCGCTGGTGTCGGTGATCGCGGTGCCGGATCTCGTCTACAACGCGACGCTGATCAACGCCGACACGTATCGGCCGCTCGAGGTTTACACCATCATCGCGCTGATCTATTTCGCGATCCTGTTTCCGGCGACGCTGCTCGGCCGCCGCTTCGAGCGCGGCATGACCTACGACAAGGCGTGAGGCGATACATCATCGAATGCCTCCGTCGTTGCGAGCGAAGCGTAGCAATCCAGGGCGGCACGCGCGGTCCTGGATTGCTTCGTCGCTGCGCTCCTCGCAATGACGGTAGGAGAGAGCGTGGCTTCGCTTAGATATTAGATATTCACTTCGACCGGCACGTCCTCGGCCTTGACGCCGGCCAGCCCCAGGCCCTTGACGAACCATTCGCGCATCTGGCCGATGCCGCGGTTGTAGTCGATCCACACCGCGAGGAAGTCGCGCCAGCGCTTGTCGGCCTCGCGGCGCACGCCCATGCTGGAGGGGATCGCGACCGAGGGCGACTGCAGGATCTTGTAGGTGCCGAGATTGGGGTTCTTGGCGATCGCGGTGAGGCCCAGGATCAGCGCGTTGACGACGACGTCGACGCGGCCCGATGCCATCTCCAGCATCACCTCGTCGCGCGACTTCAGCGACTTGATGGTCGCGTTCGGCGCAAAACGGCGCGCCACCGCCTCGTTGGCCGAGCCGACGTCGACGGCGATCTTCACTTCCGGCTTGTTGATGTCGGCCCAGGTCTTGGCCTCCATCCCCTTCTTCAGCATCGCGCCGAACGGATGCGGAAACACCGTGCCGCAGAAGTCGATGACCAGCGCGCGCTGCGGCGTCGGGTTGAGCGCGAAGCCAAGATCGATCTTGCCGGCCTGCAGGTCGAGCACCGAATTGCCGTAGGTCGACTCGACATATTCGAGCTTCACGTCGAGCAGCTTGGCGATGTCGTTGGCCATCTCGATCGAGAAGCCCGACCACGTTCCGGAGGCGAGGTCCTTGTTGAAATAGGGCAGCTCGCCCGGCAGCACGGCGATGCGCAGCACCTTGTTGGCGCGGACCCGGTCGAGCGTGTTGTCGGCCGCTTGCGCCGAGGCGGGCGTCGTCGTCATGGCGGACGCGAGCGCGGCACCGGATCCGATGGCGAGCGCGTAGCGCAGCGCATCGCGGCGGTCTTCGGAAATTTTCTGATCGTCTGACGTGGTCACATAATCCTCCTGCACCAACAGGCACGGAGCGTAGCGCCGGCCTTGCACGCCAGCAACAACCATGTCGGCCTTGATAGTAAGCGGCTGGCCGTCGCGTCATGCCGAAGCGGCCGCAGGCCGTTGCTGCTCTGCCTCATTCCGATGCAGGGCTGATCAAGCTGTGATCGGTCCCGCCAGATGGAAGCGCCTTGGGACGCAAGCGCTCGGCGAGCGGCCGCAGCAACTGCGGGGCAAGGTGAATCGGGAACTGGCTCATCGCGAAATACAGCCAGGTGGTGCCCGGGATCGCGCCCTCGGTCGCCGCCAGCATCAGCCCCATGTTGCGCAGCGACACCATCATGCCGAGCGCCATGGCGCGTTCGCGGCCCGCGCCGCGAAACAGCAGCATCGTGGTACCAAGCAACAGCAAGAACACGGTGAAGGCGAGCAGTGCCAGTCCCAGCATGCGGAACGGGCTCGCGGTCAGGTCGGCCAGGAAATGAGCCATGATGGCGGAGGCGAACACGAACAGGATGAGGACGTTGAAGCCATCGATCGGCGCGCGATGGCGGCGGATCGTATCGATGCCGAAGGCAAGGCGGATCGCGGCGGCCGCAGCCAGCGCGCCCGCAAGGATGGCGGCGAGCTTCAGCCCTAGCGCGGCCGGAGACAGTGACAATGTCTCGCCCAAAAACATATAGGCGAACAGCGGCGCCGTCAGCGGCACCAGCGCGGTCGAGGTCACCAGCGTGATGAGAACGAGCGTCGCGTCGAGCCCCATCAGCGCGGCGAGCGCGGGCGAGGCCATCATCGGCGAGGCCGTCCCCTGCAGCATCAGCGCGAGATACAGGTCGGGTGCTGTGGCATCGACGCCCGTGATGCGCCCGATCGAGCCGACCAGCGCCGGCACGGCGATCGTGGTCCAGGCCGTCGCGGCCACCACCAGCAGCGGGCGGCGCAGGTGCGCTGTTAGCATCGCGACGTCGACGCGCATGAACGAGATGCAGAGCAGCAGGAAGATCGCGTGCGTGACGTAGGGGCGCGCCAGCTCGCCGAGCGGCGGCACGGCGATCGCCGCCAGCAGCACCGCGACGATGGCGCGGGTGCCCTGATTGCCGAGCCAGCTCAGGGCCTGCAGAGGAAAAGCGAGAGGCCCGAAGGACGGCATCTTCATTCCGAACGCTGTGAATCAATGAACGCGCGAACCATGCGTTGGCCGCGCGTTCATGCAAAGTCACATCTGGTTACGGACGATGTCGGCGCCTGCTCATCACTGCGCGCTGGAGCCGCCGACCACGATCTTCTCGTTGAGCTTGAAGTCGACGGTCTGCACCGTCTGGTCGATCTCGGCATTGGGCATGCCGAGCTGCTGCGAGATCAGCTTCACCAGAAGGTCGACGCGCTCGATGAACGGCGCGCCCGCGGCGACGGCCCGCGCGGCCGACGACGGCTTGAGCAGGCTCTCGGCCGCCTTGGCGTATTTTTCGAACGGCACCTGGTCGCTCGGATCTGCGCCGAGCTTGCGCGCGATGGCATCGACGTGCTCGTAGATCGATTTCGACTGGGCGAGATTGCCATGAACGGCATCGCGGATCGCCTGCGGCTCGCCGCGCGTGATGCAGCGATAGTTGCCGGTAAGCAGCATCGACCACTTCGCCAGCGGCACGAACAGCGAGTCGAACACCTTCAGCTTCACGGGGACGTCCTGGCCGTCGAGCCTGACTGCGTCGATGTCGCGCTCCAGCTCACGCAGCAGCGCATTGTGCTTTTCGTCCTCGAAGGCGGCGGCCTTGAAGTTGGTCGGCAGGCCGACATGCAGCACATTGGCGGCTTCCTCCGGGGGACGGAAGGCCTGCGGATCCGGCGAGCACAGCGTGACGAGCCCGGGCGTGAAGCGTTCCCACACCGCGGGGTTGGTGTAGGCCTCGTCGAGGTCGACGTTGGCGAGCGCCGGGATGCGCTTGAGATAGGGCAGCGGCGGCATGTTCATGATCGACAGGCACGGAAGCCTGGCCTCGGCGATCTTCACCATCAGCACTCGAATGGTGTGGTTGGTGTATTGCGGCTCCTGCATCGCAAGACCAACCAGGTCGTAGCGCGACAGGTCGACGCTATCCGGCGTGGCGGCGTCGAGCTTGCCGGGCAGGTCGCGCGAGAAGATCGAGCGATGCGCCGGCTCGTCGCGCAGCTTGATGCGGACTTCCGTGCCGTCGCGGTTGATCAGCTCGGCGGTCTTCTTGCGGCAGACCAGCGTCACGTTGTGGCCGGCCATCAGCAGCTTGGTGCCGAGGAGGGAGCCGTAGGAAGCCCCGAGAATCAGAATGTTGCGTGCCATACCTTGGTCGTCCCCAGAGATCGGTTCGAGATTTTGCGTTCGCGTTTCTTGTTGGCGATCCAGCCGCGCCGAAGAGTCCGTCAGGCGCCCCGCAGGGGCGGACGGAGGCGGTAACCCATTGCCTCGGTTGCTGGCATACCAGAGCTTTCATCCCACGGAATGCGCCGTCTGGCAAGGTGCAGTGCACCCATGCGGCATCCGGCGCGTGTCACGGTGGGGGCTATCCGAGCGCAGATCGATCTTGCGGTTGGAGCTCGGCCGTTCAGCTCAGCGCCATGTAGCGCCCCGGCTTGTGGTTGATCGCGATGATGACGTTGACGATCACGATGCCGATGATCGACAGCGCCAGCCGGTTCACGGGGATGACGAAAAAGGCGGCGATCATGATCAGGACGTCGACCGCGAGCTGGAAGTAGCCGGCCCTGATCTTCCAGTGCTCCTGCAGATACAGCGCCAGGATGTTGATGCCGCCGAGGCCCGTGCGATGGCGGAACAGCATCAGCAGCCCTGTGCCGGTCAGGCCGGCGCCGATGATGGTGGCATAGATCGGCTCGATCCACGCAATCTCCACCCAGGACGTCGTCAGGCGCGAGAACAGCGCCACAAGCCCGACCGCCAGGAAGGTGCGGATCGTGAACGGCCAGCCCATGCGCTTCACGGCCAGCACGTAGAAGGGCAGGTTGAGCAGGAAGAAGCTCAAGCCGAAGCCGTAGCCGCTGATATAGCTCAACAGCAACGACAGGCCGGCGGTGCTGCCGACCAGCAGCACCGTCTTGCTGTAGATGAGCATGCCCAGCGAGACGAACAGCGTGCCGAGCGTCAGGGCCATTGCGTCTTCGTAGAGCTTGTGCCGTTCCTGGACGATCTCGGTCAAGCTGTCATTCCTCGCCCGCGCTCGCTCAAAGCGACTTGAACAGGCCGGCGACGCGCGTCACGTCTGACAGCTTCAGGCCGGCGACATTGATGCGGCCCGAGGTCGGCATGTAGACGCCGCTCTTCTCGCGCAGGGTCAGCACCTCCGCCGGGGTAAGTGGCAGCAGCGAGAACATGCCTTCCTGGACGCCGATGGCGACGGTGTTCGACCAGCGGCCACCGAGCGCCTCGGCAAAGGCACGGCGCAGCGTCGCAAGGCGAAGGCGCATCGATTCCAACTCTTCGCTCCAGTCGCGCCGCAGATCGGGGCTGCCGAGAATGGTCTTCACGATCGCCGAGCCGTGGTCCGGCGGCATCGAGTAGCTGGTGCGCGCGATCGCGACGAGGTTGGAGCGCGCGGTGTCGGCTGCCGCCTGCGACGCTGCGATGGCATAGAGCGCGCCGGTGCGCTCACGATAGAGTCCGAACGATTTCGAGCAGGACACTGCGACGAGCGCCTCGGGGACGGCCGCGATCAGCATCCGCAGACCGGCCGCATCGCCGTCGAGGCCGGCGCCGAAGCCCTGATAGGCGGAATCGATCAGCGGCACGAGGCCGCGCGCGGTGATCATGGCGGTGATCCGCGTCCAGTCGTCGGCGCTGAGGGGAGCGCCGCTCGGGTTATGGCAGCAGGCATGGATCAGAACGGCATCGCCCGGCTGAGCGCGCCTCAGCGCGTCGAGCATGCTGTCGAGCTGCAGGGTCTGCGATGGCACGTCGAAGTATGGATAGGTCTCGACCTCGAGCCCCGCCGCGGCGAAGATGCCGGCGTGGTTGGGCCAGCTCGGCAGGCCGAGCCAGATCTTGCCGGTGCCGGCCTGCCGGATCAGATCGGCGGCGAGGCGGAGCGCGCCCGAGCCGCCCGGAGTCTGCACGCCTGCGGCATGGACCGATGGCGCGGGGCCGCCGACGAGCGACCACAACAGGTCGAGGAAGCGCTGGTCGCCTTCCGGCGCTACATAGCTCTTGCTGTCCTGGCTCTCCCAGATGACGCGCTCGGCCGCCTTCACGGCGCGGAAGACCGGCGAATTGCCGGCCTCGTCGCGATAGACGCCGACGCCGAGATCGACCTTGTCCGGCCTCGGATCGGCTTTGAAGATGCCGATCAGGGCAAGGAGGGGGTCATCGGGTTGGCGGCTCAGTCGCTCGAACATCACGGTCATTCCTGTTGACGCGGCTGGATGCCGCGGCTTGGTCTTCGAAGGGGGCGTGCACGGCCAAACTACCTTGGTTGCGGCGCAAAATCAGAGAGAATTTTGCCGGACTTCCTGGTTTCAGCGAGTTTTGCCAGCGAAGGGGCGTGTCTCCCCCTCAGATGCGCGGCTTCGGGGCGGGCGCCCGGTCGGAGTCGCCGGAGTTGGGCTCACCCATGGGTTCGATCAAGAGGACCTTGACCTCCTTCTCAGCCCGCGGCCGATGAACGACGCCTTTGGGCACGATGAACAATTCGCCAGCCCTGACCGTTCGAGAGCGCTCGCCCTCGATGTCCATCTCCATCTCGCCTTCGAGCACGAAGAAGAAGTCATCCGTCGTGTCATGCTTGTGGAACGGATATTCTCCCATGAACTTCACGACCATCACGTCATTCTCGTTGTAGTCCGCGACCACGTGAGGGTCCCAATGGCTCGAGAATTGGCTCAGCTTTTCGGAGAGGTTCACTGTCTTCATGCCGGTTCTCCTGCTTCCGTGAACACATGTGAGGTGGCCGGTCTTCCGGTTGGCTCGCCTGCGATATAGGTTTCAGCGCGACGGCTCGGAGCAATACCAATCGCACGCGCGCGAAAATCCGCAGGCAAGACAGCACGGGGTGTTCTCCCCGGTCTTGAACGTTCGTGCGCGCGGGATTGGGTGCGGATGGCGCCGTGGCAACAGGGCATTGCGCGCATCGAAGCCTTCTTTTCTGGCCAAGCCTATGCCCCGCACCGGCACGATACCTATTCGATCGGTTACACGATTCACGGCGTGCAGAGCTTTGATTACCGCGGCGCGCGCGCCGACAGCACGCCGGGGCAGGTCATCGTGTTGCATCCCGACGAGATTCACACCGGGGAAGCAGGCACCGAGGACGGCTTCCACTATCGGATGATCTATATCGAGCCGTCGATCGTGCGCGACGCGCTTGGCCCGCGGGCCTCGACGCTTCCGTTCGTGAAGAACGCGGTCTTTGAGGACCCGAGCCTGTTGCATGCCGTCCACGCCGCATGCACCGATATGGAGCGCGTGCTGGAGCCGACTGCGCTGGACGAGATCGCAGTCCTTCTGGCCGACGGCCTGCTGGCCAACAATGCGTCCATTCGGCGATTCGAAAGTGCGTTGATAGATGCGCGAGCCCTCGAACGCGCCCGCGCTCATCTTGATGCCAATCTCGGACGTACCGTCGCTTCCGCCGAGCTCGAGGCGATCACGGGGCAGGATCGCTTCTCGCTCGCGCGTCAGTTCCGCAAGGCTTATGGGACCAGTCCCTACCGATATCTGATGATGCGCCGCCTCGACCGTGCGCGCGCCGAAATTGCGGCGGGGCTCGGTCTGGCGGACGCCGCTCTCGCCGCCGGGTTCAGCGATCAGTCGCACATGACGCGGCGGTTCAAAGCGAATTACGGCATCTCGCCTGGACACTGGCAACGGCTGGTGGCAGGGGGCCAGCCATGACTCGGCGCCCAGCCTGTCAGATGCCGCCGGGCCGGTCGAGCTGCTTCAGCCAGACGCCGATGTCGCGCGCAGCGACATTCGCCTGATCCAACAGCTTGCCCATGGTGAAGAAGCCGTGGAACTGGCCGGGATGCGTTCGGTAGGTCACCGCCACGCCGGCCTCGCGCAGGCGCCGCGCGTAGTCGTTGCCTTCGTCGCGCAGCGGATCGGCGCCGGCTGTGAGCACATAAGCGGGCGGTAGCCCCACCAGGCTTTCCGCCTTCGCCGGCGAGGCACGCCAATCGTGAATGTCGGCCGCGCTGCTGAGATAATGGTCGCGAAACCAGCGGATGACCGAATGCGTCAGCAGCACGCTGGTCTCGGGCTCGCTGTGGGAGGGATGGCTCATCGTGAAGTCGGTGGCCGGATAGATCAGCACCTGGCCCGACAGCTTCGGCCCGCGGCCGTCGCGTGCCGACAATGCGACCACGGCGGCGAGATTGCCACCTGCGGAATCGCCGCCGATGCTGAGCCGCGACGCGTCGATGCCGAGCGCGGGCGCATTCTCCGCGACCCATTGCGTCGCTGCGACCGCGTCGTCGATCGCAGCCGGAAATTTGTGCTCCGGCGCAAGGCGGTAGTCGACCGAGATCACGATGAGCTCGCCTTCATGGGCGAGCGTACGGCAGACGACGTCGTGCGAGTCGAGATTGCCGATCACCCAGCCGCCGCCGTGGAAGAACACCAGTGCCGGTGCCAGGCCGGCGGTCTGCCGCAGCGTCCGGGGCCGGTACAGCCGGGCAGGGATCGCGCCATGCGGGGCATGGATGGTGAGCTCCTTGACCTCAGCAAGCTCCGGCGGCTCGGGATTGCTCACGACGCGCGCGGCGAGATAGTAGTCCCGCGCCTCCGCGGGTGTCAGCGATTCATAGGCAGGGCGGCCGGCCTCCTGGAACGCCTTGTAGACGGCGGCGGCATCGGCATCGAGCTGAACGGGCATTGCAATCGACCTGTGCGTTGAGGGGATGTCAGGCGGCGGTGCGGCCACCATCGACGGTGTAGGCGGCGCCGGAGACGTAGCTGGCATCGTCGGAAGCGAGGAAGGCGACGATCGAGGCGACCTCTGCGCCCTGGCCAAGTCGGCGTGCGGGGACGCGATCGACCACCTTGTCGGCCGGAACCGGGGCGCCGCTGCGCCCTTCGATGATCGCGCTCAGCATGCGGCTCTCGATCAGCCCGGGGCAGATGCAGTTCACACGCACATTGGTGCCGGTGCACTCCCAGGACACGCTCTTGGTCAAGCCGATCACCGCGTGCTTGCTGGCGCTGTAGACGGCGATCTGCGGCGAGCCGATCAGGCCGGCGATCGAGGCGGTGTTGATGATCGAGCCGCGGTTCTGCTTCAGCATCACCGGAAGCACGTGCTTGAGGCCGAGGAAGACGCCGACGACGTTGACGTCGAGCACGCGACGGAACGCGTCGAGCGGATAAGCGGTGATCGGCTTGATCTCGCCTTCGATGCCGGCGTTGTTGAAGAACACGTCGATGGTGCCGAACCGATCGCACGCTTGTCGCACGTAGGCGGCGACCTGGTCCTCGTCGGTGACGTCGGCGGCCACGGCGAGCGCCTCGGCGCTTGCGGGCAGGGCGGCCGTCGCGGCGGCGAGATCGGCCTCGCGCCGGTCCACGGCGACGATGCGGGCCCCGCGTGCGGCCAGCAGCCGCATGGTTGCGGCGCCGATGACGCCGGCCGCACCGGTAACGACGGCCACTCGGCCGTCGAGACGGATCGAATCAGACATCGGTTTCCTTCCCTTTGAAGCCGGTTCCGATCCGGCTCTTGATCACGACTATCTCATTGGATGAACCGGCTGACCAGCACGCGGAGCGCTGGCAGCTCGCCCTTCCCCCGCCGTATTCGACATGTTAACGGGAGGGCTGATCGAGAGCGGCGGATGGGTCATGACGCGATTTGATTGTCCCGAACCCCGATTCGCCTGATAAAGCCGCGCGAGATGCACCGAACAATCGTCCTGACCGGTATCGCGGCATTGCTGGCCGCCACATCCCTCACGCTGTCCGTGCCGGCGCGCGCGCAGATCGGTACCATTTTCTCCGATCCCGTTCCGCGCCCGCCGGGCAACATTCCGCGCCGTGGCGAGCCGATTCCGCCTCCCGAGGAAGAGGAGGAGGTCCCGGAGCTGCCGCAGGGCCGGGTGCTGCCGGCGCCGACCCGTCCGCCGCCAGGGCAGGGCGCCGCCCTGCCGGGCCCGGTCCAATCCCAGCCGCTGGCGCCACCGCCGGGAACGACGATCCTGCCACAGAACAATCCCCCAGTTGCGGCCGTGCCGCCGCCCGGCCAGGCTGCGCCCGGTCAGCGGCAGGCACCGGCACGCGGGGCACCCCAGAATGCGGCGATCCCGCCGAACGGCGCGGTGCCGCAGACGCCGGCCACCATCCAGCCGGGTGACGAGGTCGTGACCGAGCCGCCGGCGCAGAAGATCGTGAACAAGAAGGCGAGCTTCTCCGGGCTCGACAAGATCACCGGCCGCATCATCAATTTCGACGAGGACATCGGCGAGACCGTGCAGTTCGGCGCGCTCCGGGTGAAGACCGACGCCTGCTACACGAGGCCGGCCACCGAGGCCGCCAACACCGACGCGTTCGTGGAGGTCGACGAGATCACCTTGCAGGGCGAGGTGAAGCGCATCTTCTCGGGCTGGATGTTCGCGGCCAGCCCCGGCCTGCACGGCGTCGAGCACCCGATCTACGACATCTGGCTGGTTGACTGCAAAGAGCCGCAGACCACGGTCGTCAGCGCCGCGCCGGATCAGAAGCCGACCGCGGCGCCGCAGCCGGCACAGAAGCGGCCGCCGCAGCAGAGGCAGGCGGCGCCCAGGCCGCCATCGCCGCCGCAGCAGTATCAGACCCAGCAGGTGCCGCCACCGCCGCCGCCGCCCCAGGCGGGCGGACCGTTCGGCGGAGTGTTCAGATAACCGGGCTCAGCCGCGCGCGGCGATGATCGCCAACGCTTCGGCACCCGGCATCGGCCGATCGACCGCCAGCCTGGCGAAATTGGCGGCCGGTCCCCTCAGGGCCTTTTCGAGCAGCACGGTGTAGCGCCGGCGCGGGATCTCGACGGCGCCGAAGGTCTTGAGGTGCTCGGTGACGTATTGGGTGTCGAGCAACTCGAAGCCGCCTGCGATCAGCCGCGCGACGAGATGCACCAGCGCGACCTTCGAGGCGTCGCGGGTGCGATGAAACATGCTCTCGCCGAAGAAGGCGCGGCCCAGGCTGACGCCGTAGAGGCCGCCCACCAGCTCGCCATCCTGCCAGCATTCGACGCTGTGGCAATGGCCGAGCGCGTGGAGGCCGCTGTAGAGCTCGCGGATACGCTTGTTGATCCAGGTGTCCTCGCGACCGGGCTGCGGCTCGGCACAGCCATCCATCACCGCCTTGAAGGCCTGGTTCACGGTCACGGTGAAGGTGTCCGATCGCACCGTGCGCGCAAGGCGCGAGGCGACGCGAAAGCCGTCGAGCGGAATGACGCCGCGCAGCTCCGGCTCGACCCAGAACAAGGTCGGGTCGTCGGCGCTTTCGGCCATCGGGAAGATGCCGCAGGCATAGGCACGCAGCAGGACCTCGGGCGTGATCTCGGACGCTGCAGAGTCGCGCGTATTCATGGGATCAGCATAGCAGGCCGACGTCGGGTGCGCGATGGTCGCGTGCCGCCTGCGTCAGCTCAGCCGACCCCAGCAGCCGCGGGCTTGGGAGCATCTTTTTCGAGGCGGAAGCGGACCACGATCTTGGTGCCGGCATGGCTCGGATCGGGGCCGACGGTGGCATCGAGCTTGGTCGCCATGGCGCTGACGATGCGCTGGCCCATTCCGGTCGAGCGCGGATCGCTGGTTGCGTTGAGGCCGACGCCGTCGTCGGCAATCGACAGCACGATGTCCTCGCCTGCAAGCTTCAGCTCGACATGGATCGGGCCCGGCCCATCGGGGTAGGCGTATTTGACCGCGTTCATGACCAGCTCGTTGACGACGATGCCGATCGCGACCGCGCGATCCGGGTCGATCTCGACCGGCTCCGCCTTCAGGGTCAGCCGCGACATCCGGTTGCCCTCGGCCGAGCGGCGCAGGTCGTCGAGCAGCGAATCCAGATACTGGTTGAGCAGCACGCTCTTGAGATCCTGAGACGTGTAGAGGCGGCGGTGCACCTGCGCCACGGCGGCGACGCGGCCCATCGCATTGGTGAGCGCGGCCTTGACGTCGTCCTGGGTGCTGGAGTTGGCCTGAAGATGCAGCAGCGACGCGATGATCTGGAGCGAATTGCCGACGCGATGATTGACCTCGCGCAGCAGGACCTCGCGCTCCGCCGCCAGCGCCGCGTAGCGGTCGCGTGACGCCCGCACTTCTGCCTCCGCCTCGTCGCGGGCCTTCTGCAGCCGTGCCTGCCGCACCGCGCCTTCGGCTGCGACCTGCAGCAGCGGAATGAACTCGCCCTGCACGTCCTTGACGAGGTAGTCGACTGCGCCCGCCTTCAGGGCCGTGACCGCGATCTTGGAATCCTGCGAGGCGGTGACGAACACCACCGGCGGCGGTTCGGGCAGCGCCATGATGCGCTCCAGCGTCTCGAGCCCGTCGAAGCCGGGCATGTACTGGTCGAGCGCAACGACGTCGATCCCGCCGCGCTCCAGCCGCTGCAAGCCCGCGCTGCCGTCGGCGGCGTGTTCCACCGTGAAGCCCAATCGCTTGAGCCCGCGCTCGACCAGCCGCGCCAGCGCCGCGTCGTCGTCGATGTAGAGCAGCGTGGGGGCGGCGGAGCTCATGCGGCGGGCGGAACCTGGATGACGGAGAAGAACAGGCCGAGCTGGCGAATGGCGTTGGCGAAGCTTTCGTAGTTGACCGGCTTGGTGATGTAGACGTTGCAGCCGAGCTCGTAGCAGCGCTTGATCTCCTGTGAGTCGTCGGTCGTGGTCAGGATGACCACGGGCGCGCTCTTCAGGAAGCTGTTCTGCTTGACCATCTTGAGGATGTCGATGCCGGTCATGTCCGGCAGGTTCAGGTCCAGCAGGATCAGCAATGCTTGCCCCTTGTGATCGAGGCCGGTGCCGTCAGCACCCAGCAGATACTTCACGGCATCTGTACCGTTGGTGAACGGCTTGATCTCGTTGTTGACTCCCGAGCGGCGGATGTTGCGCTCGATCAGGCGGGCGTGGCCTTCGTCGTCCTCGATCATGATGATCGTCACGGGCATGGTCATCGGTCTGAGTTCCGGGTTGAGGCGTTCCAGTTGATCGGGAGCGTGATGGTGAACGTGCTGCCCTGGTCGAGCTCCGACGCGACCGACATGGTTCCGCCGAGCCGGCGCACCAGTGCGCGCACATGGGCCAATCCAATCCCCTGACCCGGACGGTCCTGGGTCCCGGCGCGGCGGAACAGATCAAAGATACGTTGATGATCCCTGGGATCAATCCCCCGGCCATTGTCCGTGATCTCGAAGATGGCGAAACCGAGCTTGGTGCGGGCGCGAATGGCGATGTCACCGGCAACGCCGGGCTTCAGATATTTGATCGCGTTGTCGATCAGGTTGGAGAAGATCTGCTCCAGCGCAAGGCGGTCGCTGACGATGGCGGGCAGCGGCTCCACGCGGATGGTGGTGTTGGTTTCCGCAGCCTGATGCGCGAGCGTCGAGACGATGCCCTCGATCAGCTCGCGGGTGTCGATGCGCACCGGCACGAACTCGCGGCGGCCTTCGCGGGTCAAATTGAGGATGGCGGTGATGAGCCGGTCCATTTTTGCGATCGAGGACTTGATGAAGCCCAGCGCCTCGGAGAAATCCTCCGAGAGCTGCTTGTCGGCGCCTTCCAGCTCCGGCTCGGTGCCTTCGGCCGGCGGCGGCGCGTCGGACACCGCGCGCGCGAGCGCCGCGATGCGCCGGAAGATGTCGCTGCGCAGCTCGTCGAGCTCGCTGGTGAAGCCCATGATGTTGACCAGCGGCGAGCGCAGATCGTGGCTCACGATGTAGGCGAAGCGCTGGATCTCCTCATTGGCCTCGCGCAGGTCGGCGGTGCGCTCGTCGACAGTGGCTTCGAGGTTGAGATTGCTCTCGCGCAGCTTGGCCTCGGCCTCGTCGCGGGCGCTGGTCGAGCGGCGCACAAGGAGCAGCGAGATGACGGCGAGCAGGACGACCAGCGCCGAACCGGCGACGGTGACGATGGTCGCGAGCTGCTGGCTTTCGTCGGCATTGGTGGTTCGCACCGCCAGCAGGCGTTCCTCCTCGGTGCGCATCGCCTCGGCGGTGGTACGCATGGTCGTGCTACTGTCGATCGATGCGGCATCGCGCACCAGGGCCACCGCACTGGGAAGATCGCCGGACGCGACGAGGGCCTTCTCCTGGTCGAATTGCGCCAGTCGGGTCTCGATGATGCTGCGCAATCTGGCGAGGTTCGCCACCTGAACCTGGTTGTCGGCGAGGAGCGTCGCAAGCTTGTCGAGTACGGGCCGGATCGCGGCAACGGCGGCTTCGTGATCTCTGAGAAAATCCGGGCTCTGGGTCAGCAGGTAGGCGCGGGCGCCGCTCTCGGCGCGGCGGACCTCGAGCAGCAGCGCATTGATCTGGTTCTCCGCCTCAATGGTGTGCACCACCCAGGCGCTGTCTCTGCGGGCCTTGTTGACCAGCAGCACCGAGGCCGTGCTGACCACGACCAGCACCAGGAATCCCGCCGACAACAGCAGGATTTGTCCTAGCGTGCGCCTCTGTCTGATCTCAGGCGCCACCGCTCACTCGCATGCCGATTGAAATACCTGCCCCCTCAGCGGAACCGCCGACAGAGCAGAACGTCTTGCAGACCGACGAGTTCCCGCCGGGCCGCGGGATTCTTCAGGTGCTGCTCAGTCCGCGTTCTGGCCGGCGAGATACTGCTCGAGCCAGTGGATGTGGTAGTCGCCATCGATGATGGCGGGCTCACGCACCAACGCCCGGAACAGCGGCAGGGTGGTCTCGATGCCGTCGACGACCATCTCGTCCAGCGCCCGCCGCAGCCGCATCAGGCACTCGACTCGGGTCTTGCCGTGGACGATCAGCTTGCCGACCAGCGAGTCGTAATAGGGCGGGATCACGTAGCCCTGATAGACCGCCGAATCGATGCGGACGCCGAGGCCGCCCGGCGGATGGTACTGCAGGATCTTGCCCGGCGAGGGCCGGAAGGTGACGGGATTTTCCGCATTGACGCGGCACTCGATGGAGTGGCCGTTGATGACAACCTGGTCCTGGGTCATCGGCAGGTCGCCGCCGGCCGCGATGCGGATCTGCTCCAGCACGAGGTCGATGCCGGTGATCATCTCGGTCACCGGATGCTCGACCTGGATGCGGGTGTTCATCTCGATGAAGTAGAACTCGCCGTCCTCATAGAGGAATTCGACGGTGCCGACGCCGATATATTTCAGCTCCTGCATCGCCTTGGCGACTGTCTCGCCGATCTTGGCGCGGCTGGCCGGGTCGAGCACCGGCGAGGGGCCTTCCTCCCAGACCTTCTGGTGGCGCCGCTGCAGCGAGCAGTCGCGCTCGCCGAGATGGATCGCGCCGCCGCGGCCATCGCCGAGCACCTGGATCTCGATGTGGCGGGGCTTCTGCAGATACTTCTCGAGATAGACCGAAGCGTCGCCGAACGCGGATTTGGCCTCGTTGGCCGCGGTGGTCAGCGCCAGTTGCAGGTCCGCCTCGGTGTGGGCGACCTTCATGCCGCGGCCGCCGCCGCCGGCGGCCGCTTTGACCAGCACCGGAAAGCCGATCTCCTTGGCGATCGCCATCGCGTCCTGGTCGGGCGTCACCGCACCGTCGGAGCCGGGAACGACCGGAATGCCCAGCCGCTTGGCGGTCTTCTTGGCCTCGATCTTGTCGCCCATCAGGCGGATGTGCTCCGCCTTGGGTCCGATGAAGTGCAGGTTGTGGTCGGCGAGGATCTCGGCGAAGCGCGCGTTCTCCGAGAGGAAGCCGTAGCCGGGATGCACGGCGTCGGCGCCGGTGATCTCACAGGCGGCGAGCAGCGCGGGGATGTTGAGATAGCTGTCCTTCGACGGCGGCGGGCCGATGCACACGCTTTCGTCGGCGAGGCGGACATGCATGGCATCGGCGTCGGCGGTGGAATGCACCGCGACGGTGGAGATGCCGAGCTCCTTGCAGGCCCTGAGGATGCGAAGGGCGATTTCGCCGCGATTGGCGATGAGGATCTTGTCGAACATGGTGCCTCGGGCGCGAGTGGCGAGTAGCGAATAGGGAGTAGCGAATAGGGAACGGACGGCTATTCGCTATTCGCCATTCGCTACTCGCAATTATTCAATGATCACCAGCGGCTCGCCGAACTCAACGGGCTGGCCGTCCTCGACCAGGACCTGCGTCACCGTCCCGGCGCGCGGTGACGGAATCTGGTTCATCGTCTTCATCGCCTCGATGATCATCAGGGTCTGACCGACCGACACCTTGGAGCCGACCTCGACGAACGGCTTGGCGCCGGGCTCGGGCGCCCAATAGGCGGTGCCGACCATGGGCGAGGGCACCACGCCGGGATGTTTGGACAAGTCCGCACCGGCGGCTGCCGCCGTCGCAGCTGCGACCAGGGGAACGCCAGCGGCGACCGCTCCGATGGACGAATGGACGGCCGCCGCAACGGTCACGTTGCGGGCAACGCGGATGCGAAGGCCGGCACGCTCCAGCTCGATTTCGGTCAGGCTGGTCTCATCCAGCAGCGCTGCGAGCTCGCGAATGAGCTGGCTGTCTTCGGATTTCGCGATGGTCTTGTCGTCGGGCTGGGGCGCCATGATCTGATCCGGAACGTTGGGTGGCGTGAGGACTGTGACGTCAGGCTTGCGCTAGATGTCGGTCTGCGTATCGGCTTTGGCGCCGATCTTGGCGGCGAGGCCAGTGATCGCGAGCCGGTAGCCGTCGATGCCGAAGCCGCAGATCGAGGCAAACGCCGCCTTCGCGGTGAAAGAATGGTGCCGAAAGCTCTCGCGAGCGTGGATGTTGCTGATGTGCACTTCAACGGTGGGGATCTTCACCCCCATCAGCGCGTCATGCAGGGCAATGGAGGTATGAGAGTAGGCGCCGGCATTGAGGATGATTCCGACCACACCGCGGCTGCGGGCCTCATGGATGGAGTCGACCAGGACGCCCTCATGATTGGACTGCCGGCACTCCGCCACCAGGCCGAAGCGGGCAGCCGTCTCGACGCAGAGCCGTTCCACGTCGGCGAGGGTGGCGTGGCCATAGGTCTCCGGCTCGCGGGTGCCCAACAGGTTGAGGTTGGGTCCGTTGAGGACATAGATCGTGTTGTGAGCGGCGTCGGCCATTCCCATCCCGGCGGTGTGGCGGCAGTGGGCGGCGTTATAGGTAACAAAGCCGCCAAGGGGAAGCCTTTCGGCAGCCAGGCCGGCCGTTCGAGGCTTGGTCCGTCACACGAAAAAACCGTCTTAAGTGTACGAAATCGCTGATTAACCAGGTTTGTCCACCGGGCTGCACGGGCTGCGTGTGATCGCCCTTGCGTGCTCTTTGCGCAATAGATTTGCGCAATAGAAAGGGGCGGGCATTGCTGCCCGCCCCATGTCCTCATCGCCTGCCTGGTCGGGATCAGGCGTCGAGAACTGCGACGATCTCGTGGGTGCGGGGATCGATTACGATGATCTGCTCACGAACCAGGATGAAGTCATATCCGCGCCATTCCGGATAGATCGTCACGACTTCGGCCGGGAGCCGGTGGAAGCGAACGTCGCGCGGCACCCGGGTGCCGACCGAGATGTTGAAGTTCACGTTGGTCACCGGCTCGACGCGCTGGCTGCGGATCACGCTGGTGATCTTGGTGCGCTGCTCCGTCGAGAGCTTGGCGCCGGCGCCGGCCAGTCCGGTGGTGGTCTGCGACCGGTCGCTGCCGGTCTTGGTTTCGGCGTTCGTGCTGGTGCCGCTCTTGCTGTCGCGGCTCTCGGCCTTCATGCTCTTGGAGCCGGCCTTGTCGCTCTCGGAGGTCGCGCCCTTGGCAGTCGGCCCCTTCATGCCTTCCTCGGCGCGCTGGCCCTTGGTCGCACCAGACTTCTGATCCGACTGGCTGGAGCGCATGTCGGAGGCGCCGCCGGCCGCAGGCGAGGCGCTGTCGCGATGCATCGTGCCGCCGGGCGCGTTCATGCCGCCGGCTGCGCCGCCGGACTGTCCAACTGCCCCGCCCGCACCGCCGGCGCTCTGCGCATGAGCAAAACCTGCACCCGCCAGGAGCGCGATTGCAGCAACTGATACCATCAAGCGATTGGTCATCCTCTATCCTCCTCGTATTTGCACTGCCCGCGCCGACAACGGCAGGAGGTAGGAGTCGTTCCGTACGTCGCGGATCGTTCCGGAAAAATGTCGCAGATCGCAACTTTATGAACGGATGCTCAGGGTCATGAATGCTGCATGACGACGGCGATCAGTTGCGCGTTGACGGCGACCTCGCGCGAGCTACGCGCCGTGACGTTCGCGCGCGTAGCGGAGGAGCGCCAAGAATCGATAGAGGCCGTGCGCGAACTTGCCATAGGGCATCGTGATGAAGATCGCGAACACCGCACCGAGATGGACCGCGAGCAGCACGCCCATCGTGCTGGTCTCGCGAAGCACGAGGAGAGCGAGCCCGGTCGCGCCGGTGAGGACGAGCATCGCCAAGAACGCGACGTCCATGCCGCGGCTGCCGCCGTCCATCATCGCCGGCTCACGCCTGCGCTTGGCGGCGTAGAGTCCGAGCGGACCGACCACGATGCCCAATCCGCCGAGTGTCCCGAGCACGACGGGTAGATCCCACAACGGATAGGGCGCCTCGCGCTGCAGAAGATAGTGATAGAGCGTCGCGACGCTGGTCGATGCGAAGCAGAGCACGAAGCCCCAGAGCGTCAGATGGTGATAGAACCGCCGGGTGTCGCGCGGCCGCTCATCCTCGTTGTAGCAGCCGACGCCGCCGCCATCGAGATAGCGCAGGCTGGCTGCATCGCGAACGGCGCGCAGCAGCGGACGTGAGCGCGTCAGGGTCGAGCTCGGCTCGCCGATGTCATTCCAGAAGGCCCGAGCGCCCATGATGATGGCGATGATGGCCCACAGGAAGGCGGCGCCGAACAACAGCGCCATCGTGTTGTGAGGCATGAGCGCGTAGAACGATCCCAGGCCGTGCCGGCTTGCGAACAGCGCGGCGGGATCGTTGAAGGCCACGAAGCCGAGGACGAACGCGGCCATGCTGATGACCGCGATGAGCGACACCGCAAGGCCGTTGCGCCTGAACAGCGGCGCCAGCGCGCGCGGCCAGGCATAGTCGGCGTAGCTCTCGTGCCGTACCCGGGCCAGAACGGACGGGACGCGAACGTCGAATTCGTGCGGCGGCGAGAATTGGCAGTCGACGTGGCAGGCGCCGCAGGCATGGCAGAGATTGGCGAGATAGTTGAGGTCGCCGCCGGTGAAGGCGCGGCGCATCTCCATCGCCGGAAACACGGCGCAGAGGCCCTCGCAATAGCGGCAGGAATTGCAGATCGTCATCAGCCGATCCGCCTCGGTCAACGCCTCACTGCGCTGCATGTGTCGCTGCTCCCCGGCCCGCGATGCGGCCGAACACGCTGCCGATCGTCATGCCGATGCCCGCGGCATAGCCGCGGCCGAGCACGTTGCCGGCCATGATCTCGCCGGCGGCGTACATGTTGTCGGCTGGCCCGCCGGCCTTCATCATCATCCTTGCCGCTTGATCGACGCGTACGCCGAGGTAGGTGAAGGTGATGCCGGGCCGGACCGGATAGGCGTAGAAGGGCGCTGAATCGAGACGGCGCGCCCAATGCGATTTGGGCGGCGCTAAGTTCTCGGTGCGACAATCGTCCAGGATGTCGGGATTGAAGCTGCCGTCGCGCACCGATGCGTTGAATTGCGCGACGGTGGTGGTCAGCTTGTCGGGATCAAGGCCGAGCTTGCCGGCGAGTTCGGTGATGCTGGCCGCCTCGATCGCGGGGTAGAGCGATGGCATGAACAGGTTCGCCGATTTCGCGTCGAAGATGATGTAGGCAATCTGGTTCGGCTGGGTCGCGACCAGGCGGCCCCAGATGGCGTAACGCTTCGGCCAGACGTCCTCGCCTTCGTCGTAGAATCGCTCAGCGTTGTTGTTGACGACGATGCCGAACACGACGCAGTCGAGCCGCGTGATGATGCCGCCGTCATATTTGGGCGCCCGCGCATCGATCGCCACCGCATGGCACTGGGTGGGGTCGCCGATACTGTCGACGCCGGCGCCGAGCAGCATGTCGAGCACCGTGCCGCGATTGTTGGGCGTGCCGCGGATCAGGAAGTTGCGGGCGATCTCGCCCCAGCCCTCGACCAGCTTGTCGATGTTGGATTCGAAGCCGCCTGCGGCCGCCACCAGCGCCTTGCCGCCGATGCGCATCCTGCCGTTGCCGTGCTGCACGATCGCCGCGCGGAAGCGGCCGTCGTCCATCTCCAGCCCCACCACCTCGGCCTCGTAGCGCACGTCGACGCCGAGGAGCTCGGCGGTGAGATACAGCGCATTGAGCATGGCCCGGCCGCCGCCCAGGAAGAACGAGTTGGTCCGTCCTAAGCTCAGCGTTCCGCCGAGCGAGGGCTGGAAGCGCACGCCTTGTTCGACGATCCAGTCGAGCATGTCCTTGGACTCGCGGATCATCAGGCGCGCCAACTGCTCGTTGGTCTGGCCTTCGGTGACGCGCAGGAGATCGTCCCAGAACTCGTCCTCGGTGTAGGGGCCGCTCAACGTTGCGGTCGCCGCGTCATGGGCGCAGCGCATGTTGCGGGTGTGGCGCGTATTGCCGCCGCGATAGAACTTCGAGGCGGCCTCCAGCACGATGACCGAGGCCCCGGCGCGCCGTGCTGCAATGGCGGCGCAGAGGGCCGCGTTGCCGCCGCCGGCCACGACGACGTCGTAGGTCAGGGGATAGTCGACGATATCGCTCTGATCAGTCATCGCAGGCCCTTGCGAACGCAAGGCGGCAGGCCCTGGATCGGCGTGCGTCCGCACAGCCACGCCATCGGCATGCCAGCCGTCGGCCTAGCGATGATGGACAGTGCTGAAGTGCCGGCTGCGGAGGCATGTGTTCGTATACTATTGTATACGAACACATGCAAGAGATACTGTTGTTCGGAACAAGGTTGTGAGACAGTGACCCCATGTCCTCGGAATCGCCATCGCTCACCATCGATCGTGACAACGTCTCTCTCGGCGAGGCGGTATTTCGTGCGCTGTGCCATGCGCTGGAGAACGGCCTCTATCGCTCCGGCGATCGACTGCGTGAGGACGAGGTCGCCCAGAAGCTGAACGTCAGCCGCACGCCGGTCCGTGAGGCCTTCGGCAAGCTGGTGGCCAAGGGGTGGGTGCAGCCGGCTGGTGGCCGCGGCCTGATCGTGCGAAGTCTCGACGAGAATGAAATCCTCGAGCTGTACGCGATGCGGGAGATTCTCGAAGGCGCTGCGGCCCGGCTCGCGGCACAGTATGCCGTGCCGGCCGAGATCGCGGCGCTGCGCGACATTCATGCGCGCTTCGTCAGCGGGGAGGGCGACGCCGTCGAGCTCGCGCGGCTGAATCGGCTGATGCACGGTGCGATCCAGCGCGCCGCGCGCAACCGCTATCTCGATGCCGCCCTCGAGGACATGCATGTGGCGACAGCGCTGCTGGGAACCACAACGTTTGCGGCCGAAGGACGTCCGGCAACGGCCGCGGCCGAGCATGGTGAGCTGATCGAGGCGATCGCGATCCGCGATCCCGATCGGGCCGAGGCGATTGCACGCGGCCACATCCGCGAGGCACTTCGAACCCGGCTCGGCATGAAGCTGACGGGATAGGCGAGGGCGGCAGCGCCACCGGTCTCTTGCTTCTTCACCGGCTCACGGCAAAAGCAGAAGGCCGGCTGATACAGCCGGCCTTCGATTGATCTCGTGATGGCGAGACGCTTTGACAGATATGCTCAGCAGCTCGCCTTGCCGCAGCGGGCCGTGCTGATCTTCTCGCGCAGGCCCTCGACGCCGACGGCGCCGATCACGACCTGCTTGCCGATCACGTAGCTCGGCGTGCCGTTCATGCCCATCTCCTCGGCGAGCTTGAAGTTCTCCTCGATCGTCGCCTTGGCCTCGGGGCTTGCCATGTCCTTCTCGACGCGGGCCATGTCGAGGCCGAGTTCCTTGGCCACCGCGAGCGCGTGGGCCTTGTCGGCCTGGCCGCGGCCGCCGAGCAGCTTCTGGTGGAAGTCGAGATATTTCTGCGGGGCCTGCATCCGAACGGCAACCGCGACCTGCGCGGCCTCGACGGAGCCCTGGCTCAGCACGGGAAATTCCTTGAGCACGACCTTCAGCTTCGGGTCGCTCTTCATCAGGTCCATCATGTCGGCCATCGCGCGCTTGCAGTAGCCACAATTGTAATCGAAGAACTCGACGAAGGTGACGTCGCCATCCTTGTTGCCGAGCACGACACCGCGCGGCGAGTTGAAGATCGTCTCGGCGTTCTTGCTGATGCTGGCCTCGTGCTTGGCCGCCTCGGCCGCCGTCTGGCGCTTCTGAAGCTCGGCCATCGCCTCTTCGAGCACCTCGGGATGCGCGATCAGGTAGTTTCGAACGATCGTCTCGATCTCGCCACGCTGGCTGTCGGAGAAGCTCTCCGCCGACGCGAGCTGAGGCACGCCGCAGAGCGAAAGCGCGAACAACATCGCGGGAATGAGCGTGCGGACTGACGGCATGAAGGAGGTCCTCTGGGTCAAATGATCGGGTCCTTGTCGATGGTCGTGATCGGTATCTTGATATTCTGGATCGGATGATAGCAGTAATTCAAAACTTCAACGGGCGCCAACCCCCGCTGTCCGACACATTACTGGCCGGAAAGCGGCTTTGCCGTGACGATGTCGTCGGCCTTGACCCAGCCCGGCGACCCCACCGCGAAGCGGGTTTTCGCACGCGAGGCAAGCTCGCGCGCCGTCTTGTTGTCGCCACGCAGGAAGGCGGCCTGCGCCGAGGCGAGATCCGCCTCCGCATAGTCGCCCTTGCGGCCATAGGCCATCGCGAGCTGGGAGTAGCCGAGCGGTGCCTCGGATTCGCGCGCGACCGCCGCGCGCAGGATCGAGATCGCCTCGTCAGTGTAGGCTTTGTTCTCGGATGCCACCAAGGCCTGACCAAGTAACATCTCGATGAGCGGAGCGTTATTGGACAGGTGCACCGCCTTGCGCAGCGGGGCGATCGCCTCAGTGGGACGGCCGCCCTCCAGCAGGGCCTGGCCACGGACCTCGTAGAAATAGGCGTTGTTGGGCTGCACCTGGATCAGGGCGTCGATCTGGCTCAGGGCGCTGCGCAGGTCGCCATGCAAGTAGGTGGAGATTGCCCTGGCGTAGCGGGCGGGCAGGCTGGTGTCCGACAAGGGAAATCGCCGTGCCACCGTGTCCGGCCGTTCCATGAAGGCCGAGATCTTGGCCCGGACCATGTCGTGGCGGAGCTGCAGCGCGGGGTCGTCCTTCTTGTCCCAATAGGGGCTCTGGCGCGCGAGGCCCTCGAGCGCCTCGACGCGATCGGCCGGCATCGGATGTGATTGCAGATAGGGGTCGGCGCCACGTGCGGCGAACAGGCTCTCATTGGTGAAGCGCTTGAACGTCTCGTACATGCCCTTCGGCGATTGCGCTGCCGCAGTGAGGAATTTCACCCCCGCACGGTCGGCGTTCTCCTCCTGCTGGCGCTGATACGACAACAGCGAGCGGCGGATGACCTCGCCCGGCGCGGACAGCGTCGCGGCGCCGGCATTGGCGAGGCCGCTGCCGCCGCCGCGCGCGCCGACGGCGAGGGCGCCGGCGCCGAGAATGGTGGCGATGATCATCTGGGTCTGGGCGGTGGCGAGCTGCTGGCGCAGCTTGGCGAGATGGCCGCCGGCGAGATGGCCGGTCTCGTGCGCGAGAACGCCGATCAGCTGGTTCGGATTTTCAGACTGAAGGATCGCACCGTAATTGACGAAGATGCGGCGGCCGTCGGCAACGAACGCGTTGAAGGACGCATCGTTGATGATGACCATCTGGATGTTCTGCTTTTCGAGTCCGGCGACGCGCAGGATCGGCCGCGTATATTCACGCAGCAGCACCTCGGTCTCGGTGTCGCGCAGGATCGGCGGTCCCTTGCCTTGCTGCGCCGATGCAGGCGCGAGCGGCGCCAGCGTCACGGCCGCAGCGACGACCGCGGCAAGCCCGCCGGACAGTTTCTTGCGAAGCACGATACGGAGCGACATCAGGCGATCTTTGCAATTGGCGCGAGGCTCGAGACGGGCTATTGCCCACCAAACGGCGGAATGCGGCTCATCTGCGGCGAATGAGGCCCATGGGCTGACCTCGACCGGTTCACGAAGCGGGTCCGAACAGCCGGGGTCAATAGCAGATATCGATGGTGGATGCGACAGTGATACCGACATTGGAACAGCGGATCGCCAACCTGACGGCGCCGTCCGCGCGCAGCAATGTTCCGCCGTTCATGGTGATGGACGTGATGGCTGCGGCCGAGCGGATCGAGGCGGGCGGCGGACATGTCATCCACATGGAGGTCGGCCAACCTGCGGCGCCTGCGCCGCGAGCGGCCATCGCGGCCGCGCACGCTGCGCTCGATCAGGCACGCATCGATTACACCTCGGCGCTCGGCCTGCTGTCGCTGCGACAGCGAATCGCGCGGCACTATCGCGAGACGCACGCTTGCGAGATCGATCCGGCGCGGATCGTGATCACGACGGGATCCTCGGCCGGATTCATCCTGGCGTTCCTGGCGATGTTCGAGCCCGGCGATCGCGTGGCCGTGACCGTGCCTGGCTATCCGCCCTATCGCCACATCCTGACGGCGCTGGGCTGCGAGCCGGTGCTGATTGAGACCACGGCGGAGAACCGCCACGCCCTGACCGGCGAGGCGCTGCTTGCCGTTCACCGCAAGACGCCGCTGAAGGGCGTGCTGGTGGCAAGTCCCGCCAATCCGACCGGCACCATGATGTCGCGTGAGGCGCTGGGCGGCGTCATCGCAGCCGCACGCGACGCCGGCATCCGCTTCATCTCCGACGAGATCTATCATGGTCTGGACTACGCGTTTCCGGCGGTGACGGCGGCGGAGCTGTCGAGCGAGGCCCTGATCATCAACTCGTTCTCGAAGTACTTCTGCATGACCGGCTGGCGCATCGGATGGATGGTGGTGCCGGATGCGCTGGCGCGGCCGATCGAGCGTCTGCAGCAGAACCTCGCGATTTCGGTTCCGACCCTGTCGCAGATCGCTGCGGAAGCGGCGTTCGACGGCCGGACCGAAATGGAGGCCATCAAGCACGGTTATCAGGAGAACCGCCGCATCCTGATCGAGGGTTTCCCGAAGGCCGGCCTGACCCGCTTTCTGCCCGCCGACGGCGCGTTCTACCTCTATGCCGACGTGTCCGACTTCACCTCCGACAGCTTCGACTTCGCCAAGCGGATGCTGGAGGAGACCCATGTTGCGGCCACGCCCGGCGTCGACTTCGATCCGATCCACGGCCGCAGCTTCGTGCGCTTTTCCTATGCGCGTTCGGCCGAGGACATGCGCGAGGCCGTCTCCCGGATCGCCCGCTGGCTCGCGTAGGGCGGGCAGGGCTTCGGCGCGCTGGCGCGCGGCGACATCCTGTAGGTGCAGCTGTTCGCGATCCCGTTCGGCTTCGCGCTGATGGCGCGCGGCGAGCGCAGTCAGCGGCCGCGGGACGTGATCGACGATACGGCGCATGCCGTGTTCGGCGTCATCGCCATCGTCATGAAGTCGGCGCCGGTCGGCGCATTCGCCGCCATGGAAGAACGTCATATGAAAACGCCCGGCCATCTGGCCGGGCGCTTTGCATTGAAGCGTCGGAAAGCGGGGCTTACTGCCCGCCGCCGAAACGGCGGGACCACCAGCCGGCCCGGCGCGGGGCCGCAGAGGACGAGGAATCGGTGGCCGCCGGCTCGGTGGCAACCGGCTCGGACGCAGCGACGTCGACAGCCGGAGCGGGCGCGCTGCTCGCGGCGACGTTGACGGCCGAAACCGCGCTCTCGGGCCTGGGCTCGGTGAGGAAGCTGACCTTCTCGCGAACCGTCGAGCGGCGCGGGGTCTTCTCGGATTCCGTCTTCGGAGCCTCGGTCTGCTGCACTTCGGGTTGTCGAGGAGCAGCCTGGGGCACGGGCACGGAGGCGTCAGCGATGGGCTCATCGGCCTCGGTTGCGGCCGCCGCATGGACCGGCGCCGTGGGTTCGGCCGGCTCTTCCTCGTCGTGGCGGGAAGCGCCATTTCCGTCGAAATCGGCCACGGCGGCTTCTGCCTCCGATGCCGAAGCCGGCGCGAGCTCGTCGCCGATCGACGCGGCGAGACCTTCTTCCGCGCCACCGCGCCGACGGCGACCGCCGCGGCGTCCACGCCGGCGCGGACGCCGCTCGCCGCCAGGCTGATCCGTCTGCTCGCCTTGGGCGAACGCAGGCTGTTCCTCCGACTCGTCGTCTTCGCCATCGGAGTCCTCGGCTGACTGCTCGGCGGCAAGGCCCGGCTCTGCGGGCTGCAGACCGGCCGTTCCTTCAGGCAGCGTGCCCTCGCGGGTCTCGCCACTGCGGCCGCGCCGGCGCCGGCGCCGCTTGCGGCGCGCGCCGTCCCGCTCGCCTTCGGCAGCGCTGCCGTCGGCCGCGTCCTCGGACAGACCTTCGGTCTCCTCGGTCTCGACCTCGGATTCCGTCTCGATGTCGAAGGTCTCCTCGTCGTCGAAGACTTCCTCGGCCACCAGCGGCGGCGCGGAGGCCTGCGCCGCGAGCAGCGCCTTGGCGGCCTCGAGCGTATGCACCTGCTCGCCGCGATCGATGATGAAGGATTGCTGGCCGCTCACAGTCGGATCGGCGATGACCGCGAGCGACACCTTGAAGCTGTTCTCAAGGTCGCGCAAATGGCCGCGCTTGTGGTTGAGCACGTAGAGCGCCACCTCGGTGCGGGTGCGGACCACGAGGTTGTGGGTCGCGCCCTTCATCAGCGTCTCTTCGAGGCTGCGCAAGAGCTGCAGCGCCACCGAGGATACCGAGCGCACGTGACCGGTGCCGCCGCAATGCGCGCACGGCTCGGTCGAGCTTTCCAGCACGCTGGCGCGGATGCGCTGGCGCGACATCTCCAGCAGACCGAAATGCGAGATGCGGCCGACCTGGATGCGCGCGCGATCCTGCCGCAGGCAGTCCGACAGCTTGCGCTCGACGGAGCGGTTGTTGCGCTTCTCGTCCATGTCGATGAAGTCGATGACGATCAGCCCGGCGAGGTCGCGCAGCCGGAGCTGGCGCGCCACTTCCTCGGCGGCCTCCATATTGGTCTTGAGCGCGGTGTCCTCGATGTGATGCTCGCGCGTGGCGCGGCCGGAGTTCACGTCGATCGAGACCAGCGCCTCGGTCTGGTTGAGCACGATATAGCCGCCCGAACGCAGCTGGACGGTCGGCGAGAACATCGCGTCGAGCTGGCTTTCGACGCCCATGCGCGAGAACAGCGGCTGGCCGTCGCGATACTGCTTCACCGCCCGGACGTTGGTCGGCATCAGCATCTTCATGAAGTCGTGCGCCTCGCGGTAGCCGGCTTCGCCGGCCACCAGGATCTCGTCGATCTCCCTGTTATAGAGGTCGCGCAGCGAGCGCTTGATCAGCGAGCCTTCCTCGTAGACCAGGGTCGGGGCCTGCGACTTCAGGGTCATGTCGCGGACCGTTTCCCACAGCCGCAGCAGATATTCGAAGTCGCGCTTGATCTCGGGCTTGGTGCGGTTGGCGCCGGCGGTGCGCAGGATGACGCCCATGCCCTCGGGCACGTCGAGGTCCTGCACCACTTCCTTCAGCCGCGAGCGGTCCTGCGCCGAGGTGATCTTGCGGCTGATGCCGCCACCGCGCGCCGTGTTCGGCATCAGCACGGCGTAGCGGCCGGCCAGCGACAGATAGGTCGTCAGCGCCGCGCCCTTGTTGCCACGCTCTTCCTTCACGACCTGCACCAGCATCACCTGGCGGCGCTTGATGACCTCCTGGATCTTGTACTGGCGGCGCGGGCGGAAGGTGCGCTCAGGCACTTCTTCCAGCACGTCATCGCCGCCGACGGATTCGACGAGCTCTTCCTCGATCTCCTCGCCGTCGTCCTCGTCGTCCTCGTGGTCGCCGGACCCCGATTCGGCGCCGTTGTCGTCGCCCGGCACGATCGTGACGCCGTTGCCGTCATGCTCGGCTACGGGCGCGCCGTCATCGTGGTGATCATGTTCGTCGTGATCGTGATCGTCATGGTCATGGTCATGGTCATGCTCGTCATGACCATGCTCGTCATGATCATGGCTTGCATGGTCATGTTCTTCGTCGTGCTCTTCCGCGGCGACAGCGGGGCTGGCCGCCTCGGCAGAGGTCGCGTCGCCGTTCTGCGCGACCGCGGTGTCCGCGGCTTCGCCGGCGGGCAGTTCGGCAGCCGCCACACGGTCCTGCGCGGCGACGGCATCATGCGGCTCGTCGGCCTGGTCGCGCGATTCGTCGGCTGCACCGTGGTGAGCTTCGCCCGGCGCGTCCTGACCCTGGGCCTTGACCGGGCCCTCGGAGAAGCCCTGCGCCTCGCTGGGATCGGTCGCGTCGGCGTGCGGCCGATCGTCCTGCGCATAGGCGTGGTGCTCATGCGCCTCGTGGTCGGCCTCATGCCCTTGGGTCTGGGCAAGGAGGCCTGCCTCGGTGGCCTCGACGATCTCGCTCTGAACCCGTTCGCCGCTGCCGCGGCGTCGCGAACTGCGGTGCCGGTTGCGGCGGCGATTGGAGCGGTTCTCGCTTTCCTCTTCGGCTTCGCGATGCGCGCGCTCCTCGGCCTCGATCAGAGCCTGCCGGTCGGCGACCGGGATCTGATAATAGTCCGGATGGATTTCGCTGAAGGCCAGGAAGCCGTGGCGGTTGCCGCCATACTCGACGAAGGCGGCCTGCAGTGAGGGCTCAACGCGCGTAACCTTGGCCAGGTAGATGTTGCCGCGGAGCTGCTTGCGTTGGGCCGTCTCGAAATCAAATTCCTCGACGCGGTTGCCGCGGACGACAACGACCCGGGTCTCTTCCGGGTGGGTAGCATCGATCAACATCTTGTTGGGCATATTGGAACTCTTGGAGGCGACGGGCGCGATTGGCCGCGAGCGCGTGGCGCGCTGTCGGATGACGCGACGGTCCACCTGATTCGGGGGTGAGGGGAAGGCCTAAACGCAGCTGGTCGCGCCGCGCCAACCCTGATGCCGGCGGGGCGATTGGCCGGGCAGGGGTCTGGCCCCGCATCGGCGCGGATCGTCCGCTGGTCATGGTTGGCAACTCAGTCTGGCGCATCAAGCGTCGGCCCGTCTGGAATACGTGGGCGGCAGCGGGTGCCGCCTTGCTCTGTTGCCGAAGGCCAGATTGCGCCGAAACGCTTGCCTGGATCGAATACCCACCCTGTCACGGGTGCGGTATCAGGCTATACCGTGTCTGACCTGGTGCCCGGGCGGTCTCTGCGAGGAGGCGCCTGACAGGCGCCACTCGGCTCGTGACCGGCTCTCCGTTGCGGCCGCGCGGGATCGCGCAGGCTTTGGTGGAGCGTCGGAAAGGCGCTGGAATCTCCGCCACGATCGAGGACCCGATACCGAGCACCCCGATCACGAAGCTTCCGGCGTTTCACCGGGAGGTTGAACGCGACACAACCGGCAGTAAGGATTAGCCTTCAGCCCTTCGTACATACGAGGAATGGTCAGGTCGCGCAAGCGAAGCGTCGCGGAACCGCAACAATCGGTGGCCTTTAACGAAAATGACAAAATTTGGCGGTTAACCCCTGGGATTGGTTGCGGTAAGACCATCCCGCGGAGGCATCGATTTGGCAGCTGGCCGGGCGAATTACCTTTCTTTGCTGGGATGCGCGTCGCTGTGCGTCACGCAAATGTTATGTGCGGCCGTCATTCCGGCCCGCGCCCAGAGTGGGCCGGTCGGCCAAGTGCCGCCTGCCGTGGTCGGGCCCGGGTTCCCGATCGCCACCGATGCGCGGGTCGCCGGCGATTCCCGACAGACCCGATTCGTGCTCGATCTCGACCGGACGGTGCCGTTTCGAGCCTTCCTGCTCAGCGAACCCTATCGCGTCGTCGTCGACCTGCCCCAGGTCAGCTTTCATCTGCCCACCGGAGCCGGGACCAGCGGCCGGGGTTTGGTGAAGGCGTTCCGCTATGGGATGGTGATGCCCGGTGGGTCCCGCATCGTGTTCGATCTCACCGGCCCGGCCCGAATCGCCAACTCCACGGTGCTGGATGCCGCCAACGGTCAGCCGCCGCGGCTGGTGCTCGAACTGGAGGAGGTCGACGAGGCGACCTTCGCCCGCGCCATCGGCAGCGACAGTCGTCTTGCCGCCAGGCCTACCGATTCGAGTTCCGCGACGGCGTCGGTCGCTGTCGCAGGAAACCCTGCGCCGCCGGCAGTCCGGCCGCCGCCGACCACGGTCGCCATTGCCCCCCCTCCCACGGATGGCCCGCCGGACACCCGGCCCGTGATCGTGATCGACCCCGGTCATGGTGGCGTCGACTACGGCACACAGGGCGGGGAGGTGCCGGAGAAGAATCTGGT
The DNA here is from genome assembly GCF_032484535.1 of Bradyrhizobium sp. SZCCHNS3016. Classification (NCBI taxonomy): domain Bacteria; kingdom Pseudomonadati; phylum Pseudomonadota; class Alphaproteobacteria; order Hyphomicrobiales; family Nitrobacteraceae; genus Bradyrhizobium; species Bradyrhizobium sp. SZCCHNS3016. The sequence continues at coordinate 190,323 of NZ_JAUETE010000008.1, forward strand.
GCTCGCCTTCGGCCAGGCGCTGCGCGACCGGCTGGAACGGTCGGGCAAGTTCCGCGTGGTCATGACCCGCGACGACGACACCTTCATTCCGCTCGGAGACCGGGTCCGCATCGCCCAGAAGCAGTCGGCGGCGCTGTTCGTCTCCATCCACGCCGATGCGCTGCCGCGAGGTGAGGGCACTGCGCAGGGCGCGACCATCTACACGCTGTCCGACAAGGCGTCCGACGTCGAGGCGGAACGGCTGGCCGAGGCCGAGAACCGCGCCGACCAGATCGGCGGGGTCAATCTGACGGAGGAGCCGGCTGACGTGGCTGACATCCTGATCGATCTGGCCCGCCGGGAAACGCGGACGTTTTCCAACCGGTTCGCCCGTCTGCTGATGAACGACATGAAGACGGCGGTGCATATGCATAAGCGCCCGCTCAAATCGGCCGGTTTCCGCGTGCTCAAGGCGCCCGACGTGCCATCCGTGCTGGTCGAGCTCGGCTATGTCTCCAATAAGGGCGATATGGGAAACTTGGTCTCCGACGCATGGCGGTCGCGCACGGCGGACGCAATGGCGCGGGCGATCGATGCCTTTCTGGCCAAGCGCATCGCCAATGCGGGCCCCGAGAGGCCGGACAAGCCGGGGCCGGTACGCGCAAAGCCCTAGTTTGGCCACAGCAACATCCCTATAAACGTGCTGCGAGGCACCCGGAATCAGTGAGGATTCCTTCTCGGCAGACTTGTGATAGGCTTGACCGCTGATAGGCTTGACCGTGCGTTTCTCAGGCATGAGTCACGCGGCATTGCAGCTGACCGTGTGGTTTTTGGCGGTAGCGCCTGTGGGTGCGCCGCGTCCGAGCCGAGAGACGAAACAAGAGTTGGAACGGATATTCGCCGATGCGCTTTCTGGTGCGGTTTTTGGGCTTCCTGTTCGCGGCCGGTACCGTCTTGTTCCTGGTCGGTGTGGCAGCAGCGGCCGGCCTGATCTGGCATTTTTCCAAGGACCTGCCTGATTACTCCCAGTTGCAGGATTATGAGCCGCCGGTGATGACGCGCGTGCACGCGGCCGACGGCTCGCTGGTCGGTGAATATGCCCGGGAGCGGCGGCTGTACCTGCCGATCCAGGCGGTTCCCAAGCTCGTCATCAACGCCTTCCTCGCCGCCGAGGACAAGAACTTCTACGAGCATGGCGGCATCGACTTCACCGGCATGGCGCGCGCTGCCGTGGTCTACGCCCAGAACTTCGGCTCGAATCGCCGCCCGCAGGGTGCCTCGACGATCACGCAGCAGGTCGCCAAGAACTTCCTGCTGACCAACGAGGTATCGTTCGCCCGCAAGATCAAGGAAGCGCTGCTGGCGATGCGCATCGAGCGCACCTACTCGAAGGACAAGATTCTCGAGCTCTATCTCAACGAGATCTATCTCGGCTCCGGCGCCTACGGCATCGCCGCGGCGTCGCTGGTCTATTTCGACAAGTCGGTCAACGAACTGACGGTGGCCGAGGCCGCCTATCTGGCGGCTCTGCCGAAGATGCCGGGCAGCCTGCATCCGATCCGGAATCGCGACCGCGCCATCGAGCGCCGCAACTACGTCGTCGATCGTCTGCTCGAGAACGGCTGGATCAAGCAGGCCGACGCCGACAAGGCGCGCAAGGACCCGCTGACGATCGCGAGCCGCAACACCGGCGCCCACATCTTTGCAGGTGAATATTTCGCCGAGGAAGTGCGCCGTGACATCTTCGAGCGTTATGGCGAGAAGAAGCTCTACGAGGGCGGCCTGTCCGTCCGGACGACGCTCGATCCGAAGATCCAGGTCATGGCGCGCAAGGCCATGGTCGCCGGACTCGTGAGGTACGACCAGGAGCAGGGCTATCGCGGGCCTGTCTCCAAGCTCGATACTTCGGGCGACTGGGGCGTGAAGCTCGCGGACATCAAATCGCTCTCGGACATCTCACCGTGGCGGATGGCCGTGGTGCTCGAGACCAGTGACCAGTCCGCCCGCATCGGATTCCAGCCGCCGCGCGAGCTCGGCGGCGCCGTGAGCAAGGAGCGCCAGACTGGCCTGATCACGCTCGACGGCGTGAAATGGGCGCGGGCTGCGACGGCCAATGGCCGTGGCAAGGTGCCGACGTCGGTCGCCCAGGTGCTGCAGCCGGGCGACGTGATCTATGCCGATCCGCTGTACAAGGAAGGCAATCCGGTCGAAGGCCAGTATCGCCTCGAGCAACTGCCCGAAGTGTCCGGCGCGATGGTTGCCATGGACCCGAATACGGGCCGTGTGCTCGCGATGGTCGGCGGATTCTCCTTCGACCAGAGCCAGTTCAACCGCGCAACGCAGGCCTACCGGCAGCCCGGATCGTCATTCAAGCCGATCGTCTATTCGTCAGCACTCGACAACGGCTATACGCCATCGACCCAGGTCGTCGACGCACCGATCGAGATCGACCAGGGGCAGGGTGGCCAGGTCTGGCGCCCCGAAAACTTTACCAACGGCAAGTATCTCGGGCCCACGACCTTGCGCAACGCGCTGCGCCTGTCGCTGAACACGGTGACCGTGCGTCTGGCGCAGGACGTCGGCATGCCGCTGATTTCCGAGTATGCCAAACGGTTCGGAGTCTATGACGAACTGCCGAATTACCTGTCCTACGCACTCGGTGCGGGCGAAACCACGGCCATGCGCATGGTCACGGCCTATTCGATGATGGCCAATGGCGGCCGCCGGGTGAAGCCGACCTTGATCGACCGGATCCAGGATCGCTACGGCCACACCATCTTCAAGCATGATGCCCGCGAGTGCCGCGGCTGCGACGCGCCGGACGGCTGGAAGAACCAGAGCGAGCCGCAACTGGTCGACCGCCGCGAGCAGGTGCTGGATTCGATGACCGCCTATCAGATCACCTCGATGCTCGAGGGGGTGGTGCAGGCGGGTACGGCAACCGTGCTCAGGGAGGTCGGCAAGCCGATCGCCGGCAAGACCGGCACCACCAACGAGGCCAAGGACGCATGGTTCGTCGGCTTCTCGCCGGACCTCGCCGTCGCGATCTACATGGGTTACGACAAGCCGCGGCCGCTCGGTAAGGGTAATGCTGCGACCGGCGGTCATCTGGCCGCGCCGATCGCAAAAGATTTCATGAAGCTCGCGCTGGCCGACAAGCCGGCCACGCCCTTCAAGATCCCGGCCGGCATCAAGCTGGTGCGTGTCGACGCCAAGACCGGCATGCGGGCGAGCCCGGGCGACGGCGGCCGTACCATCATGGAGGCGTTCAAGCCTGGTACGGCGCCGCCGGACAACTACTCGGTCATCGGTGTCGCCGACGCCGATGGACGTGTGATGCCGTCGCAGGGCGGCGGCCAGCCTGATGCGGGCAGCTTCATCATCCGTCCGGGTACCGGGAGCCTCTACTAGGCCGGCGAAACAGTGCTGGTGCGGTGCAGAGCGATTGCGCTTTGCGCCGAGCGCCGTTACATCCCCCTGTGAGAGATGATGCCGCGGCGCTTCGAGCCGTGGCCTGAAGAGAGCGACATGCGCGCCGAAATCGAGAAAATCGTAGAAGAGATCAAGCAGTCGGTCGGGCTGCTGAGGAGGCATCTTTGACGTCGAGACATCGACGGCAAGGCTCGCTGAGCTGAACAAGCTCGCCGAAGATCCCAATCTCTGGAACGACCCCCAAAAAGCTCAGCGGCTGATGCAGGAGCGGACCTCGCTGGAGGATTCGCTGACCGGCATTGGCAAGGTCGAGCGTGAGCTCAGCGACAACATCGAGATGATCGAGCTCGGCGAGGCCGAGAACGATCCGGGGGTCGTCACTGAAGCCGAGAATGCGCTCAAGGAGCTGAAGAAGGAGGTCGCGCGGCGCGAGCTCGAGGCGCTGCTGTCCGGCGAGGCCGACAAGTTCGACACCTATCTCGAGGTCCATGCCGGCGCCGGCGGCACCGAGAGCCAGGACTGGGCGCAGATGCTGTTGCGCATGTACACGCGCTGGGCCGAGACCCACGGCTTCAAGGTCGAGTATCTCGAAGAATCGCTGGGTGAAGAAGCCGGCATCAAGTCCGCGACCATCCAGATCTCCGGCCATAACGCCTATGGCTGGCTGAAGACGGAAGCCGGCGTGCATCGCCTGGTCCGAATCTCGCCGTTCGATTCGAATGCGCGGCGGCACACCTCGTTCTCTTCGGTGCAGATCTTCCCGGTCATCGACGACAGCATCAAGATCGACATCAAGGAGTCCGATGTCCGGGTCGACACGATGCGGTCGGGCGGCGCCGGCGGCCAGCACGTCAACAAGACTGAATCGGCGGTGCGGCTGACGCACATCCCGACCGGCGTTGCCGTGGTCTGTCAGGCCGGTCGCTCACAGCACAAGAACCGCGCTCAGGCCTGGGACATGCTGCGCGCACGTCTCTATGAGATCGAGTTGAAGAAGCGCGAGGAGAAAGCGGCGGCCGACCAGGCGGCCAAGACCGAGATCGGTTGGGGCCACCAGATCCGCTCCTACGTGCTGCAGCCGTATCAGATGGTGAAGGATCTGCGCACCGGCGTGCAGACATCCGACACCGCCGGCGTGCTCGACGGCGATCTCGACGAGTTCATGGCGGCGACGCTGGCGCAGCGCGCGTTCGGCACGACGCCAGGCGCTGCGATCGAGGACGTCGATTGAGCGCGGCGCGCGTTGCATTCATCGGGCTCGGGCGCATGGGCCATGGCATGGCCGGTCGTTATCTCGACGCAGGCTATTCCGTCGCGGTCTGGAATCGCAGCCGGGCGAAGGCGGAGGATCTGATCGCGCGCGGCGCGCGCTGGTCGACCTCGCCTGCTGATGCGGCAATCGATGCCGATGCGGTCGTTACGATGGTGGCTGATGACGACGCCTCGCGCGCGGTGTGGCTCGGGCCGGATGGCGCCGCGGCCACCATGCGGGTCGGCACGATCGCGATCGAATGCTCGACCGTGTCGCGCGACCATACGCTGCGCCTGTCGCGCGAGCTGGATGCGCGCGGCGTGACCTATCTCGACTGCCCGGTGACCGGGCTGCCCGACGCGGCCGCGAGCGGCAAGCTCACCTTGCTGGTCGGCGCCGACGCCGCCGATCTCGACCGCGCGCGGCCGTATCTGGCGCCGATCGGCTCGACCATTCGCCATTTCGGGCCCGTGGGCGCCGGGACAGTCTACAAGCTGATCAACAACCTGCTTGGCGCGATGCAGATCGCAGGTCTCGCCGAAGGCCTTGCGATCGCCGAGCAGGCCGGGCTCGACATGGGGCTCGTGCTGGAGGCGATCCAGGGCGGCGTCGCCGCGAGCCCGCAGGTTCTGCGCCACGCGCCGCGCATGATCGCGCGCAACTTTGCCGATGCCAGCTTCACGGCGGCGCTCCGTCACAAGGATGCAGCCTATGCGCTGCAGCTCGCCGAGGAGCTGCTCGGTGAGCGTCCTGTCATGGCCCAGGCAGCCGTCGATGCCTATGCGCGGGCGAGGGCGGCGATGCCGGATGAGGACGAAGGCCGCATGATCGAGCTGGTCTCGCGGCCGAAAGATACGCGGTAGAGCGCGACGTCCGCGCCGACGGAAAGCGGGTGGACCTCGCTCCGCTTCATCTGCAACGTTCGCGCGGACATTGAACAGCGGTTTGCGGTGATGACATCCCTGAACGATAGCATGGACGCACGGGATTGGTCGCTGCTTGGGCTGCTATCGCTGCTCTGGAGCGGATCTTTCATCTTCAACGGCCTTGCCTTGAAGGAATTGCCGCCGCTGACGCTGGTAATGCTGCGCATCGTGTTGGCAGCCGCGATCCTGCTGCCGCTGTTGCGACTGCGCGGGCTCGGCTTTCCCAAGGGGTTTGCCGGCTGGCGACCGTTCTTTGCCGTGGCGCTGTTCAACAATGTCGTGCCGTTCTGCCTGATCGTGATCGGCCAGACGTTCATCACCTCCGGCCTTGCCGCCGTCCTCAATGCGACGACGCCGCTGTTCACGATCGTGGTGATGGCAGCCGCGGGAGAGGAAAGGCTGTCGGCCCGGCGGGCAGCGGGTCTGGTCGTAGGCCTCGTCGGCGTCGTGATCCTGCGAGGTGGGCCGGGGCTCGACGGCTCGGCAGGCGGCTACGGCTTTCTGTTCGGTCTCGGCGCGTCGCTCAGCTACGGTATCGCCGCGCTGCTGGTGCGCCGCCATCTCGCCCATTCGCCGCCGCTTGCGACCGCCACCTTCCAGCTCTCGGCTTCCAGCGTGATGATGCTGGTCATCGCCGCTGTCGTCGACCAGCCATGGCGTCTTCCAATTCCCGGACTGCAGACCTGGCTCGCGGTCATCGGGCTTGCGGCGCTGTCGACGGCCTTCGCCTATATCGTGTTCTTCCAAATCCTGCGCCGCTCCGGGGCGACCAACGTGATGCTGGTGACGTTGTTGATCCCGTTGACGACGATCCTGCTCGGGTCGCTGGTGCTCGGCGAAAGCATCTCGTTGCGGGAGATCGGCGGTGCGCTGGTGATCGGGAGTGCGCTGCTGGTGATCGATGGTCGCATCTTCAGCGTCATTCGTTTCTCGCCGCGACCGTCCTGCTGAACCGCTCGCCCACGATCACTTCGTGCCGAACATCCGATCGCCAGCATCGCCGAGACCGGGCACGATGTAGGCGTGGTCGTTCAGCTTCTCGTCGATCGCGGCGGTCCAGATCGGAATGTCCGGATGCTCCTTCTCGAATTGCGCGATGCCCTCAGGTGCCGCCAGCAGGCAGACGAAGCGGATGTCGCGGGCGCCGCGCGTCTTGAGGAGTTCGGCTGCCGCGCAGGCCGAATTGCCGGTCGCGAGCATCGGGTCCATCAGGATCACGGTGCGGTCGGTCAGGTCCTGCGGCGCCTTGAAATAGTACTCGACGGCCTGCAGCGTCTTCGGGTCACGGTACAGGCCGATATGGGCGATGCGCGCGGACGGCATCAGCGCCAGCATGCCGTCGAGGAAGCCGACGCCGGCGCGCAGGATCGGCGCAAGCGTCAGCTTCTTGCCGGCGATCTTCGGCGCCTTCATCGGCGCGATCGGCGTTTCGATGTCGACCAGCTCGAGCGGCAGGTCGCGCGTGACCTCGTAGGCCAGCAGCATGCCGATCTCGTTCAGCAGCTCGCGGAAGCCCTTGGTCGAGCGGTCACGCTCGCGCATCAGCGAGAGCTTGTGCTGGACCAGCGGGTGATCGACGACGTGAACGTTCGTGTTTGCCATGCTTCAAGTCCAGCGGGATCGGAGATTCTGTGGAAGATGGATGCGCGCCGGCCTCATGGCAGCACCTCGCGGCGATCGGCGAGCATGGCCTCGGCCTCGTTGCGGCGCTCCGACAACAGGCCGGCGCTGGCGTCCTGGATCAGGTTGAGCAGAACCTGCGCATCGCTGAGCCGCGGCACGGTCACATAGTCGGCGCCGGCGTCGTAGAGATCGTTGACGTCCGCGAGCAGGTCGGCGGTGGCGACGATCTTGGCCGTGGCATTGATGCTGCGGACGTGCCGCACCAGCTTCTCGTTGTTGGCGCCCTTGAGCAGCGAATCCGGGATGCTCAGGATGATCAGCTCGGCCTGGCCGACCCCCGCATGAACCAGCGTGTCGACATTGCTGATGTCGCCATAGGTCACCTGGATGCCGCGATCGGATAGGGTGCGAAACACCACCGGATTGAAATCGACCACGCCGATTTGCTCCAGCAGCGCCGGCTGGCTGCGCTCGATTTCGCTGAGGAGGGCGCTGGCGGTGCGGAAGAATCCGAGCAGCACGATCGGACGCCCGGCGCCGTGTCCGCCCTCGTGGCCGGCCTCGCCATCCTTGCTTGCATCGAGGTCGCGCAGACCGATCCGCTTGAGCAGCGGGATGCTTCGCCGCGCGATCGGATCGGAGCGGACGATGACGAAGGTCGAGAGCACCGCGAGCAGCACGAAGGCAAAAGACGCCGCGCTCGACGTGCCGTTCTTGAGGTGACCGGCGGCCGCGCCGGTCTGGATCACCACCAGCGAGAATTCGCTGATCTGGGCAAGGTTGAGCGCCGGCAGCAGGCTGGCGCGCAGGCCCTGCCGCATCATGTACAGCGGCGTGAAGGTGGTGAGCAGCCGGCTCGCCACCGTGAACAGCGCGATCACCAGCGCCAGCCCCACCACGGACATCGTCGGGATCGGGATGGTCATGCCGAGCGCGACGAAGAACAGCGTGATGAAGAAATCGCGCAACGTCGTGACCTTGGCGGTGACGTCGAGCGCGTAGGGGAAGGTCGATAGCGAGACGCCCGCGACCAGCGAGCCCATCTCGCGTGACAGGTGCAGCCTTTCTGCGATCTCGCCGATCAGGAAGCACCAGGCCAGCGCGCCGAGCAGGATCAGCTCCGGGGTACGCGCGATGCGATGGAACACCGGCGGCAAGACGTAGCGGCTGAGGAGCAGGGCGATCGCGACCAGCGTGCCGGCGCGGGCGAACGACAGCAGGATCACGCTGACATGGAGGTCGTCGAGGCTCGGCTGCACCGCCAGGAACAGGATCGCGAACACGTCCTGCAGCACGAGCACGCCGAGCGTGATGCGGCCGGGAAGGGTGTCGAGCTCGCGCTTCTCGTACAGCACCTTGACGATGATGACGGTCGAGGACAGCGCGCAGGCGACGCAGAGATAGAGCGCGTCGTAGCTTTCGGCGCCCATCCGCATGCCGATCGCGACGAAGAACAGGATGCCGAGCGCGGCGCCGCCGAGCAGCTGGACGCCGCCCGCGATGAGAATCACCGGGCCGGCGCGGATGATCTTCTTGAGGTCGATCTCGAGCCCGATCATGAACAGCATGAAGATCAGGCCGAGCTCGGAGATCACCGAAATCGACTCCTGGGACTTGACCCAGCCGGTGCCGAAGGGGCCAATGGCGAAGCCCGCGACCAGATAAGCGAGAATCGAGGGCTGGCGCCATTTATGCGCCGCCAGTCCAAGCACCCACGCAAACAGGATGCAGAGCGTGATGTCGCCGATCAGTTCATGCATGAAGCAACCCCCGGGGCGGCAACTTATGTCGTGCCGCCGCGCAAGGAAACCCGCAATCTGTCACATCCGGACCGGCGCATTCGCGCTGCTGCTCATCGCAGCTGCTGCGGCCGGCCCGGCGCAGGCCGCCGCCGACGTGACCGCCGCTTTCGCGAGCTCGCTGACGCCAGTTCCGGCGGAGCCCGTCACGGTCACGGGCGCCGTCTATGTCCCCGTCTATTCCAGCGTCGCGATGACCCCGGGCCGGGTCCAGGCCGATTTCTCGGTGACGCTGAGCATCCACAACGCCTCCGAGCAGCGGCCGCTGATCGTCCGGCGCATCAACTATTACGATACGGCCGGCACGCTGGTGGAGGCGCATCTGCGCGAGCCCGTCGCCTTGAGGCCGTTCGCGACCGTCGAGGTCTTCGTGCCCATCAAGGACACCCGCGGCGGCACGGGCGCCAATTTCGTCATCGACTGGGCCGCGACCGGTGAGATCGCCGAGCCCGTCGTCGAGGCGCTGATGGTCGGCGGCATCGGCGCCGGCCATTACGCCTTCATCAGTCAGGGCCGCCCGATCCGGCTGACCGGGCGGTGAGCGCGGGGCGGCTCAGGCCGCCCGCACGTTGCTGAGGAATTTGTTGACCTCCTGCCGCAGCCGGTCGCTCTCCTGCGACAGCGACTGCGCCGCCGACAGCACGTTGCCCGAAGCAGAGCCGGTCTGCGAGGCGCCGCGCTGGACGTCGACGATGTTGGTATTGACCTCGGTGGTGCCGCGCGACGCCTCCTGGATGTTGCGCGAGATCTCCTGCGTCGCCGCGCCCTGCTGCTCGACGGCGGCGGCGATGGTCGAGGAGATTTCCGACAGCCGCTCGATCGTCGTGCTGATCTCCCGGATCGCCGACACCGATTCCTGCGTCGCCGCCTGGATGCCCGAGATCTGCTGGGCGATCTCACCGGTGGCCTTCGAGGTCTGCTCGGCGAGCGCCTTGACCTCGGACGCGACCACGGCGAAGCCGCGGCCGGCATCACCGGCGCGCGCCGCCTCGATGGTGGCGTTCAGCGCCAGCAGGTTGGTCTGGCCGGCGATGGTGTTGATCAGCTCGACCACGTCGCCGATCCTCGCAGCTGCCTTCGAGAGCTCGTTGACGCGGTCGTTGGTGGTGCGCGCCTGATCGACGGCGCCGTTGGCGATGCGCGCCGATTCCTGCACCTGGCGGCTGATCTCGGTCACCGACGAAGTCAGTTCCTCGGTGGCCGAGGCGACCGACTGCACGTTCGTCGCGGCCTGCTCGGACGCGGCGGCCACGGTAGTGGCGAGCTCCTGCGAGCGCGTCGCGTTCGAGGTCAGCGTGCCGGCGGACGTCTCGAGCTGCGACGACGCCGAGGATACCGTCTGCACGATGCCGCCGATCGCGCTTTCGAATTCGCTGGCGAGCTTGTTCATTCCGGCCTTGCGCTTGACCTCGGCCGAGTGCTGCACAGCCTTCACTTCCTCGCTGTTGAAGCGGACGATCGCCTGCACGGTCTGCAGGTTGCGCAGCGCCTCGCCGAGCTCGTCGTCGCGCTCCACCGGGATGCGGTTGTCGAGCTTGCCCTGGCTGATGTTCTGCATCGCGTCGTTGAGCACCTTGAGCGGCCGCAGCACCGCGCGGATGCTCTGCAGGCTGAACGTAGCGCCGATTCCGATACCCGCCAGGATCATCACCGAAATGATCGCGAGCACCACCAGATATTGTCTCTCGGCCTCCTCGTAGAGCGCCTTGCCTTCCTTCACCTGGATCTGAACGAGCTTGTCGAGCTCGTGCTTGGCGGCCTCGAACAGATCATGCCCCTTGGTGGCGATATGCTGGCTCGCCTCGTCGAACTTGCCCTGCTCGAGCAGAGCCAATCCTGGCCTGATGCCTTCCTCCAGATAGGCCTTGCGCCTGATCGCGAAGGCATCGGCGACGATCTTCTCCTCCGGCGTCAGGTAGCTCGCCATGTAGTCGGCCCACACCTTGGTGATCCTGGCGCTGTTTCCGTCCACCAGCGCCCTGATGCCGTCGATCGGTTTTCCGGCCTTGCCGTTCGCCGCCGCGGACTGTTGCGACGACATGTTCTGCAAGGTGCGATCGTTGATCTCGAGCAATTGCGCCAGCGGGATCGTGCGATCCTCGTATAGCGACTTCATGGCGACGTTGGTGGAGCGGGTCGACAGCAGGCCGGCCGCGCCGATCATCAGCATGAACACGCCCAGCACCGCGGCCAAGGTCGTCAGGCGCGCCCTGAGCGTACCCGTGAACAGCGACAGGCGGTCGAACACCGAGCGGCGGCGGATGACGCCCGCGCTGATCGCGTAGCCCTGCGCCTTGTTCTGATTCAGCAGCCCGTAGACCTTCTCGGCCTCGGCGCGCTGCTCGGCCGGCAGCTTGGTGCGGATGGAGGTGTAGCCCGTGATCTCGCCATTCTCGCGGATCGCCGACGCGGTCGCCTGCACCCAGTAGAAGTCACCGTTCTTGCGGCGGTTCTTGACGGCGCCGGCCCACGGCTTGCCTTGCTTCAGCGTGTCCCAGAGGTTCGCAAATGCGGCCTCCGGCATGTCGGGATGACGGATGATGTTGTGCGGCTGGCCCATCAGCTCGTCCGGCGTAAAGCCCGCGGCGTCGACGAACTGGTCGTTGAAATAGGTCAGCTTGCCCTTGAGATCGGTGCGCGAGACGATCAGCGTCTCGTCGGTGATCGGGTATTCGTTGGACGTGACGGGTAGATTCTTGCGCACGGATATGAACTCCCAGCTGCCCAGTCGTATTCGGTGTCGGAATGCCAACCTTGGAACTAACAAGAGACCCCAATCCGTTAAAGGTTGCGTAAAAGATGGGCACCGTAGGACTACGCGTTGTGCATTACAGTGGGGCGGGAGCTGGGCGCCACCTTAAACAACCAGCAATTGATACCGCATGCGAAATGCCTCGTGACGCATAAGCGTCCGAGCTTTGGGCAGCGAGCCCTCGAAACGAGGGCGCAGGGAATGCCGGGTGAAGGCCTCACCCATGGCCCGCCTGCGAAAAAAATGCAGGCGGCAGGTACCACAGGCAAAGCCGTAGCCGGCATTCCCTGCGCGATGGTTTTAACAACTTATACGCGATCTCCCCGGGGACCGGGCTTTCTTGCCCCCGTCATCCGCGCCGTGACTTTATCGGCACCGGCACGAACTTAGCGCCAGCATCGGGGCGCCAGGACCACGCGACTTCGTCGTCCGCGAGCGGCCATGCCCGTCGTGCATCGCAGCCCACGTCCACCGCAGCCCGCCCCAACGTCCGTGACGACGCGTACGCCCCTCGCAACGAGGCGGGATGGGGAGATCATACAAGATTTCTGGAAAAAAGAAACAGCAAAATGGCGTGGGGGTATTCGGCTAAAGGGGATGCTGCCGAGCATGGGCCCGTTCAGCCGAATGATGGCGTTTCGGCGAACATGGTGCTAAGAGCGAACCGAGCATCCTGCTGGCGGAGCCGTCGTCTCCGTGTTCGCCGCGAACAGGACGGAGCTACGCATGAGCACCGGAATCAGTCGAGGCGTGTTTTGGGCAGGCGGTTTCGTGGCCGCGCTCGCAGCGGGCGCTGCCGCGATCGTGCTGGCGCCTAGTATCGGTCTCGACCTTTCGATCTTCAAGCGTGAGCCGTCGGCCGCAAGCCCGACGGATGCTGCAGCACCGCGAGCGGCGTCTGCCTCCGCGGCTCCGGGCCGCGCGGTGGTGGAGCAGGAGCCGGCAGACCCGGGCGGCGCGAAGCAAGCTGCGGCCGCGCTGGCGACTGCCCGGCAACAGGCTAGCGGTCTGGCAGCGCTGTTGGCGCCGGTTGCGCCAGCCGCTCTCGACAGCGACGAGCCGTCGTTCGACGTGGTCAGCGTGGAGCCCTCGGGGGAGACCGTGGTCGCAGGCCGGGCCGCGCCCGGCGCGACCGTCGAACTGCTGCGCAACGGCGAGCCGCATGCGCAAACGGTTGCCGATCGATCGGGACAATTCTCCATGGTTCCGCCTCCCTTGCCGGCTGGAGCGTTCGACCTGACCCTGCGGTCACGGCAGCTCGACGGCCGCGAGGTGTCATCCAAGCAGAGCGTGGCCGTCGTGGTCGACGCCCGAAAGCAACCGCCTACGGTCGCGTTGATCGCTCCGGACCAGCCGACCCGCGTGCTGTCGAAGCCTGAGGGGGCGACGCCTCAGGCCGTGGCGATAGAGGCCGTGGACTTCGAGCCGAACGGAAATCTGCGCGTCAGTGGACGGGCCCGGCCCGGCGCGACGGTGCGGCTCTATCTCAACGATCGCCTGGTCAGCTCGGCCATTGCCGGTGCTGACGGTCGTCTCGCGGCGACCATCAAGGACGCCGCCTGGGGCAGCAAGGACCGGTTGCGGCTCGACGAGGTGGATGCCAAATCGGGATCCGTTGAGGCCCGTGCCGAGGTGCCCTTGAACGTTCCCGATGCTGTGACGACGGCATCGGTGTCGATCCCCGCGGCGGCTGCCGGCGCGGCCGGCTCGCGCACGCAACCCGCGGCGGCGTCGAATGCTGACCTCAAGGATATCCCTGCGTCGCCCGCCCGCGGTGGAGCAAAGACGATTACCGTCTCGCGCGGCGACAGCCTGTGGCATATCAGTCGCCGTCTGCTCGGCGAAGGCACGCGCTATGCCGTGATCTACCGGGCCAACCGGGAGCAGATCCGCCGGCCGGACCTGATCTATCCAGGCCAGGTCTTCGTGCTGCCGGCCAAGCGGTAGCCAGCAGCTTCGGACTGATCGCCGCGAACGGGAGCGGACCATCATCACCGAGGCTGTGACGATCGCGGTGGGAGCGCGAGCGTGACGGCGCCGGCCGCGTACTCGCTGTGGAGCGCGCCATGGCATCCGCTCAGCCGTTCGTCGCCGGTTCAAGCGTCGGGCGGCTCGTCTGTTCGAAAGCCCGCTGCGGCGATGCCGGCGATCGCGCAGGCCTCGTCATTGTCGCCGAGATCACCGGAAATGCCGACGGCGCCGAGCACCTGCCTGTCCGGCCCGAGCACCAGAATGCCGCCGGGCGAGGCGACGAGGCGGCCGCCGGTCGTGGCTGATAGCATCGTGAAGAATGTCGGCATGTTGCCGGCGCGACGGCTCAGCTCGCGTGATCCGAAGCCCATGCCGAGCGAGCCGAAGGCCTTTGCGAAGGCGATGTCGAAGCGGACGATGCCGGCGCCGTCCTCGCGCTTGTAGGCGATGAGGTGTCCGCCTGGATCGAGCACGGCGACCGCGAGCGGCGCGAGCTTGCGTGCCCGCCCTTCGCACAGCGCGGCGTCGATGATGATCACGGCGTCGTCGAGCATCAGCATGATGTGCGCTTCCTCATTCAATGAGCGATATGGCCTCAGACGAACATCGCGAGGATGCCGAGGGCGCTCTCGGGCCGCGGAATGCGGAAGCTGATCGTCTTCCAATCCGCCGCGGCCGGCCGTTCCAGGCAGCGATCGAGCCAGCGGTCGACATGGGGCCACGGTGACATGTCGAGCGAGCCGAGCCGGGCCAGAGTCATGACGGCGGCGACGTTCAGGTCGGCCACGGTGAAGCGGCCGCCGACGAGATAGGGCTTGTCGGTGAGATGCCGATCGAGGACCCCGAGCGGACGACCGAGCTTGGTCAGCGCCGGCATTGCGCTTGTCGGCATCGAACAGGACGCGATTGGCTGCGGCAAGGAGCAGCGGCTTCTCGATCTCGGTGACGACCCAGAAGCTCCATTGGGTGACGAGCGCGTCTTCGTCCAGCGTGGCCGGCGACAGGTCGCTGCGGTAGCGGCGCGCCAGATGGAGGTTGATCGCGAGCGACTCGAACAGGCTGATCTCGTCGGAGACGAACGCAGGTACGCGGCCGTTGGGATTGATCTTCAGGAACTCCGGCGTGTGGGAGCTGCCGTCGGTGAAGCCGGTCGGAACGTGCTCGAAGTCGAGCGCGAGCTCCTTCAGCATCCAGGCGCAGCGATGCGCGCGCGAGTGCATCGAGCCGTACAGACGTATCATCGTGTTTCCCCCGGTTGTGTCGGACCTGCTGCGAGGCTCTTTGTCATTGAACCGTCGTCGTTCGGCGTGAGGCGCTGGCGGATCTGTGACCAGCGCCTCCGTGGCCGGAAGCGTTACAGGACGTCGGCGTTCACCCAGATGCCGTGGAAGCCCTCGTGGACCCGGCACGGGAAGCGGATCGTCGCGACGGGGCCGGCCGACAGATTGCGTGCGTCGAGGATGACGAGATCGGTGCGGTTCTCCGCCCGACGCCCGACGATGCTGAGCAGCCAGCCGTCGCCCTCGGTTGCGTCCGCGCGACGCGGCACGAAGCAGGGCTCTTCGGGCGAGCTGTCGGTGCCGGCGTAGTAGAAGTCGAGCTTGCCGGTCTCCTCGTCGAAATGTCCGAGGCAGGTGAAGGGCGGTCCTTTGGGGCCGAATGGCAGCATCGGGCCGAGCTTGGGGTTGTTGGTGCCGAACCAGAAGTGCCTGACGCGGGTCATCGCGAAGCGCTGGTCGATGACCGGCATCTCGCCGATGTGTCCGATGAAGCGCGATATGTCGATTGCGCCAGATGCACTGGACAGATCGATCGTCCAACGTTCGCCGAAGGGCGGCAGCTCCTTGGCCTCGGGATTGTGGATGTCCGGAAACTGGCTGAGCCAGCCGGACTCCGTGACGAACTGGTCGAGCACCAGGCGGCTGCCAACTTCCCAGGCGTTGAAGGTGTGGGTCTGCATCGCGAGTTTCGGCGCCGTGAACCAGCGGATGCCGGCCACGCCCTGCCGGCGCGGGATCACGGCGACATGGGTCTGCCGGTGGCTGTCCCAATGCCAATAGGGCTCGCCCTTCCTGACGCGATCCCAGTCGCAGACCATCGGGCAGATCACGAAGGCGATGTAGTTGCGCGACACCAGGAAGTCGTGGACCATCGAGCAGTAGGGCGCGGTGAAGCGCTCGGTGCGGGTGAACTCGCCGTCCGGCGCGATGGTGTAGAGCTCGATGTCATTGCTGGCCGTGCCGTCGCAATTATAGGCGAACGCGATGCACTCGCCGGTGAGCGGGTCCATCTTGGGATGGGCGGTGAAGGTCCGGCTTCGGAGCTGGCCGCCGAAATCGGTCTCGCCGCGGGTTTCCAGCGTGACCGGATCGAGCTCGTAGGGGCGGCCGGATTCCTTCAGGGCATAGAGCTTGCCATGATGCCACATCACCGAGGTGTTGGCGGTGTTGGCATCCTCGCCCGCCACCTCCGGGGAATTGGTGAACGGATTGCGATAGGCGCCGAACATCGCCTTGCGCGCCTGCCGCTCGATTAGGAACTTGCGAGTGCGGACGTAGCGCATTGCCAGATCGGCATGGCCGTTCTGGATGCGGACCATGTGCACCATGCCGTCGCCGTTGAGGAAGATGTCCTTGCCCAGCAGGGGCGGGTAGGTGTGGTCAGCGCTGTTGCGGTAGTAGACGCCTTCGAGCCCCGCTGGAATGCGGCCGATTACCTCGAGGTCATGCACTTCGCCTTCGATCCGCACGGGAGCGGCATAGCCGGAGAAGACGATGTCTTGCGGAAACTGCAGGCCGTTGTGCTGCGTGACGTGCTTGTTCATGGGGCTCTCCTCAGGGACAGGGGAACGCTGCGCTCAGGCGGAGCGCAGCATGGCCGGTGGCGCGGCGGCGCGCGCCTTGAAGGTCAGCATCAGGACGACGGCGAGCGCGGATGTGATTCCGGCCATGGAGCTCAGGCCGCCATAGCCCAGGGTCTCCACGATCGCGCCGGCGACGGCGGGCCCTGCGGCCGACCCGATCATCATCATCGCCGGTGTCGCCGCTACCGCGCGCCGGCTCGGATCGATCTGCGACAGCAGCCCGAACAGGAAGGTATGGGTGAAGATCACGATCGAGACGTAGGGGATCGCAAAGGCCGCGTAGGTCGAAAGGCCCTGAGCGTTGACAATCACGATTGCGAGCAGCGCCTGCAACATGGGGCCGGCGATGCCGACCGCGATCGGTGATAGGCGTCGTTGCAGGGCCGCGGCGAGCGCGCCGGGAACCAGGTTGATGAAGCCGACGGCGACCAGGACCTTGGTGACATCGGCCTGCGAGAATCCCTTGTGATGGCCGATGCGCTCCAGGAAGGAGAAAACGAGCGACTGGTTGAAGGCGAGGCAGATCACGACGACGATGATCAGCCAGGCTTTGCCGGGCATGGCGTGCAGCACCTCGCCGCCGGTCATGGCGGTGCCGACGGAGCGCGGGAAGCCGACAGCGGCCAGCAGCGCCGCGACCGCCATGCTGGCTGCGAACACGACGAACAGCAGGCGCGGGCTGATTGCATGGATCAGAGCCGGCACCGCGGCGAAGAAGGCGACGCTGAAGATGGCGAGCGCGACATTGGCGAGGCCGAACAGGCGGTGCGGATTGTCGGTACGGCCCATCGTGCCGTGCGTCATCGACAAGGCGGCACCGGCCGCGAGGCCAGCGATTGCGTGGATGATCGGCAGAACCGAGAATGGCACCAGCTCTGGCGGCCTGCTCGCCAGATAGCCGAAGGCCGCAGCGGCCACGACGAAGCCGCCGACCACGATGGTGCGCGCGTCGAGCCGCGTGAACGATCGCGCGGTCACCAGGCTCGCGAGCACGATGCCCGCCAGGAAGCTGGTGACGGTGGCACCGGCCTGTGCCGGTGACAGGCCGTAGAATTCGATGAACGTTCCGACCCAGACCGGCAGCGCCACCAGGTCCAGCATGCCGGCCACGTGGCATATGGCCAGCACAATTCCGCCAGAGCTCGATCGGCTCATGTTTCCCTCCCCGAGAACGGACCGGTTGCGGGGCCCCATGGCCCGGGCTTTTGCGCGCCCTTGCCGCCGCTGGTCCGACCACACGCTAGGTCGAATCCGTAATCCGGCAAAATCGATTGAATTGCGCGCTCTCATCGATACGATCGATACCAAGCGACAAGGACAGGGGAGGGGACGCGCTCGATGCGGCTGGACAGGTTCGATCTCAATCTGCTAGTGGCGCTCGACGCGCTGCTCGACGAGCGCAACGTCACGCGGGCTGCGGATCGCCTCCGGCTCGGCCAATCCGCGACCAGCGCCGCTCTGGCGCGTCTGCGCGAATTCTTCGAGGACGAGTTGTTGACCCAGGTCGGACGGCAGTTCGAGTTGACGCCGCTAGCCCAGGCGCTGGTGGAGCCGGTCAAGGACACGCTCGTTCATGCGCGCGCCGCGATCAGCACGAGACCGGACTTCGATCCCTCGAAGGTCAGCCGCACATTCCGGATCTGCGCGTCCGACTACGCGACCTATGTGCTGGTGTCGCGGGTGGCGATCGCGCTCGCGCAGCGCGCGAGCGGATTCCAGCTCGAGATCGCGCATCTGCCCAAGCATGTCGAGCAGGTGTTCGGGCTCGGCGACATCGACCTGATGATACTGCCCGAGCAATATGCATCACGGATAGCGCATCCGCAGACGCATCTGCTGTCGGACGATCATGTCTGCATGATGTGCCGGGAGCGGCCGTTGCGGCGTGGCAGGCTGTCCGAGGACGATTATTTCGCGGCCCATCACGTCAACGTCCGCCTCGGCGAAGCCGGCACCTTCTCGTTCGAGGAATTGTTCTTCCCGCGCGCCGGCCGGCCGCGAAAGATTGCCTGTACGGTCGATTCCTACTGCCTGCTGCCCAGGATGTTGTGCGGGACGGACCGGATCGCGACCGTGCATCGGCTGCTCGCGCAGGATCTGGCGCTGCATTATGCCGTGAAGTTCGTCGACTTCCCGTTCGAGATTCCGAGCTTGAACGAATCCATGATCTGGCCCTCGTTCAGGGATCAGGACCCCAGCCACAAATTTCTGCGCCAGGTGTTCGCCGAATGCGCGGCGCAGGTCGCGCCCGAGGGCCGGAGCAGGGCGCGCGCGGCGCGCAAGTAACCGGAGTGTGTCGGTCGTCTGCCTAGCCGGCGCTCAGCCGTACACCCGCGCGCAAGAATTTCTGCGGGTCGACGGCTTCGCCGTCGATGCGGGTCTCGTAGTGCAGATGCGGGCCGGTCGAGCGGCCTGTCGAGCCGACCTCGCCGATGATGTCGCCGATCTTCACCTGCTGACCGATCTTGACGTTGATCTCGGAGAGATGGCCGTAGCGGGTGGAGAGACCGTTGCCGTGATCGACCTCGACCATGCGGCCATAGCCGCCGGCCCAGCCGGCATTGACCACCTTGCCGTTCGCTGTCACGCGAACCGGATCGCCGGTGGCAGCACGGAAGTCGAGCCCGGTATGCATCGCGGGGCGGCCGAGGAACGGATCCGAGCGCACGCCGAAGCCGGAGGTGAACTCGACCTCGCCGATGACCGGCTTGCGATAGGGTACCAGCGACAGCGCGCGGTTCATCTTCTCGACCTGGGCGCGGGTGATGCTGATGCGGTAGAGCTGACGCTCGAACGGACCGGATTCGGCGCCGAGCTTGACCGGCACGAACGGGCCGCCCATGCCGCCCTTCGGCGCGGCCGCCTCGAGCTGGCCCATGTCGAGGCCGAGATCGGTGATGACGCCGCGCATCCGCCGCAGCTTCGATTCCAGCGTCTCCTCGGCCGAGGACAGCATCGCGATCTGCCGCGCCTCGACCTGGTCGAGCGAGCGCGTCAGCCGCGTCAGCACGCTGTCGACGCCGGCGAGCTTGGTCGATGGGTTCGGCTGCGCATTCGCCATCACGGGGCTGCGCGATTCGAGCCGGGCCTCGCGGTCCGGCGGCGCGGTGAAGATCACGGTGTCGCTGATCGGCGACGGTTTTGGCGCGGACGGCGCCGACTCGGTTGCCGCGGGTCCGCGCGCTGGCAGACGGATCGAGCCGGTCACGTCGGGCATGCTACCCAGCGCGGTGGCGCGGCCCTCGAGCGCGGTCTGGCGCTTCAGAATCTGGTCGAGCTTCTGGTCGAACTGTTCCTGGTCGAGCAGCTGGCGGCTGGTGGCGCGGTCGACCTTGGCGCGCAGCTCGGCGATGCGGTCCTCATAGGCGTATTGCATCTCGGCCTGGCGCGCGATCAGCCGCGTCAGCACGTCGTCGCGGAAGGCGAAATAGGTCGCGGTCGCCGCCGACCAAAGGCCGAGCAGGCTGACGGTGCCGACCACGATCCAGAACACCACGGGGCCGATGCGCACCTGCTTGCCGGCATGCACCAGCGTGTAGTCGCTCTGCGATGCGGCCGCGACCTGCGCCGGATGGCTGACGGGTGCACGCCGATGGTGGTGGGCGTGCCCGCGATCATGAGGATGGTGCTGGGGATATTCGGCGTGATGGCCGGAACGATACGACATCGGCACTCCCGCGCCGGCCGGAGATCGTCATTCCAGCGGCGTCATTTACGGGAGCGATTTGACCTCTGCATGGTTAATTTTCCGCCAACGCCGTCAGGCGCATTCTCAGAGCGCGCGCGTCGCCGCCAGCACCGCATCGGCGTGGCCGTCGACCTTGACGTTGCGCCACATCTTGGCGACGCGGCCGTCGGCGCCGATCAGGATGGTGCTTCGGATGATGCCGAGAAACTTGCGGCCATAGAGCGACTTCTCGCCCCAGGCGCCGTAGGCCTCCAGCATCTCGTGCGTCTCGTCCGAGATCAGGGGCACGGCGAGATCGTGCTTGTCGCGGAAATTGTCCTGCGCCTTGACCGAATCGGCGGAGACGCCGAGCACGGCGGCGCCGGCGGCGGCGAAGTCCTTCGACAGGCGGGTGAAGTCGATCGCCTCCTTGGTGCAGCCGGGCGTATTGGCCTTGGGATAGAAGAACAGCACGAGCTTCCGGCCGGCATAGTCGGCCAGCGAGACGGTTCCGCCGCCATCGCGCGGCAGCTTGAAGGCGGGCGCCTTGGCGCCCTCGGCGAGGCCCGTTCCGGCCGCAGCCGGCGTCGCGGGCTTGGCCTTCGCCGCCCCGGTTTTGGTGGGCGCGGCTTTGGTCGTCGCGGTCTTGGCGGAGGTCGTCTTGGCGGCTTTCGTCAATGCCGGTTTGGCCGTCTTCTTGGTCGCCTTCTTGGCCGCGGTGGCGAGCCGGTTCCCGTCAATCGCCCCGTAGGACGCCGGGTCGGAGGATTTCTTTTGTGATTCCTTTGACATACGCCTTCCTTTCGTCGCTTTCGGCGGCTCAAAAATGAAAGTATCTCGGTTCTTGTCCGGTGTCCCGGGATCGATCTGGCATCCGTGCTTCGCGGCGCGCAGGGGATCACGCCTCTTGCGATGAAGGGAAGATCATGGCTACCAGCAGGCGTGAGCACCAGCGCAGTCGAGCACAGTGCAATGACGACTCTCGTACCGTCCGGATCAGACGCTCCACCAAAAATTTCGTCCGGCGGTGGAGCGGCGCCGGTCCGCTGGCGCGAGCAGGTGGGCAAACCTGACGGCGGTGGGGTATGGTGACGGGGATTTCGCGCGTCGTCCGCGCCGCCGGCGTACCGCCGGCAGGCGTGTTGACAGCTCCCGCCGAAGCGTGACGGGATCATTGGGGGATCGGGCCCTGCCGGCAGTGAGCACGCGCGCTGCGTGAACGGGCGGGGCCACACCGGCGACCAACCTGGCCGAGGCCAGATTGGCACGAAATGTTTCGGACACGAGGGGCCGGCACCGAGAGGCAATGGCAAGACAGACATCACCCCACCGGCCCCATCTGCAAGCGGACACCCAGGGCCAACAGTGGGATGAGGCCGACTGGGATGTGGCCGACCAGTACGAGGCCGCCGCCGAGCCCGACGAGAGGGCCGGGCAGCGCGGCCGCCGCCTGTTGTCGCGGTCCGATTCGGGCGAGAGCACCGGTCGATTAGGCGGACTGCGCCCGCGTGTGCCGGGCGGCCGCATGGTCAAGCGGGTCGTCGTCACCTTGGCATCGCTGATGCTGCTCGTGGGGCTCGGCTTCGCCGGCCTGTGGCTGCGGCTGGGTGCGGGCCCGATCAGCCTCGATCTGGCGACGCCGTGGCTCGCGGCGGCGATCGAGGACAATATCGGCCACGGCAACACCGTCGAGGTCGGCGGCACCCAGATCGAGCGCGCCGGCCGGATCCGGATCGCGGTCCGGATCCGCGACATCATCGTGCGCGATCAGGATCACGCCATCGTCGCCAGCGCGCCCAAGGCCGAGGTGCGGCTGTCCGGCGCTGCGCTGCTGATGGGCCAGCTGCGCGCCGAGAGCCTCAAGCTGGTCGACGCCGAGCTCGCGATCCGCATCACGCCGGACGGCACCGTCACCGTATCGACGGGTGAGACCAACAAGCCGCTCGCGACGGGCGTCGCCTCCAAGCGCGACGCCGGCCTGCCGCCGACATTCCCGCGGCCGGGACAGGCCGCGCCACCGCCCAATGCGCCGGGACCGCAGGCCGGCTCGCAGCCGTCGGCACCGACCACCTCGACTTTGCCTGCGGCCGCCGCGCCAGCCGCTGCCCAGAACGGCCTGCTGGCCGGCCTCGACTGGCTCGACAGCCTCAGCCTGACCGGGCTCGATGGCCAGAACCTGAACGAGATCGGGTTGAAGAACGGCGTGCTGATCGTCGACGACCAGCAGCGCGGCAACAAATGGACGTTCGAGAACATCAGCCTCAGCCTGCGCCGGCCGTCCGGCGGCGGGGTGGCGCTGAGCCTCGGCGAAGAGGGCGCCAGGCCGTGGCAGCTGCGCATCCTGGTCGGGCCCCAGGCCAACGGCGTGCGCACGGTGGACATCAAGGCCGACAAGGTCTCCACCAGCAACATCCTGCTGGCGATGCGGCTCAAGGATCTCACCTACATGGCGGACCTGCCCATGAGCGGCGAGATCAAGGGCGAGCTCGCGCGCGACGGGCTGCCGACCTATCTGCGCGGCAAGATCAACATCGGCGCGGGCAAGATCATCGACACCGATACGCCCGACTATCCGATGGCGATCGACTCCGCCGAGATCAGCATGGAATGGGACGCCGGGCGCCGCGTGCTGGTCGCGCCGTTGAAGGTGATCTCGGGCGCCAACCGCGTCACGCTCAACGCCAATCTCGAGCCGCCGAACGACACCGCAAACGACTGGCGGCTGGGTCTCAACGGCGGCACCATTCTGCTCGGCGCCATCGAAAACGAGCCGCCGCTGATCTTCAACCGCATCTCGATCAACTTCCGCTTCGACACCGAGGGCAAGCGCGTGCTGCTGACGCAGGCCGAGGTGTCCAACGGCGAGATCGGCGTCGCCGGCACCGGCAGCGTCGAATATGCCGGCGAGCCGCGGCTGAAGCTCGGCTTCGCGGCGACGCCCATGCCCGCGCTGGCGATGAAGCGGATCTGGCCGGCGCTGATCGTGCCGGAGGTGCGGGCCTGGATCATCGAGCGCATCGAACGCGGCTCGGTGCAGCGGATCGATGTCGCGGTCAATTCGCCGACGCGCAACCTACCGCGCAAGGGGCCGCCGATTCCCGACGATGGTCTCGACGTCAACATCGTCGCCACCAATGTCACCGTGCATCCGGTCGACGGCCTGCCGTCGGTGCGCGATGCCGACGTGAAGGCGCATGTCACCGGCCGCACCGCGACGGTGACGATCGGGCAGGGCGTCGCGGATACTCCGGCCGGACGCAAGCTCAACTTCTCCGACGTCGTGTTCGAAGTGCCGGACATGGCGCCAAAGCCGTCGCCGTCGCGGGTACGCATGCGCGTCGAAGGTCAGGTCGCCGCTGCCGCCGAGATCCTCGCCTCCGACCGGCTCAACGATCTGTCGTCGATGCCGATCGATCCCAACCAGACCAAGGGAACGTTCCAGGCCAGCGTCAATCTCGCGATGCCGGTCAAGGGCGAACTGACCAAGGCCGACACCAGCTACGCGGTCACGGCCGATCTCAATGGCTTTGCCGCCGACAAGCTGGTGATGAATCAGAAGCTCGAGGCCAACACGCTCAAGATCGTGGCCAACACCGCCGGCTATCAGGTGAAGGGCGACGTCAAGATCAACGGCCAGCCGGCCACGCTCGACTATCGCAAGCCGACCGAGGGCGACGCCGACATCAAGATGCAGGCGATCCTCGACGATGCCAGCCGGGCCCGGCTCGGCATGGATCTGGGCACCGCGATCACCGGCAACGTGCCGCTCAAGCTCAATGGCAAGATCGCCGGCTCCAGCGATCGCGACAGCCGCATCGGCGTCGAGGCCGATCTGACCCAGCTCAAGCTCGACAACCTGCTGCCGGGCTGGGTGAAGAATCCGGGCAAATCCGGGAAGGCCACCTTCAACGTTGTCGCCAAGCAGCAATCGACACGCTTCGAGGACATCAGCATCGAAGGCGGCGGCGTCTCCATCAAGGGCTCGCTGGAAGTCGACCAGAACGGCGACCTGATGAACGCCAACTTTCCGACCTATTCGCCGTCGGAAGGCGACAAGACGCAGCTCAAGGCCGAGCGCGGCCAGGACGGCGTGTTGAAGCTGTCGATGCGTGGCGACGTGTTCGACGGCCGCGGCTTCCTGAAGTCGGCGATCTCGGGCACCAACAAGGACGCCGACAAGAACAAGGCGCGCTCGAACCTCGACTTCGACGCTGAGGTCAAGCTTGGCGCCGTCGCCGGCTTCAACGGCGAGGCGCTGCGCAGCGTCGACGTCAAGCTCTCCAGGCGCGGCGGTGCCTTCAAGAGCTTCAATCTGAGCGGAAAGGTCGGCCGCGACACGCCGGTGACGGCCGACCTGCGCATCGGCCGCGAGGCGCCCAGCGCCGATCCGCGGGCACGCCGCCAGGGCCGCGAGGTGATCTATCTGGTGACCAATGATGCCGGCGCGCTGCTGCGGTTCGCCGACACCTATTCCAAGATGGCAGGCGGCGAGCTGGAGCTTGCGATGGAGCCGCCGACGGCCGACACCAGCCCCAAGGAGGGCCTGGCGATCGTTCGCAACTTCACCGTCAGGGGTGAGCAGGCGCTGGATCGCGCTGCCTCAGGCGCCGCACAGGGCGCCTCGCAAGGCATCGCCTTCACCATGCTGCGCGCGGAGTTCACGCGGCAGAACGGGCTGCTCTCGATCCGCGACGGCGTGGTCAAGGGACCGACGCTCGGCCTGACCATCGAAGGCAGCATCGACTACAACGTCAACCAGGTCCGGGCTTCGGGCACGATCGTGCCGTTGTACGGGCTGAACAACATGTTCAACCAGATCCCGATCGTCGGCCTGTTCCTCGGCGGCAGCAATGAGGGGCTGTTCGGCGTGACCTACGAGGTCGTCGGCACGCCGAGCCAGCCGGTGGTGCGCATCAATCCGATTTCGGCCATGCTGCCGGGCGTGACGCGCAAGATCATGGACTTCAACACCGGCAGGCAGCAATACCCGCCGGCGGAGCTGCCGCCGAACAATTGACGCCGCTGGCCGCGTCAGCGTTTGGCGACGCCGTTGCGGCGGATCGAAGCGGTCAGGCGGCTCTGACGCCCGCAAGGAAGGTGTCGACCTCGCGGGAGAGCTGCTCGGCCTGCTTGGAGAGGTTGCCGGCGGCGATCAGCACGTGGCCGGCGGCGCTTCCGGTCTCATTGGCCGCCGTCGAGACGCCGCCGATGTTGGCGGTGACCTCGCGGGTGGCCTGCGCCGTCTGGGTGACGTTGCGCGCGATCTCCGCCGTGGCGGTTCCCTGCTCCTCGATCGCCGATCCGATCGTCGCGGCGATCGCCGACACCTCCTCGATGGTCAGGGTGATGCCGTCGAGCGCGCCGACCGCTTCCCTGGTCGCGTTCTGGATCTGGGCGATGCGGTCGCCGATCTCCTGCGTGGCCTGCGCGGTCTGGCTGGCCAGGCTCTTCACCTCCGCTGCGACTACGGCGAAGCCGCGGCCGGCTTCGCCGGCGCGCGCGGCCTCGATCGTGGCGTTGAGCGCCAGCAGGTTGGTCTGGCCCGCGATGCTGGAGATCAGCTCGGCAACGTGCTCGATCTGCTTGGCGCCGTCGGCCAGTGCGCGAACGATCCCGTCGGTGTGGCGCGCGCTTTCGACGGCGCGTCCGGTGACCTCGGCGGATTGGGCGACCTGACGGCTGATCTCGGTGATCGACGAGGTCAGCTCCTCCGCAGCGGTGGCGACCGTCTGCACGCGCGAGCTCGCTTCCGTCGCCGCGGAGCTGACGGCGGTGGCGCGCGCATTGGTGCTCTCTGCCGTGCCGGTCATCGATTTTGCCGTCGCCTCGAGCTCTCCGGCGCCGGACGCCATCAGGGCGACGAGCTGGCCGACGGAGGCATCGAAGCGGTCGGCCATCGCAATCAGCGCGTCGCGCTTGTCCGCTTCGCTGCGCTGCTTGGATGCGGCCTGCTCCTGCTCCAGCATGCGCGCGGTGATCGCCGTCTTGCGCAGCACCTCAAGGGTCTCGGCCATGCGGCCGATCTCGTCGCCACGCTCGGTCTCGGCCACCGGCTGCTCGAGCCGCCCGCCGGCGATGTCCTGCATGCGATCCTTCAGCCGATGCAGTCCGCCGACCACATTGTGCGAGATCAGGAAGGACAGGATGCCGAGCAGCACGAGCAGCGCCGCGCCGATCCCCGCAAGCCGCATCAGCAGAGCGTAGACGTCCGCCTCGATGTCGTCGACATAGAGCCCATAGCTCATGACGATGTTCCATGGCGCAAAGCTGCGCACGAAGACGACCTTCCGGAGCGGCTCGGTCTGGCCGGGCCGGGGATAGAGATAGGACGTCGTGCTGCCTTCGGTTTTCTGCTGCGCAGCCTTGATCTGCGCATCGGCGATCATGACGCCGTTGGCGTCCTTGGTGCCGAGGATCTTGCCTTCCAGCTTCTCGTTGGCGGCGTTCAGAAGAAGCGCCGAATCGGACGCGTTGTAGGCGATCGGATATCCCTGGCCGTTGTTGAACGTCATCCGTCGCGCAAAATAGCGGAACTTGTTCTTGGCCTCGTCCACCGACATCTTTCCTGCCGCGACCTCCGTCTGCAGCGTCTCCGCGAGGCCGTAGACGAGGTCCACCGCCGTATGCATCTGGGTGATGCGATCCTCCAGCATGCGCGCGCGGCTGAGCCAACCGGAGACGGCCACGATCGCGATCACCGTCGCGATCGCAAGGATCACCATGCTTGCAAGCTTGGTGCGGAACTTCATGCGGCTGAGCAGTGTCACGGCTTCCTCTTCGTTGTTGTTGCCGAAACAACTATCATCAAGCTGCTTACTAATCATGAATGCGGATCTGTCGAGCTGAGTCCACTATGTGGACTGACGCGGCAATCAGGCGCGTCCCGGCACATCGTGCGCGGATGGCCCGACCGCAACTACGTGCGGAGGGCAGGAACCACGAGGAACGGGATCATCCCGATGACGACGCTCACGAGCGCGAGCAGAATGACGGCATCATAGCCGTGGGTGAGATCGTGGATGACGCCGCCGCTCCATGATCCAAGCGCCGAGCCGAGCCCGCTGCCGATCGTGATCGTGCCGTAGATGGTGCCGAGCCGCCTGCCGCGGAAGATCTTCATCGCGGTGGCCGACAGGAGCGGTCCGCGCGAGCCGATCATGCTGCCGAAGCAGACGACGAAGCCGGTGAGCAGGAAGATGTTCGGCGAGAATTGCAACGCCCACAGCATCAGGATTCCTGCGATCGATACGGCGTAGGAGAACAGCACCGACGGCCGTCGGCCGATCAACCCATCGAGGGCCGAGACGCCGAGCATGCCGAACAGCAGCACCACGCCCGAGAAGCCCCAGGCGGTGGCGGCCTGCAGCGGCGCGAAGCCGGCGTCGATCAGATAGGCGACGACCTGCGGCGCGATCGCATACATGCCAACGGCGGTGAAGAAGAAGGTCGAGAACAACGCCCAGAAGGCGTGATGACGTAGCGCCCGCGACAAGGTCCAGGCATCGTCGGCGAGCTCGTCGGCGACGGGCCTGGTGATGTGGGGCGCGCCGGCGGCAAACAGCCGCCAGGGCAGCAGCGCCAGCGGCACCAGCAGAATGAAGGTGGCGGCGCCGAACGCCTGATAGGTGCTGCGCCACCCGATCGCGTCGATCAGCAGTTGCGAGCCCGGCAGCAGGATCAGCACGCCGGCACCGGTGGCGGAATAGATCACCGCCATCGCGGTCGGCAGCTTCTTGCCGAACCAGCGGCCCAGCAGGATCGAGTTGGGGACGTTGCCGATCAGCGCGATGCCGATGCCGACGCACAGGCCGATGCTGATCTGGAACTGCCACAGCGCCTGCGCGTGCGCGGCGGCCGTGAAGGCTGAACCAAGCAGCAGGAGGCCGAGCGCATAGACGGCGCGTGGTCCGGAGTGGTCGAACAGCCGCCCGATCAGCGGAGCGGCGAGGCCGCCGGCGAGCGCCGTCAGCGAATAGATCGAGACGACCTCGGAACGATCCCAGCCGAAGCTGTCGGAGATCGGCTTGAGAAAGACGGTGAAGCTTTCTCCCAGCCCGCGGCCGATCACCGACAGCGCAAAGCAGAGACCCAGCACCACGAACGCCATGCGCACTCGTGGTGGAGCTGTCGGGGTTTCCTCGGCTTGCGCAGGCTCTCGCGGCGCGCTGATCGTCATGCCGTCAGGGAGCGCCTTTCGGCCTTCCCTGACAAGCAGGCAAAAGCGAATGCGGCTATGCAGGCCTGACCAGCACGTGGCGCTTCTTGCCCAGCGACAGCTTGATCACGCCCTCGCTGGTCAGTGCAGCCGGCGTCAGCGCCATCTTCTCGTCGGTGACCGCAATGTCGTTGACGCGCAGGCCACCGCCCTTGATCTGCCGCCGCGCCTCGCCGTTGGAGCCGACGAGGCCGGCCTTGACGAAGGCGTTGAGCACGCCAAGGCCAGCGTCGAGCTCGGCCTGCGGCACCTCGACCGTCGGCAGGTTCTCGGCGATGGCGCCTTCCTCGAAGGTGCGGCGGGCGGTCTCGGCAGCGGTGCGCGCCGCCTCTTCGCCATGCAGCAAGGTGGTGGCCGCATCGGCCAGTGCCTTCTTGGCCTCGTTGATCTCGGCGCCCTGCAGTGCAGCGAGCTTCTCGATTTCGGACAGCGGCAGCGTGGTGAACAGCTTGAGGAACTTGACGACGTCGGCGTCCTCGGTGTTGCGCCAGTACTGCCAGAAATCATACGGGCTGCACTGGTCGGCATTGAGCCAGATCGCGCCCTGCGCGGTCTTGCCCATCTTGGCGCCGGACGCGGTGGTCAAGAGCGGCGTGGTCAGCGCGAACAGCTGCTCGGTGCCCATGCGGCGTCCGAGCTCGACGCCGTTGACGATGTTGCCCCACTGGTCGGAGCCGCCCATCTGCAGCCGGCAGCCGGTGCGCCGCGCCAGCTCGACGAAGTCGTAGGCCTGGCAGACCATGTAGTTGAACTCGATGAAGCTCATCTCCTGCTCGCGCTCGAGCCGCAGCTTGACCGAGTCCATGGTCAGCATGCGGTTGACCGAGAAATGCCGGCCGATGTCGCGCAGCATCTCGATCCAGTTCAGCTTCGTCAGCCATTCGGCATTGTCGAGCATGATGGCATCGGTGGCGCCATTGCCGTAGCGCAGCACCTTGGCGAACACGCCGCGGATCGACGCCTTGTTGGCCTCGATCTCCTCGACCGTGCGCATCGCGCGGGTCTCGTCCTTGCCGGAGGGATCGCCGACCATCGTCGTACCGCCGCCCATCAGGGTGATCGGCTTGTTCCCGGTCTGCTGCAGCCAGTACAGCATCATCATGGTCAGGAAGTTGCCGATGTGCAGCGAGCGTGCGGTGCAGTCATAGCCGACATAGGCGGTCGCCTCGCCCTTGGCGGCGAGGGCATCCAGCCCCTCGAAATCCGAGCACTGATGAATGAACCCGCGGCTCTGCAGCACGTTCAGGAAATCAGACTTGAAGCCAGTCATTGTCGGCGACTCTGAGCATTTGTTTACGGTATTGACCGCTTGTCGCGGGGACGTGCGGGGGGCACATGCCACGGATACGGGCGTTGTGGCATTATAAGATGCGCCGGGCTTGTACAAGCATGTGCACGGCCTGGGCGGGACCTCAAATCGGCCGTACTTGGCAAGCAGGCAGGGTTTTTAGGTTCGACTGCAATGATTCTGACCGCACTTGGCCTCATGAGTGGCACCTCGCTCGACGGGGTGGACGTGGCCCTGATCGAGACCGATGGGCGGCAGATCAAGAGCCTCGGTCCATCGGGCTACCGGGCCTATAGCGCCGCGGAGCGCAGCCTGCTGCGCGAGGCGCTCGCCGATGCGGTGCAGATCGAGCGGCGCGATGCGCGCCCCGGACGGGTGCGCGACGCCGAGCGCGTCGTGACGGTGGCGCATGCCGAGGCGGTCGCCGCGTTCCTGGCGCAGCACCGGCTCAAGCCCGAGGACATCGATATCATCGGCTTTCATGGCCAGACCGTGCTGCACCGCCCCGAACGCCGCCTGACCGTGCAGATCGGCGACGCGGCCGCGCTCGCCAAGTCCGTCCATATCCCGGTGATGCACGATTTCCGCGCTGCTGACGTCGATTTCGGCGGGCAGGGCGCGCCGTTCGTGCCGGTCTATCACCGTGCCCTGGCGCAATCGCTGTCGCGCGCGGGGCCGATCGCCGTCGTCAATATCGGCGGCGTCTCCAACATCACCTATATCGACGGCGACGACGTGCTGATCGCCTGCGACACCGGTCCCGGGAATGCGCTGCTCGACGACTTCATGCATCGGACCACGGGACAGGCATTCGATCAGGATGGCCGCGTGGCGGAGCAGGGCAACCCGGACGAGGCCTGGATCACCAGCGCGCTGGAAATGCCCTTTTTCGCGCTGCCGCCGCCGAAATCTCTCGACCGCAACGATTTTGCCGCGCTGAAGCTGGGCGATGTGAAGCCGGCGGACGGGGCCGCAACCCTGACGGCGTTCACGGCCGCAGCGATTGCCCGCATCATCCCGCTGCTGCCGAAGCCGCCGGCGAGCTGGATCGTCTGCGGCGGCGGCGCCCGCAACCATACCATGATGCGGATGCTGCGCGAGCGTGTCGCGCCGGCGAGCGTCGAATCGGCCGATGCGCAGGGCTGGTCGGCGGACGCCATCGAGGCCCAGGCGTTTGGCTTCCTGGCGGTACGCGGCATGAAGGGCCTGCCGCTGAGCTATCCCACTACCACAGGCGTGCCGTTTCCGATGACCGGCGGGGTGATTGCGCGCCCTTGATTCATGCAATTGCATGAATCTTGACAGTCCGATGCGTATGCATCTAGTTTGATGCATCTGCATCAAACTGCCGAGGATGTCATGGCGCCTGTCCTGAAGCTGATCAGCCACAAGCTCTGCCCCTATGTGCAACGCGCCGTCATTGCGCTCACCGAGAAGGGCGTCGCATTCGAGCGGATCGACATCGATCTCGCCAACAAGCCCGACTGGTTCCTGAAGATCTCGCCGCTCGGCAAGGTGCCGGTGCTGGTGGTGCCTTTAGGCCAGGGCGAGGTGGCGCTGTTCGAGAGCAACGTGATCTGCGAGTACATCGAGGAGACGCAGCCGGCTGTGAGGCTGCATCCCGAGGACGCGCTGGTCCGCGCGCAGCATCGGGCCTGGATGGAGTTCGGCTCTGCGATCCTCGGCGATCTCTGGGGCCTGGAGACGACGCAGGATGCCGCATTGTTCGCGGCCAAGCGCGAGGCGTTGACGACGAAGTTTGCTCGCGTCGAGGATGCGCTGGGCGAGGGGCCGTATTTTGCCGGCGCGCGTTTCAGCCTGGTCGACGCCGTGTTCGCGCCGATCTTCCGCTACTTCGATGTGTTCGATGCGTACGGTGATCTCGGCATCTTTGCGTCCACGCCGAAAGTTCGGGCGTGGCGCGATCAACTCGCGCAGCGGCCGAGCGTGAGGACGGCGGTCAGCGCCGACTATCCGCAGCTGCTGCGCGCGTTCCTCGCGCGGCACGATGCGTATCTGTTGAAGCAGGCGGCCTAGGGACGTTGTTGTCGTACCGAGCTCTCACGCCACTCACAGTGTCATCGCCCGGCTTGACCGGGCGATCCAGTATTCCGAGACGCTGATGATCAGCCGAGAAGCCGCGGCGTACTGGATCACCCGCTTTAGCGGGTGATGACAGCAGTGCCTTAAGGCACGTCCGTTCGAACATCCGGTAACGCGCGCGACCTCACCTCACATTGGCGAGGCGCATGTCGAGATAGGCGGTAATGGTTTCCATCAGCGGCTCGAGCTTGCCGTCGAAGAAGTGGTTGGCGCCGGGGATGACCTGCTGGTCGATCACGATGCCCTTCTGCGTCTTCAGCTTCTCGACCAGCGTGTTGACGTCCTTGGGCGGCACCACCGCATCGCGCTCGCCGTGCACGATTAGGCCCGAGGACGGGCAGGGCGCCAGGAACGAGAAGTCGTAGAGGTTGGCGGGCGGCGCGATCGAGATGAAGCCCTCGACCTCCGGGCGGCGCATCAAAAGCTGCATGCCGATCCAGGCGCCGAACGAGAAGCCGGCGACCCAGCAGGCGCGTGCCTCGGGGTTGATGGTCTGCGCCCAATCGAGCGCGGACGCCGCATCCGACAGCTCGCCGGTGCCGTGGTCGAACGAGCCCTGGCTGCGGCCGACGCCGCGGAAATTGAAGCGCAGCACCGAGAATCCGCGATGCGCGAAGGCATAGTAGCACTGGTACACGATCTGATGGTTCATCGTGCCGTGGAACTGCGGATGCGGATGCAGGATCATCGCGATCGGCGCGTTCTTCTGCTTCGCCGGATGGTAACGGCCTTCGAGGCGGCCGGCCGGACCGTTGAAGATGACTTCAGGCATCAGAGAATCCTTGGCAGAGCGTCGACCGACTTCGTCCATGCTTCATCTGGCGCCTCGCCGACGAGTTCCGCAGGACAAGTGGTGATCGAGCGCCATCCGTTCGCTTGGACGGAGCAGCGCTGGCGTGACTGGAAGTTGGCCTTCTAGCATGGAGCGCGGGGCAAAAAGCAAGGATTTTCAACGCCCGGCAAGGCGGCTGCGGCAGGGATGCAGACCGGGCCGCCGATACCGCGGCGGGGCGAAGTGGCCGCGGAACGTGATCCGAATGCGCCTGCAATTCGATGAAAATACTGGCGTTTTCGTCTGCAGCCCGGCCGTTCAGCGCTGCGACGCCGTCTGCTCCAGCTGCGAAACGGCGCTGCGATAGCGGCGGCTGCCCTGCACGGATTGTCCGCTGTCGAAGGTCAGGCCGAAATCGCCCGTTGGCAGGACCGAAAGCGCGGCGACCCGGGCCATGTTGACCAGCCGGCCGCGGTGGATGCGGACGAGCGCGAAGCGGGCGAGCTCGACCTCGGCGGCCGACAAGGTGCCGCGGATCAGATGCCGCCTGCCGTCGGCCATGGCATATTCAACGTAGTTGCCGGCCGCGGCCACCCACAGGATGTCGGCCGGCGAGATGCGGATGCGGCTCGGGCCGTCGCGCAGCCAGAGCGTGGCAGGGGCAGGAGGCTCGGATCGCCGTGTCGGCTCTCGGACAGCGCTCGCGCGATAGCCGTCGTACAGCCAGAGCGTGCCACCGATGAGGAGCGCCGTCATGACGTCCTTGCGGAACTCGTACACGATTGTGGCCAGCGAGAGCTGGAAGTCGTACGCGCTGCCCGCGGTCCACATCAGCAGCTTGCGCAGCGTCACCATGCCGATCATGTGAAGCGCAGAGAACGCGACGACGGCGGCAACGGCGAGCGCGATATGACGTGCCATGGCGGCCGGGCCCAGCCGGATGGAACGAACGGTGGCGACCAGCAGCGGCGCCAGCAGGATGATGACGACAATGCTCGTCATTTCCCACAGCAACTGCTTTTCCAGATCATAGGCCGCGCCCCGCCTGACGGCATCGTGGGCGGCGGAAAGGGCGTTGACGACGCCGATGCCGAGCGAGAGCCCGGCCATGATCGCGTAGAAGGTACGATCATTCGGACGCAGCATCGAGCCGACAAGCTTGTTCATGGCACCGGACCCGCTATCTCAATCTCGCGCCCGACGATATCACGCTGGCCGTCGCGCATCATCATGGCGCGGGCGAGCGATGGTCGTTCGTGGCCCGAGTTGATAAGAACGAGCCATGGCGGACAGGATCTATCTCGACTGGAATGCGACGACCCCGCTGCGACCGCAAGCGCGCGCGGCGATTCTCGCCGCCATGGATCTGGTCGGCAATCCCTCGTCGGTTCACGCCGAAGGCCGCAAGGCGCGGCGGCTGACGGAGGAGGCCCGCGAGGTGATCGCCCGGGGGCTCGGCACCGTCGCGCGCCGCGTGGTGTTCACTTCCGGCGGAACCGAGGCCAATGTGCTCGCCTTGAGCCCAGGCCTGCGCGCGCCGGCCGGCCCGGTCGAGCGGCTGCTGGTGTCTGCGGTCGAGCATGCCTCGGTGCTGGCCGGCGGCCGGTTCGCGCCATCAGTAGTGCAGACGATCCCGGTCGACTCCTCCGGCGTGGTCGATCTCGGCCGCCTGGAAGCCCTGCTCGCCGGCGGGCCGCCGGCGCTGGTGTCCGTCATGGCCGCCAACAACGAGACCGGGGTGCTTCAACCGGTTTCGAAAGTCGCCGAGATGGTGCACCAGGCGGGCGGCGTGCTGCACGTCGATTCGATTCAGGCATTCGGGAAAATACCCCTCGATATCAAGCAGATGGGCGCGGACCTTGTGACCATCTCTGCGCACAAGATCGGCGGACCCAAGGGGGTCGGCGCGCTGGTCCTGGGCGCCGGCGTGGAGGAGCCGATTCCGGTTCTCCGCGGCGGCGGCCAGGAGCGCGGTCGCCGGGCTGGAACCGAAAACGTGGCCGGAATTGCCGGATTTGGCGCTGCGGCCGGCGCTGCCCTGGCTTCGCGCGAGGTGGACCTGACCCGGATCACGGCGCTGCGCGACCGGCTGGAAGCAGGCCTTCGTCAGACCGCTGGCGTGACGGTATTTTCGTCCGAAACGGCGCGGCTTCCGAACACGACGCTGTTCACCGCACCGGGGCTCAAGGCCGAGACGGCCGTGATCGGCTTCGATCTCGAAGGGATCGCGGTGTCTTCCGGCTCGGCGTGCTCGTCCGGCAAGGTCCAGCCGTCCCATGTGCTCGAAGCGATGGGCGCCAGTTCCGCAGCGGCCCAGGGAGCGGTGCGCCTCAGTCTGGGCTGGTCCACCACGGAGGCGGAGGTCGATCGTTGCGTCCAGGCTTGGCGAAAGCTGTCATTGACCCTACTTAAAGGAGGCGACGAAACCGTGCTTGAGCGATTCTAAGGGCGTGATTTCGTCGACGAAACGTCGTAAGACGGTTCCAGAATGTGTCCACCGCGGTCCTTGAAACCGCGAGCGGAGGATGGAATGCCAGCCGTACAAGAGACGGTCGACCGCGTCAGGCGGATCGACGTCGACCAATATCGCTATGGGTTCGAGACCGTCATCGAATCCGAGAAGGCTCCGAAGGGCCTTTCCGAAGACACCGTCCGCTTCATCTCGGGCAAGAAGAACGAGCCCGCCTGGATGCTCGAATGGCGCCTCGAGGCCTATCGCCGCTGGCTGACCATGACCGAGCCGACCTGGGCGCGCGTCGACTATCCCAAGATCGATTTCCAAGATCTCTACTACTACTCGGCGCCGAAGCCGAAGAAGCAGCTCTCCTCGATCGACGAGATCGATCCTGAGATCCTGAAGACCTATGAGAAGCTCGGCATTCCCCTGCGCGAGGTTGCGATCCTCGAAGGCGTCGAGCCGGTGCCCGGCGCCGGCAGCCCCGAGACGCGCAAGATCGCGGTCGATGCCGTGTTCGATTCGGTGTCGGTCGCGACCACGTTCAAGGAGGAGCTGAGGAAGGCCGGCGTGATCTTCATGCCGATCTCGGAAGCCATCCGCGAGCATCCTGAGCTCGTACAGAAATATCTCGGCAGCGTGGTGCCGACCTCGGACAATTTCTATGCAACGCTGAATTCGGCGGTGTTCTCCGACGGCTCGTTCGTCTACGTGCCGCCGGGCGTGCGCTGCCCGATGGAGCTGTCGACCTACTTCCGCATCAACGAGCGCAATACCGGCCAGTTCGAGCGCACGCTGATCATCGCCGACAAGGGCGCCTACGTTTCCTATCTCGAGGGCTGCACCGCGCCGCAGCGCGACGAGAACCAGCTGCATGCGGCCGTGGTCGAGCTGATCGCGCACGATGACGCCGAGATCAAGTACTCGACGGTGCAGAACTGGTATCCGGGCAATTCGGAAGGTGTCGGCGGAATCTACAATTTCGTCACCAAGCGTGGCGACTGCCGTGGAAACAATTCCAAGATCTCGTGGACCCAGGTCGAGACGGGATCGGCGATCACCTGGAAATATCCGAGCTGCATCCTGCGCGGCGACAATTCCCGTGGTGAATTCTATTCGATCGCGATCTCGAACGGCTATCAGCAGGTCGATAGCGGCACCAAGATGATCCATCTCGGCAAGAACACGACCAGCCGGATCATCTCCAAGGGCATCGCCGCAGGCCGCTCGCAGAACACCTATCGCGGCCTGGTGACAGCGCATCGCAAGGCGTCCGGTGCGCGCAACTTCACCGCCTGCGATTCGCTGCTGATCGGCGACAAGTGCGGCGCGCACACCGTGCCCTATATCGAGGCCAAGAATTCCTCGGCCACTTTCGAGCACGAGGCGACCACGTCCAAGATCTCCGAGGACGTGCTGTTCTACTGCGTCCAGCGCGGCCTTTCGCAGGAGGAGGCGGTCGGCCTCGTCGTCAACGGCTTCGTCAAGGACGTGCTGCAGCAGCTGCCGATGGAGTTCGCGGTCGAGGCGCAGAAGCTGATCTCGATCAGCCTCGAAGGATCGGTCGGCTAAGACCACATGGGAGCGGGTCCGCGGCGCGGCCCGCTCTTGCTGACATCAACATCATCCGCCCTCGGACCCGATCGATCGGTTGCTCCAGGGCAAGCGTTGAGCGGAAACAGATTATGGCACTACTCGAAATCAACAACCTGCAGGTCCGTGTCGAGGAGCGCGAGATTCTCCACGGCCTGACGCTTTCGATCGACGCCGGCAAGGTGCACGCCATCATGGGGCCGAACGGCTCCGGCAAGTCGACGCTCTCCCATGTCATCGCCGGTAAGCCGGGCTATGAGGTCACCGGCGGTGAGATCCTGTTCAAGGGCGAGGATCTCCTGGCGATGGCGCCGGACGAGCGCGCCGCCAAGGGCGTGTTCCTGGCGTTCCAGTATCCGGTCGAGATTCCAGGCGTCGCGACCATGACGTTCCTGCGCACCGCGCTCAACGCGCAGCGCAAGGCGCGCGGCGAGGAGGAGTATTCGACGCCGGATTTCCTCAGGAAGGTGCGCGAGATCTCGAAATCGCTCAGCATTCCGCAGGACATGCTCAAGCGCGGCGTCAATGTCGGCTTTTCCGGCGGCGAGAAGAAGCGCAACGAGGTGCTGCAGATGGCGCTGTTCCAGCCGTCGCTGTGCATCCTCGACGAGATGGATTCCGGTCTCGACATCGATGCGCTGCGCATTGCCGCCGACGGCGTCAACGCGCTGCGCTCGCCGGAACGCTCGATGATCGTGATCACTCACTATCAGCGACTGTTGAACTACATCGTGCCCGACGTCGTTCACGTGATGTCGAAGGGCCGCGTCGTGAAGAGCGGCGGCAAGGAGCTCGCGCTGGAGCTCGAGGCGTCCGGTTACGCCCAGTTCGAAGACGCAGCCTGATCGCTGCGTGAATGGATCTGTGATGAACGTAGCTTTGGTCAAGAACGACAGCGGTCCGGCGGCGAGCAGCTTGCTCTCTGCCGCTTGGGGCCGTCTGCCCGGCACCGGCAAGGTGGCCGATATCCGGCGCGAAGCCTTCTCGGCTTTCGAGCGCACCGGCCTGCCGCACCGTCGTATCGAGGAATGGAAGTACACCGACCTGCGTGCGCTGATGCGCGAGATGCTGCCGCTGGCAGGCGCGCCGGACGCGGCGGCGCTGGCGCGGGCAAAAGCCGTGCTGGCTTCTGTTGCCGTCGAGGGTGCTCGGAAGCTGGTGCTGGTCGACGGCGTGTTCGTGGCGGAGCTCTCGGATATTTCGGCCTCCGAGGATGGTGTCAAGGTTCACGCGCTTCGCGAAGCGTTGCAGAGCGTCGGCAGCGAGCGGCTGCTGGAGACGACTGTCAACGATGCGATGGTCCTGTTGAACGGGGCGCTTGCGACCGACGGAGTCCTGATCTCCGTGGCGGACGGTGCAAAACTCTCGCATCCGTTGCAGATCATTCACATCGCGACAGCATCGCAAGCATCGCGTGCCAGTCGCTCACATCTTTCGGTGGGGAACGGCGCGCAGGCCACCTTGATCGAAAGCGCGATCGCCGCCGATGGTGCCTCAGGCTATCAGGCCAATGACGCCGTGGTCGTCTCCCTCGGTGATGACGCTGCGCTGTCCACCATTCGCCTGATGCGCGATGCCGGGGACGCCGTTAACATCACTTCAGCCAAGTACCAGGTCGGTGCGCGGTCGAAACTCAATCTCTTCAATATGACGACAGGCGGCGCCGTCAGTCGTCTGCAGGGCTTCATTACTTTCAAGGGCGAAGGCAGCGAGCTGATCGTCAACGGCGTCAACCTGCTGCGTGACAAGCAGCATGGCGACCTGACGCTCGTCGTCGACCACGCGGTGCCGGGCTGCACCAGCCGCGAAAACTTCCGCGCGGTGCTCGACGATCGCGCTCATTCCGTGTTCCAGGGCCGCATCATCGTCCGCCCCCACGCGCAGCAGACCGACGGCAAGATGATGACGCGGGCGCTGCTGCTGTCCGACGAGGCCGAGGCCGACAGCAAGCCGGAGCTCGAGATCTTCGCCGACGACGTCTCCTGCGGCCACGGCGCCACTGCCGGCGCGCTCGACGAAAGCCTGCTGTTCTATCTGCGCGCCCGCGGCCTGCCCGAGAAGCAGGCGCAGGCGCTACTGATCCAGGCCTTCGTCGGTGAGGCGATCGAGGCGATCGAGGATGATGGCCTGCGCGAGCGCGTCATCGCCGCCGCCCAGGACTGGATGGAGGCGCGCGCATGAGCACGCATCCCGCTGTCTCAAACGGCTCCTACGACGTCGCCCGCATCCGCGAAGATTTTCCGGCGTTGGCGCTGCAGGTCTACGGCAAGCCGCTCGTCTATCTCGACAATGCGGCGTCGGCGCAGAAGCCGCGCGCCGTGCTCGACCGCATGACGCAGGCCTACACCAGCGAATACGCCAACGTGCATCGCGGCCTGCATTATCTCGCCAATGCCGCGACCGAAGCTTATGAGGGCGGCCGCGAGCGTGTCACGCGCTTCCTCAACGCGCGGCGCAGTGAAGAGATCATCTTCACCCGCAACGCGACCGAGGCGATCAACCTCGTCGCATCCTCCTGGGGCGGACCGAACATCGGTGAAGGCGACGAGATCGTGCTCTCGATCATGGAGCACCATTCCAACATCGTGCCGTGGCACTTCTTGCGCGAGCGCCAGGGCGCCGTGATCAAGTGGGCTCCGGTCGACGATGACGGCAACTTCCTGATCGACGAGTTCGAGAAGCTGCTGACGGACAGGACCAAGCTGGTCGCGATCACGCAGATGTCGAACATGCTGGGCACGCTGGTTCCGGTGAAGGAGGTCGTGCGATCAGCGCATGCGCGCGGCATCCCTGTGCTGGTCGACGGCAGCCAGGCCGCCGTGCACCTCGCAATCGATGTCCAGGACATCGATTGCGACTTCTATGTCTTCACCGGCCACAAGCTGTACGGGCCGACCGGCATCGGCGTGCTCTACGCCAAGTATGACCACCTCGTTGCCATGCGCCCCTACAATGGCGGCGGTGAGATGATCCGCGAGGTCGCGCGCGACTGGGTCACTTATGGCGATCCGCCGCACAAATTCGAGGCCGGCACCCCGATGATCGTCGAGGCGGTCGGGCTGGGCGCGGCGATCGATTACGTCAATTCGGTCGGCAAGGAGCGCATCGCCGCGCACGAGCACGACCTGCTCACCTATGCCCAGGATCGGCTGCGCGAGATCAATTCGCTGCGGCTGATCGGCACCGCCAAGGGCAAGGGCCCGGTCATCTCGTTCGAGATGAAGGGCGCGCACGCGCACGACATCGCGACCGTGATCGATCGCCAGGGCGTCGCGGTGCGCGCGGGCACGCACTGCGTGATGCCGCTTTTGGAGAGATTCAACGTCACGGCGACCTGCAGGGCCTCGTTTGGCATGTACAATACGAGGGAAGAGGTCGATCAGCTTGCACAGGCATTGATCAAGGCGCGGGAATTGTTTGCATGACCGACACGGCCGACGTCAAAACTCAGACTGTCGAAACCCATTCGGCGCTGCCGCCGGAGGAGACCGAGCGGCTCTCCACCGAGATCATCGCGGCGCTGAAGACGGTGTTCGATCCGGAGATCCCGGCCGACATCTACGAACTCGGCCTGATCTACAAGGTCGACATCAAGGACGATCGCAGCGTCGACGTCCTGATGACGCTGACGACGCCGAACTGCCCGGCGGCCGGCGAGTTGCCGACCATGGTTGAAAACGCGATCGCCAGCGTTCCGGGCGTCGGCGTGGTCAATGTGAGCATCGTCTGGGAGCCGCAATGGACGCCGGACCGGATGAGCGACGAGGCCCGGCTCGTCCTGAACATGTGGTGAGACGAGCGGGCACGAAGTTTGAATAGTAAGGGCGGATCACATACCCCGCCGGGATGACGCCATGACCAGCACGACGAATTCGACAGCGCCTGTTGCCAAGCCCAAGCCGCGGCCCCGTCCGCAGGTGATGCGGCTCACCGATGCGGCGGCCAGGCGCATCCGTGAGCTCACTGATCGCGCCGAGTCCGAGATCATCGGATTGCGTGTCGGTGTCAAGAATGGCGGCTGCGCCGGTCAGTCCTACACGGTCGAATATGCCCATGATATCCGGCCGACCGACGAGGTCGTCGAGGACAAGGGCGTCAAGATCCTGGTCGATCCCAAGGCCGTGCTGTTCCTGCTCGGCACCGAGATGGACTATCAGGCCGACAAGATGCAGGCGCAGTTCGTGTTCAACAATCCGAACCAGATCAGCGCCTGCGGCTGCGGCGAGTCGGTTCAGCTCAAACCGGCCGAGGTCTGATCGTCCGCTTTCAGCCAGGGCGGCACCGGAGCTGTCGCGTTCCGGACATTGACACGCGCCACCCTCTCGACCGAAAACTCCAGGCGAGCAACTGGGGCGTTGGCGAGAGCTGGTGCGATGGACCGCGAATTCCTGATCGATCTGTTCGCCGGTTTCGGTCCGGTCACAATCCGGCGGATGTTCTCCGGCTTCGGCATCTCCGCCGACGGCATCAACTTCGCGCTTGCGCTGCGCAGCGGCCTCTATCTCCGTGCTGATGAAACCAGCTTTGCCAGGTTCGAGGAGGCCGGATCCAAGCCGTTCTCCTACGAGACCCGCGCGCGGACCATGACGGTGCGCTCGTATTGGCAAGTGCCGGCGCATCTGTTCGACGACTCCGACGAGTTCGCGATATGGGCCAGAGATGCGTTTGCAGCGGCGCAAAGAGCGGCCCTGAGCAAGCAGACCAGGAAGCGGGCGGCATCTCGCCGCGGGCGCGAGCAGGGTCCGGCACGTGGTGGGGGGCAGCCCGGTGCGACCAAGCCAGCGGCGAAAACGGCCAAGCCGGCCAAGACGCGGAAGGTCGCCAAGACGATCCGCAAAGCGCCCGCGGCAGGTCGCAAGACGCGCAGTGCGGCAGCAGCGTCGGGCCGACAGAAATCTCGCACGCCATCATCGCGGACGCGTTGATGCTGCTGCCGGGGCAACGCCGGCACCGTCGCAGTCAGGCCACCCGACCTCGCGTCGTCGTCGCGTATTCGGGATCGTTCTCGCACACCACCTTGTTGCGCCCGTTGCGTTTGGCGGCATAGAGGCAGGCGTCGGCGCGTTCGATCAGCGTATCGGTATCGTCGCCGGCCCGCAGCAGCGACACGCCGACCGAGATCGTCACACGTCCCAGGATCTCCCCGGTCGACTTCTTCTTCAGCTCCTTCGCCGTCACGGCGCGGCGGATGTGATCGGCGACTGTCAGCGCGTGCTGCAGCGAGGTGTTCGGCAGCACGACGGCGAATTCCTCGCCGCCGTAGCGCGCCGCGATGTCCTGCCCCTTGATGGCGTGCTTCAGGGTCATTCCGACCAGGCGCAGCACCTGGTCTCCGGTGAGATGTCCGTAGGAATCGTTGAAGGACTTGAAATGGTCGATGTCGAACATCAGCAGCGATAGCGGCTGTTGGGTCGCTAGCCCCGATTGCACCGTCGTTTCGATCATCCGGTCGAAATATTTGCGATTGCCGAGGCCGGTGAGCGGATCGGTCAGGCTCTCGGCCCGGATCACCTCCAGGCTATGCTGCAGCCCGCTGATCTCATCCTTCGACAGCGTCAACCGCTCTTCGAGGATCCGGTTGGTCTCGCGCATCTGCCTGGTCGAATCGGTGAGCGCCTCGATGATGTCCACCAATTGCTCGCGGCTGGTCGCCGACGCGAGCCGCTGATCGGCGCCCGCGAGGCTCGCATCGTAGCTCGCCGTTCTGCCGAGAGCATCGGTGAGCATGTTCACCAGGTCGTCGATCTCGCCGACGACGCGCGCGCCGACCTTGTCGATGCGATCCGACGTCTTGAGCTGCGCGAGGTAGGAGTCGTAGAGCTGATCGAGATCGGACTGCGACAGCTTGCCGTTGCGCGACAGCGTCTCGTTGATGATCTCGTTCAGCGGTGCGTTGTAGCCCGTCGCGTAGACGTACCAGAC
Organism: Bradyrhizobium sp. SZCCHNS3016; assembly: GCF_032484535.1. Classification (NCBI taxonomy): domain Bacteria; kingdom Pseudomonadati; phylum Pseudomonadota; class Alphaproteobacteria; order Hyphomicrobiales; family Nitrobacteraceae; genus Bradyrhizobium; species Bradyrhizobium sp. SZCCHNS3016. Next base: position 232,935 of record NZ_JAUETE010000008.1, read on the forward strand.
CTCGTAATTGCGCGGATTGGCCGAATGGCGAAGCGTTCTGATCTGGCTGAGCGCGACTTCGGCGAAGCCTATCGTGCGTTCGTGTTCGTCAAGCGCATTGACCACCACAGGTTCTCCCCAACCGCCCGCGTCGCCGTCGTCACAGCAATGAAATAAACAATGCCGGCCAAGCTAAAGGACGTTTGTGAACCAGGGGTAAATACGGCCGTAGAGTCCCGGATACGCCCAAGCCACGCATACGGGAACGTCACCTCGTATGTTCAATAAGCTACATAGGACGCTTCTGGGAACTTGCTGAAGCGGGCTGGAGCTGTTCGCTCGGGTGTGCGCCTCGCTGATAGCTCAGCGCTGTCGTCGACTTAGGTCTCATGTCTGACGGAAGCGGCAGCTGATCTTTTTGCTGACGCGACGTTCCGGGCGACCGCCTTTGGAACAGCCCGGAATCTTGCTTGCTCAGGGAAGCGGTGCCCTCACCGGGCGAAGCAGGAACGCCGGCAGATGTGAGTGATCAGCGGGCTCGTTGTCGAGGTCGCGCCGCGGCCGCCGCGCTTCATTGCGAGGCTGTTCGTTACGAGGCTGTTCCTTGCGAGCGCTCGGCGCGGCAGGCCGAGGAGAATTTGCCTGTGCGGCGCGCGGCGCTGCCGCCCGCGGCTCACGCTCGCGCGGGGCTGCATCACGCTCGCGAGGGGCCGCATCGCGCTCCCGCGCCTTGCCGCGGCTGCCGCGACGCGCGGCGTCACGCGGACGGCGCTCACGCGTGTCCTCGTCGCCCGAGGATTCCTGCACCTCGTAGTCGCCCTCGATCGTCGGAATGCCCTGTCCGATCAGCTTCTCGATGGCAACCATCGACTTCTGGTCGGCCGGGGCCACGATCGAGATTGCGGTGCCGGTCCGTCCGGCACGGCCGGTGCGGCCGATGCGGTGAACGTAGTCGTCGGAATGATGCGGCACGTCGAAATTGAAGACGTGGCTGACTTCCGGAATGTCGAGGCCGCGTGCGGCGACGTCGGAGGCGACGAGCAAGGGCAGTTCGCCCTTGCGGAATTGATCGAGCGCGGCCGTGCGGGCCGACTGGTCCATGTCGCCGTGCAGGGCGCCGACGCTGAAGCCATGCTTCTGCAGCGACTTGTGAACGATGGCAACGTCGCGCTTGCGGTTGCAGAAGATGATTGCGTTCTTCAGATCCTTGGCGTCCCGCAACAGCCTGCGCAGCACCTCGCGCTTCTGATGCGCCTCGCGTCCGGATGGGACCTGCAACTGCGTCACGGTGACGGCGGTGGTGGCGGGCTTGGAAACCTCGACCTTCTGCGGGTTGTGCAGGAAGGCTTCGGTGATGCGCCGGATCTCCGGCGGCATGGTTGCTGTGAAGAACAGCGTCTGGCGGGTGAAGGGGACGAGCTTGCAGATGCGCTCGATGTCCGGGATGAAGCCCATGTCGAGCATGCGATCGGCTTCGTCGATGACCAGGAGCTCGACCCCGGTGAGCAGCAATCCGCCGCGCTCGGTATGGTCGAGCAGGCGGCCCGGCGTGGCGATGAGGACGTCGACCCCGCGGGTCAGCTTGGTGTCCTGGTCGCCGAAGGAGACGCCACCGATGAGGAGCGCGACATTGAGCTTCTGCCCGGCGCCATAGCGATCGAAATTCTCCTTGACCTGGGCGGCCAGCTCGCGGGTCGGCTCCAGGATCAGGGTGCGCGGCATTCGTGCGCGGGCGCGGCCCTTCTCGAGGATCGTGAGCATCGGCAGGACGAACGCGGCGGTCTTGCCGGTGCCGGTCTGGGCGATGCCGAGCACGTCGCGGCGCGCCAGGACATGAGGAATCGCTTGTTCCTGAATGGGCGTGGGGGTGGTGTAACCGGTGGCCGCAACTGCAGCCAACACCTTGTCGGACAAGCCGAGATTGGAAAAAGACATCGAGCCTCTATGTCACGCGCCGATAGGCACGGGGCCTCTGTTCGACGCCGCCGTTAGGAATCGAGGGGTAAAAGGCTGTGGTCGCGCTCAACCCCGAAACGGCATGCTCTAAGGAAGCTGGGGGTTTTCTGACTAACGCCGACCCGCGGTCAATCTCTCAGGAATCGGATGCGATCCGGCCGCGCTGCTGCAGAAGATAGGGGCGAATCCTGCAAAGTCAATGGAAGAGGGGAACGAAGTACCGAAAAAGCTTAATGTTTTTGCATTATTTGCGGGCAACCTGTCGTCGAGCTGTCGTATTCGGCTGCTCCAGAAGCTCTGGCCGGCCGGCTGGCGGAAAGCGCTCTGGTCGAATTGTCGACGGAATTGCGGCGTGTGTTCGGCAGGGAGTTGGAGCGGCCCGCGGGCGCCTCGGGGATGAACCGGTGGCGGCGTGCCGCCGACTATCGATGACTATCGATGGCGGCAGCCCACGCAATGAGGGCAGGGACGGACGATGAGATCGATGCGGACGTGGCTGGCGTGCGGGCTGGCGATGCTGGCGGTGGTTCTGGCGTCGGCCGCCGCGCATGCCGAGAAGCGCGTTGCGCTCGTGATCGGCAACAACGACTACCGCTATGTTCCGAAGCTGCAGAAGGCCGTCAACGACGCGCGCACGATGGGCGACACGCTGAAACAGCTCGGCTTCGATGTCATGGTCGCGGAGAATCTCAGTCGCCAGCAGTTCAGCCAGACACTGCTGGCGTTCGACAATGCCGTCGAGCCGGGCGACACGGCATTCTTCTTCTATGCCGGCCACGGCTTCGAGATTGCCGGTCAGAACTTCCTGCTGCCGACCGACGTGCCGGCGGCGACCGAAGGGCAGGAGGAGCTGGTGCGCGACGCCTCGATCCTCGCGGACCGCGTCATCGAGCGGCTGCAGAACAAGAAGGCGCGCACCTCGATCCTGGTGTTCGACGCCTGCCGCAACAATCCGTTCGAGCGCTCGGGCACCCGCGCGGTGGCGGGCGGGGGTGGCCTGGCGCCGATGACGCAGTTGCCCGAAGGCGTGTTCTCGGTGTTTTCAGCCGGTCCGCGCCAGACCGCGCTCGATCGGCTCTCCAACGATGACGCCAATCCGAACTCGGTGTTCACGCGCACCTTCGCCAAGGAGCTCACGCAGCCCGGCGTCAATCTGGTGCAGGTCGCACAGCGCACCCGCCGTCTGGTCAGCGAGCTCGCCGATACCGTGCGGCACAAGCAGATTCCGGTCTATTTCGACCAGATGGTCGACGATGTGTTTCTCAACGGCATGGCGAAGGGACCGGCTGCAGCCGACAAGCCGGCCGAGCCGCAGCCGAAGCTCGCGGCGCTGCCTCCCGTCTCGGCGCCGCGCATTCCGCCGGCGAACGAGAGCCTGAACGCACCGATTGCGATGTTCTCGCGCCACAATGGCGGCTGGACCGTCACGTTCTCGATCGCCGATCCGACGCTCGGTATTTCCTGGCGCATGGGTGAGGCAGGGGACTTTCGCGAGACCGGCTTCATGGACGTGCTCGATCCGCGCACGCGCAAGCGCATGCCCAATCCCTCGATCCAGCTGTCGGCGGATGCGCCCGCGGGCACCATCCAGGTCCGCTATGTCGATGCATCCGGCGAGATGCAGGGACCGTTCCCGATCCGCTTCGAGCCGGAGGCCGCGCTGGTGCGTGACCAGCGCAAGATCCTCGACATGACGGCGACGAGCTGGTTGTCGTTCCGCGAGTTCAACGGTCTCCTGGTCTACTACACGCACCTGATGTCGTATCGCTGCGCGATCCGCGAGGTCCGCATCGGTATCGACACGGCCGTGCCGGACAAGGTCCTGAACATGCCCGGCTGCGACATGCGCGATCCCATTGCGATTCCATCCAACTCCACGCCCTATTTGAAATTGCCGCCGGCGACGAAGTTCGTCTCGGTGGAGTTGACCTATCGCGACGGCAGCGTCTCCGAGATCAAGAGCTTTCGACGCTGAGGCCTCGGCTACGCCATGATCGAATAGCCACCGTCGACGGGAATGGCTGTGCCGGTGACGAAGTCCGAGGCCGATGAGCTCAGAAACGTGGCGATGCCGGCGAAGTCGTCGATGTCGCCCCAGCGTGCCGCGGGCGTGCGCGCCAGCACGCGGTCGTGCAGGCCGTCGATCTGGCTGCGCGCCGCGCGCGTCAGGTCGGTGTCGATCCAGCCCGGCAATATCGCGTTGACCTGGATGTTGTCGGGCGCCCAGGCGCAGGCACAGGCGCGCGTATACTGCACGATTCCGCCTTTGCTGGCTGCATAGGCCGGTGCGAAGCTGGCGCCGAAGATCGACAGCATCGAGCCGATGTTGATGATCTTGCCGCCGCCGTTCGCCTTGAGGGCCGGGTAGGCGGCCTTCGAGCACAGGAAGGCGCTGGTGAGATTGGTGTCGATCACCTCCTGCCACTCTTCCAGCTCGAGCACGTGCGGCGGCTTGCGGATGCTCATGCCGGCATTGTTGATGAGGATGTCGATGCGACCGAGCTCGCCGGTCACGCGCGCGACCATGGCGGTGACGTCGTCCTTGTTGCTGACGTCGGCCGTGACGGCGATGGCGTTGACGCCGCGCGCCGCCAGATCGGCAACTGCCGCCTTCGACTTGGCTTCGTTGCGGCCGACCACGGCGATGTCAGCGCCGGCATCGGCAAGCCCGCGTGCCATCCCCAGGCCAATTCCGCCGTTGCCGCCCGTCACGATCGCAACCTTGCCCCTCAGGTCGAAACGGCCCGCCATGCAGTGTCTCCATTGTTGTTGTCAGAGATCAGCAGGTGCCCTGCCAGATCATCACCAGGCCGAGCGCACCCATGCCGACGCCGTAACCTGCCCACTGCAGCTGGTTGATCATGAAGCTCGTCCGCGGCCATGCCACCACCCCGGTGCCCTGACCGACCCAGAGCAGGCCGATGGCGAGCAGAAGCAGGCCGCCGATCATCAGGAATTTCCGCATGGCTACTTCCTCCCTCATCGACCGCGTCACAGCATCGGAAACGCTGCTGCCGTCTTTTTTGTGAAGTTTTGTGACGAGGAGGCTAGCGGCCGGCGCGGCAGATGACCAGCGACTCCAGCCGCCAATATCCGAGCCAAAAACAAAAAGCCCCGGATCAACCGGGGCTTTTCGCAGAATTATTGAAAGACCGAGTGCGTTCGCCTCAGTACTTGACGACCGGGCCGGTCCAGTTGAAGCGGTAGACCAGCGAGGTGCTGATGGTCTGCACCCACGGCTTGAAGCTGACGGAGTCGGTCGTCACGAGGTTGCCGACGTCGGTACGGACCGCGATGTCCTTCCGGTCGTAATAGGCAGCGCGATATTCGGTCTTCATGAACCAGCCCGGCGCCGAGATGCCGAAGATGTTCAGGTTGTTCTCGACGCCGCCGCCGACGAACCAGCCATTGCGGTTGAACGAGTCGGTGTGGAAGCCGGACGCCGCGCCGGTGAGGGTGGTCAGGCCGGTGCCCGACCAGTGCGAACCGGAGTAGCCGGCGTTGACGTAGGACAGCACGTTCGGCGCAACCAGGTAGCCGACGCGAGCGCCAGCGGCCCAGGCGGTTTCCATCTTGATCCGGCCGGTCAGGGCAGCGAACTGATCCTGCACGGTGCCACGCAGGCTGCCGAACTGGCCGTCAGCGAACACACCGAAGACCCAGGTCGGGTTGACCTGCCAGTCATAGCCCGCGCCGACGGTGCCGAACCAGCCGTCGCCGCCGACGCGCTGATCGATCGTCACCGGCACGCCGTTGAAGTTGGTGTGCGAGTCTGCATCCCAGATGCCGCCGCCGGCACCACCGAAGATGTAGAAGCCGGTCCAGCTCGGCGCCACCGGCATCATCGGAGCCTTCACATAGGGGCGAGCCGCCAGATCAGCAGCCGAAGCGGCACCCGTGATCGCAACCAGCGCAGTGGCAGCAAGCAAAAGCTTTTTCATATTCAATTCCCCAAGATCGTCATGTCGCAGGTGCCGGGTTGCGGCGGCGATTCCCTCGCCAGATGTGCCCGAACTATAGCCGATTGGTGCCCAAAAGCTGTTGCCGGTTGACCACACCGGAGGGGAAAGTGCGGTGCGGGACGCCTTAGCTTTCTGTAAACAACTGAAACAGAAAGAGAAAAGCAGGCCCAGGCGAGCGAATGGAACCTGCAATCGAGGCGTGAAATCGGGTCAAAAGCTAGACGTCGAGCAGCTCGTCGCTGGCGAATTCGGCCTTTTCCGAAATGAAGGCGAAGCGGGCCTCTGCCTTGGTCCCCATCAGCCGCTCGACCGAGTCGGCGGTGCCGTCGCGATCCTCGGCCAGCAGAACCACGCGCAGCAGGGTGCGCTTGGCCGGATCCATGGTGGTTTCCTTGAGCTGGGCCGGCATCATCTCGCCGAGACCTTTGAAGCGGCCGATCTCGACCTTGGCGTTGGCATTGAACTCGCGCTTCAGGAGCTCGTCCCGATGGGCATCGTCGCGCGCGTAGAACGTCTTGCTGCCATGGGTGAGCCGGTAGAGCGGCGGCACGGCGAGGTAGAGATGCCCTTCGTCGATCAGCGGCCGCATCTGCCGGTAGAAGAAGGTGATCAGCAGCGAGGCGATGTGGGCGCCGTCGACGTCGGCGTCGGTCATGATGATGATGCGCTGGTAGCGCAGATCCTCTTCGCGATACGACGTGCCGGTGCCGGCGCCGATCGCCATCACGAGATCGGCGAGCTGGGCGTTGGCGGTCAGCTTGTCCTTGCCGGCCGAGGCCACGTTGAGGATCTTGCCGCGCAGCGGCAGCACGGCCTGCTTCTTGCGGTCGCGCGCCTGCTTGGCGCTGCCGCCGGCCGAATCGCCCTCGACGATGAACAGCTCGGAGCCCTCGGTGCCGGCGTCGGTGCAGTCGGCGAGCTTGCCAGGCAGGCGCAGCTTCTTGGTCGCGGTCTTGCGCGCCGTCTCCTTTTCCTGGCGGCGGCGGATGCGGTCCTCGGCGCGCTCGATGACGAAGTCGAGCAGGCGATTCGCCTGCACCGGGTTGCCGGACAGCCAGTGATCGAACGGGTCCTTGACGGCCTGCTCGACGATGCGCTGGGCCTCTGCGGTAGCGAGACGGTCCTTGGTCTGGCCCTGGAATTCCGGCTCGCGCACGAACACCGAGAGCATGATGGCGGCGCCCGCCATGATGTCCTCGGAGGTGATGTTGGCCGAGCGCTTGCCCTGGCCGACGCGCTCGGCGTGGTCCTTCAGGCCACGCAGCAGCGCGCTGCGGATGCCGGATTCGTGCGTGCCGCCGTCGGGCGTCGGAATCGTGTTGCAATAGGAGGACAGGAATCCGTCGGCGTCCGCGGTCCAGGCCACCGCCCATTCGCAGCCGCCATGGCCACCGGTGCGGCCCGACTTGCCGGCGAAGATATCCGGATGGACCAGCGTGTCGGCATGGATCGCGGCGGCCAGATAGTCCTTCAGGCCGCCGGGGAAGTGGAAGGTCGCCTCGGGCTGAACGTCCTCGATGCCCTTGAGCAGCGACGGATCGCATTTCCAGCGGATCTCGACGCCACCGAACAGATAGGCCTTCGAGCGCGCCATCTTGAACAGGCGCTGTGGCTTGAACGTCGCCTTGGCGCCGAAGATGGTTGGGTCGGGTTGGAAACGCACCCGTGTGCCGCGCCGGTTGGCGACCTTGCCGACCTCCTCGAGCTTGCCCTTCGGGTGGCCTCGCTCGAACACCATGCGGTAGAGCTTCTGGTTGCGGGCAACCTCGACCTCGAGCCGGGTCGACAGCGCGTTCACCACGGAGATGCCGACGCCGTGCAGGCCGCCCGAGGTCTCGTAGACCTTGGAGTCGAATTTGCCGCCCGCGTGCAGGGTGCACATGATGATCTCGAGCGCCGACTTCTTCGGAAATTTGGGATGGGGATCAATAGGAATGCCGCGGCCGTTGTCGGTCACGGTGAGGAAGCCTTCGGCGTCGAGCTCGACTTCGATGAAGGTGGCATGGCCGGCCAGCGCCTCGTCCATCGAATTGTCGATGACCTCGGCGAACAGGTGGTGCAGCGCCTTTTCGTCTGTGCCGCCGATATACATGCCGGGGCGGCGCCGCACCGGCTCCAGGCCCTCGAGGACCTCGATGTCACGGGCAGTGTAATCGCCCTCGGCACCCGCCGAGCGGGCGGTTGGCTTGGCCGGAGCCTTGCCCTTTGCGGCGAACGCCGCCAACGGGTCCGTGACGCCCTTGGCCTTGGCTTTTGCAGCTGATTTCAACGGCTTACCCATGGAATCTGATGTTGCGTGTGCGCAAGATGGAACGAATCGTTGGGCCTGACTATGCCATGGACCGGCATAAAACAATGACCCGGGAAACAACGACGTTCACCGGCCCGCCACGTCTTGGCCGGTTCCGATCGCCGGATCGACGCTGTTCACGCGGTTCAGCCGGTTGTTGTGACTTGAAGTGGGCGGGTTCGGTGGCGTACCAGTCTGCGCCAGGGAACCGCGAAGGCCTTCAAGCACTTAAGCGCCCCGGAGCAGAAAGGCGTCGAGCAGATGGAAGATTTTGGCCGCGCGGTTGCCGACTTCGTGCGCGACCATCAGGCCTGGGCTGCTCCGATCGTCCTGCTGCTTGCCTTTGGCGAGTCCCTGGCCTTTGTCTCACTCCTGATTCCTGCCTGGGGCGCCCTGGTCGCGATCGGAGCCCTGATCGGCGCCACCGGGATCAGCTTCTGGCCGATATGGCTGGCCGGGGGCATCGGCGCCGCGCTCGGCGACTGGCTCTCCTATTGGTTCGGCTATCGCTACAAGGATCGTGTCGCCCAGATGTGGCCACTGTCGCGCTACCCGGAGATGCTTCCGCGCGGCGAGGCCTTCGTGCGCGATTGGGGCGTGCCGAGCATCTTCATCGGCCGGTTCTTCGGCCCGTTGCGCGCATCGGTGCCGCTGGCGGCGGGCATTTTCGAGATGCCCTACATGGTGTTCCAGATCGCCAACTTCGTGTCGGCGCTGGTGTGGTCGGCGGTGCTGCTGCTGTTCGGCGACATCATCGGGCGCATCATGGAATGGCTGTGGCATGCGGTCTGATGCCAGCCCCAAAACCGGGGGCCGGGCCGACTTGCGAGCTTGACGCAGGAACCCGGCGGCCTTATAGGCCTGCCCCCATGATCAACGCAGCGACCAACATGATCGCCGAAATGCGCCGTCGTACCCCCGCGGTACGGGCGATGATCTGCGTCTAGATCACAGCCCCTGCCGCCGGATCCGAATCCCGCGGCAGACTTTCTCCTTGCAGCGCGATTGATCAGGCGGCTCCTTCGTCCAGCAGGAGTTTCCGATGTACACGCCACCACCCTTCAAGCCCGATCGCGCCGCGAGCCTCGGCTTTGCAGACGCGCGCGGCTTCGGCACTGTGTGCGCGTCGGACGGCACCAAGCCGATCGCGTCCTCCGTGCCGTTTCATCTCGGGGCGCTCAACGACGGCACGCCGCAGGCGTTCTTCCACGTCGCCCGCGGCAATCCGCTGGCGAAGCTCGCCGACGGCGCGACGCCGTGGCTGCTCGCCGTCAACGGCGCCGATGCATATGTGTCGGCCGACTGGTACGTCTCGCCCGATCAGGTGCCGACCTGGCTTTATCAGGCAGTGCATCTGACCGGCCCGGCACGCATCCTGTCGGAGGCGGAGCTCGCAGAGCAGGTGGATGCGGTCAGTGCCAAGTTCGAGCAAAGGCTGTTGCCGAAAACGCCGTGGACCTCGGACAAGATGAGCGCGGGCCGGCTGGAGGCGATGCGCAAGGCGATCATCGGCATCGTGATGACGATCGACCAGGTCGAAGGCAGTTTCAAGCTCAACCAGCACAAGTCCGAAGCCGACTATGCGGCGGTCGCAACCCGGCTCGGCGAGCGGCCCGACATCGGCTCGCAACAGATATCGTCTCTCATGCGGCAGGCGCGGCCCCAGGCCTTTGCCGGCGAAACCCACCCCTCAAGGAGCGTGTCATGACCGTGATCGATAGCAACTTGCCGAAAGCCCACACCGCCTCCGGGGCTGCGGCGCGCGCCGTGTTCGTCGACGGCGGCTCGGGCACGACCGGCTTGGGAATCGCCGAGCGGCTCCGGCACCAGCCGGACATCGTCGTGAAGACGATCGCCGAGGACAAGCGCAAGGATCCAGCGGCCAAGCGGGCGCTGCTGGCGGAGGTCGATCTCGTCATCCTCTGCCTGCCGGATGATGCGGCCAAGGAGACGGTGGCGCTGATCGACGGCATGGGAAATGCCGCGCCGAAGGTGCTGGACGCGTCGACCGCGTATCGGGTCGCGCCGGACTGGGCCTATGGCTTCCCCGAACTGGCCGCCGACCAGGCCGACAAGATCGGGAATGCACGGAAGGTCTCCAATCCCGGCTGCTATCCCACCGGCGGCATCGCGCTGCTGCGGCCGCTGGTCGATGCCGGCCTGCTGCCGCAGGACTATCCCGTCACGGTGAACGCGGTGAGCGGCTATTCCGGCGGCGGCAAGACGATGATCGCGGCCTTTGAGAATGGCACCGCGCCGAACTTCGAGCTGTACGGTCTCGGCCTCGAGCACAAGCATCTGCCTGAGCTGCAGCTCTATTCGCGGCTGACCCGGCGGCCGATCTTCATTCCCTCCGTCGGCAACTACCGGCAGGGCATGCTGGTCTCCGTGCCGCTGCAACTCGACACCCTGCCGGGTAAGCCGTCAGGCTCGGACCTGCAGGCGGCCCTGGCGAAGCACTATGCCGGCAGCAAATACGTCTCGGTGATGCCGCTCGATGGCGCGGCGGCCAAGAGCGGCCGGCTCGAGCCGGAGGCGCTGAACGAGACCAACGAACTCGAGCTCTACGTCTTCGCCAGCGACAAGCATCACCAGGCGGTGCTGGTGGCGCGGCTCGACAATCTCGGCAAGGGCGCGTCGGGCGCGGCCGTGCAGAACATGCGGCTGATGCTCGGGCTGCCCGATCTCGGGAGCTGAGATCGATCTGGATCGATCCGGTCGCGGAAGCGCCGGCACGATCGGCAACATCATGCGACGGCCGGCGTTCTGCCGGCTGCGCTGTGCAATGAAGCACGCTGAGGAATGGGCAGACCCATGACCGCCACTGATCTGAACGCGCTGCCCGTCACCGTCAACGATGTGCGGGCCGCCGCTGAGACCATCGGTGGCGCCGTGCTCGCGACGGCCTGCAACCAGAGCCGGACGCTCGGCGAGATCTGCGGCTGCAACGTCTGGCTGAAATTCGAGAACCTGCAGTTCACGTCGTCGTTCAAGGAGCGTGGCGCGCTGAACCGGCTGAATGCGCTGTCCGCCGAGCAGCGCGAACGCGGCGTGATCGCGATGTCGGCCGGCAACCACGCGCAGGGCGTCGCTTACAACGCGCGGCGTCTCGGGATTCCCGCGACCATCGTGATGCCGGTGGGCACGCCGATGGTGAAGGTGGAGAACACCAAGCGGCACGGCGCCGAGGTCGTGATTTCCGGCGCCACCTTGGAGGAGGCGGGCGCGTTCGCCCGGGAGCACGGCGCGGCGCACGGCATGACCATGATCCATCCTTACGACGATCCGCTGATCATCGCGGGGCAGGGCACGGTGGCGCTGGAGATGCTCGCGGTGGTCCCCGAGCTCGATACGCTCGTGGTGCCGATCGGCGGGGGCGGGCTGATCTCCGGCATGGCAGTCGCGGCGCGCGCGATCAAGCCGGGCTTGCGCATCGTCGGCGTTCAGGCCGAACTCTATCCGTCGATGTACAACGCCATCCGCAGCAGTCAGCTGCCGATGCGCGGCGACACGCTCGCCGAGGGCATAGCGGTGAAATCGCCGGGCCGGATCACGACCGAGATCATCCGCCATCTCGTCGACGACATCCTGCTCGTCACCGAACCGCAGATCGAGCGGGCGCTCGCCACCCTGATCTCGATCGAGAAGACGGTCGTCGAAGGCGCCGGCGCGGCCGGTCTCGCTGCCGTGCTCGCGCACCCCGCGCAGTTTGCCGGACGCAATGTCGGGCTGGTGCTGAGCGGCGGCAACATCGACACCCGGCTGATCGCCTCGGTCCTCACCCGCGAGCTGGCGCGCGAGGGGCGGCTGACGCAGCTGTCGATCGACATCGTCGATCGTCCCGGACAACTCGCTGCCGTCTCGACCCTGCTCGCCGATGCCGGCGCCAACATCATCGAGGTGTCGCATCAGCGAACGTTCTCGGACCTGCCGGCGAAGGCGACCTTGCTGGAGCTGGTGATCGAGACGCGCGATCAGGCGCATCTCAACGACGTGATGGCGAAGCTTGTTGCCGCCGATTTCAAGGCGCGCTGCACCTGAGCGTCAGGCGATCTCCAGCAGATCCTTCGCGGTGCGGCAGACGTCCGCTCCGCATTTTCCAGGCGAAAGGCGCGTGCGGCTGCCCGCCGATTCTTGCTCAGCCCAATTAGCAATCTCTCTGTCTGCTCGTGAGGCTGTTCGCAAATGCGAACGCGTTTGAGGTTTGCTCGGTCAGAATTTCAGTTGCGTACCTCAAAAAATGAGGACAGGATTACCGCAACAAAAAGACGGTTGGGAGGATTGTGATGAGACTGCTCGCGAAGCTGGGACTCGCCGCTGCCGCATGCCTGCTCTGGGCCAACGCCGCGAGCGCCGATACGACCGTGAAATGGCTGCATATCGAGGTCAATCCGGCCCAGGTGAAGATCTGGGAGGAGGTGGCCCGCGCCTATGAGGCGTCGCATCCGGGCGTCAAGATCGAGATGCAGTTCCTCGAGAACGAGGCCTACAAGGCCAAGCTGCCGACCATCCTGCAATCCAAGGACCGGCCGAACATCATCTACAGCTGGGCTGGCGGTGTCCTGAAGGCGCAGATCGAGGCTGGCGTGCTCGAGGACATCACCGAGCAGGTGAAAGGCTACAGCGACAGCGTGACTCCGGCGGCGCTCGCGGCATTCACCGATAGCGGCCACGTCTACGGCCTGCCGATCTCGCTGTCGCAGGTCGGCTTCGTCTGCAACAAGGAGCTGATGGCCAAGGCGAAGGTCGATCCCTCGGCGATCAAGAGCTGGGACGATCTGCTGAGCGCCGTGAAGACGTTGAAGGCGGCCGGCGTGACCCCGATCGTGGTCGGCGGCGCCGACAAATGGCCGCTGCATTTCTACTGGACGCATCTTGCGGTGCGGATCGGCGGCAAGCCGGCATTCGACGCGGCGCTGCGCGGCGAGAATGGCGGCTTTGCCGGCGACACCTTCGTCAAATCAGGCGAGCTGTTCAAGCAGCTCGTCGATTTGCAGCCGTTCCAGAACGGCTTTCTTGGCTTCAAGAATCCGCAGGCGGTCGGTTATTTCGGCGATGGCAAGGCGGCGATGACGCTGGCGATCAGCTCGGTCTACAATCTCCAGCGCGCGCTCGCTGCCGACAAGGTCGGGTTGAGCGAGGACAAGATCTGCTGGTTCGATTTTCCGGTCGTGCAAGGCGGCAAGGGGGCGCCGACGGATACGCTCGGCGGCATCACCGGCTGGCTGGTCACCAAGGGCTCGCCGAAGGAAGCGGTCGATTTCCTGAAGTACTTCATCTCGAAAGATGTGCAGACACGGCTGGCGGCAGGGAATTTCATCATCCCGGTGGTGCAGGGCGCTGAAGCCGGCCTCAACAACTCCTTCATGAAGCTGATCGCGTCCAATCTGGCGAAGTCGAACTATCACCAGAACTTTTATGACCAGAGCCTCGGCCCCTCGGTCGGTCGCGTCGTCAACGACGTCTCCGCGGAGATCGCGGGTGGCAGCATGAGCCCGCAGGACGCCGCCAAGGCGATCGAGGCGGCGCGGAAGCAGGGCAACTGACGTGGCAAGGCCATTCGCGGGCTCGCCGGCGATGGATGTGTCGCCGGCATCGCTCTCGTCTCGCGCGGTGCGTGGCCCGAGCTGGGACGGCCGCTTCACCGTCCTGATCCTGTTCCTGCCGCCGGCGCTGCTGCTGTTCACGCTCTTCGTGGTGCTGCCGATCGGCGAGGCCGCCTGGTACTCGGGCTTCAACTGGAATGGGTTCGGCAGGCCGACCACTTGGATCGGTTTCGATAACTATCGCTTCGTGCTGGAGACGCGGGCGTTCTGGCTCGCGCTGCGCAACAACGGCCTGATCATTGCGGTCTCGCTCTGTGTCCAGTTACCGCTTGCGCTGACGCTGTCCTTGATGCTCGCGGAGCGGTTCCGCGGCGCAGTGGCGCTGCGGATGCTGTTCTTCATGCCCTATATCCTCGCCGAGATCGCGACCGGGCTGATCTTCAGCTTCGTCTATGACGGCGATTACGGTCTGGTCGCCTCGATCTGGCGCAGCTTTGGCGCCGACCCGCCGCATCTCCTGGCCTCGACGGACACGGCGATGCTGGCGGTGCTGATCGTGATCGTCTGGAAGTATTTCGGCTTCCACATGATGCTGTTCATCGCCGCGCTGCAGAGCATCGACAAGAGCCTGATCGAGGCCGCCCGGATCGACGGTGCGACGCGGTCGCAGAGCCTGCGCCACGTCGTCATTCCCTTGCTCCATCCGACGATCCGGCTCTCGGTGTTCTTCGCCATCGTCGGCTCGCTGCAGCTGTTCGACCTGGTCATGCCGCTGACCCGCGGCGGACCCGCCGACTCTTCGAATACGATGGTGAGCTTTCTCTACAACAACGGCATCTCCCGCATGCGGGTCGGCTACGGCAGCGCCATCGGCGTCATCCTGTTCGTGATCTGCGTGACCTTTGCCTTCACCTACAAACGATGGTTCATGCGCGATGAATAGTGCCGAGGCCACCAGGGCGCCGTTCGATCCTGCCGTGCTGTTCAAGGCAGCGTTCCTCGCCATCGTCGCCATCTTCGTGCTGGTGCCGCTGCTCGCGACGCTGCTCGGTGGCTTCAAGTCGCTCGGGGAGCTGCGCGTCAACCCGTTCGGCCTGCCACAGCATTGGGAGTGGCAGAACTATGCCGACATCCTGTTCTCCGGGCGCTACTGGCAGCTGCTGCGCAATTCGCTGATCATCTCGACGCTGACGGTCGTCCTGACTCTTATCGTCGCCTCGATGGCGGCCTTCACCTTTGCCCATGTCCGATTCTACGGCAGCTCGATGCTGCTGAGCTATTTGACGCTCGGCCTACTGTTTCCGGCGGCGACCGCGGTGCTGCCGCTGTTCATCAAGGTGCGCGATCTCGGGCTGCTCGACACCTATTTCGGCGTCGCGCTGCCGCAGGTCGCCTTCAGCCTCGCCATGAGCGTGCTGCTGCTGCGCCGCTTCTTCAAGGACATCCCCTACGAGCTGCTCGAGGCCGCGCTGGTCGACGGCTGCAGCTATATAAAATTCTTCCGCTACGTGACGTTGCCATTGTCGCGCCCGATCCTGGCGACGGTCGGCACCATTGCCTTCGTCAACAGCTGGAACGCCTATCTGCTGCCGCTCGTGATGCTCAACACCGATGCGCTGTATCCATGGCCGCTCGGCATCATGGTCTATCAGGGCGAGTATTCGTCCGAGTGGCACCTGATCCTCGCCTTCATCACCCTGACCATCCTGCCCACCATCATTCTGTTCCTTCTGGCGCAGAAGCACATCGTCGCCGGCCTGACATCGGGCGCGGTCAAGGGATGAACGACACCTCACGGAGACCACAATGAGAAAAGTCGGCATCGGCATCATCGGCTGCGGCAACATCAGCAGCGCCTATCTGAAGGCCGCCCAGCGCTTCCCCGTTCTGGACATCAAGGCGCTCGCCGACATGCGCAGCGACGCGGCCGAGCGCCAGGGGGCCGCGTTCGGCCTGCCGGCGATGCGGGTCGATCAACTGCTGAAGCGCGATGACGTCGAGATCGTCATCAATCTCACCGTGCCACTCGCCCATACCGACGTCAGTCTCGCCGTGCTGAATGCCGGCAAGCACGTGCATTCCGAGAAGCCGCTCGGAATCGACGTCGCGGAAGCCCGCAAGGTGATCGAGCTTGCCGCGCAAAAAAATCTGCGCGTCGGTTGCGCGCCCGACACCTTCCTCGGCGGCGGACACCAGAGCGCGCGCAAGCTGATCGACGACGGTGCGATCGGCAGGCCTGTGGCGGGCAGCGCCTTCTTCGGCTGTCCCGGCCATGAACGCTGGCATCCGGCGCCGGGGTTCTACTATCTGCGCGGCGGCGGGCCGATGCTCGACATGGGTCCGTACTACGTCACCGATCTCGTGCAACTGCTCGGCCCGGTCGCGAGCGTCATGGGCTCCACGGCGCGCCCGCGATCGGAGCGCCTTGTCACCAGCCAGCCGATGAACGGCACGCTGATCCCGGTCGAGGTAGCGACCCACGTCGCGGGCACGCTCGAGTTCGAGAGCGGGGCGGTGGTCTCGGTCACGATGAGCTTCGACGTTCCGAAGCACCGGCACGCGCCCATCGAGATCTATGGCGCCGAGGGCAGCATGCTGGTGCCGGACCCCAACCGCTTCGGTGGAGAGGTCCTAGTCGCCAAGACCGGCGGCGAATGGCAGACGATGCCGTTGACGCATGGTCACGTCGACGGCGAGTTCCGCTCCATCGGCGTGGCCGATATGGCGACCGCGATCCTGAACGACCGGCCGCATCGGGCTAGCGGTGCGCTCGCCTTCCACGTGCTGGAGGTCATGGAGGCGTTCCAGACCTCCGCAAACGAAGGCCGGCGGGTCAGGATCGAGAGCCGCGTGGAGCGGCCGGCGATGTTGCCTGTTGGACGCGACACCGGACAGATCGACTGAGGACAGAGACATGCGCAAGGCAATGATTGTATGGGGCGGCTGGCCAGGACATGACCCCGATCTCTGTGCGTCGATGATCCGCGGCTGGCTCAAGGCGGAAGGCTTCGAGGTGCGGATCGAGACCACGACGGCCGCGTTCGCAGATCCGGCGATCCACGATCTGTCGCTGATCATCCCAATCTACACGATGTCCAAGATCGAGAAGGCGGAAGCGCTCAATCTCTGCGCGGCGGTGCGCAGCGGGGTCGGGCTCGCCGGCCATCATGGCGGCATGTGCGATGCCTTCCGCGATTCGGTCGACTACCAGTTCCTGTGCGGCGGGCAATGGGTCGCCCATCCCGGCAACATCATCGACTACCGGGTCGACTTGACCCGGCCGGACGATCCAATCATGAAAGGCCTGAAGAGTTTCGAGCATCGTTCCGAGCAATATTACATGCATGTCGATCCGGCCAACGAGGTGTTGGCAACCACGACCTTCACCGGCGAGCACGCCCCCTGGATCGAGGGCGTGGTGATGCCGGTGGTCTGGAAGAAGCGTTACGGCGCGGGCAGGGTATTCTATTCTTCGCTCGGCCACCGCGCCTACGAGCTCGACGTGCCGGAGATCCGGACGTTGATGACCCGCGGCATGCTATGGGCGGCGCGCGAGTGACGGCTGACGCGAACCCGTTACCGGTCCGGGCCACGCTGGAGGACGTCGCGCGGACGGCGGGCGTGTCGCTCGCCACCGTCGACCGCGTCATCAACCGGCGCGAGGGCGTGCGTGCCAAGACCGTTGCCCGGGTGGAGGCCGCTGTTGCCAAGCTGGGCTATCGCGCCGACGTCGCAGCGGCACGGCTCGCGCGCGGGCAGAGCTTCCGCTTTGCCTTCGTGCTGCCGACCGGTGGCAACAGCTTCATGACCATCCTGACCGAGCAGGTCCAGCGCACGGCAGAGTGGCTGGCCGGCCAGCGCGGCTTCATCGATATCCTCCACGTCGACGTGTTCGATCCTGACGTGCTGGCCGGTGCGTTGGAGAACCTGTCGCCGGCCTATCAGGGCGTTGCGGTCATCGCGCTGGATCACCCCAGAGTGCGCGCCGCGATCGACGAGCTCACCGCGCGCGGCGTCGCGGTGGTGACCCTGGTCTCGGATGCCCCGAGCTCGCGCCGCCTGCACTATGTCGGCATCGACAACCCTGCCGCGGGACGGACGGCGGCCACGCTGATGGGGCGCTACCTCGGCGGCCGCGAGGGGACGGTTGCCGTGATCGCGGGATCATTGTCGCTGCGCGATCACGCCGAGCGGCAATTCGGCTTTCACCAGATCCTGTCCAGCGAGTACCCGAACCTGCTCGCGCTTCCGGCCATCGAGGGCCGCGATGAGAGCGAGCGCACGCGGGAGCTGACCGCCGCGCTGCTCGCCCGCCATCCGGATCTGCGCGGCATCTACTGCTGCGGCGCCGGCAACCGTGGCATCGCCGACGCGCTCGAGGCATCCGGCCGTGCCCGGGATGTGGTCTGGATCACCCATGAGCTGACCCAGCACACGCGGCGGTTCCTGGTCCGCGGAACGCTGGACGCCATCATCAACCAGGACCCCGGCCACGAGGCGCGCTCGGCGGCGCGCATTCTGCTCGCGCACTGCTCGGGGGAGCCGATCAGTCCAGACCAGGAGCGCATCCGCATCGATATCTTTCTGCGGGACAATCTGCCCTAGCAGATCGGCCTAGAGCCAGCCGAAGATGGCGAGCGCCAGGATGGCCTGGGCGATGAAGCCGACCACGAACGCCAGCGTCCGGAACACGGGCAGGCCGATCGCGTAGACGATGACGTGGGCCACCCGCGACCAGAAATAGACGGCGCAGGCGAGCACGGTCCATTTGGTCGAATAGTCGATCGCGTTGAGGATCAGCACCAGCGGCGCGAAGATCACGAGGTTCTCGACCGCATTGTCGTGCGCGAACATCAGCCGCGTTGCCCACGGCGCGTGCGGCTTGTCGTTGCGGGAGGGGTTGGCCATCGCGCCCGTGAGGCCGCGGACCTGGCAGCGGTTCAGGATGTAGGGAACCCACAGCAGGCCGGTCAGAATGACCGTGAGCGTCAGCCAGAACAGTTCGCGCGTCATCGAGATCCCCTCAACTGATTCCCGTCCCGTCCCGGCGGGACGGAGCGGTTATAGTCAATCGCGGCGGATCACGCTACGCGCGGACGCGGACATAGGAGCCCGGCGCATCCTCGAGCGGTGGATAGGCCTCGCTGCCGACGCCGCGCGCGGGAACCTCTTCCGGATCGAGCTGGCTCAGCCATTCGCGCCAGTCCGGCCACCAGGAGCCCTTGTGCTCCTGCGCGCCCTTGATCCAGTCCTTCAGCGAGATGTCGTGGATCTGGTCGTTGGTCCAGTACTGATACTTGCCGGAGGAGGGCGGGTTGACGACGCCGGCGATGTGGCCGGAGCCCGACAGCACGTACTTCACCGGCCCGCCGAAGAATTGCGAGCCGTACAGCACGGAGTCGGCCGGCGCGATGTGGTCCTCGCGGGTGGCGAGGTTGTAGACCGGCACCTTCACCTTGGAGAGATCCAGCAGCGTGTTATCCAGCACCATCGTGCCCTGCGTCAGCCGGTTCTCCAGATAGCAGTTGCGCAGGTAGTAGGAATGGTTCGCCGCCGACATCCGCGTGGCGTCCGAGTTCCAGTGCAGCAGGTCGAACGCCTGCGGCGGCTGGCCCTTGAGGTAGTTGTTGATGACATAGGACCAGATCAGGTCGTTCGAACGCAGCATGTTGAAAGCCATCGCCATCTTGCTGCCCTCGAGCACGCCCGACGCCTGCATGTCGCGCTCCAGCGCCGAGATCTGGGTTTCGTCGACGAACACCAGCAGATCGCCGGCATGGGTGAAATCGACTTGGGCGGCGAGGAAGGTCGCCGAGGTCACGCGCTGGCGGCGTTTGTCGGCGAGCCAGGCCAGCGTGGTCGCGAGCATGGTGCCGCCGACGCAATAGCCGAGCGTGTGCACCTTCATCTCACCGGTCACCTTCTCGATGACGTCCATCGCGGTGAGCGGGCCTTCCTTCATGTAATCATCCCAGGTCTTGGTCCCGAGCTTCTTGTCGGGATTGACCCAGGAGATCACGAACACCGTGAGGCCCTGATCGACGCACCATTTGATGAAGGATTTCTCGGGGCGCAGATCGAGGATGTAGAACTTGTTGATCCAGGGCGGCACGATCAGCAGCGGCGTGCGCAGCACGTTCTCCGTCGTCGGCGCATACTGGATCAGCTGCATCATGTCGTTCTGGAAGATCACCTTGCCCGGCGTTGTCGCCATGTTGACGCCGACCTCGAGATTGCCCGGGTCGGACTGGCGGATCTTCAGCGACCCCTTGCCGGCTTCGATGTCCTCTGCGAGCATCTGCATGCCGCGCACCAGATTGTCGCCGCTCGACGTCACCGTCTGCCGCAGCACCTCCGGATTGGTCAGGACGAAATTCGAGGGCGCCAGCGCATTGGTGATCTGGTTGACGTAGAACTCGGCCTTCTTGCGCGTGTGCGGATCGAGGCCTTCGGCATTGTGGACGAGGTCCTGGGCCCACTGCGTCGTCAGCAGATAGGCCTGCATCACGAAATCGAAGAACTGGTTCGACTTCCATTCCGGATCGGCGAAGCGCTTGTCGCGCGGGGAGGGCGAAATGGCCGGGGGCGCGTCTTCGCCGGCGAGACGGCGCGCGGCCGAGCCCCACAAATCGAGATAGCCCTTGGCGATCTTGGTCTGGATGTCGCTGGCGCGATCCTTGTCCGACAGCCAGTAGTCGGCGACGGCGGTGAAGGATTTGACGACCTCGGTCAATTCGGTCGGTGGCCGGTCCTGAACGTCGCCTGTCTCGCGCGGCTTCAGATAGGCCGAGAGCGCCTTGCCGCTGCTTTCCATGGCTTTCGCGATGTTCATCGCGAACGCTTCCGCATCGAATGTTTTTTCTGGATTGCTGCTGTTCTGAACGTCGGTCATGGCTCGATCACACTATCGCGTCGGGACCGTCTCGTCACCGCGCGAGATCAATAATCCGCGAGTTTGCGACAAATTCGATTTCTGATTGTTGCGTTGCGAAAAAATCTCTCGCTTCCGACATGTTGATCACGTAGCTGGATGAAATTCCTGTTCAAGCCGGTAACGTTTCGAGTGACAATTGGTTGTACTGCGGCAAAATGCGCCGCGCT
Organism: Bradyrhizobium sp. SZCCHNS3016; assembly: GCF_032484535.1. Classification (NCBI taxonomy): domain Bacteria; kingdom Pseudomonadati; phylum Pseudomonadota; class Alphaproteobacteria; order Hyphomicrobiales; family Nitrobacteraceae; genus Bradyrhizobium; species Bradyrhizobium sp. SZCCHNS3016. The sequence goes on from NZ_JAUETE010000008.1 coordinate 253,769, forward strand.
GCGGTCGGACTGGGGACCGTTGACTGGAAGTTGGGGACCGAGGGGCGTGCGCGTGGGGACGCAGGGGCGAGGCTGGAGGTCGGAACGGCGCGCCCTTGTTGCGGGGCTCGTTGTGTTCGGCGCGCTCGCGCTTGCCGGGTGCTCCAGTCCAATCGCGGACATGCCATCGCTCGACGCGGATGCGGTCGTCCGGCCCAAGGAGCCGGGCGGGTATCTGCCCGTCAACGACGTGCCGCGCGACCGTGATGCGCCGATCATTTCGCCGCAGGAGCGCGCCAAGATCGAAAAGGAGCTGCTCGCGGCGCGTGACCGCCAGGCTTCGGCGGGCACCAGCACCAGGCCCAAATGATCGGCCAGGTGACCAAGGGCTGGGAGATCGGCCGCTCTGAGCGGCGTAATTGTCTGGCGTGGCGCGGCGGCCATGATAAAACACCGCAATCAACACCTTCGCGTGTCGTTGCCAGCCAAGCCGCGAGCCCGTGCTAAACTCCTGATCCAGCACCGGTTTCAATGCATGGCCCGCGTCGCCGCAGCGCCAGCTCTGCTGGCGAATCCGCCCCCGGTTGCCGGAGCCGAGAGACCCATGGAAGATTTCTATCGCATCCGCCGTCTGCCGCCTTACGTGTTCGAGCAGGTCAACCGGGCCAAGGCGGCCGCGCGGAACGCCGGGGCCGACATCATCGATCTCGGCATGGGCAATCCTGATCTGCCGGCGCCGCCGCACGTGCTGGAGAAGCTCAAGGAGACCCTGGGCAAGCCGCGCACCGACCGCTATTCGGCCTCGCGCGGCATCGTCGGACTGCGCCGGGCGCAGGCCGCCTATTACGATCGCCGTTTCGGGGTGAAGCTCAATCCCGACACCCAGATCGTGGCGACGCTCGGCTCCAAGGAAGGCTTTGCCAACGTGGCGCAGGCGATCACCGCGCCGGGCGACGTCATTCTCTGTCCCAATCCGAGCTATCCGATCCACGCCTTCGGCTTCCTGATGGCGGGCGGCGTGATCCGCTCGGTGCCGTCGGAACCGACGCCGCAGTTCTTCGAGGCGGCCGAGCGTGCGATCATTCACTCGATTCCGAAGCCGCTCGCGCTGATCGTCTGCTATCCGAGCAACCCGACTGCCTATGTCGCGAGCCTCGACTTCTATCGCGACCTCGTCGCATTCGCGAAGAAGCACGAGATCCTGATCCTGTCGGACCTCGCTTATGCCGAGGTGTATTTCGACGACAAGAACCCGCCGCCGTCGGTGCTGCAGGTGCCCGGCGCGATGGACGTCGCGGTCGAGTTCACCTCGATGTCCAAGACCTATTCGATGGCCGGCTGGCGCATGGGCTTTGCCGTCGGCAACGAGCGCATCATCGCAGCGCTCGCCCGCGTGAAATCGTATCTCGACTACGGCGCGTTCACCCCGGTGCAGGTCGCGGCCACGGCTGCCCTGAACGGTCCCGACGACTGCATCCGCGAGATGCGCGACGTCTATCGCAAGCGCCGCGACACGCTGGTCGAGGCGTTCGGCCGGGCCGGCTGGGAGATCCCGTCGCCTGAGGCCTCGATGTTCGCCTGGGCGCCTTTGCCGGAGAAGTTCAAGAGCCTCGGCAGCATGCAGTTCGCGACGCTCATGGTCGAGAAGTCCGGCGTGGCGGTGTCGCCGGGCGTCGGCTTCGGCGAGCATGGCGAGGGCTATGTCCGTATCGCGATGGTCGAGAACGAGCAGCGCATCCGGCAGGCCGCGCGCGGCGTCCGCCGCTTCCTTGAAAGCGGGATCGAAACGTTGCACAACGTCGTTCCCATCGCCAACCGGCGTTGAACCCTCCCGTATTTTCCTTTCGACAGGTTCTTTGATTCCATGGTCGCACCCCTGAGAGTGGGCATCGCGGGCCTCGGCACCGTGGGTGTCGAGGTCGTTCGTCTCATCGAGCGTCAGGGGCGCGTGCTCACCGAGCGGACGGGACGCCCGGTGAAGGTCGTTGCCGTGACGGCGCGGTCGAAGGCCAAGAAGCGCGGCATCGATCTGTCCGGGATCAAATGGGCCAAGGATCCGATCGCACTGGCTGCTGATCCCGAAATCGACTGCCTGGTCGAGCTGATGGGGGGCGCAGGTGATCCCGCGCTGTCGGCGATCGACACCGCGCTCAAGGCCGGCAAGTCGGTGGTGACCGCCAACAAGGCACTGATTGCGAAGCATAGCCTGAAGCTCGCCAAGGCGGCCGAGAAGCATGGTGGCGCGCTGAACTTCGAAGCGGCCGTCGGTGCCGCCATTCCGGTGATCAAGACCCTGCGCGAGGGGCTTGCCGGCACCGGCATCAACCGCGTCTATGGAATCCTGAATGGCACCTGCAACTACATCCTGACGCGGATGGAGCAGGAGGGGCTGTCGTTCGACGAGTGCCTCAAGGATGCCCAGCGCCTGGGCTATGCCGAGGCTGACCCGTCGTTCGACATCCACGGCCATGACACCGCACAGAAGCTTGCGATTCTCGCGAGCCTCGCCTTCGGCACCCAGGTGGCGCAGAACTCCGTCTATGTCGAAGGCATCTCCTCGATCGCGCCGGAGGACCTGCGCGCGGCCGCTGAGCTCGGCTACCGCGTCAAGCTGCTTGGCGTTGCCGTGCGCACCGCCAAGGGCATCGAGCAGCGGGTGCATCCGACGATGGTGCCGAAATCCTCCTCGATCGCCCAGGTGATGGGCGTCACCAACGCGGTCACGATTGACGGCGACGGTATCCCGCCGATCACGCTGGTCGGTCCGGGAGCAGGGGGCGCCGCGACGGCGTCCGCCGTCGTTGCCGACATAGCCGACGTCGCGCGCGGCATCCGCGCCGCGCCGTTCGGGCGTCCGGTCGACAGGCTGCAGGCGACCGAGAAGGCGCCCATGGAGCGGCACGAGGGTGGCTATTACATCCGCCTGATGGCGCGTGACCATGCCGGCACGGCCGCGACCATCGCCACCCGGCTCGCCGAGCAGAAGATCTCGATCGAATCGATCGTGCAGCGCCATCCCAATGGCTGCGAGCCGGCGAAGACCGCCGGCAAGTCCGCGCCGGTCCCGGTGATCCTGATCACCTACGCGACCCACGAGGACGCCGTGCATCGCGCGCTCCAGGCGGTGCAGCGCGACAAGGTCATCAGCGGCAAGCCCCAGGTGATCCGGATCGAGAAGAACTAGCGCATGATGCACAGGGAACCGCTTGTCCCTGCTCAAACAAACGCGTGGCGTTTGGTATAGGTTCATGCTCAAACCGGGAGAGTAGACAGGCGGGGAACGGCCATTCGTGCCGACCGCCTGACCCGGCTGCCGCCCAGGGGGCGGCGTGCGAGCGGTAGATTTTGATGGCGGATGTCCGCCGTGACGTCTTGAGGAGTTGACCGATGTCGACGCAGATTTCTGTCCCGCAACAATTGCTGCTCGAGCGCATCCTGACGCTGGAGCTGGTGCGCGTGACCGAACGGGCGGCGGTATCGGCGGCGCGGCTGCGCGGCCATGGACAGGAGAAGCCGGCCGACCAGGCCGCCGTGGATGCGATGCGCCGCGAGCTCAACAAGCTGCCGATCGAAGGCACGGTCGTGATCGGCGAGGGTGAGCGCGACGAGGCGCCGATGCTCTATATCGGCGAGAAGGTCGGCCTCAATGCCGGCCCCAGGGTCGACATCGCGGTCGACCCGCTCGAGGGCACCACCCTGTGCGCCAAGAACATGCCCGGCGCGATCGCGACCATGGCGATGGCCGATGGCGGCACGCTCCTCCATGCTCCCGACGTCTACATGCAGAAGATCGCGGTCGGCCCCGGCTATGCCAAGGGCGTGGTCGACATCGACGCGACGCCCGCCGACAACGTCCGCCGGCTCGCCAAGGCCAAAGGCGTCGAGCCGGGCGCGATCACGGTGCTGGTGCTGGACCGCCCGCGCCATGCTGACATCATTCAGGGCGTGCGCTCGACCGGCGCTGCGGTACGCCTGATCACTGACGGCGACGTCGCCGGCGTGATCCACTGCGCCGATCCCGACAACACCGGCGTCGACATGTATCTCGGCACCGGCGGCGCGCCGGAGGGCGTGCTGGCCGCGGTGGCGCTGCGCTGCATCGGCGGCCAGATGCAGTGCCGCCTGATCCTCGACACCGAGGAGAAGCGCGAGCGCGCCCACAAGATGGGCGTCGGTGATCCCAAGATGATCTACGGCATCGAGGACATGGCCCGCGGCGACTGTCTGTTCGCGGCCACCGGCGTCACCACCGGCTCGCTGCTCTCCGGCGTCAAGTTCCGCAAGGACGGCGTCATCGAGACCGAGACCGTCGTGATGCGCTCGGTCACCGGCACGGTGCGCTACATCCGCGCCGAGCACCGCCAGCTGGCGAAATTCCACCTCGACTGATCCAGCACAGTCGTTCGGGGGCACGCGGAGCGTGAACCCGGAATCTAGAGACCGTGGCGCGAGATTCCGGGTCTGCGCGCTGTGCGCGCATCCCGGAATGACGAAATTGTAGAGCGGCTCAGCATGTCCGATCTGTCCATGGTCAAGGCGCTGGTGTTCGACGTGTTCGGCACTGTCGTCGACTGGCGCACCAGCCTGATCAACGACTTTACCGCGTGGTCGAAGACCCGCGGCATCCAGGGTGACTGGACCGCACTGGTCGATGGCTGGCGCGGGCTCTATGTCGGGTCGATGGACGAGGTCCGGAAGCATCCGGAGCGCGGCTACGTCATCCTCGACGTGCTGCACCGGCGCTCGCTGGAGACGCTGGTCGCGCAGCTCGGCATCACCGGCCTCACCGAGGCCGACCTCGATCATCTCACCCGCGGCTGGCACCGGCTGCATCCGTGGGCCGACAGTGTCGCCGGGCTGACCCGGCTGAAATCCAGATACATCATCGCGCCGCTCTCCAACGGCAATGTCGCGCTGCTCACCAACATGGCGAAGTTTGCCGGGCTTCCTTGGGATCTCGTCCTGTCGGCCGAGCTGTTCGCGCACTACAAGCCCGATCCCGAGACCTATCTCGGTGCCGCACGTCTCCTTGGTCTTTCGCCCGCTGAGGTCATGATGGTCGCCGCGCACAACAATGATCTCGAGGCGGCGCAACGCTACGGTCTGAAGACCGCCTTCGTCGCTCGCCCCACCGAATACGGCCCGCTGCAGAGCCGCGACTTCGACGCCACCGGCGCCTGGGACATCGTCGCCGATGATTTCAACGGCATCGCCGACCGGCTGGGCTGCTGATCCTCCTGCCTCACGCACCCGACACGATCACGCCGTACCAGCCGAGACCCTTGTAGGTCTCGTAGCCGGGCGTCGCGTGGAACGCGACCATGCGCCCGGAGATGTCCTGATAGAAGCCGCTGCGTTTGCCGTCGAGCTTCAGCGACACCCGCTCGCTGAGAATGCCCTGGCCGTCCGAGGACGCGATGACGCGCAGATTGGAATCCACCAGCAGCACGCGGGCCTTGTCGCTTTCGCTGACACGGACGCCCTGCACGATCGCGCGCGCCTGAGCCTCCCAGTCGAAATGAATGGCGAGCACGCCGAGCGGCTTGCCATGGGCCTTGCCGTCCTCGCGGACCGAGGCGCAATAGGTCGCGACCTGGGCGTTGCCGAGCAGGGGCTGGCACTCGACGTCGCCGGCGACGTAGTCGTCGCCCGAGCGCAGTCCGCGCGCCTCGCGAAACCATTTGGTGTCGGCGACGCTCTGGCCGACGACGTTGAAGCGGTCGGCGCGGCCGTTGGCGATCACCTTGCCGCTCGGATCGCACAGCCACAGATCGAGATAGACGGTGTAGGCCGACAGAATCACCGCGAGCCGATCGGAGACATGGGCGACGCGTGCGGCGTCTGGGTCCGCCGCGCAATCGACCACGGCCGAATCGGTCGCCCACCAGCGCACGTCGCAGGTCCGCTCGTAGAGATTTCGGTCGATCAGCTCGATCGCATTCAGCGCCAGATCGACCATGCGCTCGCCGCGCGCCCGCTCGGTCATGCGCTCGATCGAGCTCTTCAGATTGCCGGTGCGCGTCGTGAGCTGGCCTTCCAGCTCGCGCGCGATGGTCTCGACGAGCTGTCCGACGGCGCGGACCTCCTGGGCCACCACGGCGAAGCCCGCGCCTTGGGCGCCGACCCGCGAGCTCTCGATCAGCGCGTTCAGCGCCAGCATCTTCATCTGGTTGGTGATCTGCTGGATCGACTTGGTCTTCTCGCAGGCGATCTGATTGACCTCGCCGGTGAGCCGGGCGATCAGGGCCGAGACGTCGGTCTCGTCATCCCTGGGAGTCGTTTGTGCCGGAGCGGCGGAGGGCTGCGTCTTCAACTCGGGCGCGGTCAGCATCGGCAATGAACTCCATGTTGCCGCGCCTCCTGGTCGGCACGAAGAGGGCGGACAAATCGGACGTAATAATTGATTGAAATGTTACGGAGTTCGCCTAACGGCTGTTTAATGCACTCCATTGAACGCAGCTCGAATTTTAGGCAACCAGCCGTATATGGGCGGCATTTCCCTGATTTCCTGTGAGTTCCGCCAAGTTCTGGGACGATTCTGGTGGGTTTCATGGATGGAACCTGCTGAGGCAGGCCAGTTGCTGTAGATTCGACGGCGTCCGTTTCGAATCGCTGCGCTGCAAGCGAGGCCCCGCGCATCATGGCACCATCCGCCCTTGCACTGCCCCTGAGCGCCCCGCAGGCGTTCCTGGGCGTGCGGCTGTCGCTGACCAACAAATTGTGGCGCGACCGGCTGGATGCGCGCGGCGCGGCGCGCGCGCTTGCGATGGTGCAGCGCTATCAACTGCCGGAGATGCTGGCCCGGGTTCTGGCGGGGCGTGAGGTCGAGCTCGATCAAGTCAACGACTTCCTCGATCCCACCATCCGCAAGCTGATGCCGGATCCGTTCACGGTGACGCAGATGGAGGCGGCGGCGCAGCGCATTGCCGACGCCGCGGTCAAGGGCGAGACGGTCGCGATCTTCGGCGACTACGATGTCGACGGCGCGACCTCGGCGGCGCTGCTCGCCTGGCATCTGCGCCATTGCGGGCTCGATCCGCTTATCCACATTCCCGACCGCATCTTCGAAGGCTACGGCCCGAACGTCGATGCCATCCGCGCGCTCGCGGCCAAGGGCGCGACGCTGCTCGTCACGGTCGACTGCGGCACCACCAGCCTCGAGCCGCTGGCGGAGGCGCGGCGGCTCGGCATGTCCGTGGTGGTGATCGATCACCATCAATGCGGCGAGGACCTGCCCGAGGTTGACGCTCTGGTGAATCCGAACCGGCCTGACGATCTCTCCGGCCTCGGCTATCTCGCCGCGGTCGGGCTGACGCTGGTCACGCTGGTTGCAGTCAATCGCGAGCTGCGCGGCCGCGGCTTCTGGAGCAGCACGCGCCCGGAGCCGGATCTGCTTAGCATGCTGCATCACGTCGCGCTCGGCACCGTCGCCGACGTCGCGCCGCTGATCGCGCTCAACCGCGCGTTCGTCGCCAAGGGCCTGATCGCGATGCGCCGGCGCGACCATGTTGGGCACACCGCGCTGATGGATGTCGCCCGCCTCAACGGCCCGCCCGAGGCGTGGCATCTCGGCTTCATGCTGGGACCGCGCATCAATGCCGGCGGGCGCATCGGCCGCGCCGATCTCGGCGTGCGGCTGCTGTTGGAAAGCGACGTCTCCGAAGCCGCGCGCATCGCCGTCGAGCTCGACCGCCTCAACAGCGAGCGCCGCGTCATCGAGCAGCAGGCCGAAGCGCAGGCCGAGGCCGAGGCGCTGGCCTCGCTCGGCCTGGAGGACAAGGGCGCCGTCATCGTGACGGCGTCCGAGGGCTGGCATCCCGGCGTGGTCGGACTGGTCGCGTCCAGGCTCAAGGAAAAGTTTGCCCGGCCGGCGTTTGCGATCGCGCTCGAGCCGGGCGGCATCGGCACCGGGTCGGGCCGCTCGATTCCGGGCGTCGATCTTGGCAAGGCCGTCCGCCATGCCGTGGAGCAGGGCATCCTGATGAAGGGCGGCGGGCACGCGATGGCCGCCGGCGTCACCTTGCGCAAGGAGCGGTTGGCCGAGTTTCGCGCCTTTCTCGAAAGCGCGCTCGCCGCCGACGTCGCCGACGCACGGCACGTCAACGAGATCCTGATCGACGGCGCCATCAGCGCGCGCGCCGCGACGCCGGAGCTGGTGGCGACCCTCAATCGCGCAGGTCCCTTCGGCAGCGGCAATCCGGAGCCGATCGTGGCGCTGCCGTCGCATCAGCTGGTTTACGCCGACGAAGTCGGGCAGGCGCATCTGAAGCTGCGCTTCAAGTCCGGCGACGGCGCCATGGTGAACGCGATCGCGTTCCGCTCCGTCGGTCAGAAGCTCGGCAATGCGCTGGTTCAGCATCGCGGCCAGATCCTGCATGTCGCCGGCACGCTCACCGTCGACCGCTACCAGGGAGTCGAGCGCGTGCAACTGCGCGTGCTCGATGTCGCCGTGCCGGATCATGGACCGGCGATGATCAGGTAGCAGCCCCAACACCGCTGTCGCCCCGGACAAGCTTCGACGACGCTCGCGTCGGCGAAGCGCCGATCCGGGACCCATACGCAGCAGCAGATGTTGTGAGGACGAGATGCCCACTCCGATCGTGCCTCAAACTGCTCCGTGTGGGTATGGGTCCCGGCGCGGAGGCCGGGACGACAGCGGAGTGCGGGGTGGCCGTCGCGTGTCTCATTGCAGGGCAAGTCTTTGTAATCTCGCCGCGCATCTGCGCCCGAGTGATGCTGGATCAAGACCCTCATCAGAGAAGAGAGGGCGCAGGGAATGCCGGGTGAAGGCCTCACCCATGGCCCGCCTGCAAACAAAAAGCAGGCGGCAGTCACCACAGGCAAAGCCGTTTCAACCGGCATTCCCTGCGCGGAGGTTTTCACGCTTATACGCGATCTCCCCGGTGTCCGGCTTGTTAGCTGTGGAGCCTCAGGAGGTTGTCCTCGGTTAAACCGAGTCTGCTGATAGGCGGCTGGGAGTTTATGCCGCCGTGAGGCCGGTGCCAATTATACTGGTGCAGCCAGATGGGCAGTTGCGCGGCGCGCTGATCGGAAGTGGGATAGGTGTGTGCATAGGCCCACTCCCGGAGCGCTGTCTGGATAAAGCGCTCAGCCTTGCCATTGGTTCTGGGCGTGTAGGGCTTGGTGCGGATATGCTTGAGACCAATATCGCGGCAGGCCTTATCGAAATCGAAGCCGATATAGCAGCCACCGTTGTCGGTCATGACGCGGGTGACGGTAACGCCCAAGCTCTTGTAGTGAGCGACAGCGGCCTTGAGAAACGCAACAGCACTCTCGGCGGTCTGATCAGGCTTGAGCTGTGAAAAGGCGACACGGGAGTGGTCATCGATGCAGACATGCATGTACTCCCAGCCAAGTCCGCGACAATGACTATAGCCGTTCCGATTGCCGGTGACGCGATGGCCGCTTTGCGCGAAACGGCCGAGCTTTTTGATATCGATATGGATCATCTCGCCCGGCGCAGCGTGCTCATAGCGACGCACGGGTTCGATCGGCTCCAGATCACGGATTCGGTTCAACCCCAGTCGTCGCAGAACGCGGCTGACCGTGGCCGGCGACACCTTAACCTCAGCCGCAATCTGCTTGCCCGTGTGGCGCTGACGGCGCAAAGCCTCGATAGCGGTACATGTGGCAGCAGTGGTTTGGCCTGGCGATGAGTGCGGTCTGGAGGAGCGATCGAGCAATCCCTCGACACCTTCCTCGCGGAACCGCTTCACCCATTTGGCTACGGTCTTCGGCGTCGTATTGTACTGGTAAGCAGCTTCAGCATAGCTCAGCCCACCCTCAACGACACTCCGCACCATCGCCTCTCGACCTTTCGGTGTCATAGGCGCATTCTTGTGGACGTCCATCTGGTCTCTCCTTGGAACACTGAAGCTTCGCAACCTCAGCTTCCTCGGTTCAGACCGGATGGACAACCTCCTGGAAGACCACAGTTAGCCACCGTCGCCCCCGGGATCATCATCTCCCAAGAGCTTGGCGCCAGCATCGGGGCGCCAGGACCACGCGACTTCACGTCCGCAACCCGCCGTTCGTCCGCATGCATCGAGCACGCTGCGACATGATCGCGGCCACCGCATCCCGCCCTCCACGTTCATGACGATCGCGAAGCGCCCCTCTCACGAGGACGGGACGCGGATGTTATTTCCGATTTTCGGAACAAAAGCAAGCGGAAAGTTTGAGGGCGGGGCTGGCTGCGGCGGTCATCTGGCTGATGCTGCGGGTGAAAATAAAAAATTGCAACGGAGCATGTTGCGTCATCGAGCAGTGGAGATCCGCGGCCATGCAGACAGAGACGTCGATGGCCGGTGACCTCTGTACCGTCCGTCGGTCTTGCTCTAGCATTCTCGACATCGGTTTTGTCGAGACGGGAATGAACGTGCCAATGCGACGTCCGCTTGCCGTGCTGGCAATCCTTGCGATGGGGTGGTCCTGGGCTCAGGCCGAGCCGGGACTGCATTGGCGGACGGCAAGCCCGGACGAGACGCCCTGGTCTGCACCGATCGCACGCGAGGTGCAGGAGTTTGCGGTCGAACAGAAGCCGACTGCGATCATGGTCGTGAGGGACGACGACATTGTTGCCTCGTTCGGCGATCTCGGTGCGAAGGTCAATGTCCGGTCCGTGCGCAAGAGTCTGCTCAGCGCGTTGTATGGCATCGCCGTCGAAGCCGGCCGGATCAACCTCGACAGCACGCTTGCCGCGCTCGAGATCGACGACGTTCCGCCGGGGCTTTCGCCGGCCGAGCAGACCGCGACGGTGCGTCAGCTACTGATGGCGCGCTCCGGGGTCTATCATCTCGCGTCCTATGAGACGGGGCAGATGAAGCAGGGGCGGCCGGCGCGCGAGAGCCATCCGCCGGGCAGTTTCTGGTACTACAACAACTGGGATTTCAACGCGCTCGGCACGATCTATCGGCAGTCCGTCGACGACGTGTTCGCAAGCTTCGACAGACGGATCGGCCGGCCGATCGGGATGGAGGATTTCTCCGCCGCAGACGGCGTGTACGTGAAGGAAGCCTCCTCGTCGCATCCGGCCTATGTGTTTCGGATGAGCGCGCGAGACCTGGCGAGGTTTGGCCTGCTGTTCCTGAACGGCGGACGCTGGAATGGGGCTCAACTGATCCCGCCGACATGGGTGACGGAATCGACCAGCCGTCTCTCGGACACCGAGCAGCCCGGACGGGGTTACGGCTATCTCTGGTGGACCTTCAGCAGCGTCCGATCCGGCATCAGCGGCTATTTTGCCTCCGGCTACGGCGGACAGCAGATCGTGGTCGTTCCCTCGAAGCACCTGGTGGTCGTCGAGCTGGTCGATCTGGCCGTGAATCGGAACGGCGTCCGAACGCAGCGCTTCCTCGATCTCGTCGGCAAGATCAGCGCGTCGGTTCCTTGAGCAGGACGTCGATGGCCCTGGCGATCAACCTCCGATCCGACGACGCCTCTTCGTGCGAGATCGAGCACCTGTGGAAGCAGGTCGCGGCTTTCGAGGACGCGCCGTCGATGCGCGAGCTGCGCTACCGGCCGCACTTCACCTTCGCGATCTATGACGCGCCTGAGATCGACGTCGAGACGGCTTCGCGCGCAATGCGCGTGGCTGTTCAAGGCGACACGGCGCTGCGGATCGCGTTCAATCGGGTCCGCTGGTTCTCGCACCCTCGTTGCGTGCTGTGGGCCGAGCCTGAGATGAACGCGACGCTGTTGCGATGGCATGCATCGATCTCGGCAGCGATCGATCCGCTGCTTTGCCGGCCGCACTATCGTCCCGGCGCGTGGGTGCCTCACTGCACGCTGGGCACGCGGATCTCGGATGACCGGCGCGACGATGCGATGACGTTTGCGCGCTCGTTCGTCGGCCGCTTTGAGGTCGTGTTCGATGCGATTGATTGCGTCGTGTTTCCGCCGGTGCGGATCGTGGCCGAACGCAAGCTGCCGCTGGCGACCGCGTAGGCGCTCGGTTCCCAGGGGAAAGGATGACGTCAATCGCGTCGGATGCTAGCGCCAGGACGGCTTCGGCAGATGATCGGGATTGTATGCCGGGGGCGGCCGAGGAGCCGGTGTAGCGGCGGCGTCGTCGGACGCCGAGAACAGCAGCAGCGCCTCGAACGGCACGTCGGGAGCTTCCGCGGCATAGCCGGAGCACGTGACGGGCGTGCCTCTGCAGCACCCTTCGAGGCTGAGCGTCAGCTCGTCGGGGCCGAACAGCGACGGCTGTCCCGGCGCGTGACGCTTCGTCTTGATGATGGCGGTAAACCGATCGCCATGCGTCTCGTAGCTGCCGGCATAGCTCAGCACGGTATCGCCGCCGCAGACCTTGCCGCCCACCAGTTCGACGATGCCGGTTCCCTGGCCTTTGGGGGTCCTGAACCAGGCCGAATAGGTGCCTTCCTTCATCATCTGCCGCAGATCCCATCGTTGGGTCGTCCGCATCGTTGTGCGAGGCGAATTAAGAGAAGGTGAAAACAACCGTCAGAACAGGCCTGGAACCCAAATTTGTTCGTGTACGAACGGAGGGAGCGTCAGCGGCCGGTCTCCGCGCACCCAGCCAGCCGTGCCGCGACTCGCGGAGTGCCTGGTTGCGCATCCCGTGGTCTTGCCATTCGTCTCAAGAAAATCATTCGGCTGGATGTCGGCCCGCGTATAAGGGCGCGTATAAGGGAATGAGAACTGGGCCAACTTTGAGGACTATCCGATGCCGTCCGAACCTCGCTCGCCACGTCTTGCCGTTCTGATCGATGCCGACAATGCCTCGGCCAAGATCGTGGACGGGCTGTTCGAGGAGATCGCCAAGATCGGCGAGGCGAGCGTGCGCCGGATCTATGGCGACTTTTCCAGCCCGCGCTCCAGGCCCTGGGCCGACACGCTCGCCAGACACGCCATCGTGCCGCAGCAGCAGTTCGCCTACACCACGGGAAAGAACGCCTCCGACATCACGCTGGTGATCGACGCGATGGACCTGCTGCACAGCGGACGGTTCGACGGCTTCTGCCTGGTGTCCTCGGACAGCGACTTCACCCGGCTCGCGGCGCGCATCCGCGAGCAGGGCATCGACGTGTTCGGCTTCGGCGAGCAGAAGACGCCGGAGAGCTTTCGGCAGGCCTGCCGCCGGTTCATCTACACGGAGAATTTGCGCAGCGACGCCGCGACCAGCAAGGACGCCGATACGGCTGCGGCACCCAAGTCTCTTTTGCCCATCACCGCGGCGACGCCGATGATCAAGAACGTCATCACGCAGATGGAAAGCGAGGACGGCTGGGTCGCGCTCGGCGAGGTCGGCAAGCAGCTCTCCAACCTGGTCTCCGACTTCGATCCGCGCACCTATGGCTGCCGCAAGCTCAGCGATCTCGTGCGCAAGACCGGCGCGTTCGAGATCGAGGAGCAGCCGAAAGGCGGCTCGGTGCGTATCCGCGTCAGGGCGTCGAGCGCGTCGCAGCCCAAGGCGAAGGCGCCGAGGGGACACCGCGAGGCGGCGGCCAAGGCGTGACGCAAGCTGAGCGTCGCGCCGTTGCTCGCAACATGACGGACACGTAGGGTGGGCAAAGCAGCCGCCGAAGGCGGCAGCGTGCCCACCGTCGGGCGGCGTGCCAGCGGTGAGGTGGTAAGCACGGCGCCACTACCAGCTCTCCGGTGGAGAGAGCACGGCCGCGCCTTTGCCAACCCTACATTTCTTCGCTGCTAGCCGCCCTGCCTGAGCTTCGCCAGCACCTTCAAGCCGCCATAGCCGTCGGCGGGGGTGATTCCGGCCTTGGCCTGGAAGTCGCGGATCGCTTTCATGGTGTCGTTGCCGACGCGGCCGTCGGTGCCGCCGGTGTCGAAGCCGGCGGCCGTCAGGCGCTTCTGCATCTCCTGCACCTCGGCAAGCGTCAGCGCGCGTTCGGAGCCGGGGAAGGGCTGCAGGAACGGCGGGGCGCCCAGGATGCGGTCGCCGAGATGGCAGATCGCGAGCGCGTAGCTCATCGCCGGATTGTAGGACTTCACCGAATAGAAGTTCGGGCCGAGCAGAAAGGCGGGGCCGCCCGCGACCGGGATCCAGAGCTGCGCGGTGGCATTGGGCTGCGGGAACGGCTGGCCGTCGGCGCGGGTGACGCCCGCCGCCTGCCAGGCCGCGTAGCTGCGGCTGCCCGACATGTTGCCGCGCGCGCGCACCTCGTAGCCCCAATGCTCGCCGCGATGATATTTGCCGCGGTTGACGAGATAGCGCGCGGTCGAGCCGAGCGCGTCGTCGGGTTTGCCGAACGGGTTGATCTTGCCGTCGCCGTCATAGTCGAAGCCGACGTTGAGCCAGACCTCGGGCATCCATTGCGTGTGGCCCATGGCGCCGGCCCAGGAGCCGCGCATCTCCTCAGGCGTGCTCCAGCCTCGGTCGACGATCTTGAGCGCGTTGGTGAGCTCGGTCTCCCAATAGGCCTTGCGGCGCGGCTCGTTCCAGGCGAGCGCGGCGAGCGCCGGAAACACCGGGCGCATGTGGTTCTGCTGCACCAGCGGATCGCCGAACGCGGACTCGACGCCCCACAGCGCCAGCAGGGTGCCGCGCTCGACGCCGAAATCCTTCTCGATGCGCGCGAACAGCGCCTCATTCTTCTGCAGCGCGATCTTGCCGTTGATGACGCGCCAGTCGGAGACGCGACGGTTGATGTACTGCCAGAGCTGCTCCTTGAACTCCGGCTGGTTGCGCATCTCCTTGAACACGGTCATGTCGGGCTCGAGCCGCGCCATGACCCGGGTCCAGGTCGCCGGCGAGATGCCCTTGGCCAGCGCACGAGCGCGAAAGCCGTCGCGCCAGGCCTCGAACTCGGCCGGGGCAGCCGCTGCCGGCAGGGCGGGGCCGAGCAGCGCGGCGGCACCGATGCCGGAGCGGAGCAGGGCGCGGCGGGTCATCGTATCGGGCTGTGAATCGGACTGGGTCATGGAGGGCAGTCTACCCGCTGATGCGGGCCGGCGGCAAAGCCCGGAACGGGCGGAACTTTCACGCTTGGTGGAGCTCGGCGGCGATGCGGGCCAGCCAACGGCGGATGGTCGCGAGGTCCCGCTTGCTCAGGTCGCCGGCGAGTCGCCGCTCCACCGCGGTGGCGCGGCGCCGGGCCTTGGCGAGCAGAGCGAGGCCGTGCCGGGTCAGGGTCCATTGCAGCGCCCGGCCGTGCACGGGATGCGGCGCTCTCTGGATGGCACCGTCGCGTTCCAGATTGCCGATGATGACGTTGACGGTCTGCGGCGTCAGCAGCGCGACGCGGGCGAGGTCGGCGCCGGACAGCCCGGGATAGGCCTTGAGCATCGTCAGCACCACGAATTGCGGATGGGTTAGTCCGGTCGCGATGAGCGCGCGGTCGAGCGACAGCCGCGCCGCGGCCTGTGCCTGGCGCAGCAAATAGGCGAGGTAGCCGTCCTCGCCGCGCTTGCCCTCGCCGGGCGATAGCGGGCGGGCCGCTGTCTTCGGCCGATGCGCGGGGCCGGCCTTTGCGGGGGCTGCCTTTCGTGACGCTCGCGAGGTCGTCAATTCCGGTGCCTTGCGCATATCATCAGAGCCCTGATAAGTTATCAGATATCTGATAACACGAGAGACAGGCCCATGTCACATGCGCGCAGCGAGTACACCGCGTTCCGGAGCCAGGCGCCGGAGCTGTACGATGCCATCCTTGCGGTGAGTCAGCAGGCGGCCAAGGCCGGCCTCGACAAGCAGCTGCTCGAACTCGTCAAGATCAGGGCGTCGCAGATCAACGGTTGCGCATTCTGCGTACAGCATCACGTGCTGCTGGCCGAGAAGCTCGGCGTGTCCGCCGACAAGATCAATCTCGTCGTGGTGTGGCGCGAGGCGCCGCAATTCTCGGCTCGCGAGCGCGCGGCGCTGGCGTTCACCGAGGCGCTGACCACGCTGCAGGGCGGCGTCAGCGACGAGGTCTATGCCCAGGCCCGGGCCGAATTCTCGGAAACGGAGCTGGTGTTCCTGACGTCGGCGATCGGCGTGATCAATCTCTGGAATCGCTATGGCGTCGCGTTCCGCTGGACGCCGGCGGAGCGGCCCGTGCGGGCGGCCTCCTGAGTTGCCTGGAACCGCAGCACGGCCCGGCGGGTTATGCGCGGGAGGTAGAGGAGGCGCGCATGACCGGGACGGACGAACCGCTCAAGCCGGAGGATTTTCCGCTGGAAGCCGACAAGGAGCGCGTGCAGCGCCAGGACGGCAAGCCGATCGCCACGACCAAGAACGAGGCGATGGCGCAAGAGATTGCGGACCGCCTCAATGCCGAGGAGCATCGTCGCGAAGAGGACAAGTGGTCGGCGTGACTGTTGACTGTCTCCCCGTCTCGTATCTCGCTGAGAGTTGCGGGAGACAGATGCTGCTTGCAATCAGCTCGAACTAATAAGCCCGCGTCCCACGCTCAAAACGGATTCGCCGGCTGCGCCCGCTTGGGGCCTTCCGGCTTCGGCTCGACCGCGAGGCTGGGGTCGGTCGGCATCACGCGCGCGCCGGCGGCGCGGGCGACCTGGCCGGTCGTCGAATGCCGTGCCGCCTCGACGGACTTGATCTCCGGCGGATGCCAGCGGTCGCGCACCAGCATTGTCAGCGCGCCCGCGCAGAGCAGCGCAATTGCGGCTGAAGCGAGCGCCGGTCCGGCTCTGCGATGCGGGTTGGCTGTCATCATCTGCGATCCTCCGTGGCCAGACAACCCGGAGCGGTGGGCCCCGGTTCCGGGTCCGCCGGCGATCAGTTCCGGTCGCGCGCGGCGGCGGCGTCGGCCGCAGGTCCGAGCGGCGACGATCCGAGTGCCCCGGTGGTCGCCGGCGGCGACGCGGCGATCTCCTCCAGCCCGACCTCGCGGCCGCGGCCGCTGATCAGGCGCTCATAGGCTGTAATCAGCGTCACGTAGGGATTGACCCAGATCCAGCCATCGCGCGTGAATAACTGGACGTCGAAATGCAGATGGCGCGTGGTGCCGTTGGGATGGTCGAGATAGTTCGAGACCACGCCGATCGGCTCGCCCTCGCGGAGGCTGCGGCCATTGAGCAGGCCGTCGGCATCCATCGCCGCGGGATTCATGTGCATGTAGCGAAAGCGGACGTGCTCGGTACCGCTGTTGACCTGCACCGTCACGGCCTGCTGCCGGGTCGAGCGGATCACGACGCCGTCGCGCACGGCGAGCACGCGCTGCCGCCACGGGTTGCAGCCGTCGGCGCCGTCGCGGCGCACCGGGCAGGCGCCCGGCCTGAGATCCTGGCCCTGATGGCCGAAGCCGCTGGCGCATTGGCCGACGTTGAAGCTGCGCGCCTCGCAGAAATTGTCACGCCAGGGATACTGGCTCCACGGCTGGTCGAATTTGTCGCTCGCGCGCCGGCGGCCGAACGACTGCGAATGCACATAGGCCGGCGCATCAAGGGGGTAGCGGATCTGCGAATAGACGGTGCGGTCGGCCCGCCCGCTCTGGCCGCGTCCGCCGCTGTTGGCGACGATGTCGCCAACGGGCCGATAGGTGAAATCGGCATCCAGCGTGACCGGGCGCTCGACGGCGAGCGGCGCGATCTCCGGCGGGATGCGCGACGGCTGCCCGCCGGCGATGCGCAGTGCCTTGAGGAAGCGCTCGGCGATGGGATAGGCCTCGCGGCAGGCGAGCCGCCGCGGTCGCGGCGCGCTGTCGAGGCACTGGATCGAGACCACATAGGGCACGCCGAAGCGCGTGAAGGCGTAGCGGACATAGCCCTCGCGAATGAAGCGGCGCAGATCGGGATATTGCGCTGACAGCGCCTTGACGCCTTCGCCCTTGCCGCCGGCGGGATCGGCGACATCGTAGGTGAGGAGTGAGCCGGTGATCTGGATCTCGACCGGTTTTGCGAAGACGCGCGACGGCAGGCCGGAGGTCACCTCCGGCGGCAGCGAGAACACCGCGTCGTAGCCGGACGGGCCGGCATCGAACAGGTCGGTCTGGAAGTCGGCCTGATAGCGCGGCAGGCCGCGCGCCGCGCTGGCGGCGCTGCGGCGCGCGGCGAGATAGGCGGTGGTGTCGAGCGGCAGCAAAACGGGGACCGGACTGCGTCCGATCCCCGTGAAGATGGTCGAGGTTACGCCGTTGAGCTGGACCAGCGCGGGCCTGCGCCGCGCATCACCGGCCGAAACGCTGCGCCGGCGCGCCGGCGCGAAGTCGGCGGCGACCTCGGGCGCCGCGTTGAGCTCGGAGCGGAGCTGGTCCAGCGCCGCGCGCCAGTCGGCGCGATTGATGGTGACGGAGGGCGTCGTGAAACCATCCGCCGCGCGCGTTGGCGACGCGGCCAGCGCGATGACCGCCGCAAGGGCGGCGGCGATGATGGTGACCCGTGCCCCCAATTCCCCCCACGCCCCCCGGCGTCAGATCCTCGAGATGCCTCAGTCCTTGGCGCGCTCGCAGTAGGAGCCGTCCTCGGTCATGACGACGATGCGGGTGCCGACCGTGATGTGCGCCGGCACGCCGGTGCGAACGCCGTTGGAGAGCACCGCCGGCTTGTAGGACGACGACGCGGTCTGGCCCTTGGTGACCGGCTCGGTCTCGACCACCTCGAGCGTGACCCGCTGCGGCAGCGTGATCGCCACCGGGACGACGTCGTGCATCGACAGCTTGACCGTCATGTTCTCCTGGAGATAGGCGGCCTGGTTGCCGACCACGTCCTTCGGCACCTGGACCTGGTCGTAGGTCTCCGGGTTCATGAAGTGGAAGCCGTCGGCATCCTCGTAAAGGTACGTGAAGTTGCGCTCCTCGATCGTCGCCTTCTCGACCTGGTCGGTGGTCTTGAAGCGCTCGGAGATCTTCACGCCGTCGCTGATTCGGCGCATTTCGATCTGGCTGACCGGAGTGCCCTTGCCGGGATGGATGTTCTCGGCGGTGACGACGACATAGAGCTTTCCATCTTGCTCAATGACGTTACCCTTGCGAATAGAGCTGGCGATGACTTTCAAAGCTGTTTTCCTGACACTGAAAAAGGGGCGCCGGACTGGGCCGGGGCGCCACGCGACGCGGAATGCGGTTTCGGGCGGCAACATACTGATTTTGTCCGGGGTTGCCAGTCTTTTGCGGCCGGAACGGGCGATCCCCTGATGTCCCGGGAGCCCGCGCCTTCGCCCTGGTGGTCGCCGCAGCGGCACGCCGACATCAGGCCGTTCCTGCTCGCCCGGGCCGCCATCATCCGCGCGCTGCGGGCCTGGTTCGACGAGCAGGGCTTTATTGAGGTCGAGACCGGCATCCTGCAGGTGTCGCCGGGCAACGAGACCCATCTGCACGCGCCGGGCACCGACCTGACGAGGCCGGACGGAACCCGCCATCGGCGGTATTTCCGAACGTCGCCGGAATTCGCCTGCAAGAAGCTGCTGGCGGCCGGCGAGCGGCTGATCTTCGAGTTTGCCCGCGTGTTCCGCGACCGCGAGCGCGGCGACCTGCATCTGCCGGAATTCACAATGCTGGAATGGTATCGGGCGGAGGCACCCTACGATGCGATCATGGCCGACACGGTCGTGGTGATCGCGCACGCGGCCCAGGCGACCGGAATCCGGCAGTTCGCCTTTCGCGGCCGCACCGCCGATCCCTTCGCAGAGCCCGAGATGCTGACGGTTGCCGGCGCGTTCGAGCGCCATGCAGGCATCGACCTGCTGGCGACCATCCGCGACGGCGCGGGCGACCGTGCGGCGCTGGCGCAGGCCGCCGCTGGCAAGATCCGGATCAGCGACGACGACACCTGGTCGGACCTGTTCAGCAAGGTGCTGGTCGAGCATGTCGAGCCGCATCTCGGGCAGGGACGCCTCACCGTGCTATATGAATATCCGGCGCCGGAGGCCGCGCTGGCGCGGGTGGCGGCGGACCCGCGCGTTGCCGAACGGTTCGAGGTCTACGCCTGCGGCGTCGAGCTCGCCAACGGCTTTGGCGAGCTCACCGACGCCGCCGAGCAGCGCCGCCGCTTCGAGCAGGAGATGGCCGAGAAGGAGCGGCGCTATGGCGAGCGCTATCCGCTCGACGAGGACTTCCTCGCCGCCGTGGCCGCGATGCCGCAGGCGAGCGGTGTGGCGCTTGGCTTCGACCGCCTGGTGATGCTGGCGGCCGGCGCCACGAGGATCGACCAGGTGGTGTGGACGCCGCCGGCAGGTGAGCGATGAACAGGGTCGAACGTCCGACGACATTGCGCAGCGCCGAGGATCTCGTCGCGCAGGGATTGGCTGACGCGGCGGACCAGCCGGCGCTGGCGCGCGTGGCGCAGCGCTATGCGGTGGCGGTGACGACGCATCTCGCCGACCTGATCGACGCTGACGATCCGAACGATCCGATCGCGCGCCAGTTCGTGCCCAGCGTGGACGAGCTGAAGGCCGCGCCCGGCGAGAGCGGCGATCCGATCGGCGACGATGCGCATGCGCCGGTGCCCGGCATCGTGCACCGCTATCCCGATCGCGTGCTGCTCAAGCTCGTGCATGTCTGCGCAGTGTATTGCCGCTTCTGTTTCCGCCGCGAGATGGTCGGACCCGGCAAGGACAATGCGCTGTCGGAGGAGGCCTATCGCGCGGCGCTGGACTACATCCGCGCACATGACGAGATCTGGGAGGTGATCCTCACCGGCGGCGATCCGCTGATGCTGTCGCCGCGGCGGCTGAAGGAGATCATGGCCGATCTCGCCGGCATCGATCACGTCAGGATCGTCCGTATCCACACCCGTTTGCCGGTCGCCGATCCCCAGCGCATCACGCCGGCGCTGGTCGAGGCGCTGAAGGTGCCGGGCGCCGCGACCTGGGTCGCGCTGCACGCCAATCATCCGCGCGAGCTCAGCCCTGCGGTTCAGGCAGCCTGCGCGCGGCTGATCGATGCCGGCATTCCCATGGTCAGCCAGTCGGTGCTGCTGCGCGGCGTCAATGACGATGCGGCGACCCTGGAGGCGCTGATGCGCGCCTTCGTCGAGATTCGCATCAAGCCGTATTACCTGCACCATGGCGACCTAGCGCCGGGCACGGCGCATCTGCGGACCACGCTGGCGCAAGGTCAGGCCCTGATTCGAACGCTGCGCGGCCGGGTGTCCGGCCTGTGCCAGCCCGACTACGTGCTCGACATTCCCGGCGGCTACGGCAAGGCGCCGGTGGGGCCGCAATACCTCACTGCCGATGAAACTGTTGAGCAGGATCATGCGGCAGGTGCGCAAACGCGCTATCGTGTGATTGACTATTGCGGCGAGGCGCACCTCTATCCGCCCGCCGCGGGATGAAGTGTCCTGCCGATTCCGCTGACACGGAGGAGCAACATGAAGAGACTTGCGATCGCGATGGGGCTCCTGATGGTCGTGACTGATGGCATCGCGCTGGCGCAGAGCGGCAGCGGCTCCTCCGCCGGCACCGGATCGAAGAGCGGCATGCCGCCGCAGGCGCCGGTCGGTCACCGCCAGGTCCGCCCGAGCGATTTGCCCAAGGCCGAGCAGGCCGAAGAAAATTCATTCAGCGGCATGACCAAGGAAGACCGCGAGCTCGATCGCAAGATCAAGGGCATCTGCCGCGGCTGCTGAGCGCGACCTGCGGCGCGCCCGACGCGCGCCGCTCATCGGTCGTGAGTGCTACGCCGAGCGCTCACGCGGGGAGTTGCGCTGCGCCGCACGCCGGGCGGCGACGGCATCGGCGAGCTGCTCCAGCACCTCCACCGTCGTGTCCCAGCCGATACAGCCGTCGGTGATGCTCTGGCCGTAGGTCAACGCCACGCCCGGCTTCACGTCCTGCCGACCCGCCACGAGATGGCTCTCGATCATCACGCCCATGATGCGCTGCTCGCCTGCGGCGAGCTGGCGTCCGACGTCGGCGGCGACCAGCGGCTGGTTCTCCGGCTTCTTGCTCGAATTGGCGTGGCTGGTGTCGATCATCAGCCGCGCCGGCAGTCCGGACTTGATCAGCTCGGCCGAGGCCTGCTCGACATGGGCGGCGTCGTAGTTGGGGCCGCTGCCGCCGCGCAGGATGATGTGGCAGTCCTCGTTACCGGTGGTCGCCGCGATGCCCGAGCGGCCGCCCTTGGTCACCGCCATGAAATGATGCGGATGAGCGGCCGATTTCACCGCGTCGGCGGCGATGCGGATGTTGCCGTCGGTGCCGTTCTTGAAGCCGACCGGGCACGACAGGCCTGAGGCCAGCTCGCGGTGGATCTGGCTCTCGGTGGTGCGCGCGCCGATCGCGGCCCAGGCCACGAGGTCCGCGATGTATTGCGGCGTCGTCATGTCGAGGAATTCGCATCCCGCCGGCAGGCCGAGATTGTTGACGGCGGACAGCACGCTGCGCGCGAGCCGCAGGCCCTTGTTGATGTCGAAGGAATTGTTGTCCAGGCCTGGATCGTTGATCAGGCCTTTCCAGCCAACGGTGGTGCGCGGCTTCTCGAAATAGACCCGCATCACGATTTCGAGGCGGTCGGCGAGGCGCTCGCGCAAGGCGGCGAGGCGGCCGGCGTAGTCGATCGCCGCGTCGGGATCGTGGATAGAGCAGGGGCCGACGATGACCAGCAGGCGGTCGTCGCTGCCGGTCAGGATGGCGTGGATCGCGTTGCGCGCCGCCATCACCACACGGGTCGCGGTCAGGGTGCGGGGGATTTCACCCATCACCTCCGCCGGCAGGCTCAATTCCTTGATTTCCTTGATACGAAGATCGTCTGTGGTGCTCAGCATGGCGGGCTCCTGGGTGTCTTGATGGGCACCTGCCGGCAACAAAAAAGCCGCCAGGTTCTGGCGGCTCGTTCGGATATCTTGCTGCAATGTGTCAGATTGAGCGCGATCCTCCCGCCGCCAGCGAGCTGTCGTAGCTAAAGTACCAATAGAAGCTGGTGGCGGCGTTGATCATGGCCATCCTATAGCGGCCGCGCGGCCGCTTGTCATCCCGAAAATCGAGCCCCCGGCGTCAGCCGTTGCGCGCGGCGAGCGCCATGCCGATCATAGACAGCCCGCCGAACAGCAGGTTGATGCCGACCAGCAGACCGATCGCCCACAACGCTGTGCCCGGCAGCCCGGAAATGATGATGCCGGCGATCGCGATGTCGACCACGCCCGAGATTGCCAGCCACGACCAGCGCCCGGACAGCTCGCGGCGGTGCTCCAGCGCATACATGATGGTGGCGACGCCCTCGGCGAGAAAATAGACGCCGATCACGATGGTCAGCGTCACCGTCCCCTGGACCGGCTGCGCCACCAGAATGATTCCGGCGATGATGGCGAGAACCGCCGACAACAGCGACCACCAGAAGCCCGGCATGCCGCGGGCCCAGAAGGTGAGCGCGAGCCCCGTGATGCCCGAGATCAGGAACATCCAGCCGAGGAAGATCGTGACCGCAAGGCTTGCCAGCGGGGTGAGGATCATCGCAAGCAGGCCAAGTACGGCGAGCAGGATGCCCTCGATCAGGAAGGCCTTCCAATGCGTGCGCACGGCTGCGCCCATTTGCGACCTCATGCGCTCGAGCTCGGGCGGAATCGTATCCTGCGGAAGGGTCATGATCGTCACTCCGGGCAAGGTCACGGGCTGGATGCCGCGTCCGCCTTCCCACGCAGATGGTGAGGAACGACGGCCGGGACAAGCGCGTGATGCGCGTTTCGTTGCTCTGATGGCGCGGCGGGGCCGGGATTATGCCGTCGTCCGCATCCGGTTGCGGCCGAAAACATAGATCGTCGTCGTGACAATCAGAAGGGCCATCCCGACGATGATCGCGGTGAGGCCCAGCGGAACCAGAACGCCGGCGACGTTGCGGTCGGGGTTGAGTAGCCAATGCCGAATCGAGGTCAGCACGAATCCAAGCCCGACGAAGCCGGCGGCGCCGCCGAGCAGCAGCAGCGCCCACATCCTGCGCAGCTGGCTCAGTCTTGCTCGCGCCACCTCGGTGCGGGGCGTGTGGTGATGGGCGACCCGGCGCACCAGTCGAACGGCCAGGCCGATCGAGGAGAACCCGATCAGCACGCTGGCGCCGCCGAGCCAGAGGCGCGCGGCGGTGTCGAGAGTCGACGCCCGCTGCAGCAACAGCAATGGATAGTCGAAGGCCGCATGCAGCATCACGGGAGCGGCCAGCACCAGCGCCCAGCTCGACAGCCGCGCCCCTTCGCGATTGTGGCGGTTGGCGCCAAGCGCCGTACTGGTGCGGGCGATCGCGAGATAGGCACCGGCAATGATGCCGAGCGCGCCATGAAACGGCACGGTGAGCACGCTGCGCAGCACCGCGAGCGAGCGCCACATCTCGGCATGCTGGACGAGGTAAGCGAGATTTTCATAGGCAGCAAAGCCGAGGCCTACGGCCGCGCCATAGAACACCGTGTCCATGGCGTTGCCGACCTGCCGGCGCCGCGACCATAGCGCGGCGATCACCGCGACCTTGGCGAGCTCTTCCGGCAAGGCGACGCCGAACAGAGCCCGGATCGCTTGCGCGATCCAGGGATTCTCCAGCGCCAGCCCGACATGCTGGAACGGGATCCTGACAATGCCGAGCAGCAGCACGCTGGCTGCCCCGAGCAGGAAGGCGGTCCAGATCTTGAGCGGGGGGCCTGAATTGTCACCGGCGGCGACCACCAGCCAGAGGATCAGCAGCGCGGGAGCGATCGCCGCGGTGCCGATCACGGTAGCGAGGGCTTCGAGCAGGTTCATTTGCGATGGCAAGTAAGCCATGGTCTCCGATCATCCAATGCGGCGGGGCCGAACCGGCCCTCCACCGCCCGCGCGGGGGTGGATTTGACATCGGTCCGTGGCCGCACGGCAAGATCTACATGTCGGCAGAATGAGCCGCCCTTCAAGGGAAAGAACCGCGCCCTGGCGCTCGATTGGGAAGAGACCGCCGCAGGGCCGAGTGCAGCCGCCGTCGGCTGCCGCCCGGCTGGCCTCAACGGGGCCGGGAGGCTCTCGGCGCCGTCGCCTCGCCGCCGCGCACCGGGGCCTCCTGGCGCGGCTCGACCGGGGTCCAGGCGTCGGTGCGGGAGGTGGTTGGCGCCTGGGCGGTCGTCGGCGTTTCCACGCAGCTCAAGCGCGGCGTCGGGTCGGCCACACGCCGGCATTCCAGACCTTCAGCGAAAGCGGCCTGACTGATCGCGCACGCAACCAGAACAATCGACAGAACTCTCATGGTGCCCCTCGGAGCAGGCGTGGGTCGCCCGTGATGCAGGCTCGACTCGGTCGTGCCGTTCGATGATGCCCAGCTTGGTCGCAAAAGCGTGCAAATATTTGACCATTCCCGCCGTCATTCAAAAGATTCTTCCGAAATTCACGCGTGCATTCCATGAATTGCAAGCGATGCGAGCGTTTTTCGCTGGTGCAAATGCGAAGCTGTTCGCTCCGTTGCGGCGCCAAGGCTCGGCGGCTGGCGCCGAACCGCTATTTGCCCCCAGCTTGCTCGGCATGGGCGGCCGGGCGGGCTTGATGTGGCGAAGGGATCATGGTCGGTTGCCGCGATGAATTCGCCGCCTTGGTCAGCTTCCGACAGAGCCCGTGGTCCACGCTATCGCCGTGGCTGGGTCGACGACGCCGTGGCGGCCATCGAGGCCGACCAGTGCCGGACCGCCGACACGCACTTGATCCGGCTGATCGTGCCCGCGCTCGCCGGCATCGACATCTACCTGAAGGACGAGTCGACCCATCCGACCGGGAGCCTCAAGCATCGGCTGGCCCGATCGCTGTTTCTCTATGCGTTGTGCAACGGCCACATCCGCGAAGGCACGCCCGTGGTCGAGGCCTCCTCCGGGTCGACAGCGGTATCGGAAGCCTATTTCGCGCAGATGATCGGCGTGCCGTTCTACGCGGTAATGCCGCGCACCACCTCGGCGGAGAAGATCGCCGCGATCACGCATTACGGCGGCAACTGCCATCTCATCGATGACGGCCGGTTTCTCTATGCCGAGGCGGCTGCGCTCGCGAGCCGGCTCGGCGGCCATTACATGGACCAGTTCACGTTCGCCGAACGTGCCACCGATTGGCGCGGCAACAACAACATCGCCGAGTCGATCTTCAACCAGCTGCAGGGCGAGCGCTGCCCGCTGCCGGAATGGATCGTGATGGGCGCGGGCACCGGCGGCACGTCGGCGACGATCGGCCGCTATCTGCGCTACCGCCGCCACCCGACGCGGCTGTGCGTCGCCGATGTCGAGCATTCCGCGTTCTTTGACGCCTTCTGCAACGGCGACAGCGCCCGGACGTGCGAACGGCCGTCGCTGATCGAGGGCGTCGGCCGTCCGCGCTGCGAGCCATCCTTCGT
This sequence comes from Bradyrhizobium sp. SZCCHNS3016, assembly GCF_032484535.1. NCBI lineage: Bacteria > Pseudomonadati > Pseudomonadota > Alphaproteobacteria > Hyphomicrobiales > Nitrobacteraceae > Bradyrhizobium > Bradyrhizobium sp. SZCCHNS3016. The sequence continues at coordinate 279,943 of NZ_JAUETE010000008.1, forward strand.
GCCGGGGGTCGTCGATCGCATGATGAAGGTGCCGGATGCCGCCTCCGTCGCGGCGATGAACGTGCTAACGCGGCGGCTGCGCCGGCCGGTCGGCGGCTCGACCGGGACCAATTTCCTGGCGCTGTGCCGGCTGGCGGCCGAGATGCGGCAGGATGGACAGAGCGGCTCACTGGTCACGCTGATCTGCGATTCCGGGGAGCGCTATCGCCAAACCTATTACGAGCCGCAATGGCTCTCCGCGCGCGGTCTCGACCCCGCGCCGTACGAGGCAGCTCTGTCTGCCTTCCTCGACACCGGTGCGCCGCTGCGGCTCGAGGTTGCCGATGCGGAGAACCCGCTGCGCGCCTGAACGCCTCCGGGGGCGTCGCGGACCGCGGCGAGCGGCATCCGGATGCCCGGCATCGTGCGCGATCCCTGATCTGGATCAACGAAGGACGCGCCGGATTGCGCTTTGGTCCCACCCCGAACAGGAACCTCCAAGGGCGCGCCGGAACGCAGGTTCGGGACGCGGGCAGGGGAAGGACGGATCAGGTGATGAACTACGACAGCTATTTCGACCGTGCCCTCGAACAGTTGCACCAGGAACGGCGCTATCGCGTCTTTGCCGATCTGGAGCGCCTCGCCGGCCGTTTCCCCCGCGCAATCTGGCATTCGCCGGAGGGGCCGAAGGACGTCGTGATCTGGTGCTCCAATGACTATCTCGGCATGGGCCAGCATCCGAAGGTGATCGGCGCCATGGTCGATGTCGCCGCGCGCATGGGCACCGGCGCCGGCGGCACCCGCAACATCGCCGGCACCAACCATCCGCTGATCGAGCTCGAGCGCGAGCTTGCCGATCTCCACGGCAAGGAAGCGGCGCTGGTGTTCACCTCGGGCTACGTCTCCAACGAGACCGGCATCTCGACCATCGCAAAACTGCTGCCGAACTGCCTGCTGCTGTCGGACGCGCTCAACCACAATTCGATGATCGAGGGCGTCCGCAAGGCCGGGAGCGAGAAGCAGGTCTGGCGGCATAACGACCTCGCCCATCTCGAGGAGCTGCTGCGGGCGGCCGATCCCGACCGGCCCAAGCTGATCGTCTGCGAGAGCCTGTATTCGATGGATGGGGATGTCGCGCCCCTGCACCGGATCTGCGATCTCGCCGAGCGTTATGGCGCGCTTACTTACGTCGACGAGGTCCATGCGGTCGGCATGTACGGCCCGCGCGGCGGCGGTATCGCCGAGCGCGACGGCGCGATGGCCCGCATCGACATCCTCGAAGGCACGCTCGCCAAGGCCTATGGCTGCCTCGGTGGCTACATCGCTGCCAATGCCAATCTGATCGATGCCGTCCGCTCCTATGCGCCGGGCTTCATCTTCACCACCGCCTTGCCGCCGCCGGTCTGCGCCGCCGCGACCGCCGCGATCCGCCACCTCAAGACCTCGCAGTGGGAGCGTGACCGGCACCAGGATCGGGCGGCCCGACTCAAGGCCGTGCTGAACGCCTCCGGGCTGCCGGTCATGCCGTCCGACACCCACATCGTGCCGGTGCATGTCGGCGATCCCGAGAAGTGCAAGACGGCGTCCGACCTGCTCTTGTCCGAGCACGGCATCTACATCCAGCCGATCAACTATCCGACCGTGCCGCGCGGCCTGGAGCGGCTGCGGATCACGCCATCGCCCTACCATGATGACGGCCTGATCGACGCCCTGGCTGAGGCGCTGGTCGACGTCTGGGACCGGCTCGGCCTTGCGCGGGCGCCGCAGGCGCTGGCCGCGGAGTGAGCCCGTCCCGCTGACCTGTCACATCGGCCAGTCAGTTTGATCTGCCGCAATGCCGCCCGCGCTCGCGCGGGCGTAGTCTCCTGCGTTCAGGGAAAATGCCGGTTCGGCAGGGCCCGGCCGGCGCACAGGCGAGGGCGGCCATGGCTAGGATCATCGAAGCGCTGCTGCAGGAGCACGAGAATCTCGAGAAGCTTCTGTCGGTGCTCGAGCACGAATTGGAGCTGTTCGATCACAATCGGCGGCCGGACTACGACATCCTGCAAAGCATCATCGCCTATTTCGAGGACTATCCGCAGCGCTGTCATCATCCCAAGGAGGAGATGATCTTCGACAAGCTGCGCGAGCGCGACCCTGCTGCGGCCGCAGCCTATGGCGACGTCGACGACGAGCACGAGACCGAGGCGCAGCGGCTGCGCGGCTTTGCCGACGCCGTGAACGCGGTGCTGTCGGACCAGGAGATCCTGCGCGAAAGCTTTCATGCCGCCGTGCACCAGTTCATCGACAGCCAGCGCGAGCATCTGCGCAAGGAGGAGACCCTGCTGTTTCCCGCGGCGCTGCGCATCCTGAGCGCGGAGGACTGGGCCGACATCGATGCCCGCATGTCCGACCGAAAGGACCCGCTGTTCGACGGCGATGTCGCCGAGAAGTTCCACAATCTCGAGCGGACCATCCTGCGCTGGGAACAGGAGGCGGAGCAGGCGCGCGCCACCGCCGGCTGATGGCGTTTTGCCCAATTGCGCCCCGTGGCTGGTGGACTATAGTTCCAGTCGGGGCAGGCACTCTTTCGCGGAGCTGGCTATGGCCGCTTTGAACACTGGGCTCGATCCGGTCCGAGGTTCGTCGAATGCAGGGGGAGGGGCAGATGCGGCCCGGACGCCTGCGCAGGTCCCGATGGCGCAGCAGAGTGCCTTTGGCAGCCACGGCTACGACATGTATCCCCAGGAGCTCGTCCGGCTGTCGGGCTGCCAGGAGCAGGCGCTGCGCCGTGAGACGAAGCGCACCTTGCAACTGAGCTGACGGTCTTGTCAGATCTCGCCGCTCGATGGTTCTCGCGCTGCTTCATGGCCGGAACGCAAACCCGGGATCATGGTTGTAGAGTTCAGGATCGTGGTTATTCCAGTATACGTGCGTTAACCTGTCATTAACCAGATCGCGCGACCCTGTTCGCATACTCCCCAGGAATGCGACGGAACCGGACGGCCGGAGCCGGCAGTCGCGACAAGAGGCCGGCGGCGTAACGCCCGTCGGCCTTTTTGCGTGGGCGGGTCAGCTGGAATTGACACCGCACCCTTGCGTCAGTTGCGCCGCGCCAGCGAGCGCAGGAACCCCTGATATTCCTCATTCAATTCCATATCGACCGCGGGCGCGAGCCTCAGCAGGACATTGGCGATGAACGCCTGGTCGTTTCGCGGCTCCTCCAGCACCTCGCGCAGCACCGGGACGTTGTCCTCGATGTGATGCAGAAAGGCGACGCCTTTCTCCGCCGTCTCGGTCCAGCGCGCCCGCGTCCATTTCGCCAGCGGATACATGATCTCGTGGACGAAGTTCGACTTGCGCGCCTTCTCGAAGAAGCGCAGTCCGGCGCTCCAATATTCCTTGGCGCGCAGTGGCGGTGGCGGCAGATCGCCCGTCAGCATCTTCTTGCCGGCCTGGCCGACGAAATCGTCGAGCGTGGTCGGCGCATCGATCGTGGCGCGGAAGTGCCACAGCGCGAACGAGCCGGGAAAATCCTTGCCCATGCCGTCGAGCAAGGCGGTCTCGACCTTGTCGACCGCGGCCTTGTCGCCCTTCAGCGACGCCGTCATCGCGAAGGCGAACAGCGCGTCGTTGCCGACCTCGTGAACGCCGCCGTTCTGCAATTGCGCCGCCGACAATGCGGGTGTCTTGCCGTCTGCAGGCACCGTGGCCTCGCCGGCGCGCTGCGCCTTGATGAAGGCGGTGATCTCGAGCCAGCCCATGAGGTTGGCGATGAAGGCGTCGGGATCGACATGCACGATGGCGAGATTGAGCGGCTCCTTGCGTGTTCTCAGCTCGGTCATGTCGGTCATGTCGCACTCCGCCGCAACTCGCCGCCGAGCGGTCTGTCGCCTTTGCGACACGTCGGCTCGTTCGACGAGAGATGCCGGGAAGGGCAGCAAGAAGGGTGCCACGGTCTTGTCGGGCTCGCGGGGCACAGCGCGGTCCGCGGAACGAGTTTTGCTCGTGGTCTTTCGATTGCGATGGTCGCAATGGAGCATGAGGCCAGCGAATGTTCACCCGCGTCTGCAAGGCCGACACCATCGACGAAGGCGGCATGCGCCTCGTCATCGCCGACGCCCAGCTCATCATCCTTGCCTGGCCCGAAAATGGCGAGCTCAAGGCGTTCCAGGGCGTCTGCCCGCACACGGCGGCGCCGATGGAGGAGGCCGGCTTCGACGGCCGCGTGCTCAGTTGCCCCATGCACAATTGGACGTGGGATGCTTTCACCGGTACGCCGCTCCACCCGCCGGAGAGCGCGCTGGCGCAATATCCGGTCAAGGTCGAGGAGGGCGTGGTCTACATCGACACGGACGGCATCTCCCCGCTGTTTGCGGCGCGTTGAGCATGGCTGGAGGAGCGCGGAAAGACCGCCAAGGGGTGGCTTGCCCGGCCGGCGAAACGCCTCTATACGTTCGGCGCGCGGCACGGAATCACCGTCGGTGGTTCAGCCGACCTCGCAGATCATCGCCTCAAGCGGCTGATTTGCTGAAGGTTTTACCGAAACGTGCAAGCGGCGATGGCACCGGGACCTCGTGCCCTCTGGCATCGTGCGTATTGCTCCCTTCGTCTATCGGTTAGGACGCCACCCTTTCACGGTGGAGAGAGCGGTTCGATTCCGCTAGGGAGCGCCACTCCGCGCCGGCTTTCCTTACCCATCCCCCCGATCTTGAAATCCACGGTCCGTGTCGAGATGCGGTCGGCGTGAGGTCTGCGCTCATGCACCGCAGGCGAGTACGTGGTCCGGTCAACCGTCCATTAGGGTCCTTGCCGTACTGCAGCGGGCGAAGCAGGAGCAGGATGATGGCCGCGCCCAAGAAGCGGGAAGCCCGCAAATCGATGAAGCAGCCGGCGTGGATCACGCTGGAGGGCGGGTTCGCCGTTCGCCATTGCCTGGTTCAGGACATTTCCAGCGCCGGCGCCAAGCTGACCCTGCAGGACGCGGCGGCGCTGCCGGCGACCATCCGGCTCGCCTTCGCGCGCGACGCAAGAACCGGCCGGCAGTGCCAGGTGGTGTGGCGCCGCGGCGCCTCGGTCGGCGTCAAGTTCATCGGCAATTAGGCGTCGCTGTCGCTTCCCTGCGGCAGACGCGCTAACAAGCGGCATGTGTCGATCTCTCATCCTGGGCGCCATCACGGCGCTGGCCGCCGTGACCGTGGCAGCCGCCGGCTCGCCGGGATCATCGCTTCTTGCGCCATCGCTTCCCGCGCCGAAGGCGGCTGGACCCAACAAGGCTGCACCCCGTTCAGGCGCCGCCAGCAACAATCCCTGCGCGTCCTACGGTGCCAACTTCGTGCGCGTCGAGGGAACCGATACCTGCGTGAAGATCGGCGGCGCCCTGCGTGTCGAGATGGGCACCTCGACCAGCCGCTGAGGTGCTCACGACAGCGGCGGCGCAATGTGGCGGATGAAGGCCGGGCGTCGCGCGATCTGCCCGTACCAGCGCGCGAGACTCGGCAGCTCCGGCTTGACGACACCTTCGACTCCGAACCAGCGCCGTGCATAGGCGCCGAGCGCGATGTCGGCGAGCGTGAAGCGCTCGGCCTCGACATGGCTGCGCGTGGCCAGATGTGTGTCGAGGATGCGCCACATCGCCGCGGCGTCGTCGGCCGCCTTCTGCAATGCGGCCATGTCGCGCTGCTCCGGCGGCGTTCGCACCAAACCCCAGAACAGCGGACGCTCGATCGGCTGCACCGTCGACAGCGTCCAGTCCAGCCAGCGCTCCACTGCGGCGCGGTGCCGCGGCGTCGTTGGATAAAGCGGCGTGCCATCGCCATGGGCGAGGCAGAGATAGCGCATGATTGCGTTGCTCTCCCACAGCACGAAATCACGCTCGACCAGCGTCGGGATGCGGCCGTTCGGATTCATCGCGAGATAGTCCGCTTCGTTGTTGCGGCCGAACTGCATGCCCGCGTCGATACGGTCATAAGCGACATCGAGCTCGGCGAGACACCACAGCACCTTCTGCACGTTCACCGAATTGGGGCGGCCCCAGATCGTCAGTCTGTTGTCGGCGGACACGTCCGGCTCCTGTCTGGGCGAGCGGCATTGCTAGCGCATGTTACGCAAAAAGCCCCGCTCGAAGCGGGGCTTTTCCGTCGAACGCGTCGTTCGCGGCGATCAGTGGCCGAAGAACAGCCACAGCAGAATGATCACCGGAATCGGCACGCCCAACAACCACAGTAGAATTCCTCGACCCATCTCGGCCTCCTCGAATCCTCTCCATCAATCGGAGCGACAACGCGAGGATGGCCTCGATGTTCCGGCAGGTGGACGAGTGCGAACGGCTCACCAATGTCCGGTGTTCGGCATCGACAGCCAGGGCTCGGCCGGCGCCTTCGGCTCGCCCTTCTGCAACAGCTCGATCGAGTGCAGATCGGGCGAGCGGATGAAGGCCATGTTGCCGTCGCGCGGCGGCCGGTTGATGGTAATGCCGAGCTTCATCAGCCGGTCGCAGGTGGCGTAGATGTCGTCGACCTCATAGGCGAGATGGCCGAAGAAGCGGTCCTCGCCATAGCTCTCCTCGTCCCAATTGTAGGTGAGCTCGACCAGCGGGGCGCCGCGCGTCGGCGGCAGGCTCTTCAGCAGGTGTTCATCTTCGGGTGCGCAGAGAAACACCAGTGTGAAGCGACCCTTGTCGTTTTCGATCCGGCGCACCTCCTTGAGGCCGAGCGCATCGGAATAGAATTTGAGCGCGGCGTCGAGATTGCGCACGCGCAGCATGGTGTGGAGATAACGCATCGTTTCTTCTCTCCCTGAACTCGAAGCGGATGCTCAACGGCCGCCTGCGGACGCCGATCCATAGCAGTAATTCGTTCGCCCGTGTATCGAGCCTGATGCTGCGGCGATGCCGGCTCGCGCGGATGTGCAGTGCGCGCGGCGACGCATTCGACGGGGCTGCGCGGTGTTGCGAGAGCCTCTCCGTATGCCAGCGAATCGCTGTTTTGGCAGTGATTCGGGGCAGGGATGAACGGGCGCGATGCGACCGCATGCAGGGATTTCAGCGTGTTTCGCCTGCAATGTGAGGCCAAAATCACGCAGGACCATCGAAAATGCCTGGAAATATAGGGGAAAATGAATCGCATGCTCCGTTCGATCGCCATCGCAGCTTGACTTCTGCGCGCTCCGTTGGAATTTTGGCGCCGCTGTGGGTGCTTCGGGGCCCCTTGAAATGCAGGAGAATCCCGAAAAATCGCGGGGTGATACGCCACCAGACGACTGAAGTCCCGGCTGTGCAATGCAGCCAGAAAGCCCCGACCAGTCTGCGCAGCAATGCGCTGATAGCCGCGCAGTCGTCACGTCATTCACCGGTACCAATCACAAGGAGATACGATGGCTACCCAACTTTCCAAGTCGCAGCTGATCGAGAAGATTGCGACCTCGACCGAGCTGTCCAAGCGCGACGTCAAGAACGTTATGGAGACGCTCACCGACGTCGGCCACAAGGAGCTGAAGAAGAACGGCGTGTTCCTGGTGCCGGGCTTCGCCAAGTTCGTCGTCGTCAAGAAACCCGCCGTGAAGGCGCGCAAGGGCACCAACCCCTTCACCGGCGAAGAGATGATGTTCAAGGCCAAGCCGGCCCGCAAGATCGTGCGCGCGCGCCCGGTCAAGGCCGCCAAGGACGCGGTTGCCTGATCTGACCGTCAGCCACGGTCGTGATCACGTCAGAGGCCCCCTGAGAAGGGGGCCTCTTTCGTTGCGGAATGTGTAGGCTGCAGCGCGGCCTGAGTGTTGCGTTCGCGGAAGCGCCGCCGGCGCGGATCGCGAAGTCTCGCGCGGGGAGAGCGGAAAACGACAGCAGCGCCAGCGCGACGGAATATCTTCGTCGCGTGGCGCCACCCTCGAACACTGGGCCCTGAAATCCCCAGTACTGATCTGTCTCGGCGTGCCGCAGGAAGGTTCAAGGGTTTTTCCGGGAAGATTGACTGGCCCGTGCGGCCTCCGCCCGAGCGGGCAGCGTCGTCGCGCGCGCTGGGGACAAGCTGGTGGATATTGCGCAGCAAGCCGTTGATCCGGGAGCCAAAAGACACAGGCTAGGAGCTGTGGACAGGCGTTGGATCGATTGTGGATGAGCCTCTGGCGTGATCGCCGCGCGGCTCGGCGTCAGTCGCGGTCCAGGTCCGCTCCGTCTTCCGTACCGGCCGCCTCGGTCCCGGGATGAAGGAACGCAAGCGCGACGAAGCCGCCATAGCCGATGATGTTGAATAGAAGTTCCAGCCAGGATGCCATCGCGGACTCCCCCTAGAGGGGTAAACGCATGACTACCGTTACCGTTCCCGCCGCGCGCGGGGGCGACCAGCCTGCAACCTATTCCCCCGCATCTGCGTTGTTTGGACGCATCGGAATTGGAGGACATCGATCATGAGAAAGGCATTGGCAGTTCTGGCGACCGCAGGTGCCGTCGCCGTCACCGCATTGGCGGCGCCCGCGCCGGCACAGGCGCGCGGTCTTGGTCCGGGTCTCGCATTCGGCCTCGCGGCGGGCGCGCTGACCGCCGGCGCGATCGCGGCGTCGCATCCCTATTACTATGGTCCGGGCTACGGCTACTATGACGACGGCCCGCGTTACGTCTACGCGCCCGGCCCGTATGCCTATTACGGCGGACCGTACTATCATCGCTACCACCACTGGCGTCATCACTGGTAGACGTCAGCCGTGAGAAGGAGAGCCCGGATGGCGAAAGCCTCCGGGCTCTCGTTTCATCCCTGCTATTCCGCGGCCTCGCCGCGCTGCGCCTTCTTCCACGCCGAGCGGGCATATTCCTCGCGTTCGCGCGCGAACTTCTCCTGGGTCGACTTGAACCGTGCAATCCTTGCGGTGATGTCGGCGCGCTCCCTCGCGCGGCGGTCGTCCTGCGTCTCGTTCTGCCTCACGGATCCTCTCTGCTCCGGTTGCTATCCGGCGAGTCTCGCCGTGAGACGCGTGACAAACTTCCTGGCGAATCGCTGGCGCGATGTGGATGTCCGATTGAGGCGTGATTGCGGACGCACGGCCCGGCTGCAGGCGGCCCGCGCGTTTTGCCGGGGACAGACCGCGGGAGGCGAGCAGCGCCAACGTCTTCAGGTAGACACGGAACAATCCGACTCGTTTTGCTTGTAGCCGCGTCGTTCACGGCCGGTTCCGGTGGATACGGAGTGGCACGACGACGCAGCCGGGCCGGACACGCTTGGAGGCGGGAGCCAGCTTGCCGTGCTATGAAGGGAGGACAATGATGATGCGAGGTCTCATGGTTCGGGGCAGCCGCTGATGATTGCATCCGATCTGCACGACGGGGTGAATCGCCTGGGAGACATGATCGCTGCGGCGCGCGTGATCGTGCCCTTCACCGGCGCTGGACTATCGACCGAGACGGGCATTCCGGATTTCCGTTCTCCCGGCGGTCTATGGACGCGCAACCGACCGATCCATTTCGACGAATTCGTCGCCAGCCAGGAGGCGCGGGACGAGGCTTGGCGGCGGCGCTTCGCGATGCAGGAGACGTTTGCCGCGGCGCGGCCCGGCCGCGGCCACCTGGCGCTTTCGTCGCTCTACCGTGCGGGGAAAATTCCGGCCGTCATCACTCAGAACATCGACAACCTGCACCAGGACTCCGGTTTCGCCCCGGATCACGTCATCGAACTGCACGGCAACACCACCTACGCGCGATGCATCGGATGCGGGCAGCGCTATGAGCTCAACTGGGTGCGCGAGCGCTTCGAGGCCGACGGTGCCGCGCCGGATTGTCCCGATTGCGCGGAGCCGGTGAAGACGGCGACGGTATCCTTTGGTCAGTCGATGCCCGAGCATGAAATGCAGCGTGCCACCGAACTCGCGCAGCACTGCGATCTGTTCGTCGCGATCGGCTCATCGCTGGTTGTGTGGCCGGCCGCGGGCTTTCCATTGATGGCAAAGCGGGCTGGCGCGCAACTCGTGATCATCAACCGGGAACCGACCGATCAGGACGACGTTGCAGACCTTGTTATCCACCACGACATCGGCGAAGTACTCGGATCGTTCGTCCGTAATTGAACGGAAATTGATGCATTTTTGTCGGCATCTCTGTTCATATGCCTCACTGAAACCGATTTTTATCTATGCGCGGCACGAGGGAATGTTATCTTTGATTCGAGAGATTCGCGTGACTCATCGTGGGTATAGGTGGTGAGCACGTGTATGAGGGCGCCGTTGCAGGGGTGGCGGCTCACAATTCATATGTGAGGTCCGGGGTTATGGGGTCGGACGGATTTGAGTCCAAGAAGCTTGGGGCGCCGGTCGTTGGTGTATCGACACCAACCCGGCTCGGGGCGGAATATCAAACCGGCGTCGCGCGCGACTCGGCAATCGATGCGATGACCGGTCTTGGCGAGAACCTCGTCGAAATCAGCGGTGTCATCAAGTGGTTCGACGCCTCGAAGGGATACGGTTTCATCGTTCCCGACAATGGCTGGCCGGACGTGCTGCTGCACGTCACGGTGCTCAGGCGCGACGGCTACCAGACCGCCTATGAAGGTGCTCGCCTGGTGGTGGAGTGCGTGCAGCGCTCCAAGGGCTACCAGGCGTTCCGCATCGTCTCGATGGACGAGTCGACGGCGATCCATCCGGCGCAGATGCTGCCGCCGCGCACCCATGTGACGGTGACGCCGACCAGCGGGCTGGAGCGAGCCCAGGTCAAGTGGTTCAACCGGCTGCGCGGCTTCGGCTTCGTGACCTGCGGGGAAGGGAGCCCGGACATTTTCGTCCACATGGAGACCCTGCGCCGCTACGGCATGACCGAGCTGCGCCCCGGTCAATGGGTGCTGGTCCGCTACGGGCCCGGCTCCAAGGGCATGATGGCGGCCGAGATCCACCCCGAGACGGGCTCGCCGGCATTGTCCTCGCACTGAGCGGATGCTTCCTGCGACCACGGTATTTGACGGCCCCCTGGAACGGCGCTTCCTGGGGCCGTTTTCATGTCGGCTCCGCTTCACGGACCGGGCCGCGGTCTTGCTGCGGAGGCCGCGACCGTGTAGTGACGGGTCCTCCAGGACAATGGTCCTTGAGAACATCGGGGTATAGCGCAGCCTGGTAGCGCGGCAGTTTTGGGTACTGCAGGTCGTTGGTTCGAATCCAGCTGCCCCGACCATCTCCGCAGCGGCGCAGCTTTCTCAGGTGAGGCCCGATAGCTGGCGCGATACTCACGATAGCGAGAAAGATTTCGGCCAGGCCGCCAGCGCTCAATCGGCCGAGCGACCGCGAGCGCGGCTGGACCGATAAAAAAATTCGGATGCTCCCGCAGCGGCAAAACCCGGGAGCATCCGAAGTGTGCGGGTGAATCCGGGGAAGGAACATCCGCTGATCGTCAGCATCCTCTGAATCGAAATCTCGCGTCTTTGCGCTAGATCAAATCAGGCGCAGGAGGCCGTTCGCGCGTCGGCCGTGCCGAGGTCGCGGCGGGCGGATCAGCGCGCCAGCTCGTCCTGCGCCAGCCGGCCGTCGATGATGTGCACGCGCCGGTGCATCTGCGCCGCGAGGTTGAGATCGTGCGTGACCGCGACGACGGTCTTGCCGCGCAGCGTGACGAGATCGCGCAGGATGCCGAACACCTGCGCGGTCGCTGCGGTGTCGAGGCTGCCGGTCGGCTCATCGGCGAGGATCACCGGCGGATCGTTGGCGAGCGCGCGCGCCACCGCTACGCGCTGACGCTGGCCGCCGGACAATTTGTCCGGCGTCTTGCGCAGATGATCGGTGAGGCCGAGCGACGCCAGCAGCTCCTCGGCGCGCTGGGTGACGGCGCGCGGCGACAGCCGGGCCAGCGCGCGCATCGGCAGCGCGACGTTCTCGGTGATCGAGAATTCCGGCAGTAGGAAATGAAACTGGAAGACGAAGCCGAGCCGCGACAGCCGCACCTCGGCGCGCTCATCCTCGTTCATGCCCGTCGTCGAGCGGCCGTCGATCAGCACGTCCCCCTGGCTCGGCAGGTCGAGCAGGCCAAGCAGATAGAGCAGGGAGGATTTTCCCGAGCCCGACGGTCCGGTGATGGCGATGAGCTCGCGCGGATGGATCACGAGATCGATGTCGGCGACCAGAGTCACCGGCACCTCGCCGGGCAGCACCTTCGTCACTTGCCGCGCCTCGATCAGGGGCGGGCTCACGTCGCGCCCCGGATGATGTCGACCGGATGCAACCGCGCCGCGGCGCGGGCCGGAAAGTAGCCGGCGACGGCGCTGGAGATCAGCGCGACCGCGCCCGCCAGCAGATAGTGCTTCAGCGAATACAGCACGGGCAGATGATTGTAGTCGGAAAACGGCGTCTTGAACTCGAGCGAGGCGAGCCCGCGGGTAAGCAGGTATCCGAATGCCCAGCCGAGGGCGGCACCGGTGAGGCCGATGAACAGCGCCTCGACGATGAAGATGGCGCGGACCGTGCGGTCGCGGAAGCCGAGCGACTTGAGGATGGCGATGTCGCGGGTCTTCTCGTGGGTGATGGTCGAGATGATGTTGTAGGTGCCGAAGCTCGCGACCAGCAGGATGGCGCCGACGATGGTGTACATCAGCACGTTGCGCAGCGTGATCGCCGCCAGCAGATCCTCCTGCGCCTCCTGCCAGGAGACCGCCTTGTAGCCGGTCTGCTCGCCGATGCGCTCGCTGATCAGGCGCGCCTGCATCGGATCGTTGGTGCGGACGCGGATCTCGTTGATGATCCCGGTCTGGCGCTCCAGGATCTGCGCGGTGCGCAGCAGCACGTAGCCGGTGGTCTCGTCGGTGCCGCGGAAGCCGGAATGGAAGGTGCCGACGACGGTCGCGTTCATGCTGATGCCCTGGGCCGAGGCGAGCGTGATGTTGGAGTTCACCCGCGCGCCGATCTTGGCCGCGAGCCGGTCGCCGAGCAGGATCGCGTGCGAGGACCGGTACAGCGAATTGAGATTGCCCTGCCGCATGTGGCTCGGCAGCGTCGAGACTTGGCCCTCCGTGCGCGGATCGTTGCCGATGATCGCGACCGTCAGGTTGCGGCCGGCGAAGCGCAGCACGGCCTTGGACTGCACCGACGCCGTCAGCGCGCCCGGCACCCAGCCCTGCAGCGAGGCAATGGTGGCCATTGGGTTCTTGATGCCGGGGCGGCGGACATTCGGGGTCAACCGGTGGAATTCGGCCGCCGCATAGACCTGGTCGGCCGGCTGGCGGGTCGGCTGGCGCAGCTCGTCGGTGATCGAAATGTGCGGCAGCGCGTCGACCAGCGTGCGGATGAAGTCGTCCTGGGAGCCCTCCATCATCGCCGCCATCATCACCGAAAACGCCACGCCAGTCATCACGCCGGCGATTGCGACCAGCGTCTGGCGGGCGCGATGGCGCACATGGGTCCAGGCGATGGTCAGGACGAGGCTCATGGCGCGGACGTCTCGGGCTCGATCACGCGGATCCGCTCGCCGTCCGTGATGTCGGCGGTCGCGGGCGCCGCGACCAGCTCGCCTTCGCGTGCGCCGTCGAGGATCTCGACCGCCGCGGAGCCGCGGATGCCGATCCGCACCGCGCGCCGGTGCACACGGCCGCCTTCGATCACCATGAGGCTGTTGTTGACGACGGCATTGGCCGGCGCGAGCAGCGTGTCGGCCGTCTCGCGGCTGACGATGTTGGCCTCGACGCTCATGCCGACGCGCAGCGGCGTGTTGTCGGGCAAGCCGATCCGCACGCGGAACGTCTTGGCCACGGGATCGCCCGCCGGCGTGATCTGCTTCACCGTCCCGGGCAGCGCCTGGTTGCCGAACGCATCGGCGCGCAGCAGCGCCTTCTGGCCGACCTGGACACGGGGGATGTCCTCCTCGTTGACGTCGGCGACGACCCAGAGCGGCTTCTCCAGGCCGACGCGGTAGAGGATGGTGCCGGGATCGACCATGTCGCCGACCTCGCCGTCCTCCTTGAGGACGACGCCGTCCATCGGCGCCACCAGCTTGAAGTAGTCGAGGCGCTGGGTCTGGGCCGCAATCTGGGCGCGGATGCGGGCGAGATCGCTTTCGGAGCGCTGGTACGCTTGCGAGGTGGCCGCGCCGCGGGCCAGCAGCTGCGTCTGCCGCTCGAATTCGAGGCGCCGGAATTCCTCCTGTGCGCGCAGATCGTTCAAGGTGGCCAGCGCCTCCTTGTCGTCGAGTCGCGCCAGCACGTCGCCGGCCTTGACCGGCTTGCCCTCGCAGCGGCAGCGCTCGACGATGCGGCCACGGACCAGCGGCGTGCTCCGCGACCACGTCACCGGCTCCACCGCGCCGGTCGCATAGACGATCTCGGCCGCCGTGCCGCGAGTGATGCGGGCGGTCGCGATGAGCGGTCCACGCATCCACCATGCGGCAAGCCCAGCCAGTGCGCCGAACAGCAGGGTGATCGAGAACAGGCCGCGCCACGGAAAATGACGCCGGCCGCGATCGAGGGCCGGCGTGGCAGCAATGGCATTGGATTGGTCCGGCGTCAGCATGTCCATGATGGAACGGACCCTGCGACGGGAGAAAGGCTATACTTAGCCCGCAGTGCCAGTCGCCACGCGGGGCGGAGCCATCTTGAAGTGCTGTTTGGCATAGGCGACGATCTGGCGATCGGTCGGGTGATCGGCAACTTCGACGCCGACGATGCGCTTTCCGACCGCAGGATGCTTGTCGTGCAGGTACTTGGCAAGCTCGGTCTTGGCGCTGGCCGGACCGATGATCAGGATCTCGCCGGCGTCATCGAGCGCGTGCGCGACCTCCTCGAGGAAATTCTTGTCGGGCGCCGCGTGGCCGCTGCCGATCTCGTTGGCCTTGTGGTGCAGATGCTTGGTCTGCAGGTGTGGATGCAGCGTCAGCTCGTCGGCACCGGTCAGTCCGATATGGAACACCTTGGCCTCGCTGTGATCGAGCCACACGACGGCATGGAAATGAGTCGGCATGTTCTGGTCCTTGTCAGCAAATCGCCGCGTGGCGGCCTTGTGCGTTCGCCAGGGAACGCGCGCCGCGGAAGGCGGCACCCTTTGTGATGCAAACCTTAGCGAGCCCGATCGTGGCCGGCTTGATGCAGGTCAACGGACGCGGGACCCCCCCCCCCGCGCCCCTGATGTGCGGGGTTTACTTCGGCGCAGGCGGCTTCGGCAGCGGCTTGTCCTGCCGCTTCGACCAGGAGATGTAGTAGGCCACGGTGGTCATGATCGCGATGCCCGCCGCGCTGACGAGGATCTGCGCCAGCAGCGAACCTGAACTCAGCATGAGGGTGAAGTGGCCGATGAAGGACAGGAACACGCCGACGCAGAACACCGCCAGCGACTGTTGGCCGCAGACGACGAGGGGATCGAGCGCCTTCCACTCCAGGCCCGGCCATTCCTTCGGCACGAAACGGATGACCAAAATGACGATCACCACGAAATGCAGGAAGCGGTACGGCGCGAGATTGGTCTTGTCGTTGGGATTGAAGGCCGAATAGAGCCAGTTCGGAAACATCGATCCGAGCTCAGGGAAGCGGCCGGCCATCGTCATGACCAGTGCGAGCACCATATAGGCGATGCAGAAATAGAGCGTGGCCGGCGCCATGATGATGCCCATCGAGCGGCGGGCGCCGCCGAGCGCGCACCATGAGCCGAACACGAACAGCACCTGCCAGCAATACGGATTGAAGTACCAGGTGCCGGCCGGGTAGGCCGCAAAATTCCAGCCCATCTGCCGCGCCAGGAGCCAGAGCACGATCGAGGCGATCATGGTCAGGTCGGGCTGGCGCAGCATCATCCACAGCACCGGCGGGAAGAAGCCCATCAGCACGATGTAGAGCGGCAGCACGTCGAGATTGACCGGCTTGAACTTCAGGATCAGCCCCTGGGCCAGCGTATCGCTGGCGTGGTCGACGAGGCCTGCGACGTTGAACTCGTCGATGATCTCGGAAACGCCGAAGCGCGTCGCCAGATAGCTGATGGCCACAATATAAATCACGAACAGCACGATGTGGGCGACGTAGAGCTGCCACACCCGCTTGAACAGCCGGGTGGCGCCGACGATGAAGCCGCGATCGATCATCATGCGCGCATAGACGAACGAGGCGGTATAGCCGGAGATGAAGACGAACAGGTCGGCGGCGTCGCTGAAGCCGTAATTCCGCGTGGTGATCCAGTTCACCACATTGTCGGGGATGTGATCGAGAAAGATCGCCCAGTTGGCGATTCCGCGAAACAGGTCGAGCCGAAGGTCGCGCCCTCGCTCGGGCAGCGTGGCATTGATTTTCATGGCCGCTTCAACGCACTGTTTTGAATGGAAAACGTCGGGGGGCAGAGGCGCCGTGGCAGTCGACCGAGATTGTCACGGGACGGCAGAATGACTATACGGAGCACGATAAACGGTCATGTCCAGGATGGGAATCACCGTTCCGTGCTGAAGCTTGCCTGTAACCCATCCCGGCCGTTTCCGCCAAACGCATGACGACCGCAGCTTCCAGGGGCTCTACCAGCCATGACCGCACGCATTTTCAAGCCCGCCAAGAACGCGATGCAATCGGGCAAGGCCAAGACCCGGGACTGGCAGTTGGATTACGAGCCGGAGCAGCCGCGTTCGGTCGAGCCGCTGATGGGCTGGACGTCGTCCTCGGACATGAAGCAGCAGGTCACCTTGCGCTTCGACACCAAGGACGAGGCGATCGCCTATTGCGAACGCAAGGGCATTCCCTATGAGGTGATCGAGCCGAAGGAGCCGGTGAAGCGGCAGATCGCCTATGCCGACAATTTCTCGTTCCGCCGCGGCGAGCCCTGGACGCATTGAGGGGCCGACACGGCCATCATCCGTTCAGCAGCCCGCCGGGGATGGGCAGCGGCGCGTCCTTGGACAGGCCGAGCACCGGGAAGCTCCTGATGGCCCGGACGCCGGGCAGGGCGGCGAACTGGCGGAGCTGGCGGCTCATGCCTTCGACCCCGGTCGACACGCATTTCAGCAGAAAATCCGCATCTCCCGACAGCCGCCAGCATTGCTGGACCCAGGGCAACGGCACGATCGCGGCCTCGAACGCCTCCAGCGCCGTCTGGTGCTGGCTGTCGAGCTGAATCGACACGAACGCTACGACCTCATAGCCCAGCGACCGCTCGTCGATGCTGGCGCGGATGGACTTGATCACGCCGCTATTGCGCAGCGTCCGCACGCGGCGCAGGCAGTTCGGATGCGAGATCCCCACCCGGCCGGCGAGCTCGTTGATGCGGATCCGGCCGTCGGCCTGGAGCTCCGCCAGGATCCTGCGATCGATCGCGTCGAGCTCCGGGCTGCCAGCCATCGGCGCGGCCCGTTCAGCCGGTCGGGTGATCAGGCCGGCCGCCGCCGGCCTGCGCAGGCCCGGCGGTGCGCGGCATGACGCCGGAGAGGACGAGCTTCTCATGGGCCGCGATAATCGTCTCCTTGCTGAGCCGGCCGCCCGGACGGTACCAGCTGCACAGCCCGGTCAAGAGCGCGATGATGGCAAAGGTCGCGACCTGGATGTCGTCGACGTCGAACACGCCTTGCGCCACACCGTCGCTGAGGATGTCGGCCAGCCGGCACTCATAGGCGCCGCGCAGCGCTACCACCGCCTCATAGTTGCGGGGATCGAGACTGCGCAGCTCCGAGTTGGCGATGAAGACCTCGCGCTTTCGGGTCATGTGATAGCCGACGTGGAAGGCGACGAACGCCCTGAGACGTTCGACCGGACCCTGGATGCCGCGCAGCGCCTGTTCGAGCTCGCGCAGGAGGTCGTTGATGTGGTCCTGGATCAGCTCCGCCAGCAGCTCCTGTTTGGTGCTGATGTGATTGTAGAGCGAGCCTGGCTGGATGCCGACCTCGGCGGCGAGCTGGCGCAGGCTCATGGCCTCATAGCCGTGCTGGAAGATCAGCCGCAGGCCGGCCTTGCGGATCGCCTCCATCGTCGTCGGACCATGCGACCCGATCGTGCGCGCCATCTCGTCCTCGCTGGACCGTCCCGGTGCCGATCGCGGCGGATCCGCCACGGTAGGGGGTCCCGTAGTGAAGTCTGAAAATTCCGTGGTCTCAAGCAAATGCTGCTCGCCCCGGACCCTACAACAATCCGCTTGAGAATAGAATTTAAAAACGTATGATCGTTTAATTCGAGAAGGACGGATGGCCGCAAACCGGGCCGCCGGCGGGCAGGGAGGACAGCATGCGGGCAAAGATGGTACACCCGGCCTCGCAGCGGCCTGGACGGCCGCGACCGCTCTGACGCGTGCTCCCACGGCTTCCCCCTCCAGCCTCGCAACGAAGACGCCGGTCATGACGCTTCATTCCACGATCGATCCATCGTCCTCCGATTTCGCCCGCAATGCCGACGCCATGCGCGCGCTGGTCGCCGACCTCAGAACAAAGCTGGCGCAGGTCGCCGAGGGCGGCGGCGAAGCCTCGCGCAACCGGCACCTGTCGCGCGGCAAGATGCTGGCGCGCCAGCGCGTCGACCTGCTGCTCGATCCCGGAACGGCGTTCCTCGAACTGTCGCCATTGGCCGCACACGGGCTCTATGGCGGCGACGTCCACTCGGCCAGCATCGTCACCGGCATCGGCCGCATTGCCGGCCGTGAATGCGTCGTCGTCGCCAACGACGCCACCATCAAGGGCGGCACCTACTACCCGATGACGGTGAAGAAGCATCTGCGTGCCCAGGACATCGCCCGGCAGAACAATCTGCCCTGCGTCTACATGGTCGACTCGGGTGGCGCGTTCCTGCCGCTGCAGGATGAGATCTTCCCCGACGAGCGGCATTTCGGCCGCATCTTCTACAACCAGGCGCAGATGTCGGCGGCCGGCATTCCGCAGATCGCGATCGTGATGGGCTCGTGCACGGCGGGCGGCGCCTATGTGCCGGCGATGTCGGACGAGAGCATCATCGTGCGCAACCAGGGCACAATTTTTCTGGGCGGCCCGCCGCTGGTGAAGGCGGCAACCGGCGAGGTGGTCAGCGCCGAGGAGCTCGGCGGCGCCGACGTGCATTCGCGGCAGTCGGGCGTGACCGATCACTATGCGCAGAACGACGCGCACGCGATCGGCATCGCGCGGCGCATCGTCGGCACGCTGAAGCCGCCGGGCGCGCGCAGCGCGCTGAACATGCGCGAGGTGCGCGAGCCGCGCTATACGGCGGAAGAGATCTACGGCGTCGTGCCGGTCGATGGCCGCAAGCCGTTCGACGTGCGCGACATCATCGCGCGGGTGGTCGACGGCTCGGAGTTCGACGAGTTCAAGAAGCTCTACGGCCAGACGCTGGTGTGCGGCTTCGCGCATATCTGGGGCCATCCGGTCGGCATCATCGCCAACAACGGCATCCTGTTCAGCGAGAGCTCGCTGAAGGGGGCGCACTTCATCGAGCTGTGCTGCCAGCGCAACATCCCGCTGGTGTTCCTGCAGAACATCACCGGCTTCATGGTCGGCAAGAAATACGAGGCCGGGGGCATCGCACGCGACGGCGCCAAGCTGGTGACGGCGGTCGCGACCGCCGCAGTGCCGAAGTTTACCGTCGTGATCGGCGGCTCCTATGGCGCAGGAAACTACGGCATGTGCGGCCGCGCCTATGCGCCGCGCTTCCTCTGGATGTGGCCGAATGCGCGCATCTCGGTGATGGGCGGCGAGCAGGCGGCGATGGTGCTGAGCCAGGTCCGCCGCGATGGCATCGAGGCCAAGGGCGAGAGCTGGCCCACGGAGGAGGAAGAGAAATTCCGCAGCCCCATCCGTGCGCAATACGAGGCGCAGGGCAATCCGTACTACGCGACGGCGCGGCTGTGGGACGACGGCGTGATCGATCCCGCCGATACCCGCCTCGTGCTTGGCCTCGGATTGTCTGCCGCCGCCAATGCCCCGGTCGAGCCGACTAGGTTCGGCCTGTTCAGGATGTGATCATGGTTCGTCCCGGATTGTATCGCCGTTTCCGCAAGCTCCTGATCGCCAACCGCGGCGAGATCGCCGTGCGCGTCATCCGCACGGCACGCGCGATGGGATTGAAGACCGTCGCGGTCTACTCTGAGGCGGATCGAAACGCGCTGCATGTCGCGCTCGCCGACGAGGCGGTGCTGCTCGGCCCCGCACGCGCCCGCGATTCCTATCTCAACATCGAGCGCTTGATCGAGGCTGCAAGGCAGACAGGCGCCGAGGCGGTTCATCCCGGCTATGGCTTCCTGTCCGAGAGCGCCGAATTCGCGCAGACCTGTCTCGACGCGAGCCTGGTGTTCGTCGGGCCGACGGCCGCGATGATCACCGCGATGGGCTCCAAGTCCGGCTCCAAATTCCTGATGGAGCAGGCCGGCGTGCCGCTGGTGCCCGGCTATCACGGCGAGGCGCAGGACGAGGCGACGCTCGCCAATGAAGCCGCGCGGATCGGCTTTCCCGTGCTGATCAAGGCCTCCGCCGGTGGCGGCGGCCGCGGCATGCGCGTGGTCAATGCAGCCGGCGATCTCGCTGATGCCGTCACCAGCGCCAAGCGCGAGGCCAAGGCGGCGTTTGGCGACGACCGTGTGCTGATCGAGAAATTCGTCCAGAACCCGCGCCACATCGAGGTGCAGATCATCGGCGACAGCCACGGCAATCTGGTGTCGCTGTTCGAGCGCGAATGCACCTTGCAGCGTCGGCACCAGAAGGTGATCGAGGAGGCGCCGTCGCCGACGCTGACGCCGGAGCAGCGGGAGACGGTCTGCGCGGCGGCGAGGCGCGCGGCGGGCGCGGTGAACTATGTCGGCGCCGGCACCATCGAGTTCGTCTCCGACGGCCGCGACGTGTTCTTCATCGAGATGAATACACGCCTGCAGGTCGAGCATCCCGTCACCGAGTTGATCACCGGCGTCGATCTCGTCGAATGGCAGTTGCGCGTCGCCTTCGGCGAAGAGCTGCCGCTGACGCAGGACCAGATCCGGTTGCATGGTCATGCCATTGAGGCCCGCGTCTACGCGGAAAATCCCGCCAAGAACTTCATGCCCTCAGTCGGCACGATCAAGACCTGGCGGCTTCCTGCTGAAACCGGCGGCCTGCGCATCGATGCCGGCTATCGCGAGGGCGATGCGGTCTCGCCCTATTACGACGCGATGCTCGCCAAGATGATTGCCTGGGCGCCGACCCGCGAGGTCGCGATCGAGCGGCTCAACCGCGGCCTGGAGGACACCGACGTCCGCGGCATCGTCAGCAACATCCCGTTCCTGTCGGCGCTGCTGACGCATCCCGACGTCGTGGCGAACGCGATCGACACCGGTTTCATCGAGCGCCGTCTGACGCATCTAACCCAGTCAGGGGCGGTGGCCGGCGACGTCGAGCTCTGTGCCGCCGTCGCGGCCATTCTCATCGACGAGCAGACCGTGGCCGTGAAGGAGCAGGGATCGCCGTGGCGCGCATCCGGTTGGATGCCGGTGGGACTGCGGCAGCGCATGTTCTCGTTCCGCCAGGGCGCCGGAGCGGGGTCGCGGACGGTGACGCTGGCCTATGGTCCGGGCGTGCAGCGCCTGTCGATCGAGGGCCGTGAGACCTCGTTCTCGGCACTTCCGACCGACGACGGCGGCTTCGACCTTGTGCGCGACGGCGTCAAATCCCATGTGGTGGCCGTCATCGAGGGCCACGAACTGTACCTGCGAACCCGCAACGGCCGTTTCGATCTGCATTGGATCGATCCGTTCGGCGGTGACGACGAGGAGCAGGCCGGCGAGGACAAGATCGTGGCGCCGTTGCCGGGGACCGTGGTGGCGCTGCTCGCGCAGGAAGGTGCGGTCCTGGAGAAGGGCGCGGCGATCCTGACACTCGAAGTCATGAAGATGGAGCAGACCCTGCGGGCGCCGTTCGCAGGCCGGCTCAAGGCGATCAAGTGCAAGGTCGGCGACATCGTGCAGGAAGGCGTCGAACTGGCGGACCTCGAACCGTCCGCCTGATCCTCGAACCCGAAGAGGTCGGCATGAGCGAAAGCGTGCGCATCATCGAAATGGGCCCGCGAGACGGCCTGCAGAACGAGAAGACGCCGATCAGCGTGGCCGATCGCATCGCCTTTGTCCGTGCGCTGGTGGACGCAGGGCTGACCACGGTCGAGGTCGGCGCCTTCGTCTCGCCCAAGGCGATCCCCCAGATGGTGGGATCGGACGAGGTCATGCGCAGCGTGGCCGCGCTGCCCGGCGAATTCCACGTGCTGGTTCCCAACGTGAAGGGCTATGAGGCCGCGCACGCTGCCGGCGCCAAGGTGATCTCGGTCTTCACCGCGGCCTCCGAGAGCTTCTCCCGCGCCAACATCAATTGCTCGATCGAAGAGTCGCTGGAGCGCTTCAAGCCGGTGATCGCCCACGCCAAGGCCGACGGCATCCGGGTGCGCGGCTACGTCTCCTGCGCGCTGGGTTGCCCCTATGAAGGCGAGATCAGGCCGCAGGCCGTCGCCGATGTCGCCAAGGCGCTGTGGGACCTCGGCTGCTACGAGATCTCGCTCGGCGACACCATCGGCGTCGGCACGCCGCTCAAGACCAGGCAGATGCTGCGCGCTGTCTGCGGCGACGTGCCGGTGACGCATCTGGCGATGCATTTCCACGACACCTACGGCCAGGCGCTGGCCAATCTCTATGCGGGCATGGAGGAGGGCGTCCGCGTCATCGATGCCGCGGCCGGCGGCCTCGGCGGCTGCCCGTTCGCGCCGGGCGCGACCGGCAACGTCGCGACCGAGGACGTCGTCTACATGCTCGAAGGCATGGGCATCCGCACCGGCGTCGACATGACGAAACTGCTGGCCGCCACCAACGAAATCAGCCGGCTGCTCGGCCGGCCACCGGTCAGCCGTGTTGCAGCGGCACTGAATGCGAAGATGAGGCGAGTAGCGAATGGCGGCTAGCGAATAGGGAAGGCCCATTCGCTATATCCCCTATTCGCCACTCCCCATTCGCCATTCGCCGCCGCGTCAGCGGCTCAGATCCGGCCCCATCACGAGATCCGGCAGCGCCGTCGAGATCTGCGGCACGAAGCAGAGCAGCAGCACGGCGGCCATCATCAGCAGCACGAACGGCAGCGTGCCCCAGATCACCTCCCGCAGCGGGATGTCCGGCGCGACGTTTCTGATGACGAAGATGTTGAGACCCACCGGCGGATGGATCAGGCCCATCTCCATGACGATCGTCATCACCACGCCGAACCAGATGATGTCGAAGTTCGCCGCGCGCAGCGGCGGCAGGATGATCGGCGCCGTCATCAGGATGATCGACACCGGCGGCAGGAAGAAGCCGAGCACGACCACCATCAGCAGGATCGCGGCGAGCAGCTCCCAGCGCGGCAGGTGCATGGCGACGATGTATTCCGCCACCGACTGCGAGATGTGCAGGTAGCTCATCACGTAGGAGTACAAGAGCGACATGCCGATGATCAGCATCAGCATGGTCGACTCGCGCAGCGTCGCCTTCATGATCGGCGCGAGGTCGGTTGGGCTCCAGACCCGGTAGATGATCGCAATCAGCACCAGCGCCAGGATGCCGCCGAGACCTGCCGTCTCCGACGGCGTGGCCAACCCGCCATAGAGCGCAACCATGACGCCAGTCAGCAGCAGCACGAACGGGATCACGCGGGGCAGCACAGAGAAGCGCTGCGCCATCGTGTATTCGTCCTTGATCAGGATGTCCGACCAGGTGCCCGACTTCTCATAGACCGTTTTTGCGCGCGCGTATTCCTGGCGGAAGCGCACGACGGCATAGACGCCGAACAGCGTGACCAGCAGCAATCCGGGGCCGATGCCGGCCAGGAACAGCCGTCCCAGCGATTTCTCCGCGGCGATCGCGAACAGGATCATCGTGATCGACGGCGGCAGCAGGATGCCGAGCGTGCCGCCGGCGGCGATGATGCCGGCGGCGAAGCCGCCGGAATAGCCGCGCTTGCGCATCTCGGGAATGCCGGCCGAGCCGATCGCCGAGCAGGTCGCCGGCGACGATCCGGCCATCGCCGCGAACAGCGCGCAGGCAAACACGTTGGCGACGCCCAATCCGCCGGGCACGCGATGCAGCCAGGCGTGCAGCGCAGAATAGAGATCCTGTCCGGCGCGGGAACGGCCGATCGCGGCACCCTTGAGGATGAACAGCGGGATCGACAGCAGCGTGATCGACGCCATCTCCTCGTAGACGTTCTGCGTGACGGTATCGAGCGACGCGGCCGGCATGTAGATGGCCATGAATACGACGGCGACGGCGCCGAGCGCGAACGCGATCGGCATGCCCGCGAACATCGCAAACAGGGTCGAGAGTCCGTAGGCAACCCCAATTCCGAACACGCTCATCGACGCGCTCCGGTCAGCGGGGCCACGATCTGCAGCAGCATCTGCAGGCACAGCAGGGTCATCCCGGCGGCCATCAGGCCGTAAGGAATCGCCAGCGGCGGCGACCACATCGAATTCGAGACCTGGCCATCGACCCAGGCCTCGTGTGTCAGGGTCCAGGATTTCCAGGTGAAGAAGGCACAAAACAAGAAGCTCGCGACGTCGACCAGCCAGAGCCTGATCTTGTTGGCGAGCGGCGACATCAGCCCAACGAAGGCTTCGATGCTGACGTGGCCGCGATGCTCCTGCACATAGGCCGCAGTCATGAAGGTGGCGCCGACGAGCAAGAACACGGCGGCTTCGTCCTGCCAGTAGTTGGCGGCCTTGAACAATGCACGGCCCGCCACGCTGTAGCTCAGGATGACGCAGGCCGCGACCAGTGCGAACGCGGCCAGAACGACGATGATGCGATTGAGCAGCGAGACAACACGCTGGAGCGGCGCCAGCGGACCGCTGGCGCCGATGGCTGTCGTGGCCTCGGTATCGATGACGGGCGCGTGCATCAATCAGGCCGCGACGTCGGAAGCGAGCTTGAGGAGCTTGGCGCAGTTCGCAGACTTGCCGCCATAGTCCTTCCAGGCCGTGTCACGGGCAATGTCGCGCCATTTGTTGACGGTCTCGACATCGAGCTCCACAACCTTGGCGCCCGCCTTTTCATAGACCTTGGCAACTTCGATGTCGTCGTCCTGCGCGCCCTTGCGCCCGAACGCCTCCATCTCCGCGCCGACCGCGAGGAGGATGTCCTGCTGGTTCTTCGGCAGCTTGTCGAACGAGGCCTTGGACATCATCAGCGGCTCGAGCATGAACCAGTACGACGCCTTGGCTCCGGAGGTGAGGGCCTTCGACACTTCTTCCAGGCGGAACGAGATCAGGCTGGTCGACGAGGTGATGCCGGCATCGCAGGCACCGGTCTGCATCGCGGTGTAGATTTCGTTCGATGGAACCGACAGCACCGAGGCGCCGGCGGTCTGCAGCACCATGTCCATCTCGCGCGAGCCGCCGCGCACCTTCATGCCCTTGGCATCGTCGGGTGTCACCAGCGGCCGCGATCGGCTGGCGACTCCGCCCGCCTGCCAGACCCAGGTCAGCAAGATGATGCCCTTGTCGGCCAGGAAATCGCTTAGCGTCTTGCCGACCGGCTCGCTCTTCCACCGCATGCCCTGATCGTAGTTCGTAACGAGCCCGGGCATCAGCGCGATGTTGGTCTCGGGAACTTCGCCGCCGGCATAGGGCATCGGATAGAGGCTGATGTCGAGCGCGCCCTTCCGCATGGCGGAGAACTGCGCGACGGTCTTGATCAGCGAGGAGTTCGGATAGATCTCGGTCGCGATCTCGCCGCCGGAGCGCTTCGCAACCTCCTCCGAGAACACCCGGCAGAGCCGGTCGCGGAAATCGCCCTTGTCGATGGTGCCGCCGGGAAACTGGTGGGAGATCTTCAGCGTCGTTGCCGCGTGGGCCGTACCGGTTCCAAAACGCAGAATGGCCGGCGCAGCGAGCGCGGATGCGATGACATGACGGCGTGATAGCATGAGATTTCCCCTGGACAACTTCTGGTTGGGTTCCCGACCCCGGTTCGTTGGCGTGACTTATACCAGCCAATTTGCCGGACTTACCTCTAGCCGAACTAGACAGTTCGTTCGAGGCCAAATGCATGGGAAGCGACATATTGCTGCGGCGCACGTGCCGGCCTGTGAATCCCTTGCGCTGGTTGTACTAACATGGTTTTGCCGGGCAAAATTGTGTCGTTGATTCCAGAAGAGGGCGCATTCGAGTCAAATTTGATCGAACAAAGATTCTCGTCCGCGCTCGTAACAATCGCCTTCATCGGAACGTCGATGTCCAAGAACGGCGCGTCCGTCGCCGTCGAACCCGTCATACGAAGGAGCGATCATCATGACCAATCGTAGCCGCCTCATCCTCGGAATCTCCGCTGCCGCACTCGCGTTCAACGTGGCCGTCGCGCCGGCGGCATTCGCGGAGGACAAGATGAGCAAGGACGATGGGATGAAAAAGGGCGCGATGTCCCACGACGGCATGAAGAAGGACTCGATGGCGAAGGACGCCATGAAGAAGGACGATGCCATGTCCAAGGACGGGATGAAGAAGGACGACGGCATGATGAAGAAGAACTGACGCGTCTCGCACGTCATCGTGCGATGGGACGACCGTATCAGTCCCATCGCCGATGAATGAGGAATCGCAGCGATGCCGGCTGCGACGACTCGTGGTGGCAGCGTCGCTGCTTACTTCTTCTTTCCACGGGCCTTGCGCGCGGCGTAGCGCGCATCGCGCTTCGCCTTCTGCTCGGCTTCCATCTCGGCCAGACGGGCGGCTTGTTCTTCCGCCTCGCGCGCAAGCCGGGCACTCTCGGCGGCCTTGGCCTCTTCCTCGAGACGCTTCTGCTCGGCCTTGGTGGCCTCGCGCTCCAATCGCTGCTGCTCGCGGCGGGCGGCGGCGGCTTCGCGCTCCTGCCGTCGCTTCACGACTTCGGGATCGTCCGGTCCCGGCTGCGATTTGAACTTCTGCACGATGCTCTGGCGGGCCTGCTGTGCGGCCTTCTGCCGATCGGCAAATCCAGGTTCCTTGAATCCTCTCATGGAGACGTCGTCACTTCGCTAGTTGGGTGTTCGGTCAGGGTGTGGTCGGTCAGGGGCTGCACGCGCCGCCAGGCAATTCTTCCACGATGTCGTGAACACGAGCGGAGGCCGACGCGAGCCCGTGTGTATAGGATCGCATGCGTCGATGACAAATGCTTTATCGCCGCTCCTCCACATCCGACCTGCCCGGCGCTTGCATGGCGTTCGCCGGAGGCTATGTAAGCACCCCCGTCGCTGACGCAGGTCGGCGGGCTGTGAGTCGCTTCACGCCTCGCGGCACCAGCGCACCGCCCGGGTGCGACATCCAACGGAGTTGACCGGCATGACCTCTGTTCGCCGTGGGCGCATGGCGCTCGGCCTCGCGCTCGTCGCTCTCGTGGTCAGCGCATGCGTGATGACCGCGGTCCTCGCCCGCCCGAGGCCCGTTTCGGCCGGTGTGCTGGGTTCCGAATGGGAATGCGGGCAGCTGTTCTGGGTGACGAGCTGCACGCGGATCGAGTCGATCTCGCCGGCATCGCGCCAGCAGCAGCAGCAACCGCACGGTGAGGCCGCTGGCCTGCGGGCCGCTTAGGGCACCGATGAGTACGCAGGGGCCGGATAACGGGCGACGCGGCGCCGTGGCGGGACTCGTGTTCGCGGCGGTCGTGGTGGCCTTCGGCTTGTGGTTGGCCCGCAGCCTGACCTCCGCAAGCCGGATGCAGGATTGTCTGATGTCGGGACGAACCAACTGCAACGTGATCGTGCCCGACCGGTGACCGCCGATCAGCTCGAACCGGATCGGCAAGACCGCGCAAGCGAGGTTGCACGATCGGAGAGGCGAATCAGGCTGCGTCTCGGTTAACCTGAGGGCAGCAGGTTGACGGCAGCAGGTTGACTTGGCCGCAAAATAGTCGGGATTTTACCCGTTTGTCGCGCAAATTATGGTGTGTGCGGACCATACAAGCCGAAGCCGGCGAGCCGGGGTTCATCAGTCCGCATCGCACCCCGCACTGCGCGGCAACCAACGCAGACGGCGGGCGATCAAAGGGGTAGGGGAGAATGACGTTGTCCAACCAGAGCACACGGTGGCTGCCCGCGATCGCAATCCTGACCGCGGTCGCGATCCCCGCCCAAGCCGGGGCGCAAACCCAGGACCAGGCTGGTCCTGGCGCCGGGCATTCGCCCCAGGCCCGCTCGCCGGGTGTCATCCGCCAAGCGCCAGCCCAGGGTGGGCAACCGGGCGGTCAGCCCCATGTCCAGATTCCGCGGCAAGCCGGCCCCATGGCCGGCCAGCCGCAGGGAGCACAGCCGGCCGCACCGCCGCGGGCTGCCGTTGCGCCCCAAGGACGTCCGCCAGCGCCTGTGGCGCAGCAGGGACGTCCGCCGGGAGCCAGCCCTGGCTACGCCGCAGGCCCGGGTCCGGCGGCGATCGGGCGGGGACCGGATGCGCGCTATGCGCACGGCAGGGTCGCGGTGCGCGACTATGGTGGGCAGTCTTATCGCGGCCGGGTCGGCTGGGCGGGGGGCCGATGGCGGCACGAGGTTCATAACGGCCGTCCCGGCTGGTGGTGGGACGTCGGTGGCGTCTGGTACTATTATCCCGAGCCCATGGAAGGGCCGCCGACCTACGTGTCGGAGGACTATGCTGACGATGTGGTCTATGCACCGTCGGCGGCCTACGAGGCGCCCCCGCCGGTTGCCTACGAGCCGGCGCCGCCTTCGGCCGAAGTCGATCCGGGCGCCAGCGCGCTCGGGGGCGCGATCATCGGCGGGGTGCTCGGCGGCATCCTCACCGGCAAGGCGGGCGGTGCCGCGGCGGGCGCCGTGCTCGGTGGTGCCACCGGCGCTATCGCCGGCGCGACGGCTGCGGCGCGACCAGGCTATTATCTGTCGCAGGGCAATTGCTACTATCGCTATCCGTCGGGAGAGTATGTCGCGGTCGATCCGCGCTCCTGCTACTGAGCGCTGCCGACGGGGAGCGCTGCGGTCGAGCCTGCTCGGCGGACGCGCGGTCCTGGCCGAATCTCCGCAAAGCTCCGGAGCAGGAGTGGGAGCGAATCTTGATAGACTCCGCTTCATTGTTCGAGAGGTGAGAGTTCCGGAGCCATGACCAAGGCGTCCAAGCTGGTTGCCGCCAAGGGCGGAAGGGTTCTCCTGGTCCGGCGCCGGGCCGATGGACGTTGGATGTTTCCGGGTGGCCGCAAACGCGCGCAGGAAACGGCGAAGGATTGCCTGAAGCGCGAGATCAAGGAGGAGCTTCCGAAGCTCAAGCTCGGCCGCCTGCGGCTGTGGAAGGAAGTCACCGCCAAGAACAAGCGGTCGGGCCGCAAGATGAGCGACGCCATCTTCATCGCCAAGCATGCCAAAGGCCGCCTGGAGATCGGAGACAAGAAGGAGATCGACCGCGCGGTGTGGCAGAAGCCCTACGGACTCAGCCTGACGCCGACGTCGCGCTACATCCGCGACCAGCTGTTTCCACGAAAGTCGGACTGAACCATCGTATGCTGGGAACATCCCGGCCGCTTGGGCGTTATCTGCCCATGCCTTACGATAGCACAGACAGACAGCCTCGCGTCCTTACGCCGGAAGAGCGTCGGGCGCGTGACGCCACCCGCAGGGCTGATGCCGAGCAGGCCATGCGCGATCACGAGGCGGCCCAGCGGGCCTTTTACGCCAACCGCGAGCGGCTCAGGGCCGAGCGTCTGGCGCGGGAGGCCGCCACCAAGTCGGACTGATGGGAGCTCCGGTCAGCTCGCCTGGCGGCTCCGGAATGCGTTCGCCATCCGCAGGAACGCTTGATCAAGCAGTGCATACATGTCGCCGGTGATGTCGCAATCGAACATCGCGCGGCGCATGCATGTCATCCACTCGTCGCGCTCGGCATCGCCGATCGGATACGGACGGTGCGCCGACATTATGCAGCGATGCTCGGCCCGCTCGAAATAGAGCGCCGGCCCGCCGAGCCATCCGCTGAGAAATTCGAACAGCAACTGCTTGATCGGACCAAGATCGGCGTCGTGCATCGCCCGGATGCGGCTGGCGCCGGGCTCTTGGTCCATGATGGTGTAAAAGCGCTCCGCCAGACGGCGCACGCCAGCCTCGCCGCCCACGAGCTCATAGGGCGTCGCTTCGATCACAACTGCTTCTGCTTCGTTGGCTGAATTCGCTGCCGTCATCGCATCTCGTTTCCGCTCGTCCCTCTGCAGCCAACAAGCGGCAGAGGTATGGCGCCTTGATCTGGATCAAGCGGGAAAACGAGCGAGCGTTCGGGCTAGCGAATGCTGGCTTTGACGCGGCGCTGCCGGTCGGTGTCGGCGGCGATCTGGCGCAGCGTCTGTCGGAGCAAAGCGAGGTCGACCGGCTTGGAGAACGGCGGATAGACGTTGAGGCCGAGGATCTTGCCGGCGCGGACCGTGACGTCCCGGGTCTGATCGTCGGAGCCGCTGATGATCAGCACCGGCGTGCGGGATTTGATGTCCGCCAACAGCTGCAACACCTCCGTGCCGGAGCGCTCGCCCAGATTCAGGTCGAGCGTGATGCATTCGAAGTTGCGCCGGCGCAGCACGTTCATCGCGCCGTCGACCGAGTTCACGCCGGTCGTCGCAAAGCCCGCCTGCACGGCGATCTTGCGCAGGATCGACAGATGAACGTCGGCATCTTCGATCACGAGAAGTTCGTTGAGCATGGTCCCCGCGCGGCTGTGTGTCGGCTTCTGATGGACCGGCGGAGCTTAAGAGGGGGTTTCTGATTTCCTCGTAAACAACCAGTCCCGTAGAACAGCGGGAGGATCTGCACGCTATCCACCATTGCCGGCGCGGCTCTCAGAACGGCCGCCGGCTCGGCATCGCGTTGGAGGAGCCCGGCAGATTGGTCGTCGGCGCCGAAGCGGGCGGTGGCGAGCGGCCGCTCGATTGGCGCCAGTGCTGGACGTGCAGGAGGATCCCGGCCACCAGCAGCGGCGCGACGGCGGCCACCGCCAGCAGCGGCGACAGCGGCTTGGGGGTGATCATCTCCATCGTCATCTCGCAGACCATCCAGATGGCTGCGGACGCCAGCACGAAGTCGCGGGAGGGGATGCGAAGCCAGTACAGGAAGCCGGTGATGATCGCGGCCGGCGCAATGATCGGGCCGATCATGTAGAAGTTCAGCTCGGGCGGCGTCACGGCGTCGAGGACCATCGATGCCAGCAGCCACAGACTGAGGAACATCACAGCGCCGTCGACGTATCTCATGGCCAATCTCCGCCGCGACATTTTGGCGCAATCTTTGTCCGGTTTATGGCTGTTCCGTCAAGGGCCATGGCGTCCCAGCCGATTTGCAGCCCGTTTTGGCGGATTTTCGCCCGCCATCCCGGCCGCCGACCAGCTCCTTGTTCCATTGCCGGCCCATGCTCAATCCGCCGAGAAGCCGAACGGAACCGACGACGTCCGGAAATCGTCCGGCAGGATCTCGCGCCCGATCGGCGGCGCCGAGCGCGCCGCGCATTTCGGGCGGTGGCAGACCCGGCAGGCGACGCCGATCGGGGTCGGCGCGTCGGCATCAGGCCCGTGGCCGTCGCGGGTGTAGATCAACTGGCCCGCATGCTCGGCCGCGCAGCCGACCGCGATCGCCCGCTCGACCCGGACGGCGCCGTAGGAGCCGCCGCCGGCGGTCACGGTGCGCGCGATCGAGAAGAAGCGGCGGCCGTCCGGCAGCTCCAGCCATTGCGTCACGATCTGGCGCGGCGTCTTGAAGATGCCGTGCACCGACCACAGCGGGCAGGCGCCGCCGTGGCGCGCGAACGGGAAGCCGGCGCCGTCGAGCAGTTTTGAGACGTTGCCGGCGGGATCGACCCGGATCAGGAAGAACGGGATCTTCTCGGCGCCCGGCTTCTGCAGGGTGGTGACGCGATGCGCCGTCTGCTCGAAGCTGGTGCCGAACTGCCGCGCCAGCGCCTCGAGATCATAGGCCCTCGCATCGACGGCCTTCGCGAAGATCGAATAGGGCATGATGATCGCAGCCGCCGCGTAGGCCGCGAGCGCGCGCCGCGCCAAGAGCTCGGCGGTCTTGCTCGCGAACTTGCCGTCCTCG
Organism: Bradyrhizobium sp. SZCCHNS3016; assembly: GCF_032484535.1. Classification (NCBI taxonomy): domain Bacteria; kingdom Pseudomonadati; phylum Pseudomonadota; class Alphaproteobacteria; order Hyphomicrobiales; family Nitrobacteraceae; genus Bradyrhizobium; species Bradyrhizobium sp. SZCCHNS3016. Next base: position 311,807 of record NZ_JAUETE010000008.1, read on the forward strand.
AGCGCTGCGCCGATCTCGGTATCGAGCTCGAGATAAGCGAGCTGCCGGGCGAGCTCGAATTTCAGGCTGGCGCTGTCCAGCGAGTCCTCGATCAGGAGCTGCCGCCGGTGCAGGTCGAGCCGCCGCAGCGAGCCGAGCATGACGTTCGGTGGCATGTAGCGGACCTGGAGATTGTGCCGCGCGCGAAAGCGCTCGATGAAGCCGGCCGGCCCCGCCGAGACCTGCGGGGACCCGGTCGGCGGCCCCTGGAAGATGGCCTGGGCGAGGCGCTCGGCGGCATCGTCGAGCTGGGCAAAGTTGTTGCGGCGGGCGGCCAGGAAGCGGCGGACGTCGGCAACGGGATCGTTGGCGTCGAAACCGTCGTTGCCCGGCCGCGGCGCAGTGCCGGCCAGCGCCGGCGCGCGCTGCTCGGCCAGCGCGAGCTGCTCCTCGCGATACGCCGTGTAGAGGCGCAGGAAGGCTTCGGTCATGCCGGGATAGCTGACGGCGAGGTCGGAAATCTCCAGCGCGGGGATGTCGATGTCGGAGAACATCGGGTCCTTCAGGACCGACTGCATCCGCGCGGTGTGATCGGCGCCGCCGTCGCCGGCCAGATCGGCGAGGTCGATCTTGTAGGTCCGCGCCAGCCGCAGCAGCATGTCGGCCGTCACCGGCCTCTGGTTCCGCTCCAAAAGCGCCACGTAAGGCGCTGATATTTCGAGGTCGGCGGCCATATCGGCCTGGGTCAGGCCGAGCTCGCGCCGCAGGCGGCGCAGGCGCGGGCCCATGAAGATCGATCGTGCCGTGGCTGTGGTCATGGCCAAATCCCGGTCTTGTAATCTCCTTACAGCTATACACGAGATGTTTGTAAAGTGTGACAAGTTTTCCGCGCAATGTCTGGTCCGCTCGCGCCGGGTGCTTACAACAGGTCCCAGGTTGTCCTTAACCAAGGGATCACGGACATGAACTTTCAACCGCGTGGACTGAACGACCAGGCTCTCCAGGGCCCCTCGTCCTACCAGGCCGAGGTCGAGGCGGCGCGCGCGCTGCTCGAGACCAACCCGACCTGGAACGGCGTCACCGCCGAGGCCGTGGCGCGCATGCGCCTGCAGAACCGCTTCCGGACCGGCCTCGACGTCGCCCGCTACACCGCCGCCGTGATGCGCGCCGACATGGCCGCCTATGATGAGGACAGCACCAAGTACACCCAGTCGCTGGGCTGCTGGCATGGCTTCATCGCGCAGCAGAAGCTGATCTCGATCAAGAAGCATTTCGGCAAGACCGACCGCCGCTACCTCTATCTCTCCGGCTGGATGATCGCGGCGCTGCGCTCCGAGTTCGGTCCGCTGCCGGACCAGTCGATGCACGAGAAGACCTCGGTGCCCGCGCTGATCGAGGAGCTCTACACCTTCCTGCGCCAGGCCGACTCGCGCGAGCTCAATGACCTGTTCCGCACGCTGGACGCAGCCCGCAAGGCCGGCGACAAGGCGAAGGAGACGGAGATCATCGCCAAGATCGACGGCTTCCAGACCCACGTCGTCCCTGTGATCGCCGACATCGACGCCGGCTTCGGCAATGCGGAAGCGACGTATCTGCTCGCCAAGAAGATGATCGAGGCGGGCGCCTGCGCGCTGCAGATCGAGAACCAGGTTTCCGACGAGAAGCAGTGCGGCCATCAGGACGGCAAGGTCACCGTGCCGCATGACGTCTTCCTGGCCAAGATCCGCGCCTGCCGCCACGCCTTCCTGGAGCTCGGCGTCGAGGACGGCATCATCGTCACCCGCACCGACTCGCTCGGCGCCGGCCTGACGCAGCAGATCGCCTTCTCCAGCCAGCCCGGCGATCTCGGCGACCAGTACAACAGCTTCCTCGACTGCGAGGAGGTGACGCCCGCGAACGCCCGCAACGGCGACGTCATCATCAACCGTGACGGCAAGATGCTGCGTCCGAAGCGGCTGCCCTCCAACCTCTACCAGTTCCGTCCCGGCACCGGTGAGGACCGCTGCGTGCTCGACTGCATCACCTCGCTGCAGAACGGCGCCGACCTCTTGTGGATCGAGACCGAGAAGCCGCATATCGAGCAGATCGCCAAGATGGTCGACCGCATCCGCAAGGTGATCCCGAACGCCAAGCTCGCCTACAACAACTCGCCGTCGTTCAACTGGACCCTCAACTTCCGTTGGCAGGTCTATGACGCGATGAAGGAGGCGGGCCAGGACGTCAGCAGGTACAACCGCGCCGAGCTGATGAAGGCGGAGTACGACGACACCCCGCTGGCGAAGGAAGCCGACGAGCGCATCCGCACCTTCCAGGCGGACTCGGCCAAGCGCGCCGGCATCTTCCACCACCTGATCACGCTGCCGACCTACCACACGGCCGCGCTCTCGACCGACAACCTCGCCCGCGAGTACTTCGGCGAGCAGGGCATGCTGGGCTACGTCAAGAACGTCCAGCGCGCCGAGATCCGCCAGGGCATCGCCTGCGTCAAGCACCAGAACATGGCCGGCTCCGACATCGGCGACGACCACAAGGAGTACTTTGCTGGCGACAAGGCGCTGAAGGCCGGCGGCGCGCACAACACGATGAACCAGTTCGGCTGATACAGTCCTGCTGAATTGTTGAACTAACACGACCCGTCTGGAGCGGCACCGCTCCGGGCGGGTTTTGTTTTTGCGCAGGCTTTCCAAGGCGCAACTCGATACTCCCATCATAAGCGCGCTACTCGTGGTCAACGTGCAGCGGCGGCCTCGGACCCCCACCCCTCATGGTGAGGAGCGCCGCCCTTGCGGCGCGTTCCGGCGATGCTCTTGCATCGCCGTGAGAACCATGAGGCCACAGCGCGGGCCTCGCCCTTCGAGACGCCCGCCTGCGGCGGGCTCCTCAGGGTGAGGAGCGAAGGTCGTATTCCCGTCGCCATGAGCCGTCAGCCCCCCTTGATCGGCCGCCCTCACCGCTCGCTCAGCGCCAGCCGGGCGCCAAGCAAAGCAAAGCCGCCGGCGAAGGCGCGGCGCAGCCACGCCATCACCCGGGGGCGGCTGACGACGCGATCGCGCACCGCCGAGGCGAACAGTCCGTAGACGACGAACACCGCGAATGTCATCGCCATGAACGTGGCCGACAGCTCGAGCATGGCGGCGAGCGGATGCACTTCGTTCGCGGCGATGAACTGCGGCAGGAAGGCGAGGAAGAAGATCGACAGCTTGGGATTGAGAATGTTGATCAAAAAGCCGGTCAGCACCACGCGCCCGGCCGAGCGCGCCGCGTCCTTCGCGTCATCCTTGGCCTCCACCGAGAGCGCGCCACGCTCACCGAGCGTCTGCCAGGCCATGTACAAGAGATACGCAACGCCACACCATTTCAGCGCGGCGAAGGCCAGCGCGCTGGTGTGCAGCACGGCGGCAAGCCCTACGATCGCGGCGAGCATCGCCGGGATGATGCCGAGCGTGCAGCCGAACGCCGCGGCGACGCTCATCCGCGACCCCTTCGTCAGCGCCACCGCGAGCGTGTAGAGCACGCCGGTGCCGGGCGAGGCCACCACGATCAGCGAGGTCAAGAGGAAGGCGTAGGACATCGGGGAAGCTCCTTGGGCGAGACGAGGCGCGTCAGCCCGCAAGGCGCGGCAGCAGCCTCAACGCGTCGTCGCGCTCGATCTCGGCGGGCTGCTGATCGCTGACCACGGGTGACGGCCACGATGTCAGGGAGCCCTCGCCATTTCAACCGGCTCGGGCGCCCGATGCGGCCGCCGCATCGCCTCGAGGTGAGGACCGGCGGCGCCGGCCTCGCCGCAGCCGGCGAGCACGACGGCGCCGATCGTGAGCCGTGGGCTCGTGCCGCAATGCGACGGCCAGGCGATGATGGCGGCGATGTTGCCGAGGAGGAGAACGGCGAGCAGGACGAGCATGGCCCGCCGTCCTGTGGGCGTGGGTGACGACATCGGGACTTCCTCACGATACGGTTGACGCGATCGCGGCTGCACCGCGACGATCGCCATCGGTTCGATCGCGTGCGGCCACACATGCGAACACACGCCGCGGACGCGGCGCTTTTGCGCAGGTCGGATGTCGCCATGTAAGATCTTGTTGCTGTTCGTGCGCGCGCTCCCGGCAGCCGGTGATTGAAAGCCGCGTGCGTCCGCACCGCGGGGACGCAACGGGCGACTGCGCTCAGTCCTGTCGTAGGACGACCAATCGGCCGGGCCATCTGAACCTCATCACGACGCAGGGGCGGTTGCCGGGCAGGGGACGCGATCAGGCATCGTCGCGACGCGTTTCGCGCCCGAGCTATGCTCATCGTTCGCCCCCGATCGAACAGAGGGCGCGGGGAATGCCGGGTGAGGGCCTCACCCATGGCCCGCCTGCAGAAGAAAAAGCAGGCGGCAGTCACCACAGGTTCAGCCGGATCATCCGGCATTCCCCGCGCGATGGTCTTCACGCTTATACGCGATCTCCCCGGTGTCCGGCTTGATAGCTGTGGAGCCTCAGGAGGTTGTCCTCGGTTAAACCGAGTCTGCTGATAGGCGGCTGGGAGTTTATGCCGCCGTGAGGCCGGTGCCAATTATACTGGTGCAGCCAGATGGGCAGTTGCGCGGCGCGCTGATCGGAAGTGGGATAGGTGTGTGCATAGGCCCACTCCCGGAGCGCTGTCTGGATAAAGCGCTCAGCCTTGCCATTGGTTCTGGGCGTGTAGGGCTTGGTGCGGATATGCTTGAGACCAATATCGCGGCAGGCCTTATCGAAATCGAAGCCGATATAGCAGCCACCGTTGTCGGTCATGACGCGGGTGACGGTAACGCCCAAGCTCTTGTAGTGAGCGACAGCGGCCTTGAGAAACGCAACAGCACTCTCGGCGGTCTGATCAGGCTTGAGCTGTGAAAAGGCGACACGGGAGTGGTCATCGATGCAGACATGCATGTACTCCCAGCCAAGTCCGCGACAATGACTATAGCCGTTCCGATTGCCGGTGACGCGATGGCCGCTTTGCGCGAAACGGCCGAGCTTTTTGATATCGATATGGATCATCTCGCCCGGCGCAGCGTGCTCATAGCGACGCACGGGTTCGATCGGCTCCAGATCACGGATTCGGTTCAACCCCAGTCGTCGCAGAACGCGGCTGACCGTGGCCGGCGACACCTTAACCTCAGCCGCAATCTGCTTGCCCGTGTGGCGCTGACGGCGCAAAGCCTCGATAGCGGTACATGTGGCAGCAGTGGTTTGGCCTGGCGATGAGTGCGGTCTGGAGGAGCGATCGAGCAATCCCTCGACACCTTCCTCGCGGAACCGCTTCACCCATTTGGCTACGGTCTTCGGCGTCGTATTGTACTGGTAAGCAGCTTCAGCATAGCTCAGCCCACCCTCAACGACACTCCGCACCATCGCCTCTCGACCTTTCGGTGTCATAGGCGCATTCTTGTGGACGTCCATCTGGTCTCTCCTTGGAACACTGAAGCTTCGCAACCTCAGCTTCCTCGGTTCAGACCGGATGGACAACCTCCTGGAAGACCACAGATAGCCACCGTCGCCCTCGGGGATCATCACCCCCAGGACTTGGCGCCAGCTTCGGGGCGCCAGGACCACGCGATTTCACGTCCGCACGGAGTCGTTCGTCCGCGCGCCTCAAGCACGCTGCGACCCGCCTGCGGCCACCGCATCCCGCGCCCAACGTCCGTGACGATCGCGATCCGCCCCTCTCGAGGAGCACGGGATGGGGACAGTCAATCATGAATTTCGGAAAAAAGGAAGAGGAATATTTTTCAGAAGCGGACTGGACAGGGGTGATCGTGTTGAGCTGCCTGATGAAATAAGTTTGTCCGCGCATCCTCACAGCACATGTTGCTGGAAAGCGCAGCGCCGTCGCGCCATGATCCGGGATGCCCACCGGTCACTGCAACCTGTGCAGGTACTGAACGCGCCGCCCTGGCATTGATCGCGCGGAAGGTTGTGGCGGAGCAACCGCGTCATGTTGATGGCCCTGAATTCCCGCCGCTGGCGATCGTCTGACACATGACCACCGACGTATTTGATGCTGGGGGACGACAGCGACTGTGTCCTGTCCGCAACGTCATTGGTTTTTGATAGTCGCTCTATTCCCCCTGAGGTTGCGGCTATTGTTCCCCAGATCGGCCCCTGCTACCGCTGGTCAACAACAGTAGGGGTGCTGTGGGGGCTCAAATGGACTGTTTGCGTTGGCTGGCCACCTGGGTGGCCATCCTTGGAGGGGCGTGTCTTGGCGGGTGTGCTGCGCCGCTTGCGGTCAACAATGTGACCGACATCAGGTCCAGCACGGGCAGCCGAGGAATCGACGTCTACGAGCCGAAGCGCCGAACCGACGCAAGCGTGCCCGAGTTCGCGGGTGACCAGCTTGTGGAAGTGCGAACGTTTCACAATCCCGGCCAGGGCGAGGTCGAGATGGCCGGGGCCTCCTGCTCACTGGAAGCCTCCGGTTTCAGCGCAACCATGACGAGCCCCGCGAAGGTGCGCGTGCCGCTCTATCGCGGACAGTCGAGCACGCTTGCCGTGACCTGCCAAAAGCCCGGCTATCAAAAGCGGATGATCACGGTCGCACCCTTCGATGCGACGCGCCAGGCTCGTCTGGCCAGCGGCGTCAACGGCGGTATCCTCGGTGCGGTCATCGTGGCAGGCATCGATGCCGCCGCCGATAACACGAAGAACGACTGGCGTTATCCCGTGGCGAAGGTCGTGCTGGAGGCCGATCCCTCCGGCAGGTGAGGGACGGATCTTTCGTCATTGGCGGTTACGGTTGCGGTGACACTCAGTTGCGGTGGCAGTGCACAGAACTCATTCGATCGGCGGGCGGATTCAAATTTAGTGCACTGTCACCGTAATTCGGTGCTCTTCCTGATCACCTACAAGGCTCTCGTCAATGCGATGGGGCATGCGGGGCTCCAATGGGACCATCGACTCGCCGGCAGCGGACTGTTGGGGGGGGGGGCCTGGGTTGCCTCCTGCGTCCGGGAGTTGCTGGAATAATTCGCATGTTGAAGTCAGGAGGGATCCCGGTTCGGAATCGCGGTGAACGCATGCTGCGGCAGGGCGAGCGCTCGGGGCAGCCCATGGCCGAGCTTGCCCCAGCCATACACGTCAATGCGGGAGCCGGAACGCGTAGAGTTAAGTGCACTGGACTGCCCCCCTTAAGTGAGACACGATAATTTCTGTGACAGTGGGGTTGCCACGACGACTATCGTGCCTTGTTT
>NZ_JAUETE010000009.1:0-312321 GCF_032484535.1 Bradyrhizobium sp. SZCCHNS3016
CTTCGCAACCTCAGCTTCCTCGGTTCAGACCGGATGGACAACCTCCTGGAAGACCACAGCTAACAAGCCGGACACCGGGGAGATCGCGTATAAGCGTGAAAACCATCGCGCGGGGAATGCCGGGTGTTCTCGGCTGAACCTGTGGTTCCTGCCGCCTGCATTTTTTCCGCAGGCGGGCCATGGGTGCGGCCAGCGCCCGGCATTCCCCGTGCCCTCTTCCAGGAGAGGGCAGGACGATCAGCAAAGCTCGGACGCGGAACGCGCCGCGAGAAGAAGACCGCATGTCTCATCTCACCGTCATTGCGAGCGAAGCGAAGCAATCCAGGGCCGCGCCCGCGACTCTGGATTGCTTCGTCGCTTGCGCTCCTCGCAATGACGCGGAGAGATCGAGGTTAGAACACAGCGTGATCGCCGCGCTCGGCGGTCGCCTCGCCGCGGATCAGCCTGGCGTAGTAGTCGAACAGTGTCTCCGATCCCGTCGAGGGCGTGGCGTCAGCGTCGTAGCGGCCGGTCGCGGGGTTCAGCACCAGCATCGACTCGGTCGCGTCGTAGCGGCCGATGCGGGCGAGCTCCGCCTTGTCGGCGAGCGATGGCACGATCCGCTTGGCAACATCGAGGCCGCCGATGATGACATCGAGCAGCGCCACCGGGACGTGCCGGAAGTGCGGCTTGCGTCCGAGCAGCGCGAACAGGTGCTCAACCTGCTCGATCGGCGTGATGGCAGGACCCGGGCCACCGATCGGCAACACCCGGTTCCAGCGGCTCCCGTCATCGAGGCACCCGGCCAGATAGTCGCCGAGATCAGCATCGATCAGCATCGCTGATCGGCTTGCACGCCGTCAGGCGGCCGTCGCCGAACACCAGGAACGGCCCGCCCTGCTTCACCCGCGCGACCTGTCCCGACAGCGACTTGAAGAACGCGGTCGGGCGGACGATCGAGTAGGTCAGCCCCTGCTCCAGCAGATGCGCTTCGAACGCCAGCTTGGCCTTCTGAAACGCCAGCACCGGCTTCTGCGCGCAGATGGCGGACAGCAGCACGAAGTGACTCACACCAGCACTCCGCGCAGCATTCAGCACGTTCACATAGGCTTGATAGTCGATCGCCTGGGCATCCGTCGGCTCGGCTTCGACCTCACTCCGCCGCGCGCGGGGTCTTCTCGAGGATCAGCGTGTGGATGCCGCAGGTGCCGCTGTAGAGGCTCATCACCCGCGTGCCCGGCTTGCGGCCGGCGCGCGGCTCGGAGACCTGCAGGCCGGCGGCGAGCAGCCGCGCGCGCGTCGCCTCGATGTCGGCGACACGCCAGCTCAGGCCCCACAGCTTGTCATGGGCCTTGTCGTTGCCGGCGACCGGCCGCTTCACCACCTCGACGATCAGGTCGCCGCAGCGGAAGAACATCAACTGCCCCCATTCCTGATGGCTGCGGTCGAGCGCCATGTCGAGCCCGAGCCGCGCGCCGTAGAGCGCGGCGGCGCGTTCGGGATCCTCGGTCGAGATCACGATATGGTCGAGGCCGAGCACGGCCGTATCGGCGGTCTTGGCGGACGGCGGGCGCGGCTCGGCAAGCTCGAGGAAGAACATGCGCACGCCACGCGTGAGATCGGTCATGGCGCGGGTGCGCTTCCAATGCAGCGTCTGGCCCGAGACGCGATCGGTGTTCTCGACCTCGGTGATCGGGTCCGGCTTCAGCGCCACGCGCTCCAATCTGCGATGCATCTTGGCGATGTCGTTGGTGGCAAAGCAGATGCTGGCGAGCCCCTCGCCCCAGATCTTGATAACGTTGCGGATGCGGTCGGCCGCCACGCTCTGGCCCGCCGGCGCCATCAGCTCCAGGCTCATATTGTCGAGCGTGAACAGGACGCGATCGGCGCCCTCGCCCGAATTCTGCCAGGACGGCTTGCGCGCCAGCAGCGTCTCGAAGGCGGCGCTGCCGGCCTGGATGTCCTGCAGCAGGACGACGACGTGGTCGAGCCGGGTGATCACGGAAACAGCCCTCGCGAGTTCTTGGCAGCGCGCACCTTCTCCACTCCGATCGCCATCGCCGCGGTCCGGTGGGAGATGCCGTCGACCTTGCCGCGCGTCAGCATGCGCTCGAAGGCACGGTCGAGGATCTGGTACTCCCTGCGCATCACCTCCTCTTCCTCCCAGAACAGCTGCTGCAGATCCTGCACCCATTCGAAATAGCTGACGATGACGCCGCCGGAATTGCAGAGAATGTCGGGAATGAGGAAGATCTCGTTGCGGCGCTGGTCGAGCACCAGATCGGCATCCGGCGTGGTCGGGCCATTGGCGGCTTCCGCAATGACGCGGCATTTCAGGTTCGCCGCCACCTTGGCGTCGATCACGCGCTCGACAGCCGCCGGCACGAGGATGTCGCAGGCCAGGGTCAGGATCTCCCGCGGATCGAAGGCGAGCTCGGTGGAGAAGCCGGCAATGCTGCCGTGCCTGGCGGCGTGCGCCATCAAGGCCGGGATGTCGAGACCACGGGGATCATGGAGGGCGCCGGTGTGATCGCTGACCGCAATCACCTTCATGCCCATCTGGTGGAAGCCGAGCGCGGCATAGGAGCCGACATTGCCAAAGCCCTGCACGACCGCGGTGGACTTGGTCGGGTCGATGCCCAGCTCATCCATCACCCGCCTCGACACATGGGCGACGCCGCGGCCGGTCGCCTCGCGGCGACCCAAGGTGCCGCCGGAGAACACCGGCTTGCCGGTCACGATCTCCATCACCGTCTGCCCCTGGTACATGGAATACGTGTCCATGAACCACGCCATCACCTGCTCGTTTGTGCCCATGTCGGGCGCCATCACGTCGGTGTGCGGCCCGACGAAGGGGATCATCTCCTGCATGTAGCGGCGGGACAGCGATTCGAGCTCGCGCCGGGACAGCTTGGACAGATCGACGTTGACGCCGCCCTTGGCGCCGCCATAAGGCAACCCGACGAGGGCGCACTTCCAGCTCATCCAGATCGCCAGCGCCGCCACCTCGCCGATGTCGACAGTGGGAGCAAAGCGCGTGCCGCCCTTGGTCGGTCCCATGGTCAGGAGGTGTTGGACCCGGTAGCCTTCATAGACCGCGATCGTGCCGTCATCCTTGTGGATCGGACACGAGACGGTGATCGCCCGCTTCGGCAAGAGAAGCCGGTCCCGCTCGTCGGCTGGGATGCCAAGATGGTCGGCGATCACGTTGAACTGATTGGTGGCCATCTCGAAGACCGGACCCGCATAGACAGTCATATTCCACTCCCGAATCTGCGTTTCTGCAGGCCGGCAACCATAGCGCGACCCGAGCGCCGGCGGCAGGGGGCCACCGGTAGCAGAGGGCCGATCTCAACCACCATGGTGACGATTTGACGAAGAATTTCAGCGTTGATCCGCTTTGACCGCTTGCTAATCTGCGGCGCCGGGGCCGCAATCACCCCCTAGTGAGACAGAAATGGCAATGCAGGCCCTCTTCATCGGACAGACCTACATCGACGTGACGTTCATCACCGACCACATGCCGACGGGGGACGAGAAGCACGTGGCCTCCGACTATGCCGTCTCGTTCGGCGGCAATGCGGTGACTGCGGCATTTTGCTGCGCCAAGCTCGGCATCGTGCCCGACCTGATCGCCACCGTCGCGAATGACTGGCTCGGGCGGATGTTCCAGGACATGACCGCGAAATACGGCATCTCCGTCCACCCCCGGAAGGTCAATGCCTCCTCGCTGTCCTTCATCATGCCGAAGGACGGCAAACGCGCGATCGTGCGTTGCCGCGACGATGCGCATATCCACCCGTTCCCGCTGCTCAATCTCGGCAATTGCCGGGCGCTGCATGTCGACGGCCACCAGCCCGACGCCGCGTTGCATTATGCCAAGCTGTGCCGCGAGGCCGGCGTCCTGACCTCGCTCGACGGCGGCGGCCTGCGCGCCAACACCCATGAGCTCCTGGAATATATCGACGTCGCGATCGTAGCCGAGCGGCTGTGCGAGCAGATGGATCTCACGCCGGAGAAGATGCTCGACTACCTGAAGAGCCGTGGCTGCCGCATTGGCGGCGTCACCCAGGGCGAGAAGGGCCTGCTCTGGTATGACGAGGTCGGCGCCGTGCATACGCTGCCGGCCTATCCGATCCCGCGCGAGCGCGTGATCGACACCAACGGCGCCGGCGACGTCTTCCACGGCGCCTATGTGTATTCGTACCTCGCCAATCCGGCGAAGGGCTGGAAGGAGCATTTCGAGTTCGCGCGCGCGGCCTCGACGTTCAAGATCCAGAAGCTCGGCAACGAGGCCGGCCTGCCGACTCTCGCCGACATCGAGCTGGTCAGGCAGGAATTCGAGGCGCGCGTCTAGCGGTTGTGGGGAGCAAGCGGATGGGGCGGGTCGTCGTCGCCGGCAGCATCAACATGGATGTGGTGGCGACGGCCGAGCGCCATCCGCGCATCGGCGAGACCGTCGCCGGCCGGTCGGTGATGTACTTTCCCGGCGGCAAGGGAGCGAACCAGGCGGTCGCCGCAGCCAAGCTCGGCGCGCCGACGGCGCTGATCGGCCGACTCGGCCGCGACGCCTTCGGCGAGCAGCTGCGCGCGTTCCTCACCGGCCAGGGCATCGATCTCGCCGCCGTCAAGGACAGCGCCGGTGCGTCGACCGGAACGGCGATCATCACGCTCGCACAAGCCGACAACACGATCGTGGTGATCCCGGGGGCCAATGCCGAGGTCAGCGCCGACGATGTGGCCCAGGTAAGTCTGGCAGCGGACGATGTGGCCATCAGCCAATTCGAAATTCCGCAGCCGACCATTACCGCGTTCTTCCAGCGTGCCAAAGCGGCCGGCGCCACCACGATCCTCAACCCCGCCCCGGCGAGCGCCTTCGACAGCACGCTGTTTGCGCTGGTTGATGTGCTCGTGCTCAACGAAACCGAGCTCGGCTTCATGGCCGGCATCGAGCTCGGCGACGCGCCGACGCCGCAGCAGGTGAATGAGGCGGTTCGCGCGCTCGAGCCTCGCGACGACCAGACGGTCTGCGTCACGCTCGGCGCGCGCGGCGCGGTCGCGGTTTCTGGCGCCGAGGCCAGGCTGGTCGAAGGCCGCGCGGTCAAGGCCGTCGACACCACCGGCGCCGGCGACTGCTTCGTCGGCGCGCTGGCCGCGCGGCTGTCGCAGGGCGCGGCGATCGCGGATGCGATCGGCTATGCCAACATCGCCGCATCGATCTCGGTGCAGCGGATGGGTGCCGGCCCTTCGATGCCGACCGCAGAGGAGGTGCGCGCGCTGCTCTAAGCGAGAGCGCTCTTCAGGTCGAAGCTGGGATCGGCGGCTTTGGCTGCATCCAAGGTGCCGCCCGCAGCAAGCAACTTGCGGCCGAACATATGGTCGCCGGCGCGGTTGACCGACTCGATGCCGACCAGCCGGCCCTCCTTGTAACAGAACGCGGAGAACGCCTTTTGCGCCGGGTCACCGCGCAGAACGACCTGGTCATAGCCGGTGGTGAGCCCCGCGATCTGGAGCTTGTCGTTGCCCTGGTCGCTCCAGAACCACGGCTGTCCGTCATAGGGCTTGACGTCGCCCGTCAGCCGCGCCGCAACGCAGCGGGCATGATCGGTGGCGTTCTGCACCGACTCCAGCCGCAGCGTCCCGCCGAAGCGCTGGCTGACGAACAGGGCGCAGTCGCCGATGGCCGAGATGTGCGGATCGCTGGTGAGCAGATATTCGTCGACGACGATGCCGGAGCCGACCTGCAATCCAGCCTCCGCCGCGAGCTCGACATTCGGCAGCACGCCGACGCCGACCACGACGAGGTCAGCGGGGATGTGCCGACCATCGCTGAGGCTGACGCCGGTGACGTTGTTGCCGTCGGCCTCGATGCTGGTGGCCTGCACGCCAAGATGGATGCGCACGCCGGCTTCCGCATGCTGCTTCTGGAAGTAGTCTGAGATCTCGGCGGTCACGGCCCGCGCCATCACCCGCGCGCCGAGCTCGAGCACGTCGACCTCGAGCCCTTTGATGCGTGCGGTCGCCGCGAATTCGAGACCGATGAAGCCGGCGCCGATCACGACGACCCGCTTGGCATCGCCCAGCAAGGTCCTGAGCGCTTCGCTGTCGTCGAGGATGCGCAAGTAACGGACCGCCGGGAGGCTGGCATTGGGAATGTCGAGCAGGCGGTTGCGCGCACCGGTCGCGAACACGAGGTGCCCATAGTCGAGCGTCCTGCCGGAGGCGAACAACACCTTGCGCTGATCGCGCTGAACAGAGACGGCACGATCATAGACGAGATCGATGGTCTGGTCCGCGTAGAACTTCTGCGGCCGAAACATCAAGGTTTCGGGACCGCCGGTGCCCTTCAGATACGCCTTCGACAGCGGCGGGCGCTGATAGGGCAGATGCGGCTCGTCGTTGATCAGGTGAATGGGATCGGCAAAGCCTGCCTGACGCAGCGAGGTCGCGAGCTGGAAACCCGCATGCCCCGCACCCACGATCACAACCGGTCCCTTCGTCACTGCGTCCTGCCCCATTCTGTCCATATCCCGTGTTTGCACGCCTTGTCTGCTGCGGGTTTACCTCCCGTCATGCCAGCCGAGCCGGGTTGTCGCAGACTTCCCCGGCATTGTCACCGGCCTGCTGTGCGCTTTAAATGCGGCAACAACCATGCAAGGGAGGATTGAATGTCGAACGCAGCCGCGGACCCCGCTCGCCTGAGCATTGACGGCCCGATCGCGACCATCACGCTGGACCGACCGGCAGCGTTCAACGCCATCAACCTCGCCATCGCGCAGCGCCTGGAACAGCTCGCGGCGCAGGTCGAGGCGGACCCGACCATCCGGGTGCTCGTCCTCAAGGGCGAAGGCCGCGCCTTCTGCGCCGGCGGCGACCTGCAGACCATCGGGGCTGCAGCCGAGGCCGACACCATCACGGCCGTCGTGAGCGAGCTGCTGCATCACTATCATGCCTTCATCGCGAGCCTGCGGCGCATGCACAAGATCGTGCTCGCCAGCGTTCACGGCTCCGCCGCCGGTGCTGGAATGTCGCTGGCCTTCGCGGCCGATCTCTGCATTGCGGCCGAGGATGCGCGCTTCACGCCGGCCTATGCCAAGCTCGGCGTCTCGCCCGACGGCGGCGGCACGGTCGGTGTCGTTGCGACCGTCGGTGTGCGGCGCGCGCTGCAGATATTCCTGGCCGAGGACAGCCTCACGGCGGCGCAGGCATACGAATGGGGACTGGTTGCGAAAATCGTCCCGGCCTCCGAGCTCGTCGCAGCTACCGACGCGCTGGCTGCGCGGCTGGCGCAGAACATGCCAGCTGGGCTCGCGGCGACCAAGGCGCTGATCCATCGCGCACCGACCAGCGCGGTCGAAGACCAGCTCGCCGCCGAGCGCGACGCAATCATCAACTGCATGCACACGGATGAATTCCGCGCCGCCGTGAAGCGGTTCACCAGCAAAGGAAAGTAGGACTGCGCTCACCCCTTCCCTTTCCGGCGCATGAAGTCGAAATCGCAGCCGTCGTCGGCCTGCAGGATCGTCTCATGAAAGAGGCGCGCATAGCCGCGCTCCGCCCATTCCGGCGTCGGGGCTTGCATCAGCGCAGCTCGGCGCCGGTCCAGCTCGGCGTCGTCGACCAGCAGGTCGATGCTGCGCTTGGCGACGTCGAGCCGGATCATGTCGCCGGTCCGCACCAGCGCCAGCGGCCCGCCAACGGCGGACTCCGGGGTGATGTGAAGGACGATGGTGCCAAAGGCGGTGCCGCTCATGCGCGCATCGGAGATGCGCACCATGTCCTTGGTGCCGCCGCGCGCGAGCTTCTTCGGGATCGGCAGATAGCCGGCCTCCGGCATGCCCGGCGCGCCTTTGGGGCCGGCATTGCGCAGCACCAGCACGTCATCGGCCGACACATCGAGATCGGGATCATCGACCCGCAGGGTCATGTCCTCCACCGACTCGAACACGACGGCGCGCCCGGTATGCTGCAGCAGCTTGGGGCTCGCTGCCGAATGCTTGATGACGGCTCCGCGCGGCGCCAGGTTGCCGCGCAGCACCGCGAGCCCGCCCTCCGGCTTGATCGCGTCGTCGCGCGAGCGGATCACGTCCTGCCCCGGCACGTCCTCGGCGGCTGCCACGATGTCGCGCAGCGGTTGGCCGGTGATCGAGCGGCAATCGAGATCGATGAGATCACAGAGCTGCTTCATCAGCTTCGGCACGCCGCCGGCATGATGGAAGTGCTCCATGTAGTGATCGCCGGACGGCTTGAGGTCGACCAGCACCGGCACCTCGCGGCCGATGCGGTCGAAGGCATCGAGATCGATTGTGTGCGGAGTCCGGCCGGCGATCGCGGTGAGATGCACCAGGCCATTGGTAGAGCCGCCGATTGCCTGCAGCACCACCTGCGCATTCTTGAAGGCGGACGGCGTCAGCAGCTCGCTCGGTTTCGGCCCCTTGGCCTTGGCCATCTCGGCTGCGACGCGTCCGCTGGCTTCGGCCGAACGGAAGCGCTCGGCATGCGGCGCGGGAATCGTTGCGCTCATCGGCAGCGACAATCCGAGCGCCTCGGTGATGCAGGCCATGGTCGAGGCCGTGCCCATCACCATGCAGGTGCCGACCGACGGCGCGAGCCGGCCGTTGACCGCCTCGATCTCGCTGTCGTCCATCTCCCCGGCGCGATACTTGGCCCACAGACGCCGGCAATCGGTGCACGCCCCGAGCACCTCGCCCTTGTGATGGCCAACGACCATGGGCCCTACGGGGATGACCACCGTCGGCAGGTCGGCCGACACCGCCGCCATGATCTGCGCCGGCAAGGTCTTGTCGCAGCCGCCGATGACGACAACCGCATCCATCGGCTGGGCACGGATCATCTCCTCGGTTTCCATCGCCATCAGGTTGCGCAGGTACATCGAGGTCGGATGCGCAAAGCTCTCCGCGATCGAGATGGTCGGAAACACGAACGGCATCGCGCCGGACAGCATGACCCCGCGCTTCACCGCTTCTAGGATCTGCGGCACGTTGCCATGGCAGGGATTGTAGTCGCTGTAGGTGTTCGTGATGCCGACGATGGGCCGGTCGAGCGCGTCGTCCGAATAGCCGGCGGCCTTGATGAAGGCCTTGCGCAGGAACAGCGAGAAGCCGGCATCGCCGTAAGCGGTCAGTCCCTTGCGCAATCCATCGGTCATGGTCTTCTCTTCTTTCATTCTCAACGTCATTCCGGGGCGCGCGAAGCGCGAACCCGGAATCCAGAAGTTGTCTTGCGCCCTCACATCGAGATTCCGGGTTCGCGTCCTGCGGACGCGCCCCGGAACGACGACGCCCAATTACCCCCAGTCGATGATCCGGCTGGTGTCGCCATCGAACTCGGTGGTGCAGAAAGCGCCGCCCTGGAAGTAGTCGCCGATCGGATCGGCGGGCAGCTTGGCTTGCTCCGCAAAAGCATGCTCGCGGAAATCCTCGGCGCGGCCGGTCGGGCGATAGCCGAGATCGTAGGCGCGCTGATTGTCCCACCAGGCGCGCTCGTTCAACGAGGCGCCATAGAGCACCTCGAAATGAATGTCCGGATGCTCGAGCCCGATGCGGCAGAGCTGGACCAGATCCTCCGGCTTCAGCCAGATCGACAGCCGGCGCCGGTCGAGCGGCTTGTCGCCGAAATTGCCGATGCGGATGCACGTCACCTTCAGCCCGTGCTTGTCGGCATAGAGCGAGCCGAGCGCTTCGCCGAACACCTTGCTGACGCCGTAGCGGCCGTCGGGACGCGGTTGCACGTCGTTGTCGATCTTGCGATGGCGCGGATAGAAACCAACCGCGTGGTTCGACGACGCGAACACCACGCGCTTGACGCCCTTGCGGCGAGCCGCCTCGAACAGGTTGTAGCCGCCGATGATGTTGGCCTGCAGGATGTCATTCCATGGACCTTCGACCGAATAGCCGCCGAAATGGATGATGCCGTCGATGCCTTCGCACAGTGCTTCGACCTGGGAGAGGTCGGCAAGATCGGCCGCCTTGAACGTCTCCTGGCTGGAGAGATCGGCAGGCGGTCGGAGATCGCTGAGCAGAAGGTCCGGATAGATCGGCGGCAGCAGCTTCCGCAAGGAAGTGCCGATTCCACCGCTCGCTCCGGTCATCAAGATACGTGGCATTTCATCCCTCGTGTTCGGCCCGCAGGTTTGCGGTCATTGCTTGCGGATGATAGCAGAGATCGTAACGGTGCAATAACAGGACCGGCCAGATGTCCGACGGAAACGCTCACGCCCAGGGCTTTCGCCCTGCCACCTTCTATCCCGATCCGGCGATCCAGGCGCTCGATCCGCGCTTCGAGAAATACTGGCTCAAATTGTCGGCCGTCGAGCGGCTGGCGACGGGCCTGCGCTGGGCCGAAGGACCGGTGTGGTTCGGCGACGGCCGCTATCTCTTGTGCAGCGACATTCCCAACCAGCGCATCCTCAAATGGGAGGAGGAGACCGGGGCTGTCTCGGTGTTCCGCAAGCCCTCCAACTTCGCCAACGGCAACACCCGCGACCGGCAGGGCCGGCTGGTCACCTGCGAGCATGGCGGCCGCCGCGTCACCCGCACCGAATATGACGGCTCGATCACGGTGCTGATCGACAGCTTCGACGGCAAGCGGTTGAATTCGCCGAACGACGTCGTGGTCAAATCCGACGGCTCGATCTGGTTCACCGATCCGACCTTCGGACTGCTCGGCAACTACGAGGGCTACAAGGCCGAGCCCGAGAT
Source organism: Bradyrhizobium sp. SZCCHNS3016 (assembly GCF_032484535.1). Classification (NCBI taxonomy): domain Bacteria; kingdom Pseudomonadati; phylum Pseudomonadota; class Alphaproteobacteria; order Hyphomicrobiales; family Nitrobacteraceae; genus Bradyrhizobium; species Bradyrhizobium sp. SZCCHNS3016. The sequence continues at coordinate 10,701 of NZ_JAUETE010000009.1, forward strand.
CGACGCCAACGTGTACCGGATCGACGGCACCACCGGCCGGGCGACCATCGTCGCCGAGGGTGTGCTGGGGCCGAACGGGCTGTGCTTCTCGCCCGACGAGAGCATCCTCTACGTCGTCGAATCCCGCGGCGCGCCGACCCGCAAGATCCTCGCCTATGACGTCTCCACCGACGGCGCGACGCTTGCGAACAAGCGTGTCCACATCGATGCCGGGGCGGGCACGCCGGACGGCATGCGCTGCGACGTCGACGGCAATCTCTGGTGCGGCTGGGGCATGGGCAGCCCTGAGCTCGACGGCGTCATGGTGTTCGCGCCAGATGGCACGCCGATCGGCCGCATCGCTCTGCCCGAGCGCTGCGCCAATGTCTGTTTCGGCGGCCTCAAGCGCAACCGGCTGTTCATGGCCGCCAGCCAGTCGATCTACGCGCTCTACGTGAATACACAGGGCGCGCTGGGGGGCTAAGCTTCCACCGAGTAGGGTGGGCAAAGGCGCAGAGCGCCGTGCCCACCAGCTTCGTTGTTGGCGTGAATGGTGGGCACGCTGCGCTTTGCCCACCCTACGCACTCTCACCGATCAGGCCGCGTTGTAGCCCGCGACCGCCTTGACCTCGAGATATTCCTCGAGACCGAAGCGGCCCCATTCGCGGCCATTGCCGGACTGCTTGTAGCCGCCAAACGGCGCGGTGCGATCGTTCGGGACACCTTGAAGGTTGACGTTGCCGGCGCGGATCTTGCGGCCGACCTCGCGGGCCTTCTCGATCGTCGGGGCCGTGACGTATCCGGCAAGACCATAGGGCGTATCGTTGGCGATACGCACCGCCTCGTTCTCGTCCTTGGCCCCGATGATCACCAGCACCGGCCCGAAGATCTCCTCGCGCGAGATCGTCATCTCGGGCTTGACGTCGGCGAAGATCGTCGGCCGCACGTAGAAGCCCTTGTTGACGCCCTCGGGCAGGCCGGGACCGCCGGCGACGAGCGTGGCGCCCTCCTCGATGCCCTTGTTGATCAGGGCCTGGATCTTGTCCCACTGGCCGCGATTGACGACCGGGCCGATCGTGGTGCCTTCGCCACGCGGATCGCCGGCCTTGGTCTTGTCGGCAACGCCCTTCGCGATGGCAGCCACTTCCTTCATCCGCGCGGCGGGCACGATCATGCGCGACGGCGCGTTGCAGGACTGGCCGGAATTGTTGAACATGTGCATGACGCCGCCGGTCACCGCCTTGACCAGATCGGCCCCCTCCAGGATCACGTTCGGCGACTTGCCGCCGAGCTCCTGGCTGACGCGCTTCACGGTCGGCGCGGCGCGCTTGGCGACGTCGATGCCGGCGCGGGTCGAGCCGGTGAACGAGATCATGTCGATGTCCGGATGCTCGCTCATGGCGGCACCGACCTCCGGCCCGAGGCCGTTGATCAGGTTGAACACGCCCTTCGGCACGCCGGCTTCATGCAGGATCTCGGCGAAGATCAGCGCCGAGGTCGGGGTGAACTCCGACGGCTTCAGGATCATGGTGCAGCCCGCGGCCAGCGCCGGCGCGACCTTGCAGGCGATCTGGTTGAGCGGCCAGTTCCAGGGCGTGATCATGCCGACGACGCCGACCGGCTCGCGCACCACCACGGATGCGGGCAACGTCTCCTCGAACTCATATTTCTTCAGCACATCGAGCGTCGACATCAGATGGCCGAGACCGGCGCCCGCCTGCAGCTTCTCCGCCATTGGCAGCGGTGCGCCCATTTCGTCGGAGACGGCAGCGCCAATCTCCTTCATGCGGCCCTTGTAGACGGCGATGATCTTTTCGAGCAGCGCGACGCGCTCCTCGCGCGAGGTCTGCGAAAAGGTCTCGAAGGCGCGCTTGGCGGCGGCGACGGCCTTGTCGACATCGGCTTTCGAACCCAGCGCAACCTCGTACATCGCCTCTTCAGTCGCCGGATTCACGACCGGCGTGGACTTCTTGACGACGGGATCGACCCAGGCGCCGTCGATGTAGAATTGCAGGCGATTGACCATCGGAAAACCTCTTCACGTGGAAGCATATGGAGGGGGCGGCAGCGCGCGGGCCGGCATCCTGGCACGAACGATCCGCGGGATGAACCCGCCACATGCGGGGACCGGGGTTGCGTCTCGCGGATATAGGAGCAAGGCCGCGACCGGCGCAAGCCGACGGCCCTGCGTTTCGTCGCCGCTCCATTTTGCATCGCAGCAAATGCGATTGCGGCGATCATTCCGGATGGCAGAATTCCCAAGTCCGCAGATTCATTTTCAACATGTGAACTGCTTCACATCGTGGCCCGGTCGTGCCGGTTACTCTCTCCTTCATAGACAGCCCAGCATCTCGAAAGGACGCTGGAAAACATTTCACAACGAATGACTTCGCCAGTTTTTATTGCGAAGCTTTTCAGCACCTAGCCCTTTTTGCTCCAAGTTGCGACGCCGTCTCCTTCATCCAGGTGGGGGAGACGGCGCAGCTGTTTTCAGCCCCCTCTTCCCCCCGCCCTCACACCGCCATCTTGCGATGCCGCACCGGAGCGCCGGTGAGGCTCTCGGCCGCATCGATGATCGCGTTGGCATCCATGCCGTTGTGGCGATAGAGATCGTCGATCGTGCCGGTCTGGCCGAACTTTTCGACGCCGAGCGCCTCGACACGATGGCCGCGCACCGAGCCGAGCCAGCCGAGCGTCGCCGGATGGCCGTCGATCACGGTGACGATGCCGCAATCGCGCGGCAGCGGCGCCAGCAACTGCTCGACATGACTGAGATGCTGCACGCCGCGGCGATGCCGGCGCAGGCTGCGCGCCGCCGTCCATCCCGCATGCAGCCGGTCCGCCGAGGTGATCGCGAGCAGGCCGACGTCGCGCCGGGATTCGCCGATCAGACCGGTCGCCTCGATCGCCTCCGGAGCAAGGGCGCCGGTATAGGCGACGATCACCTCGGCATTCGGTCCCGGCTTGCGCAGCCAATAGGCGCCGGCGGCGATGTCGGATTCCAGCTCCGGCGTCATGATCCGCTGCGGCTGATCGATGGTGCGCGTCGACAGCCGCAGATACAGCGAGCCGCCCTCGCCTGCCTCGCGCTGCATATGGGCAAAGCCCCATTTCATGATCGCGGCGAGCTCGTCGACGAAGGCCGGCTCGAACGACGACAGCCCGTCCTGCGCCATGCCGATCAGCGGTGTCGCAATCGACTGATGCGCGCCGCCTTCCGGTGCCAGCGTCACGCCCGACGGCGTCGCCGCCACCATGAAGCGGGCATCCTGATAGCAGGCGTAGTTCAACGCATCGAGGCCGCGCTCGATGAAGGGATCGTAGAGCGTCACGATCGGCAGCAGCCGGGCGCCATTGATTGCATGCGACAGGCCGAGCGCGGAGGCCATGATGAACAGGTTCATCTCGGCGATGCCGAGCTCGATGTGCTGTCCCTTGGGCGAGGCCGCCCAGTTGAAGGTCGACGGGATCTTCTCGCTGCGGAACAGGTCGGCCTTCTCGGCGCGCGCGAACAGGCCGCGCCGGTTGACCCAGGCGCCGAGATTGGTCGACACCGTCACGTCGGGCGACGACGTCACGATGCGCGAGGCCATCGCGGAGTCGCTGCGCGCGAGATCGTTGAGGATCAGGCCAAAGCCCTGCTGCGTCGACATCTGCGCCGCCGCGGTGAACGTCAGCCGCTCCGGCACGTCGAACACAGCATCGTCAAGCCGGCGGCCGTCGCGATTGAACGGCACGGCGGCGAGAAACGCCTCCAGCTTTGCCGGGTCCTGCTTCAGGCCTTCGAACTTGTCCCACTCATGGCCGGGGCGGATGTTCTGCTGGGCGCGCCATTTCTCCATCTGCGCAACGGTCATCAGGCCGGCGTGATTGTCCTTGTGGCCCTGGAACGGCAGGCCGACACCCTTGATCGTGTAGGCGATGAAGCAGACCGGGCGGTCGTGATCGATGGACTCGAACGCCTCCAGCATGCTCGCCATGTCGTGGCCGCCGAGATTGGACATCAGCGCCAGCAGCTCGTCGTCGCTGCGCTTGTCGAGCAGCCGCGTGACGTCGCCCTGATCGCCGATGTCGTCCTGGATGTGCTTGCGGAAGGCGGCGCCGCCCTGGAAGCACAGCGCCGCGTAGAGCGCGTTCGGGCAGTTGTCGATCCAGCGCTTCAACGCCTCGCCGCCGGCTTCCGCAAACGCCTCACGCATCAGCCGACCGTATTTCACGATCACCACGTCCCAGCCGAAATTGCGGAACATGGTTTCGAACTTCTCCCACAGGCCTTCGCGCACGACTGCGTCGAGACTCTGGCGGTTGTAGTCGACGATCCACCAGGTGTTGCGCAGGCCGTGCTTCCAGCCCTCCGCCAGCGCCTCGAAGATGTTGCCCTCGTCCATCTCGGCATCGCCGACCAGCGCGATCATGCGGCCTTCGCGGCGGTCCTTCATCCAGCCATGCGCCTTGACGTAGTCCTGCACCAGCGACGAGAACAGCGTCTGAGCGACGCCGAGGCCGACCGAGCCGGTCGAGAAATCGACGTCGTCGATGTCCTTGGTGCGCGAGGGATAGGACTGCGCGCCCTTGAAGCCGCGGAAATTCTCCAGCTTCTCGCGGGTCTGCCGGCCGAACAGATACTGGATGGCGTGGAACACCGGGCTGGCATGCGGCTTCACCGCGACGCGGTCCTCCGGGCGCAGCACCGAGAAGTACAGCGCCGACATGATGGTCGCGAGCGAGGCCGAGGAAGCCTGGTGGCCGCCGACCTTGAGGCCGTCAATGTTCGGCCGGATGTGGTTGGCGTGATGAATGGTCCAGGACGACAGCCACAGCGCCTTGCGGGCCAGCGCGTTCAGCATGTCGAGACGGTCTGACGGTGCGGATGGCGTGGCCATGGCGCGGCTCCCGGGGGATTGTTTGGATTCTGCAAGCCTAATCCTGTCGACGAGACCATAATTCTCAAATTTTCGCGTATCACAGGCTATTATTGGGATATTTTCCCATCCGATCACCCCTTCTAGGGATACCGTCCCAATGCCTGACCTCGACGCCATCGACCGCAAGATCCTCGGCCATCTCCAGGCCGACGGCCGCATCACCATGCAGGAGCTCGCCGACAAGGTCGGGCTGTCGGTGTCGCCCTGTCACCGCCGCGTCAAGCTGCTGGAGGAGCGCGGCGTCATTACCCGCTACATCGCCACCGTCGACCAGAAGGCGCTGGGGCTGCACGTCTCCGTCTTCATCTCCATCAAGCTGGCGCGGCAGAAGGAGGAGGATTTGAAGCGGTTCGAGAAGGCGATCTCGGCCTGGCCCGAGGTGCTGGAGTGCTATCTGATGACGGGCAATCGCGACTACCTGCTGCGCGTGGTCGCCGCCGATCTCTCGTCGTATGAGGCGTTCCTGAAGACCAGGCTGACCCGTCTCGACGGCATCGCCTCGATCGAAAGTAGCTTCGCGCTGAGCCAGGTGAAGTATTCGATCGCGCTGCCGGTGTGAGGCCAGCGGCCTCAGCAATCTCAGCTGTCGTCCTGGCGAACGCCGGGACCCACACTCCGCGGCAGTTATTGTGAAGAAAGACTGGGTCGACATCGTGCGCAACAACATCTCCCTGGGGTTATGGGTCCCGGCGTTCGCCGGGACGACACTGGAATCCTGGGCGAGAGCGCTCGTCCCCCCCCCAACGCCGGCGATCTATCGCCACATGCGTTCGCAGTCCCGCGGCGGGTTGCGCCCGAGCTCTGCTGATCGCTTCACCCTCCTCGACAACAGAGGGCGCAGGGAAGGCCGGGCGCTGGCCACGCCCGTGGCCCGCCTGCGAAAAAAAATGCAGGCGGCAGGTACCACAGGTCTGGCCGAACACGCCCGGCCCTCCCTGCGCGATGGTTTTGACGGCTGCTTCGCGTTCTCCCCGGTGCGCCGGCTTTTGGCCACCGTGCGCGACGATGCGCTTTGCGCGCTCCGCCGCGGGACACCAGCATCGGGGTGCCAGGACCGCGCGACTTGACCGTGCGTGCATCGCTGTTCGTCCGCGCGAATGATCACGCTGCAACGACACACGCCCATCGCATTCCGCTGCCGACGTCCATGACGACCGCGATACGTCCCCTCCGACGCAACGGAACAGGCGGGACTCTAATGCTGATTTTACGAAATAGACAAGCGATTTATTTTTCCGCACAGGGCTGGACAGGATTTCTCGCGCACGCCCCGATTTGCCCGACGGGCAGCTTTCGCATGCCGCATCCCACGCACATGCACCTTGATTGCGCCTGCGATCTGTCACGGTGAAGGCCGTCATTGATCCAGATCAAACGCACTCGAAAACAAACCTCGATCCAGATCAAATGCTTGATGTTCCTCGATTTGATCCAGATCAAACGGCCGCAGGCCCACCGCAGCATGGCCCAGACACGTCCATATTGGCCGTCAAAAAGCGCCACATCTCGTCGGCAGATTCCGCGGCACAGCATGCGCTGATGACGCGAACTAACAGGCTTGGCGGACGAGCACGTCTGGCCCGGCCTCGTCACACCAGCGCGCCGAGCCAAGTAACCAGCGTCCTGGAAAGCAATGCGAAACAACAGCGCTCAACGTTCGTCCCAATACGACTACGCTTCGCACCGTCGAGAGGCCCGGCCGCTCACACACGTGGCCGTGCAGGTGGCTCCCGCCAGGTATCAGCCGGCCGCACAGCCCGGCAGCCGCAGCACCGGACGGGCCGAGCGCCGGTTCTGGCTGACGATGCAGACGGTCATGCTGGTCGTCGGCGTGCTGCTGGTGAATCTGCTGCTGTTCTTCCCTGCGCTCGGCATCGCCCTGATGTGGAATCTCTTGATTCCGGTCGCGCCGGCGCTGGTGACGATCTCGCCGGGCCTGTGGCGCAACATCTGTCCGATGGCGACCTTCCATCTCCTGCCGAACAAGATGGGCATCTCGCAGAACATCCGGATGCCGGAATGGGGCGCGGCGACGCTCGCCGTGATCAGCGTGACCCTGCTCTTCATCGTCGTGCCGATGCGGCGCATCGGACTCAATGTTGACGGGCCGTTGACGGCGCTCATGCTGCTGTCGGCTGCGGTCATGGCGTTCGCGATGGGCTCAGTGTTCGAGATGCGCTCGGGCTGGTGCACCTCGCTGTGCCCGATCCACCCCGTCGAGCGGCTCTACGGCACCAACCCCGCCCTCACCTTCAAGAACGCCCGCTGCAATATCTGCGAGGCCTGCAGCAATCCGTGCCCGGACTCGACGCCGGAGCTGACGCCGACCGCGGGCGTGCCGACGAAGGTGCAGCAGTTCCTCGGCAACTTCCTGATCGGCAGCTTTCCCGGCTTCGTCTGGGGCTGGTTCCAGGTGCCGGATTATCCGCCGCAGCAGGTCGGGAGTGCCGAGATCATCACCGCCTATGTCTGGCCGTTCGGCGCGGCCGTCATCAGCTACATCGTGTTCAGGATCGGCGAGCACATGCTGCGCTACAAGCCGGCCACACGCACCCGGATGCATCGCATCTTCGCCGCGACGGCGGTCAGCACCTACTATTGGTATCGCCTGCCCGGTCCGGCGTCGCTGCTGCCGGACTGGTTTCCGCTGGTCTCGCACCTCGTCACGACGCCGTTCTTCTTCTGGTTCCTGGTGCTGCGCTCGCCGAAGGTGAGCTGGCTGAAGCGGCCGGTGATGGCCTCGAACTACTGGTCGAGCCGGTTCGAGAGCACGGCCAACAAGAACCTCATCCGCGTCTCACCCGACAGGGCGTGATCCCGCGGCGTCCTTCAGCCCACATTGTCACAGCGTATTCGATCGAGGAGTGAACCATGTCGAACTTCAGGACCGTCACCGTCAAGGGCCGCCAGTTCCGCGTCCGCGCGGGTGACGTGCTGCTCGATGGCGCGCTGGCCAACGGCGTCGAGATTCCGTTCGACTGCCGCGCCGGCACCTGCGGCACCTGCATGGTTCATGTCTCCAAGGGGCAGACCGTGTGCGGCGAGACGCATACGCAGGGCATGATCTATGCGTGCCAGGCGCGCGTCGTGTCCGACCTCGACGTCGAGATGGAGGACGTGCCCGAGATCGACACCTCCAAGGCGCGCCTGGTCGGCCTGCGCGAGGTCGCGCCCGACATCATGGAGCTGATGATCGCCCCGGAGAAGAGCATCAGCTATCTGCCGGGGCAGTACTTCAAGTTCACCTTCAACGGCTATCCGGCGCGCGCCTACAGCCCCACCGCCTCGTTCGACGGCCGCATCGGCGGCCGCGTCATCCACCTCAACATCAAGCGCGTGCGCGGCGGCCGCGTGACGACGGCGCTCGGCAGCGGCATTCGCCCCGGCCATCGCTTGCGCATCCAGGGGCCGTATGGTCACGCCTTCCTGCGGCCCGGCGGGACCGGCCGGCTGATTCTCGTCGGCAGCGGCACCGGCTTCGCGCCGATCTGGGCGATCGCGGCGATGGCGCTGCGCGAGCAGCGGGACCGGCCGATGGTCATCATCGCCGGCGCCAAGAAGCTGCCGCAGCTCTACATGACGCCGATCCTGGCACAGCTCGCGCGGCTGCCGAACGTCACGATCATCCCGACCGTCGAGGAAGGCCCGATCAATCATCCCTCGATCCGCACCGGGCGCATCGAGCCGCACATGCCGACCTTGACGGCCTCCGACGTCGTCTATGCCTGCGGCTCGCCGCGCATGGTCAGCGCGCTCGCCGGCATGGTCGATAAGGCCGGTGCGACGTTCTACGCCGACCCGTTCGATCCCGCTCCGCCGGAAGCGCCGTCGGGCCTGATCGGCCGCATCAAGACGCTGGTGGCACGGCGGCCGCCGGAGCCCGAGCCGAGCCGCGACAGCGGCAAGGGCCGCGAGGCTTCGCTCGATCCGTTCGAGCGGGCGTTGTCGCTGGTGCCGAAGGATCCGATCGACGACGACATGGGCCTGCGCCGCCCCGAGCCGCGCCGCAGCGCGGCGGCCGAGCGCGACCATGCATTGTCGGTGGTGCGAGAGCGTGCCGCGCTGGGCGATCCCACGCAGTTGCAGGAGCGCGCCCGCCGCGCCGCCGGGCAGATGGCGTCGGGGCACGTGTGAGGACTGCGGCCGGGTATCCGCAACAGGGCGACCGCATACGAGGACCAGAGCGCCGTCCTCGTCTATCTCCACATGGTCATGGCCGGGCTTGTCCCGGCCATCCACGTCATTCGGCATACGTGGGAGGACCTGGATGCCCGGGACAAGCCCGGGCATGACGGAATAACGACTAAGCAAGCCTCAGATCAGCTTGCGCCGCGCCAAACTCCGCATCAAGGCACCGACGCCGAAAGTCCACGGCTCGCATTCGTCGCTGTTGCGCATGCGGTTGACGAGGCGGCCGAGCTGCGGGGCCGAGATGGTGACGATGTCGTCGCGCTTGTGGGTGAAGCCCTGCCCTGGGGCGTCGCGGTCCTTGACGGGCGCGAACATGGTGCCGAGGAACAGCGCGAAGCCGTCGGGATATTGGTGCACGGCGCCGATGGTCTGGGCGACAAGATCGGTCGGATCGCGGCTGATCTTGCTGATGGAGGAATGGCCGTCGAGCACGAAGTCGTCGCTGCCGGTGACGTTGAGCGCCACGTCCATCTGCCTCACGTGGTCCAGCGTGAAGGTCTTGTCGAACAGCCGCAGCAACGGGCCGATGGCACAGGAGGCGTTGTTGTCCTTGGCCTTCGACAACAGCAGCGCCGAGCGGCCCTCGAAGTCGCGCAGGTTGACGTCATTGCCGAGCATCGCGCCGACGATGCGGCCGCGGCTCGACACCGCCAGCACGACCTCCGGCTCCGGGTTGTTCCAGGTCGATTTCGGATGCAGCCCGGCATCCATGCCGGTGCCGACAGATGACAAGGTCGGCGCCTTGGTGAAGACCTCGGCATCGGGCCCGATGCCGACCTCGAGATACTGGCTCCAGGCGTTCTGCTCGATCAGCACCTGCTTCAGGTGCATCGCCTGGTCCGAGCCCGGCTTGAGCTTGGAGAAATCGTCGCCGACCAGCCGCACCACCTCCTTGCGGATCGCCTCGGCGGAGGCCGGATTGCCGCGCGCGCGCTCCTCGATGACGCGCTCCAGCATCGAGATCGCGAAGGTGACGCCCGCGGCCTTCAGCACCTGCAGATCGACCGGCGCCAGCAGCCACGGCTTGGCCGGATTGCGGCGATCCGGCGGCGTGTTGGCAAGGATCCCGGCGAGATCGCCGATGCGCTCGCCTTTCATCGCGCGCAGGGCCGCCGCCGGATCGTCGTGCTCGCAGAGGGCGCTGACGGTGGGGAAAGCGGAGGTGACGTCGAACACGCCGTCGTCGCGCACGGCGACCACGGCCGGTCCGTCCACGTCGGGGCGCCAGACCCGGCCAACCAGGGTGCCGCTGGTGCCGTCGTCGGGCAGGACGGTCTCGGGCGTCAGGTTGATCATGGCGTCGTGCTCCCTGTTGTTCTTGTTGCTCAGCGCACCCCTAGCATCGGTGCACGCCGGCTCCAAGCCACACGACGTCGCGCAATCACCAACTGTAGCGCACCACGCCCTTGCCGGCGTAGGAGCGGCTGATGGTCGAGAACTCGCCCTCGAAGGTCGCAGCCGCCGACCAGCCGTTGCGCCAGGCCATTTCGGCCGAGGCCGTGGTCAGCGCAAGGTCGCGCGACTGCGCAGCGCCGTTGACGACGAAACTCGTGCCCGGGAGCAGCTGGAAGCCGGCGGTCATGGTGCGATCCGGGTTGAAATTGTGCGCCCAGGCGGCGCGGCCGTGCAGCGACAGCACGCCGTCGGCGAGCACGAAAGCCCGGTCGAAACGCGCGCCGATCTCGATGCGCGCATCGGTCACGGTCTTGCCGGCATAGGTCAGCGCGAAGGTGCCGGCTCCGGAGAGCACCTGCTCGGCATAGGACGGCAGCACGTAAGCCGTCGCCTGCCCGCCGAGATAGGGCGTGATCCCGCCCCACGGTGTGGCATAGCGGCGGCCGGCCTCGAGGCGAGCCGAATAGGCCGAGGCGTTGAAGCGGCCACGGAGCTGGTCGACGCCGGCGACCGTCACGGTGCGGTCGGTGGTCACGTCGTGCCAGCCATAGGCGAGCGCGGCGGCAAGATAATCCGGGCCGTTGCGATAGCGGGCGAAGGCGCCGGCCTGGAACAGGTGGGAGCGGCCGCTGCCGCCGCCATTGACGCCGAAGCTGGTGCCGCCGCCGGACAGCGCGAAGCCGGCCAGCCAGCTCGGCGACACGATGTAATCGGCGCCGGCGGCCAAGCCGACCTCGCGGATCGTGGCGTTGTTCGAGCCGAGGGCGGCGTTGCCATCGGTGAACGAGCCGCCGCCGAACGGCGCGGCCCAGGTGCTCCAGCGCTCATCGAAGCGCTGGGCCGGTGTGGCCTTCACCGGCATGCGCGCGAAGGCATCGCGCGGCGCGGCGCCCCGCCCTGCGTCGGCGAACGCCGCAGCCGGACTAGATGCGTTCGCGCTGCGACCGGCGACGAAAGGATCGGTCATCAGGCCAAGAAAGATCTTCATCGAGTCGAACATCGCCTGCTGCGGAACGGTGGCGATCTCGCCGGAGACCTGCGTCAGGCCGGCCGGGGTCAGCGCGCCGAAGGCGAGCGGAATGCCACCGGTGCGGTTGAAATAGCCGGTCGTGGTGTCCGTGACGTTCTGCTGGTTGGTGTTGTTGGTGCCGGTCGAGCCAAGCGTCAGGTTCAGATAGACGTTGTTGGCGTCGTAGCTCAGGCTCGAAGAGAAGTTGGCCGGCAGGTTGGTGTTGACCAGCGCATTGAAGCTGCCGCTGACGCCGCCGGTCGCATTGACGATCGTGTACTGCTTGTTGACGTAGCTGCCGGGCGCGAAACTCGCCTGCACGGTGGCGCCGCCGAGCGTCGCCGTTCCCGTCACGTTGACCCGGTCGGCATTGGCCGGGGATACCTCGACCATGTAGCTCGCAGCCGTCGTGAACACGAGGTTGCCCTGCACGGTGAGCAGCCCGATCGAATTGCCCGGCGCGAGTGCGCCACCGTTGATGAGCGTGCTGCCGACGATGCCGTTGCCGCCGAGCGCGCCGCCGGAATTCACCACGACATTGCTGCCGGCGATCGAGCCGTTCACGGCGAGGATGCCGCCGTCGATCGTGGTCGTGCCGGTGTAGGTATTGACGCCGGACAATGTCAGCTTGCCGCTGCCGACCTTGGTCAGCGAGCCCAGGCCGATGGTGCCGCACCCGCAAGGATCGGTGTCGCCGATCACGCCGGAGACCTCGGTGGAGAGATTGTTGCCGCCGACCACCAGCGTGTTGAAGGCGCCAATGTAGTAGTTGCCGGAGCCCGCCAGCGAGCCGGCGGTGATGCGGCCGTCGCCATTGACACCCGTGCTACCGGAGAAATCGACCACGCCGGTGCCATTGGTGACGAACTGGGCGGTGCCGCCGGTCGTATTGTCGAGGAAGCGGGTGCGGCCGCCATCGTTGGTGATGATCGTGGCGGAGCCGGCGCTGGCGTGATCGAAGAACAGCGTCGAGCCGCCGTCATTGGTGGTGACGGTCGCGTTCGCTGCGGTGGAATGGGCGTTGAACTGGACCTGGCCGTTCATGTTGTTGGTGATGGTGGCATTGCCGGCCGACGGGGTGTCGCTGCCGAAGCCGATCCCGAACATCACGTACGAATTGCCGCCATTGGTGATGACCGCATTGGCGGCCGTGGCCGCATTGACGAACGCCAGCATGCTGAACGTGTCGTTCGTGATCGTCGCGTTGCCGGCGCTGGTATTGGCGTTGAACAGCGTGCGGCCCTGATGGTTGGTGATCACGGCGTTGCCGGCCGTGGCCGTGTCCGTGCCGCCGGCGACACCGAACGCGGTCGTGGCGATCGACTGGTTCACGATCGTCATCGTGCCGGCGGAGCTCGCACCGAGGAAGTTGGTGGTGCCGCCATCATTGGTGAGCGAGACGATGCCGGACGTGTCGGCCCTGACGATGTTGAATATGCCGAAATTCGACACGTCGCCGATGATGCGGGCGGTGTGGGTGGCATCGCCGAGCTGCAGGGTCGCGACGCTGCCGATGAAGGTGCCGCCGGAGTAGGAATTGGCGCCGAGCAGGATGGTGGTGCTGTTGCCGAGCAATTCGGCGCGCACGCCGGCAACGGTCTCGCCGAGGTTGTTGCCGATGGTGATGGTCTGGCCGGAATTGGCGTTGTTGATGAAGCTCCAGCCGGAGCCGGCGACGCCGAAATTCACGTCGGCGCCGCCGATCGAATAGGACTGGGCGTTGCTGAGGAAGATCCAGGAATCCGGATTGATCGGCGCGGTGACCGTGATGGTCGATGCGCCGGTGGCCCCGAACAGCGCCTCCTGGCCGCCCGATGCGGGCGGCGCGCCGGCCGGCGGGGTCTCCCAGTTGGTCGAGAGATTGTAGTCGGAGGTCGTCGTCGTGGCGCCGGGACCGCCCCAGGTGTGGTCGGTTTGCGCCTGCGCCGACGTCGTCAGCCCGAGGCCGACCGTGAGCACCAAAGCGCCAACCCGCCAGCGGACAGGCCGGTCAGCCGTGTTGTCGCTCGACATCCCCACTCCGACACTCCCAAGCCCTGCTCTGCACGGTCTCGTGCAGTCCAAGACCTAGCAGCTCAGACTTGATGGTCGGGACGGGATGCGAATGCGTTTTTCCAATGATTTCAGATCATTACGCGTTTCGCACCGGTTGTGGCGATCGCGCAACGCATCCGCCCAAAAATTCACCCCCCCGCATTCGCCAGGGAAGCGCGAGCGAGGGCTCACGGATTCGGCGAGCTCTCGCCGGCGACCTGCAGCAGTTGCGAGCGGCGGACGCGCTCGCGATGGGCGGTGTAGAGGCCGCTGGAGACGATGAAGGCGGCGCCGACGATGGTCCAGACGTCCGGCACCTCGCCGAACACCAGGAAGCCGAGGATGCTGACCCACAAGAGCTGGGTGTAGGAGAACGGCGCCAGCACCGAGGCGTCGGCATAGCGGAACGCCAGCACGACGATCCACTGCCCCATGGTCGAGGCGACGCCGACCAGCACGCCGAAGCCGATGTCCTGCCAGGACGGCGTGGTCCAGACGAACGGCACGATTGCCGTGAGCACGCAGAGGCCGGCAATCGAGGAATAGGTCATGATCGTGATGGCGTGCTCACGCCCGCTCATCATCCGCGTCATGATCAGCGTGCAGGCCCAGGCGAAAGCCGAGGCGATCGGGAACAAGGCAGCGAGATGGAACGCGCCGGTGCCGGGGCGGAGAATGATCAGCACGCCAAACAACCCGACCGCGGTCGCGATCCAGCGGCGCAGGCCGACCTTTTCGCTGAGGAACACGATCGACAACGCGGTGACGAACAGCGGCGCGACGAAGCCGGTCGCGGAAGCCTCGGCAATCGGCAGATAGCGTAAACCGGTGATGAACATCAGCGACGAGCCGAGCAGCGCAACGCCGCGCAGCAGCTGGAACTTGAGCCGCTCGGTGCGCATCGCGAACAGCGGCGAGCCCGGGATCATCGCCGGCACCATGATCGCTGCGAATATGACGAAGCGGATCCAGGTGATCTCGATCGAGGGCAACGTCTTCGACAGATATTTCGCTGTGACGTCCGAGGTGCCGAGGAACACGGTCGACAGCAGGATCAGCGCGATGCCGCGGAACGGCCGGTCGGCCCGCGCGGGTGCGCGCTTGCGCGTGGCCTGCGGCTTCTCCTGCACGGATGTCGGCACATCGTCGAGGCGCGCGGCTGCGGCCGCACTCGGTGGCGGGGTCACGGTCGAACTCGGAAGTTTTGGAACGGGGACGATTCGGTGAGTGGCGACAAAACGCCAATCGCGACGCCGCGACAACCCATCGAAGCGGGCAGCACTTATGCGTTGCCACGCGCCGGAGTAGCAAATATCCGTAATTTTCCGTGATGCTGCATTACAGCATGGGCAGCCCGCGCGGCTTCGGCCCGCGCGGAAAGGCGCGATCGATCGCGGCGATCTCGGCCGCGGTGAGCTCGATGTCGCCGGCCGCGGCATTCTGCTCGGCATGCTCGGGCCGCGACGCCTTGGGGATCGCGAACAGCGAAGACGCCCGTGTCAGGAAGGCGAGCGCGATCTGGCGCGGCGTTGCGCCATGCTGCTCTGCGATGCGCTGCAGCACCTCGCCACCGGCGCTGCGGCGGTCCGGAAAGTCGTCATGGCCGAACGGCGAATAGGCGACGACGGCGATGCCATGCTGGCCGCACCACGGGATCACCGCGTGCTCGATGGCGCGCTCCTGCAGATGGTAGAGCACCTGGTTGCAGGCGATTTGGCCTTCGCCGGCGACATCGAGCAACTCGTCGAGATCGTCGACGTCGAAATTGCTGACGCCCCAGGACGCGATCTTGCCGGCGGCCTTGAGCTCCTCGAACGCCGCCACCGTTTCCGCGAGCGGATAGGAGCCCGGCCAGTGCAAGAGATAGCAGTCGAGCCGGTCGGTCTTCAGCCGCTTCAGCGAGCGCTCGCAGGCGGTGATGGTGCCCTTGCGCGAGGCGTTGCTCGGCAGCACCTTCGAGACCAGGAACACGTCGTCACGCCGGCCGGCGATGGCCTCGGCGATGACCAGCTCGGCATCGCCATACATCTCCGCGGTATCGATGTGGCTCATGCCGAGATCGAGGCCGCGCCGCAACGTGGCGATAGCGCGGCTGCGATCGGCGTGGTCGAGATACCAGGTGCCCTGCCCGATGACGGAGACGCTGGCGCCGCCAGTTCCGAATGTCTTGTGCTTCATGCGGGCGAGCATAGAGAATGAGGCACGCGGCGTCGATTGGGTGCCCTCCCTGCTCAAGGCATCTGACGCGCCTCCACACCCACGTCATTCCGGGGCGACGCGTCAGCGTCGAACCCGGAATCCCGGGCTTGTCTTGCGCTGTTTCATTTCCACCATGTCGAGATTCCGGGTTCGAGGCCGTTGGCCTCGCCCCGGAATGACAGTGTTCTCGGCTAGCTCGCCGCCGCGATCGGCGGGGCGTCCGTGGCCGTCTGCGCGATCAGCCGCTTCATCTCGGGAATGCACGAGCCGCAATTGGTGCCAGCCTTGAGCTGCGCACCGATGGCGGCGGGCGTGCGCGCGCCGCCGGCGATGGCGTCGCAGATGGTGTCGCGGCCGACGCCGAAGCAGGCGCAGACGATCGAGCCGCCGCCGACGCCGTCGGGCGCGCGGCCGGATAGCAGCACGCGGCGCTGGTCGTCGTCGAGGCGATCGGCGGCGAACATCGTCTTCACGACGTTCCAGTCGCCGGCATCATGGCCGGGGCCTACGAAGAGACAGGTTTCGATGCGATCGCCGGCGAACGACGCGGCGCGATAGACGCCGCCGCCGACATCCATGTAGTCCGTGACGTCGTCGGTGGCGCGCGCCTTGAACCAGGCCGGCCAGCGCGACAGATCGCCGTTATCGGCGAACAGATAGCCCAAGCCGCCCTGCACCGTCGCGCGCGCCCACCAGAGGTTGGACGGCAGCGTGAGCTCGTTGCGCGACAGGATGAAGCCGCGGAATACGTACTCATAAGAACTGATCGCAGCCGGGGTCGCCTTGGCCTCGGGCTGACCGGAGAACGGATCGGTGTGGGAGGCGACCAGCGCGCCGACGCGACCATGCGACGAGTTGGTGGCGTTCCAATGGATCGGCGCGAACAGCATGCCGCGCTGCTGGCGCTCGCTGACCACGACCTTGAGGATGCACTGGCCGTGCTCGGTCGTCACCTTGGCGAAGCCGTCATGCATCAGGCCGTTTTTCAGCGCGTCGTCCGGATGCACCTCGACGAACGGCTCCGGCAGATGCGCTGATAGCCGCGGGCTCAAGCCGGTGCGCGTCATCGTGTGCCACTGGTCGCGGATGCGGCCGGTGTTCAGGCGCAGCGGGCGGGCGGCGGTGGTCTCGCCGCGCAACGCCGGCACCTCCGGCGCGACGAAGCGCGCTTTGCGATCGTTGGTGAAGAAGGCGCCTTCGGCGAAAAAGCGCGGCTCGGGCGGCTTGCCCGCGCGCGCCGGCCATTGCACCGGCGCCATCGTCTCGTATTCGTCGTCAGTGAGCGAGGCCAGCGCGCCGATGTCGAAGTCGCGCGTGCCGTCGTTCTCGAAGGCCGACAACGCCGCGTGCTCGCGGAACACGTCCGCCGCAGAGTTGTAATTGAAGGCGCCCGCGTGGCCGAGCCGTTTGCCGACCTCGCTCAGGATCCACCAGTCCGGCATGGCCTCGCCGGCCGGCGCAAGGAAGGCGCGCTGGCGCGAGATGCGGCGCTCGGAGTTGGTGACCGTGCCCGATTTCTCGCCCCAGGCCTGCGCCGGCAGCAGCACGTGGACGCCAGCATCGACGGTGTCGTTGGAGCGGACGTTCTCGGACACGACGAACAGCTCGAGCTTCTTGAGCGCGGCACGGACCAGATCCGCGTCCGGCAGCGACACCGCGGGGTTGGTGCCGATCACCCACAGCGCCTTGATCTCGCCGCGCGCGATCGCCTCGAACATCTGCACCGCCTTGAGACCCTCATGGGTGGCGATGTCCTTGGCCTTCCAGAAGCGGCGGACGCGGTCGATGTCCGGCGGCGTGAAGCCCATGTGGGCCGCGAGCTGGTTGGCGAGCCCGCCGACCTCGCGGCCGCCCATCGCATTGGGTTGGCCGGTCAGCGAGAACGGCCCCATGCCCGGCTTGCCAATGCGCGCGGTCGCAAGATGGCAGTTGAGGATGGCGTTGACCTTGTCGGTGCCCTGCGCCGACTGGTTGACGCCCTGCGAATAGAGGGTGACGACCTTGGGAGTATCGCGGAATAGCTTGAAGAAGGCGGCGACGTCGACCTCGGACAGGCCGGTGGCGAGCGCGGTCGCCGCGGCGCTGCCGGCGAGGCTCCGAGCGCGGGCCAGGGTCTCGTCGAAGCCGCTGGTGTGAGCGTTGATGTAGTCGTGGTCGAGCGCACCGCTGTCGGCGAGATGCACCAGCAGGCCGGAGAACAGCGCCGCATCCGCACCGGGTTTCAATCCCAGGAACAGATCGGCTTCGCTCGACGTGTCGGTGCGACGTGGATCGATGACCACGAACCTGGCGCCGCGCGTCTGCTTGTTGGCCAGCATGCGCTGATACAGCACCGGATGGCACCATGCGGCATTGCTGCCGACGAAGACCAGCAGATCGGCCTGATCGAGATCCTCATAGGTGCCGGGCACAGTGTCGGCGCCGAAGGCGCGGCGGTGGCCGGCGACCGACGAGGCCATGCACAGCCGCGAGTTGGTGTCGACATTGGCCGAGCCGAGAAAGCCCTTCATCAGCTTGTTGGCGACGTAGTAGTCCTCGGTCAGCATCTGGCCGGAGAGATAGAACGCCACCGCATCCTCGCCGTCGCGGGCGACGATGTGCTTCAGGCGGGTCGCGACGTGATCGAGCGCATCGCTCCACGCCACCCGCTGCATGCCGCCCTTGCAGCGGATCATCGGGTACAGCAGCCGGCTCTCGAGCCCGAGCGTCTCGCCGAGCGCCGAGCCCTTGGAGCAAAGCCGGCCGAGATTGGCGGGATGCATCGGATCGCCGGAGATGGCAGCGCCGCCGCGGCCGTCGGGCGTGGCGAGCACGCCACAACCGACACCACAGTAAGGACACGCAGTGCGCACCGTCAGCAGCTTCGGATCGACCGTCGTCATCGTCGTGCGTGGCCCCTTCTCACGCTGCCTGCGGCCGCGCGCCCGCGCGGCCGAACATCATCGCTGTTCGGATCGCGGCGACCGGCTCGCGGCTCCGGATCAACTCGCGATACCACAACGCGTCCTGAGTCTCACCGATCAGCACGGCGCCGGTGAGGCGCCCCTCGGTGATGACGAGCTTCTTGTAGATGCCGCGTTTGGCATCGTTGAGCACGATCACCTCGCTGCCCTCGGCGCCGATGAAGTCGCCGGCCGAGAACACCGACACGCCCGATACTTTCAGATTGGTCGAGACAACGCTGCCGCCATAGGCTGCCTGGCGGCCGGCCAGATGCCGCGCCAGCACCCGGGCCTGCTCGTAGGCAGGCTCGACCAGCCCATAACAGGTGCCGCGATGCTCGGCGCATTCGCCGAGCGCGAAGATGCCGGGGGCCGACGTCTGCATCGCGTCATCGACGACGATGCCGCGGTTGACGGCGAGCCCCGCCTCTTTCGCCAGCGCAACGTTCGGCCGGATTCCGGCCGCGAAGATCACGGCGTCGGTGGCGAGGCGCCGTCCATCGGCCAGCTCGACTCCTTCGACCCGCCCGTCCCCATGGATGGCCGCGGTGCTGGCATTGAGCAGAACCTCGATCCCCTTGCGCGCGACCAGCGACTTGAGCAACGCGGCGGCCGGCGCATCGAGCTGGCGCTCCATCAGCCGGTCCATCAGATGCAACAGCGTCACCTTGGCTCCGGCACGCGCCAGACCATAGGCCGCTTCCAGCCCGAGCAGTCCGCCGCCGACGACCACCACGCGCCCCTTCTTCGCCGCCAGCGCCAACAGCACGTCGGTGTCCCGGCTGTCGCGGAACGTGTGCACGCCCGGCAGATCGGCGCCCGGCACGGGAAGCCGCAGCGGCAGCGAGCCGGTGGCCAGAACCAGGCGCGAGAACGCCACGTTCTCGTCGTTCTCGATCTGCAGCTCGCGGCGGCCGACATCGATGCCGGTCGCGCGCGCGCCGTATTTCAGCGTCACGCCGCGCTCGCGCCACCAGGTGGCTGGCTTGAGCTCGATCTCGTGGGACGCAGCCTCGCCGGCCAGCACCGACGACAGCAGCACGCGGTTGTAGGCCAGACGCGGCTCCTCGCCGATGACGGCGATCGCGTAGCGGCCGAGCGCGGTCTGCGACAGCTCCTCGGCCAGCTTTGCAGCGGCCATGCCGTTGCCGACGATGACGAGCGGTTCACTCAACGATGCTACTCCGCAGCCTGCGCCTTGCCGTAGGCTTCCGCGATCATGAAGCCGGACAGCGTGCCATAGGCCGCGGTCCAGGCCTCGGCGACCTCGGGCGTCCAGGCCTCGCCCAGTCCCTTCTCCAGGGTCCACAGCAGCGCAGAGCCGACCACCGGATAGTGCTCGGGCTTGGCACCATAATCGACGTGGCGCATGGCCAGCGCGCTTGCTGCCGGCAGGATCGCAGGCAAGTTCGCCAATCCATTCACGACGACCGCCAGCGTCGCCATCAGCTTCTTGCGCTGCTCGGTGAGATCGTCTGGAAACATCGGCCGCACCTGCGGCGCGACCTCGAACAAGCGATCGTAGAAGATGCCCGCGGCCTGATCGGAGATCGGCGCGACCTTGGCAAAGCTATCCTGAACCAATTCGATCTGAGACGGCGTCATGGGAAATCCTTCGATGATGGAGACGAGAACCCGTTAGTCGCCCGAGGCGGAGGGCGGTTCGATCCGTCCTCCGCGTTCGAATCGTCACGCCGCCTCGACGTAGCGATGGCGCTCATAGAGGAATTCCAGCACGCGCTGGCGGCACTTCACGTAGGTGGCGTTGGTCGCGAGCTCGAGCCGCTTGCGCGGACGCGGCAGCGCGACCTCGAGCACCTCGCCGATCCGTGCGCTCGGACCGTTGGTCATCATCACGATACGGTCGGACAGCAACACGGCCTCGTCGACGTCGTGGGTGATCATCAGGATGGTGTTGCCGAGCTTCTGATGCAGCGCCATCACGGAGTCCTGCAGATGCGCCCGGGTCAGCGCGTCGAGCGCGCCGAACGGCTCGTCAAGCAGCAGGACCTTCGGCTCCATGGCCAACGCGCGGGCAATGCCGACGCGCTGCTTCATGCCGCCGGAGATCTCGTTCGGACGCTTGTCCTTGGCATGGGCCATCTGCACGAGATTCAGATTGTGCATGGTCCAGGCATCGCGCTCGGCCCGGGTCTTGGTCTTGGCGAACACCTTGTCGACGCCGAGCCGCACGTTCTCATAGACCGTGAGCCAGGGCAGCAGGCTGTGGTTCTGGAACACCACCGCGCGGTCAGGTCCCGGCGAATTGACCTCGCGCTCCTCCAGCAGCACGCCGCCGGTCGTGGCCGTGGTGAGCCCCGCCACGATGTTGAGCATCGTCGACTTGCCGCAGCCGGAATGGCCGATGATCGAGACGTACTCGCCCTTCTCGATCGAGAGATTGATGTCCTTCAGCACTTCGGTGGTAGCGGTGCCGCGGGTGAAGGTCTTGTCGACGTGGTCGAGCTTCAGATAGGCCATGATCTCTACCTCTCAATTCGTCGCAGTGCCGCGGGTCACGATCTTGCCGACCACCGCGATCATGCGGTCGAGCACGAAGCCGATGATGCCGACATAGAACAGCGCGAGAATGATCTCGCTGATATGCGAGGAGTTCCACGCGTCCCAGATGAAGAAGCCGATGCCGACGCCGCCGATCAGCATCTCGGCCGCGACGATCGCGAGCCACGACAGGCCGATGCCGATGCGCAGGCCGGTGAAGATGTAGGGCGCGGCCGCCGGGATCATGATCTTGGCGAAGAATTCCAGCGGATTGAGCTGCACCACCGCGGCGACGTTGCGGTAGTCCTGCGGAATGTTGCGGATGCCGACCGCGGTGTTGATGATGATCGGCCACACCGAGGTGATGAAGATGACGAAGATCGCCGACGGCTGGCCGTCGCGGAAGGCCGCCAGCGACAGCGGCAGCCAGGCGAGCGGCGGGATCGTGCGCAGCACCTGGAAGATCGGATCGAGGCCGCGCATGGCCCACACCGACTGGCCGATCAGCGTGCCGACACCGACGCCGACGACGACGGCAATCGCGTAGCCGAAGGCGACGCGCCGGAGGCTGGCTTCGAGATGCCAGAACAAGCCCTTGTCGATGCCGCCATGATCGAAGAACGGATCGAAGATCAGCTCCCGGGTGTCGCTGAAGACCCGGGAGGGCGGCGGCAGCGCCGAGCCGGCCCGGCGGCAGACCAGCTCCCAAATCAGCAGGAACAGCGCCAGCACGATCAGCGGCGGCACCACGCGCACCGCGGCCTCACGTGCCATCTTTACATAGCGCTCGGCCTTCGGCGGCTGCTTGGGCGTCATCGTTACGATGGACGCCGAGGTGGACGCCGCCGCGGTCGGCACGACCTTGGGAGCACTATCGTTGCTCAACGCTGGCATGGACATCGGAAATCTTTCTCCGTGCAATGAGAGAGGCCGCGCGCCTCGCGCGCGCGGCGGGAGGTCCTGATCAGGCGTCGACGCGCTTGATCGACAGCGACTTCAGGTAGGCGGCGGGATCTTCCGGATCGAACACCTTGCCGTCGAAGAAGGTCTCCTTGCCGCGCGACTTGGAGGTCGGAATCTCGGCGGCGGCGACGTTCATCTCCTTGGCGGCCTCGCGCCAGATGTCCTCGCGGTTGACCTTGGCGATCAGCGACTTGGCGTCGAAGCCGGCCTCATACTTGCCCCACCGGATGTCCTCGGTGATGAACCAGAGATCGTGGCTCTGGAATGGATAGGACGCGAAGTCGCGCCAATACTTCATGATGTGCGGCGAGTTCTCGACGACCTTGCCGGTACCGTAGTCGAACTTGCCGGCCGTGCGTCCGGCGACGTCCTCGACCGGGCAATTCATCCACTGCCGCTTGGCCATGATGGTCGCAAGCTCCTGCTTGTTCTCCATCTTGTCGGCCCACTGCTGCGCTTCCATAACCGCCATCGTCAACGCCTTCGCGGCCTTCGGATATTTGTCGACAAAGGCGGCGCGCATCGCGAAGGATTTTTCGGGATGCTTGTTCCAGATCTCGCCCGTCGTGACGGCGGTGTAACCGATGCCCTGGTTGACGAGCTGCGCATTCCAGGGCTCGCCGACGCAGAAGCAGTCCATGGTGCCGACCTTCATGTTGGCCACCATCTGCGGCGGCGGCACCACGATGGTCTCGATGTCCTTGTCGGGGTCGATGCCGCCGGCGGCGAGCCAGTAGCGGATCCAGAGATCGTGGGTGCCGCCCGGGAAGGTCATCGCGGCCTTCACGGACTTGCCGGAGGCCTTCTTCTTCTCCAGCGCGGCTTTGAACGGCGCGGTATCGAGACCGAGCTTCAGGTCGGCGTACTCCTTGCCGACCGAGATGCACTGCGCATCGAGATTGAGGCGCGCCAGGATGTACATCGGCGTCGGCTGGTTGTTCTGCGTCACCTTGCCCGAGGAGATGAGGTAGGGCATCGGGGTCAGGATGTGCGCGCCGTCGATGCCATTGCCCTCGGAGCCGAGCACGAGATTGTCGCGCGTCGTGCCCCATGAGGCCTGCTTCTGCACATCGACGTCAGGCATGCCGTATTTCGCAAACAGGCCCTTGTCCTTGGCGACGAACAACGGGCCGGCATCGCTGAGCGCGATGAAGCCGAGCTTGGCGCTGGTGACTTCCGGCCCCGCCCCCTGGGCGAAAGCTCCGCCCGGCAAGTTCAGCTTCGCGGCTGCAAGCAGCGCAGCCGTCCCTGCGCCGGCCTTGAGAAGCTGACGACGGCTGAGGCCGTTGCGGCGAGCAGGATTGGCAGTCTTCGTCATGAGTGCTGTCGTCCTTTGTCTGAAGAGCGCTCGATGGGTGAATGGCCGTCCGTTGCGGGTCGCTGCACCACGCACAAAGGCGTGTTCCGAGGAGGCCTCGGAAGGGGCAGCGTCACGATTCGGATGAGGGTTGCGCGGACGGCATCGATGGCGTCGGACACGCTCTTTCAAGCTTCGTGCCAACGCGCCGATTCGGATTTGTCAGGCAAATTCAACCCTTTAGCGTTGCACAACAATCCATCAGAGGCAGCGGGCCGCATCCAAAATTTGCGATTCGCACACTTTGTGTGCGGCGCACACAAAATAAGCATGGAGAGATTGTTCCGTGAGCATCAGGGCGCCAAAAGAGCCCTTTCAGGCAGCCGCAGCAGAGAAACTCCAGCGCAGTCGCTTGAAATCACTGACTTTCTCGGTGGCGTCAAATTTGGCACACGCATTGCTTCTGGTTCTGCAAGTCAACGATGACTGCGGTTCGCCGGACTGTCGACGCCTATGGCGCTGATCTCCGGGACGGATGCGCGCACGCGACCGAGGTCTCCTCGGCGCGGTCGTCGTGACGCCCTTCCCGCATTCGACATCCGATCCGCCTGCCCGTGGCGATGTCCCTCGAGAGCCAGAACCTCTCGCAAGGCAGCGCGCAATCTATTCCCGAGAGCAAGCAAAGGACGTTTGAATGTCGTACCTCGCGCCTTCAGAATTCGTGACCAAGATGGTGGACGCAGGCGAGTCCAAGATCTTCATGTCGACCCGGGACACCGTGATCCGCGCCTACATGGCTGGCGCGATCCTGGCGCTCGCAGCCTGGTTTGCCGTCACCATCAACGTGAACACCGGCCAGCCGATCATCGGCGCCCTGTTGTTTCCGGTCGGCTTCTGCATGCTCTATTTGTTGGGTTTCGATCTGCTGACGGGTGTGTTCGTGCTGTCGCCGCTGGCCGTGATCGACAAACGTCCGGGCGTGACCATCGCAGGCGTGCTGCGCAACTGGGGACTCGTCTTCATCGGCAATTTCGCCGGAGCACTGACCGTTGCCTTCATGATGGCATTCGTGACCACGTTCGGCTTCACGCAGGACCCGGACAAGGTCGGCGCTGTCATCGGCAATATCGGCGAAGGCCGGACCTTGGGCTACGCGGCGCATGGCGCGGCCGGAATGGCGACGCTGTTCATCCGCGGCATGCTGTGCAACTGGATGGTCTCCACCGGCGTGGTCGGCGCGATGATCTCGACGACGGTCCCGGGCAAGGTGCTGGCGATGTGGATGCCGATCCTGGTCTTCTTCTACATGGTGTTCGAGCATTCGGTGGTGAACATGTTCCTGTTCCCGTCGGGGCTGATGCTCCATGCGAAGTTCTCGATCATGGACTACCTGATCTGGAACGAGATCCCGACCGTGCTCGGCAATCTCGTCGGCGGCCTCTCGTTCACCGGCCTGACGCTCTATGCCACCCACATCAGGACGCAGCCGAAGCGAGATGCCAAGATCGCGGCTCGCGCCGCGGCCTGATTCCGTTTCCCTTGGAGAGCCCGGCCCCGGTAAGGTCGGGCTCCCTCGCCCTTCGCCCGACAGCCCAAATGCCATTGCGGATCACCATCGGAGCGCATTCCGACAAAGGGCAGAAGCCGGGCAACCAGGACTTCCACGGCGCACTGATTCCCGATGAGCCGGCGCTCAGCCTGAAGGGCATCGCAATCGCGATCGCGGACGGGATCAGCAGCAGCGAGGTCAGCCACATTGCGAGCGAGTCGGCGGTCAAGAGCTTCCTGACCGACTATTACTGTACGCCGGATGCCTGGTCGGTGAAGACCTCGGCGCGACGCGTGATCGCCGCGGCCAACTCCTGGCTCTACGCCCAGACCAGAGCCAGCCAATACGCCTATGACCGCGACAAAGGTTATGTCTGCACGCTCAGCGCGATCGTGATCAAGGCGGCCACCGCGCATCTCTTCCATATCGGCGATTGTCGCATCTATCGCCCCGCAGGCCATTCGCTCGAGCAGCTCACCGACGATCATCGCGTCATCATCTCATCGCAGCAGAGCTATCTGGGGCGTGCGCTCGGGGTCAATCCCGAGGTCGAAATCGACTATCAGGCCATTCGGATCGAGCGCGGCGACATCTTCGTGCTCGCGACCGACGGCGTTCACGAGCACGTGGGCAAGCGTTTTGTCGCCAACGTGTTGAAGGAGAATTCCCACGACCTCGACCAGGCGGCCCGCATCATCGTCGCTGAGGCACTGGCGCAGGGCAGTGCGGACAATCTCACGATCCAGATCGTGCGGATCGACGAACTCGGCGCCGGCGATGCCGCCGAGATTCCGGTCCAGGCCGAGCAGCTGCCGCCGGCGCCGCTGCTGGACGCGCGGATGATCTTCGAGGGCTACCGGATCGTGCGCGAGATCCATGCCAGCAGCCGCAGCCACATCTATCTGGCCATCGACGTCGAGACGGAGCTCGCCGTCGCCCTCAAGGTGCCTTCGATCGACCTCCGCGGCGACCCGGCCTATCTCAAACGGTTCCTGATGGAAGACTGGATCGCGCGGCGGATCGACAACCCGCACGTGCTGAAGGCCCTCCCATCGACGCGTCGCCGCGATCATCTCTACGTCGTCACCGAATTCGTCGAAGGCCAGACCCTGGCGCAATGGATGATCGACCATCCCAAAGCCGATCTCGATGCCATCAGAGACATCATCGAGCAGATCGCCAAGGGGCTGCAGGCGCTGCATCGCAAGGAAGTGCTGCACCAGGATCTGCGGCCTGCGAACATCATGATCGACCGGACCGGGACGGTGAAGATCATCGATTTCGGATCGGTGCGCGTCAGCGGCGTGGTCGAGGCCGATCCGGCTGCCGACCACGACAGCATCCTCGGCACCCAGCAGTATACGGCGCCGGAATATTTTCTCGGCGAGGGCGGCTCCGAATGGTCCGATCAGTTCTCACTCGGAGTCATCGCTTACCAGATGCTGACGGGGCGATTGCCCTACGGCGCGCAGATGGCGCGCGCAAGAACCCGGGCACAGTTTCGCAAGGTCCGCTATCTGCCGGCCTCCGGCGATGACCAAGCCGTCCCGCTCTGGATCGACGGCGCACTTCGACGCGCCGTCCATCCCATGGCCGCCAAACGTTACGAGAGCCTCTCCGAATTCGTCTTCGACCTTCGGCACCCCAATCCGGCCTATGTCGGCGACAGCCGGACGCCCCTGATCGAGCGCAATCCGTTGCTGTTCTGGAAAGCAACGACTGCGCTGCTCGCGATCGCAGTCGTCATCCTGCTCGCGGCTCGCCACGGCGGCTGGTAGGCGGGCCTGCCGGCCGCCACAGCTCAGGCGGGTTCAGGCGCGATCGCGCCGAGCGGCCTCGGCGCCGCGCCGGCTCCCGGCTTCATGCGGAAATCGTAGGTCATGAAGTGCCATGGCCCGACGGCCAGCTTGCCGTCCGGCATCACCGCGTCGCTGCGCCGCTCCACCTGGGCGACGAGGTCGTCCTTGACGCCAAAGACGACATCGCTGTCGAGATATTCGTCACCGCCGACGAAGACGTGGGTGATCAGCGGCTCGTAGCCCTTGGCGTCCACCAGGAAATGCACATGGGCCGGGCGCATCGGATGACGCTTCGTCTCGAGGATCATCCGTCCCACCGGACCGTCGGTCGGGATCGGATAGCTGCAGGGCAGGATGGTGCGGAAGAAAAAGCGGCCATCCGCATCGGTGATGAAGCGCGCCCGCGACGACGGACCATCGCTTTCATAGGACGGCCGCTGCGAATCGTAGAAGCCCTCGTCGTCGGCATGCCAGACATCGACCGCGGCGCCCGCCAGCGGGGCACCCGACAGATCGGTGACCCGTCCCTGGACGAACATCTTCTCGCCCTTGAGATCCGCCGAGATGTCGGTGCCGTGGGGCGTCACCTTGTGCTCGCCGACGTAGAACGGGCCGAGCACGGTCGTCTCCGTCGCCCCTGCCCGGTCGCGATGATTGATGGCGTCGACCAGCATCGACACGCCGAGCACGTCGGACAGCAGGATGAACTCCTGCCGGCTCGCGGTGCAGGTCTGTCCGGTGCGGGTGAGAAAGTCGATGGCGGCGGCCCACTCGTCGAAAGTGAGCTCCGTCCGGCGCACATAATCGTGCAGCGATTTCACCAATTCCTGCAGCAGGAATTTCGCGCGCGGATCGGGTGTCCCTTCGAAGCTCGCGACGACGGCCTCCGTGAGCTCGGCCTCGTTGAATTGTGTCATTGCCAATTCCTCCCGGCGCAAAGGGTACACGACGCATCCCTGGCCTGCCATTGGACGCGGCGCGTTTTTCGGCTATCACCCGGAACAAACGGCATGTGCGGCCGATCCTCGCGCAGGCCGCCAGAAACCGATCATAGCGGAGACGCCCGATGCTCGCCCCGACACCCGCCTCGCCCGAAACCGTCGGCATGTCGAAAGCCGCGCTCGATCGCATCGATGCCCATCTGCGGCAGCGCTATATCGAGGCCGGCCGCTTTCCCGGGACGCAGTTGATGGTCTATCGCCGCGGCAAGATCGTGCATGCGAGCTCGCTCGGCTATGCCGACGTCGAGCGCAAGGTCCCGGTCAGGGACGACACGATCTACCGCATCTATTCGATGACCAAGCCGATCACCTCGGTCGCCTTCATGATGCTGGTCGAGGAAGGCAAGGTCGCGCTCGACGAGCCGGTCGCGAAATACATTCCGGAGTGGAAGAATCTGGGCGTGTTCGTCGCCGGCACCGCGCCGGCCTTTGTCAGCCGGCCGCCGGCGCGGCCGATGCTGATCGTCGACCTCTTGCGCCACACCTCCGGCCTCACCTACGGCTTCCAGCAGCGCTCGAACGTCGATGCCGCGTATCGCGACGCCAAGATCGGCGCGGTCGAAAAGGCAGGAACGTTGCAGTCGATGATCGACGACCTGTCGCGCATTCCGCTGGAGTTCTCGCCGGGGGAAGCCTGGAACTACTCGGTCTCCACCGATGTGGTCGGCTATCTCGTCGGCAAGATCGCCGACAAGCCGTTCGAGCAAGTGCTGAAAGAGCGCATCTTCGATCCGCTCGGCATGAGCGACACCGACTTCCACGTCCCCGCCGCGAAGGCGCACCGGCTCGCGGCGTGCTACTCGGCCGATGCCGGCGGCGCCTTGTCGTTCCACGCCGCCGATCGCAAGGGCGGCCTGACCTTGCAGGACGATCCGGCAACCAGCTCTTTCTTGAGCCCGCCCGACTTCATCTCAGGCGGCGGCGGTCTGTGCTCGACCACGGCGGACTATCTGACGTTCTGCCGCGCGCTGATCAATGGCGGCGAGCTCGGCGGGGTCAGGCTGCTTGGCCCGAAGACGCTGAAGCTGATGACCTCGAACCATCTGCCGGGCGGCGTCGACCTGCCGGCGCTGTCGCGCTCGATGTTCGCGGAAGCGGCCTATAACGGCATCGGCTTCGGTCTCGGCTTCTCGGTGACGATGGATCCGGCCAAGACGCTCATTCCAGGTAGCGCCGGAGAATATGCCTGGGGCGGTGCGGCCTCCACCGCGTTCTGGATCGATCCGGCCGAGGAGCTGATCACGATCTTCATGACCCAGGTACTGCCGTCGAGCGCCTATCCGATCCGCCGCGAGCTGCGCACGATGGTGTATGCGGCCATCAGCGAGAGCAACGTCTAGGAGAGGCGCTGTGGCGGTAAAGCCGCTCAGGGAACCGGCGATCGCCGCGCGTTGCGCTTGGCGTGCACGCCGCCGCGCTCTCCTATGCTGACAGTCATGTGAACGGTTGCAACCGCCGAGCCCTTGCGGAGGCAGCCGCTCCAGCCTGATATGCGCTCGCTGCACAAATTCGCCTCCGCCCGACGCACCTCCGCCTGCGTCAGTCCCAACGGCGATCAGCAGCGCCAGCTCAAACGGGGCATCCGTGCCAAAACTCTCCCTGCCGATCCGGCTTGCTCTTCTGGTCGCAGGGACCACGCTGCCGCTCATCCTGTTCGCAGGCGGGATCGTCTTGCACAACTACATGCAGGACCGCAGCGACGCCCGTCAGCGCGTGCTGGAGACGGTGCGCAGCATCCGGCTGACGCTCGATGCGGAAATGCAGCGCATGACTGGCGGCGTCCAGGTGCTGGCGCTGACCGATGCCCTGACCACCGGCGATTTCGAACGCTTCCGCCCGATCGCGATGGGCTTCCTCGAGCAGTACGGCAAGAACGGCGCGATCGTGGTCGCCGACCGCAACGGACGCCAGCTGTTCTCGTCGGCGACGACGGATACGGCTCACCTGCCGCCGCGCAACAACCGCGAGATCACCCGCCGCGTGTTCGAGACCCGGCAGCCGCAATATTCCGACCTGTTCTACGGCGTCGTGAAGAAGAGCCTGATCGTCACCGTCGAGGTGCCCGTCTTTCGCGAGGGCGAGGTCGTCTACGACATCTCGTTCAGCCCGCCGATCGAGATGTTCCAGACCATCCTGGAAAAGCAGCGGCCGAGCCCGGACTGGACCTTGTCGCTGCTCGACCGCCAGGCGACCGTATTCGCACGCGTGCCAAATCCGGCGGACACGATAGGCAAGCAGGCCTCGCCATCGGTGTTTGATCGCATGCGCAGCGAGCAGGAGGCGACGCTGTCGAGCGTATCGCTCGAGGGCGTGCCGCTGCTGTCGAGCTTCACCCATTCCACCCTCACCGGATGGACCATCGGCGCCGGCATCGCCGAGGATTCGCTTGTGGCGCCGCTGTGGCGCAACCTCGCGGTCACCAGCCTGCTCGGCGGCATCATGCTGGCAATCGGTCTGGCCTTCGCGGTGCGGATGGCGACGACGATCGCGCGCGCCGAGATGCTGCACGACCTGCTGATCGAGGAGCTCAATCACCGGGTCAAGAACACGCTGGCGATCCTGCAGGCGATCGCGGTGCAGACCTTCCGCAGCGCCAGCCGCCATGAGCGTGAGAAGTTCGAGGGCCGGCTCGGCGCGCTCGCCGAGGCGCACAATCTGCTCAGCAAGGAGAAATGGCAGGGTTCTGAGCTGCAGGACGTGATCGAGCGCGTGCTCAAGCCCTACCGCCTCAACACGCCCGAGCGCATCAGGATCTCCGGCCCGAAGGTGGCGCTGTCGCCGCGGCTCGCCGTCGTGCTGTCGATGATCGTGCACGAGATCGCAACCAACGCCGCCAAATATGGTGCGCTCTCCAACGACACCGGCACGGTCGATCTGTCCTGGGAGCTGGCGAGCGCGGCCGACGCGGCGATGAAGCTGCCGGCACGGCTGCGGCTGGTGTGGCAGGAAACCGGCGGCCCGGTGGTCTCGGCGCCGATCCAGCGCGGCTTCGGCTCCCGCCTGATCGTGCGCAGCGCGCGCGATCAGCTCGGCGGCGAGGCCACGGTCGACTTCCTGCCGCCGGGCGTGGTCTACACCATCACCTGCAAGCTCGACGATTAAGCCGCGTCAGCCGAACCTCTGCAGCGCCGGGAACGTCTCGAGCAGCCAGATGCTGAAGGTCGAGACCGCGCCGGTGAGAAAGCCGATGCCGGTGGCGATCATCAGCACGCCCATCGCGCGCTCGATGTTCACGAGATGGCCACGCATGCGGATGAACAGCGCCGAGAACTGTTCGATCATGAACGCCGCGACCAGGAACGGAATGCCGAGGCCGGCGGAATAGACGGCAAGAAGCCCGGCCCCCTTGGCGACTGTCGTCTCCGCGGCTGCGATCGAGAGGATCGCCGCCAGGATCGGCCCGATGCACGGCGTCCAGCCGAAGGCGAAGGCGAGCCCCATGACGTAGGCGCCCCACAGGCCGACCGGCTTGGGGATCGGCAGCCGCCCTTCGCGCATCAGGAACGCGATCCGGGTCAGGCCGAGGAAGTGCAGGCCCATCACGATGATGACGATGCCGGCGAGAATGGACAACTGCTCCGACCAGGCCCGGATCAGGCCGCCGATCAGCGAAGCGCTCGCCCCCAACATCACGAACACAGTCGAGAAGCCCAGCACGAACAGTGCAGCCGAGATCATCACGGCGCGGCGCGACGCGGCCGGAGGCTCCTCGCTCTCGATGTGCTCGATCGTGGCGCCGGTGAGATAGACCAGATAAGGCGGAACCAGCGGTAGCACGCAGGGCGAAAGAAAACTGACCAGGCCAGCAATGAACGCGGCCGGAATCGATACGTTCTGGATCATGCGAGTCCCGCGATACGCCCCTCCAGGCGCAAGCCGGGGCACGACGCTTCTTGCCGCCGATGCCGGGAATACGCAACAGACGTGCCGAAGTTACGGCGGTCACCGATGATCACCGCCTGCGGGCTTTCGCAAGGACAGAGCCTGACGTCCCCGGATCGGGGGCCTCATTGGCGAAGTCCCCCGCCCCGATGGGAGTGTCCGCCTCGTTCCAACCGGCTCGTCTGCGAGCCGGTGCGCGCTCACTGTGGGATCACGACATATCACAAATGCGCTAAATGCACCCTTGTGCACACATCGAACTGTGCTATTTCACCACTCGAAGCAACGGTGGCCGGCGCTGACCCGGCTGCAGCTTCGCATCGCGCAGCTTGTCGGGATTGTCAGCTTGAACCATCTCATCGCAAAGCGATTTCAGATCGTCTTCGCTCAGGCGGTTCAGCTTCATACGCAGGTCGAGGATGGCAACCGAGACCAAATGTGCCGATTCGCGATTGCCCGTTGCCGCGAGCATGGCGCGGCACTGCTCCAGGGATGCAAGCACTGCAAGCATTTGTTCGTCTGAATTGGCCACAGGCGTCGTTTCCGTTCTAGCGTGCGACGAGATCGAGCCGAGCAACTCCCGACTCGCGGATGGCTTCCAAATACGTCATGTCGTTGCTCCCCTGCGCTTTGCCCATGCGGTTCAGTCCTGGCATGACGCAGGGTGAAGACACGCCACCGCTCCCCGGCATTCGATGAGTCAGCGCCACGATC
Organism: Bradyrhizobium sp. SZCCHNS3016; assembly: GCF_032484535.1. Classification (NCBI taxonomy): domain Bacteria; kingdom Pseudomonadati; phylum Pseudomonadota; class Alphaproteobacteria; order Hyphomicrobiales; family Nitrobacteraceae; genus Bradyrhizobium; species Bradyrhizobium sp. SZCCHNS3016. The sequence goes on from NZ_JAUETE010000009.1 coordinate 43,082, forward strand.
CGTTCATCAAGATAGCATGACAACGGACCATCTTCGAATACCATTTCATTGCGGTCGAGGCAAAAACCGTCGATCTTAGATTCGACTCGCGCTAAGCGTGTCCTTGTCCTACATGATGTGTCAGACCGCGCGTCTGCTGGCGGTAAGACCATGCTGCAGAGAACTGAAGGTAGCAGACTCATCGACCCTCGATCGCTCAACCAAATCATGGCACGAACGTGTCTTGCCCGTAATTTATCGGAATCACTCTAGCAGGCGGAGAGAGCTTGTATGCGCGTTGCGGCGGAACGGGGCGTTCCTCAGAAGGAACGCCAGGACCTAGCCGAGACCCCTGCGACGCTGGCGCCAGGGGAGCACGGCGACTCGTCTGCTGCGGCAGGATCGAGCATCGAACTGAGCCGAGAGAGTGGCGGCGCCAGGGGCGCAGCCGCGAGCAAGCCGGCAAGAACTGTGACGGGCCGGGCCGCCCCGGCCAAGTCAGCCATGAGCAAATCGGCGCTGGCAAGTCTCACCGACTGGGATGCAGCGCGGATCTTCCTCGAGGTTGTCAGGGCCGGCAGCTTCCGCTCCGCGGCCGAGCGGTTGACGCTCTCGATCAATGCCGTGCGGCGGCGCATCGATGATTTCGAGCGGCAGATCGGCGCGACGCTGTTCACGCGCGATGTCCACGGCGCTCGGCTGACCGACGAAGGCGCGCTGGTGGTCTCCGCCGTCGAACACATGGAGGCCGCGTCATTCGAGCTGCTGCGCGCGGGCGATGGTCTCGCCGGCGCTGCGTCGGGCGAGGTCCGGGTCGCGGTGACCGAGGGGCTCGGCACGTTCTGGCTGGCGCCCCGGCTGGTCGAATTTCAGCAGAGCTTCCCCAACGTCATGGTCGACCTCTATTGCGCGATGCGCTCGGCCGACGTGTCGCGTCACGAGGCCGATGTCGCCATCCACCTCACCCGGCCGGCGGCGCTCGACGTCAAGCTGGTCCGGCTCGGCCGCATGCACCTGATGTGCTTTGCGAGCGAGAAATATCTGGAGATATTTGGCATCCCAAAGACGATTGACGATCTCGTCAAACATCGCTTGGTTCTGCAGGTGGCGGACGAGGCCGCCGCCAACGCCGCCTTCGCCACCATCTTTCCCGGTTTTGAGCAGCGGGACCTGATCGCGATGACCACCAACGTCTCGAGCGCCAATTACTGGGCGGTGGCGCACGGCGCCGGTATCGGAGTATTCCCAACCTACGCGAGTGCCCTGGGCGGGAAGATCATACCGCTTGAGGTTGATCTCAAGTGGTCCTACGACATCTGGCTGTCTTACCATGCCACCACTGGACGCATCCCTAGGGTGCGTCACATGATCGACTGGCTGGTGGAGGCCTTTAACCCTGGCAAATACCCGTGGTTTAAAGACGAATTCATCCATCCACAGCAACTTAAAACAGTATATATGGGTGAACCCCTGACCCATCTTTTCGGGGGCTTTCCGATGGAAGGACGGTAAAATCAGTATGAACAAATCAGCGGCAAAGAAAATGAAGCAGCGCAGTGCGGGCAAGCCCGACATCGAGCTCGGCAAGCGGATTCGCCTGCGGCGTGTAGAGCAGAAGATCTCGCAGGCTGAGCTCGGCGAGAAGCTCGGCGTGAGCTTCCAGCAGGTCCAGAAGTACGAGAAGGGCGTCAACCGGGTCGGCGCTGCGCGTCTGCAGCAGATCGCCACCGCGCTCGACGTGCCCGTGACGTTCTTCTACGACGGCGACAGCAAGGCCCGTGAGGTCGAGAGCCTCCTGTTCCTGGACAGCGCCTTCAGCCTGCGGTTGCTGCGCGCCTACAGCAAGATCAAGGACCAGACGGTACAACGTCAGCTGGTATCCTTGATGGAATCGATCGCAGCGAACGAAGAATAGGCAAGGCTGTCTGATCCGTCAGACAGGTCTGCCCGTGATGGTTATGGGCCATCTTCGCTCGAGGGCGCAACTTGGGGGCGCCAGGCGGTCTGCCAGCTCGGGCGAGTTCACTGCCTCGGCTCAAGGCCGAGCGATCGGCGTGGCCGACACACCGGCCCTTCTCGTCCGCCCAGCGATCGCTGCGCGGTCTGAGGCTTCGTCGCCTTTATATTCTCGTGCTCCCTGCCGTCATAGGAAGTGGCGGCATGCCGGCGTTTCGGTCCCGTCCGGCCGACGCTGATCGTGAAGGGCTCGCGTTCTCTCCTGGACGATCCGTGCACAGGTCGAGAGCATCGGCCCGGACGTCCCTTGCCTGCCCATCATGTCCTGAACTCACATTGACGCCGTCACCGGCGCGGTGAACGATGCCGGCCGCCTGCCCTCCTGCCGACGGACCCTTCATGCCGACCATCTCCGAGTCCCCCACCACCTTCGCCGGGGACAAGATCCTCATGACCAGAGCGGGCGATGGCGTCGGCATCATCACCTTCAACAACCCGGACAAGCGCAATGCGATGTCGCTGGAGATGTGGGAGGGGCTCGGCCAGGCGCTGGTGGCGCTGCGCGACGACGAGCCGATCCGGGTCGTGGTGCTGACCGGCGCCGGCGACAAGGCCTTCGTGTCCGGCGCCGACATCAGCCAGTTCGAGCAGAGCCGCCACAACGCCGCAGCCTCCGAGGCCTATGCCGAGCGAAGCGCCGCCCAGCGGGCGCTGCTCGCCGGCTACCCGAAGCCGACGATCGCCTGCATCCGCGGCTTCTGCCTCGGCGGCGGCCTGCAGATCGCGATGCTGACCGACATGCGCTTCGCCGCCGCGGACAGCCAGTTCGGCATCCCCGCCGCCAGGCTCGGCATCGCCTACGGTTACGACGGTCTCCGCAATCTGGTGTCCCTGGTCGGCCCGTCGCAGGCGCGGCTGCTGCTCTATACGGGCCAGAGGATCGATGCCGCGGAGGCGCTGCGGATCGGCCTCGTCGATCGGATGATGAGCATCGACGAGCTGCTGCCGGCCACGCTGGAGATCGCCCGCACCATTGCCGGCAATGCGCCGCTGGCGATTAAGGCCGCCAAGATCACCATCGCCGAAGTGCTGAAGGACGAAAGCCGCCGCGACACAGCCGCGATCAAGCGGATTGGCGATGCCTGCATGGATTCGGAGGATTTCCGCGAGGGCCGCCGCGCCTTCATGGAGAAGCGCAAGCCGGCCTTCAAGGGACGCTAATTAAATCATGATGCGTTTCCAAGAAAACGCATCATGATCCTATCTCTCATTGTTTGAGCATGATCGTTTCGGAAAACCGGTTCCCACTTTTTCGGATCATGCTCTAAAGCGCCTCCAGCACCGCCTTCGTGACGTCGATCGTGCCGGCATTGCCACCGAACTCGAACGGCTTGAGGCCGGATGCATAGACCTGGTCGACGGCCTGCTCGATCCGCTGGGCCGCCTCGGCTGCGCCCTCGATGCCATGGGTGTCCGCCAGCCAGTCCAGCATCATCGCGGCCGACAGGATCATCGCGGTCGGGTTGGCCTTGCCCTGCCCCATGATGTCGGGCGCGGTGCCGTGGCAGGGCTGGAACACCGCATGGCGGTCGCCGATGTCGGCCGAGGGCGCCATGCCCATGCCGCCGACGAGGCCGGCGGCGAGATCGGAGAGGATGTCGCCGAACATGTTCTCGGTAACCAGGACGTCGAAATCCCAGGGGCGCTTCACCAGCATCAGCGCGCACGCATCGACGTAGAGATGATCTGCCTTCACATCCGGATGAAGCTGAGCGACCTCGTCGAAAATCTTGCGGAAGTAGGCGAAGGCCTTGAAGACGTTAGCCTTGTCGACGCAGGCTAATGTCCCCGAGCGGCCGCGATCCTTGCGGCGGGCGGCGAGCTTGAAGGAGAAGTTGAAGAGCCGCTCGGACGTCCTGCGGGTGATGACGAGCGTCTCGCGCGCCTCCTCATGTGTCACCACACCTTTGCCCATCGAGGCGAACAGGCCCTCGGTCGACTCGCGGATGACGACGAAGTCGATGCCGTGCTCGGCGGCGCCGACGATCGGGCTCGGCACGCCCGGAATCAGCCGCGCCGGCCGCACGCCGGCATAGAGATCGAAATGGAAGCGCAGCTCGATCTGCGGCGCGATCTCGGTGTTGTCGGGATAGCGCACCGACGGCAGGCCGCAGGCGCCAAGCAGGATCGCGTCGGCCTGCTCGCACAGCCGGACCGTGGATTCGGCGATCGAGACGCCGGTCGCAAGATAATTGGTGGCGCCGGCCTGGGCCTCGGTGAAACGGAACGACAGGCCGGCCCTGGCCTCGACCTTGCGCAGCACCTCGAGCGCTGGCGCCATGACCTCCGGCCCGATGCCGTCGCCGGGAAGGACTGCGATGTGGAGTGCGTTGGTGGAGGGCATGTCTTCTTCGCAATACGAGTGAGTTAGCTCGGTCATTGCGAGCGAAGCGACGCAATCCAGGGCTCAGGTTGAGACTCTGAATTGCTTCGTCGCTTCGCTCCTCGCAATGACGATGGAGTGGGTGTGTCCTATGGTGTCAGCACGGCGCGGCCGACGAGTTGGCCCTTCTGTAGCTCGCGCAGGGCATCGTTGGCCTTGGCAAGCGGCATCGGCGTCACCGGGATCGGCGCGATGTTCTTGGCGCGGACCAGGTCGAGCAGCTCCTTCGTCTCGCGGAGATTGCCGACATAGCTGCCCTGGATGGTGACCGCCTTGATCGGAATGAGCGGCAGCGCCCACGGCGCACCGCCGCCGAACAGGCCGACGATGACCAGCTTGCCGCCCTTTGTCAGGCAGTCGAAGCCGAGCTGCGCGGTGGCGGCATTACCGACCAGGTCGATGACGGCACGGATCGGCTCGCCTGCGGCCTTGTTCAATTGCTCGAGCGCATCCGGAGCCTTGCCGTCGACCGCCGCCAGCGCGCCGGCCGCCAACGCGGCCTCGCGCTTGCGCGCGTCGATATCGACCACGATCGCGCCCTTGCCGCCCATGGCCTTCAACAGCGACAGCGCCATCAGCCCGAGCCCGCCAGCGCCGAAGATCACGATCGGCGTGTCGAAATCCTTCTCGACCTTCTTGAGCGCGCTGTAGGTCGTCACGCCCGAGCAGGCGTAAGGCGCGGTCGTCACCGGATCGAGCCCCTTGAGATCGATCAGGTGGCGCGGATGCGGCACGGTCATGTGGTCGGCATAGCCGCCGTCGCAATAGACGCCGAGCGAGGCCGGCTTCAGGCACATGTTCTCGTCGCCGGCCAGGCACGTGGCGCATTTGCCGCAGCCGATCCAGGGATAGACCAGCACGACGTCGCCGACCTTCAGCCCGCCCTTCTCGGCTTCGGTGACCTCGGGCCCGAACGCCACGATCTCACCGGCGCTCTCATGGCCCATGGTCCGCGGCAGCGACACGCCGCGATCCTTGAGGGACAGCGGCTTGCGGCCGTGGCCGAGATCATAGCCGCCTTCCCAGATGTGCAGATCGCTATGACAGACGCCGGCCGCCTTCACCTTGATCAGCACCTGTTTGCCGAAGGGCTGCGGTGTCGGCTCGTCGACCTCGGTCAGCGGCGCATTGAAATCGGTGACCTTGAAGCTCTTCATGCTTTCACTCCCGTAGTCCGATGCGGGCGGGACCGGACGGCGCATCGACGGGACGAGCGGCGAGGCTGCGCGCGGCAACGTCGCCTTGGACCTCCTCCCGGCATGAGCGCGTCCGGCTGGTCCGGACTGTTCTTGCGATATCGCGACATTGGCTGGAAACACGTGGAGCGGCAAGGCTGCGCGCAGCATGTGCGGTCATGGCAGCCCTGCAGCGGTTTGGCTCACGAGCTCAAGGTTTTGCAGCGTCGCTTACGCCAGCCCCCCGCAGGATTTCCACGGTGTGCTCTCCGAGGCTTGCAGCCCGCGGGCCCGCCGCAACCTTTGCCTCCGACATCCGGAACGGCAGGTTGACGACCTTGAAGGTCCCGGCGGCATCCTCCACGTCGACCAGCGCGCCGCGATGCGCGATCTGCGGATCGGCCAGCGCATCGGCCACGCTGCGGTAGGCCGAGCTGGGCACGCCGCCCGCGTTCAATGCGTCCAGGCATTGGGCGACGTTGAGCCGGCGCGACCAGGCCTCGACGCCATCCATCAGCGCGCCCCAGTTTGCCCGCCGGTCGGAATATTTTCCGAATCTGGGATCATCGACCCAGTCCGGCTGGCCGATCACCGTCATCAGGTTCTGGAACGTCTTCTCGCTGGCGATGGCGATCATCACGAAGCCGTCGCGACACTCCGCCGGGCCGAAGGTCGGCCGCGACGGCTGCGCGACGGGAAATTGCGACCATTGGATCTCGTTCAAGGTCAGGCTCAGCATCGATTCCAGCATCGAGCAGTCGATGTGTTGGCCGCGGCCGGTGCGCTCGCGCTGATACAGGGCGGAGGCGATGGCGCCGAAGGCATAGGTCCCCGTCACCACGTCGGCGTGATAGATGCCGCAATAGTCAGGCCGGCTGCGCCCGGGCTGGTAGGCGAGATGCGCCATGTCATAGCCCGAGGCCGCGTGGATCACCGGCGCGTAGGCCGGGAGCTCCGCCGAGGGGCCGGTCTGGCCGTAGCCGGAGATCGAGCAGTAGATCAGCCGCGGGTTCAATTTGCGCAAGGTCGCATCGTCGAGCCCGAGCCGCTGCATCACGCCGGGGCGGAAATTCTCGACCAGGATGTCGGCACCTGTGACGAGCCGACGCACCGCGTCGCCGCCGTCGCGCGATTTCAAATCGAGCACGACACTCTTCTTGCCGACGTTGAGCTGGCCGAAGGCGGTGGAGCAGCCGCCGCGCATCGGAGGCCGGATGCGCATCGTTTCACCTTCAGCTGACTCGATCTTGATCACCTCCGCACCCATGTCTGCAAGCATGCGTGCACAATGCGGGCCGGCGATCGTGGTCGAAAAATCCAGGACGCGCAGCCCCGCGAAGCATCCTGTCAAACGGCTCTCATCGTTTCCAACTAGACTCACGAGCGCAGCTCCCTGGTGGAGTTCTCTTTTCCGCACGCCGAAGCCGGCATGATCCACTTCCTCTTCGCCGATTCACGAAGCGTAAGCCATCGGGCGCGGTGCGCGGGGAGTCTAGTTCGAACCATTCGATGTCGAAAGCGTTTGGCCTTCCGCCGCGGTGGGGCGACGCTTTTCTTCACGACTGAATTTGGACCTTTTCTTGCATAGGACGAACATGGGGCTTGATCGAGGACATCTCTTGCGGGTTCTGTTCGTTACGACCGAAATGGACGATTTCGTCCGGGTGGGCGGACTGGCTGCCGTTTCGGCGGCACTTCCCCGGGCACTGCGCTCACACACCGACGTCAGGATCATGCTGCCCGGCTACCGGGACGTGATCGAGCAACTCACTCACATCGAGATCGTCGGCCAATGCGCTCCTCTGGCAGAGATGCCAGGCTGCGCGCTGGGACGGTCTTCGACCCGCGACGGCCTGCCGGTCTACGTCCTGCTCTGCGACGAGCTCTATGACCGTCCGGGCAACCCCTACGGCGACGAGAACGGGCAGGACTGGGCGGACAACGACATCCGCTTCGGCCGTCTCGCCGCCGCCGCCGCCGAGCTGGCGGCGGGCACGCTGGATGAGAACTGGGCAGCCGATCTGGTGCACGCCAACGATTGGCAGGCCGCATTGGTGCCGGCCTATCTGGCATGGCGCGGGGTCGAGGTTCCCTCGATCCTGACCATCCACAACCTCGCCTATCAGGGCCTGTTCCCGCGCGAGTCGCTGCGCCGGATCGGCGCCCCCGAATCCTCGTTCCACATCGACGGTCTGGAGTTCTACGACAAGCTGTCCTTTCTCAAGGGTGGCCTGGTCTATGCGTCGCATCTCACCACGGTCAGCTCGACCTATGCGCAGGAGATCACGACGCCGGAGCTCGGCTGCGGGCTGGAGGGCCTGCTCCGGCAGCGCTCCAACGCCCATGAGCTGACCGGCATTCTCAACGGCATCGACGAGAGCTGGGATCCCCGTTACTGCCAGCAGCTGGCGCAGCCCTTCGCCGCCGGCGACTGGAAGGGCAAGAAGGCCAACGCCGACTACGTCCGCAAGCAGTTCGGCCTCGCGGTGTCGCGCGGTCCGATGTTCGGCATCGTCGCGCGCCTCGTCCATCAGAAGGGCATCGACCTGGTGCTGGAAGCCGCCGATGAGATCGTCGGCGCCGGCGGCCAGATCGTGGTCACCGGCACCGGCGAGCCCGCCATCGAGCGCGCGCTGATGGAGGCTCACCGCCGCCGGCCGGACGCGATCGGGGTCGCCATTGGCTTCAACGATGCGCAGGCGCGGCGCATCTTCGCCGGCAGCGACTTCACCCTGATGCCGTCGCGCTTCGAGCCCTGCGGCCTGAGCCAGATGTATGCCCAGCGCTTCGGCTCGCTGCCGATCGGCCACCAGACCGGCGGCCTCGCCGAGACCATCACAGATGGCGAGACCGGATTCCTGTTCGAGAAGCCGTCGGCGGAATCCTTCCTTGGCGGGGTGAAGCGCGCATTCTCCGCGTTCACCAGCACCGAGCGACTGAACGCGATGCGGCTGTCGGCGATGGCACGCTCCTTCAGCTGGAACCTGTCGGCCGCCTGCTACAACGCGCTGTACCGGAAGATGCTGGCGTCGTAGCCCGCTCCCCTTGCCCGGATGAGCGAAGCGGCATCCGGGTTCATCTCATCCTGTCGAACAGGCCCCGGATATCGCTTCGCTCATCCGGGCTACGGTCAAACAACAAAAGCCCGGACGTCGTCCGGGCTTTTTCTTGTGCGCTTGAAAGGCGGGCTTCTTACGCTGCGCGGACCGCTTCCAGGAAACTGCCGACCTCACGCTTGAGGCGGTTGGAATCTCCGGCGAGCGACTTGGCCGATGACAGCACCTCGGCGGAGGCCGAGCCGGTCTGCGAGGCGCCGCGCTGCACGTCCGTGATGTTGGACGAGACCTGCTGGGTGCCGTGGGCGGCCTGCTGCACGTTGCGGGAGATTTCCTGCGTTGCAGCACCCTGCTCTTCGACCGCCGCCGCAATGGCCGCGCCGATCTCGGCAAGCCGCTCGATCGTCGAACTGATCGCCTGGATCGAATTCACCGATTCCTGCGTCGCGGCCTGCACGCCCGAGATCTGCTGCGAGATCTCCTCGGTCGCCTTCGCCGTCTGCTCGGCCAGCGCCTTGACCTCGGTCGCGACCACCGCGAAACCGCGCCCAGCATCGCCGGCGCGCGCCGCCTCGATGGTGGCGTTGAGTGCGAGCAGATTGGTCTGTCCGGCAATGCTGTTGATGAGCTCGACGACGTCGCCGATGCGGGCTGCGGCCTGCGACAATTCTGCGACGCGCCCATTGGTCTGGCGCACCTGCTGCACGGCGTCGCCGGCCATGCGCGCCGACGCCTGGACCTGACGGCTGATCTCGGTCACCGACGAGGAGAGCTCCTCGGTGGCGGAGGCGACCGACTGAACGTTGGCGGAAGCTTCCTCCGACGCAGCCGCCACCACCGTGCTGAGCTCCTGCGAGCGGTTGGCGGTGTTTGTCAGCATATCCGCCGACGTTTCGAGGCCCGAGGCCGCCGACGACACGGTGTTGACGATGTCGGCGATCGTCGACTCGAAGTTGCGCGTCAGCGCATCCAGCCGCCGGGCCCGATCGATCTGCGCCTGCGCGTCGCGCTGCGCGGCCTCGTCCGAGGCCTTCTTGGCGATCAGCGCATCCTTGAAGATCTTCAGGGCGCGCGCCATCGCGCCGATCTCGTCCTTGCGGGACTCGTTCGGAATGTCGGCGCTCAGCTCGCCATTGGCGAGCCGCAGGGTCACGCCGGTCAGTCCGACCAGCGGGCCGACGACGCCACGGACGATGCCGATGACCACGGCGACCGACACGATCGCCACCAGCAGCAGAACGCCGAGCGCGATGAACAGCCGCAGCCGCGCCGCGCCAATGGCCTGATCGATGGCCTGATGCGCGGACTTGAGCGCCGCATCGCGCAGCACGATGACGTTGTTCAGCATCGGCGTCGTCCAGCGGCCCCACTCCTCCGCCGTGACCGGCGACGGCTGTCCGTCGCGCCCCGCCGTGACGAGTTGACGGTAGCGCTGTTCGCCCGCGCCCATCAGGGTCGTGCGAACGTGCTCGAGCGCTGCGGACACTTCCGGCGTATTGCGAACGCTGCGCGCCGCAAGCTCGATCTGCTGCCACAGCAACGTCACCTGGCCGCTCTGCTCGGTCACCTCCGCAAGACGCGCCGGGGTCCAGCCGGTGTTCTGGATGAAGAAGCGCAACACGGCGGAGCGCGCGCCGTTGATCGTGCGCATCGATTGCGCCAATTGCGCAAGCTGGGCCGACGGCAACAGGTTCTCGACCTCGCCGCCGGCCCGCGACAGCTCGATCGCGGACTCGTCGATGGCGGCATTCAGAGACTCGGCCGCGCGACCGAGGCCATCCGTGGTCGTCGCCTGGATGTTCGCCGGACGCTGCGCGGCCGGAAGCGGTGCCGCGCTGCGCGCTGCGGACCGTACGCCACGCAGCGTCGTCTCCGCGGCATCGAGATTGGTGGTCGGCAGTCCCGCAACTTGCGCGGCAGCCTTGGCCCGTGCCAGCGACTCGTCGGTCGTGACGATGGCCTTGTCGAGCTTGGCGATATCATCAGCCGATGCGGACCCGGCCGCCGCGAGCAGATTCCACTGGCTGCGCTCGAGCGGGATCTGGGCATTGACCTTCAGCGCCAGCTCGAAGGCGTCCAGAACCTGCTCCGCCCGCTCGCGCTTGCGCAAGTCGCCCCACCCGCTCCATGCGAGCGCAAAGGCGAAGGCCATCGCGAAAAATCCGGTCAGCAGATTGCCGGCGAGAATTTTCCATTTGAGGCTGACCGCACCGGTCTCCGGCTCAACCGTCTCATTCTGCAGCACCGCGCGTTCGGACATTGGCCAATCCCAATCAAATACCGCTGCCCGGCCGGTCACGCTCGCATCGGCCGATACGCGCTTGCGCAGCGGCCCTCCGGCGACGTCTTCGCACGGTCGGCAAACAAGGATCGCGGCGACGCCGCCGCGCCATAATGATTAAGAACGAATGGCGACTAATCCCTTAAACTGAGTTGATCCGAGCGGTATCGGAATGCCGAGATACCGCACTAATCGGATCGACTCAGCTCATCGGCCCCTCTACTCCGCAGCCGCTGCGAGCGTCACCGACGGATCGTGCAACACCACGCCGGAGAGCGGATCGTGCTCGCCCGACCAGGGCCTGCGCTGCAGGACCGATCGCGTGTGCTGATAGCCCGCAGTCCAGCGCGCGATGATGCCTCGCTCGGTGAAATCGATATCCTTGGTATGGCTCTCGCGAGCAAGTTGCGGGGCCAGCAGCCGGACGACATGCATCCGCGTCTGACAACCGTGACTGACAAGATCGCGGATCGCCGGATCATTGCGGACCGACTCCGGCAAATGAACCGCAAGCTGATTGATGATATGCCGCAGCCGATGCGTCTGCTGCTGGCGCGCGATATGGCTCGAGATTCGGCTCGAATATTGCGCGTCCTTGTGCCGGTTGAACACCTCCGCCATGGTCGTCGGCTCGGCTCCTTCGGGATTCCACAGATGCACGGCGAAGATCAGCGAGTCCTTTCGCGGATTGTCGTCGAACACGACCTCGGTCGGCGTGTTCGACAGGATGCCGCCGTCCCAATACAGTTCGCCATCGATGCGAACTGCCGGAAACGCGGGAGGCAGCGCGCCCGATGCCAGGATGTGGCGGACATCCAGCACCTCGTTGCGACTGTCGAAATAGCGCATCCGGCTCGTCCTGACGTGCGCCGCCCCGACCGTGAGGCGTAGACCGCCATTGTTGAGACGATCGAAGTCGACGAGCTCCTGCAGCGTTTCGCGCAGCGGAGCGGTCGAGTAATAGCCGGCCTGCTCGGCACCGAGCGGATAGGACTCCCCGGCATGCGCCAGGGCGTTGGGACGGAAGAAGCCCGGAATCCCATGCGTCACGGTCGTCCAATAGGACAGCCGCTCGTTGAAATCCGGAAAGGCCGTGCGCACCGTCCAGGCTGGCCGCCGGTGCATCCGCTTCCAGAACTCCCGCAGCCGCGTCATGCGCTCCTGCACGGGGCTGCCGGCGATGAGAGCGGCATTGATGGCGCCAATCGATGTCCCGATCACCCAGTCCGGCTCCAGACCAGCCTCGTGCAGCGCCTGATAGACGCCGGCCTGGTATGAACCGAGCGCACCACCGCCCTGCAGGACGAGAACCACCTGCCCTGGCAGCCTGCCGCGATCGATCATCGCGCACATCGTGTCGTCGACGTCGGCCATGTCTCCCTCCTCATGTCTCCCTCCTGATGCATTGTCCTGTTCGCAGTTTTCCCGTCGCTGTTACATCGCCCAACCGTCAATGTGCGGTCCAACCACCATCGACCGGCAGGGCAACGCCGGTGATCGATGCGGCGGCATCGCTGGCGAGAAAGACCGCGAGTGCACCGATCTCCTCCGCCGTTGCAAAGCGCTTGTTCGGCTGTTGCGCCAGCAGGACATCGCGGATGACCTGATCGCGGGAGATGCCGTGCGCCCTGGCCTGTCCGTCGATCTGCGCCTCGACCAGCGGCGTGTAGACGTAACCCGGACAGATCGCATTGCAGGTGATGCCGATCTCGGCCGCCTCCAGCGCCGCGACCTTGGTGAGGCCGATGATGCCGTGCTTGGCAGCGACATAGGCCGATTTGAACGGCGACGCGACGAGGCCGTGCGCGGAGGCGATGTTGATGATGCGACCAAAGCCATTCCGCCGCATCGACGGCAGCGCCAGTCGCATCGTGTGGAACGCCGACGAGAGATTGATGGCAACGATGGCGTCCCACTTTTCCGCGGGAAACTGCTCCAGCGGAGCAACGTGTTGGATGCCCGCGTTGTTGACCAGGATGTCGATGCGGCCAAATTCCTGCAGGGTGTCCGCCATCATGCGCGCGATCGCTTCCGGCTGCGTCATGTCGGCCGCAGCATACCCGGTGCGAACACCGAACTCCGCAGCGATCTGCGACCTGATGCGGCCGATCTCCTCGGGAGCTCCGAAGCCGTTCAGCATGACGTGCGCCCCGGCACCGGCAAGTGCCTGCGCAATCCCCAGACCGATGCCGCTGGTCGAGCCGGTGATCACCGCCACCCTGCCGGACAGCGGAGGTAATGTGGATCGGGCTTTCAGTGAATCTACAGCCATGGCGTCGCCTTCGTCCGAGCAGTTGAGCTCCGTGCCTGCACAAATTGCCGGGCCGCCATGACCAATGGAAATGCCGTTTGGCTCGCCACACGATAGGTGCTCGCTATCGCAATCGCTGGTGCCAAGCCTCGCTTGGTAGGATATTGCACCCGGGGACGTCGGCCCGATCGAACGGAGCACCTCGATGGAAATGCATCAGGTTCGGTATTTTCTTGCCGTTGCCCGGCTGCTGCACTTCACGCGCGCGGCCGAGGAATGCAACGTGACGCAGCCGTCGCTGACGCGTGCGATCAAGCAGCTCGAAGCCGAGCTCGGCGGCGACTTGTTCCGGCGTGAGCGGCCGGCCGCGCAACTCACCGAGCTCGGCCAGCGCATGCATCCACTGCTGAAACAATGCTACGAGGCTGCCGTCGGCGCGCGAACCCTCGCCTCGTCCTTCAAGAGCGGAGAGCTCGGCACGCTCCGGATCGCGCTCGCCGACTCGGTCGACCTTGCGCTGCTGATTCCGCTGCTCGATCAGCTGCAGCGCCAGTTCAACCAGCTCGAGCTCAGGTTTCTACGCGGCAGCAGCCGCATGATCGCAGAGCATCTGAAGAACGGCGAAGCGGAGCTCGGCATAGCCTCGGAGATCGACGAGACCTGGGATCGGCTGGATGTCTGGCCTCTCTTCACCGAGGACTTCGCGCTCGCCGTGAGCAGCCGGCACCGGCTGGCCGGGCAGGATCCGATCGCGATCGATGATCTGGGCGGTGACGCGTTGCTGTGCCGCAACTATTGCGAACATGCGGACAGGTTGCGCACGCTGCTCCGCGAACGCGGCGTCGACCTCGGACGAACTCATGATGTCCACTCCGAACGCGACCTGATCGCGCTGATGGAAGCCGGAGTCGGCATCGGCGTGGTGCCGCAAACGACCACGCTTCCGGAGACCCTGCATCGGGCCACCGTCGACGGACTCGACGTGCGGCGCACCGTTCATCTCTACGGCGTTGCTGGCCGTGAACGCACGGCGGTTGCCTCGACCGTGATGCGCATGCTGCGCGGCAGGAACTGGCAGGAATGGCTCGCTCAGCAGTCCTGAGCTGCGGCCTGGCGAAGCGCTTCGACCAGATCGTCGATCTCCATCCGCTTGCGGAAGTCGGGATCGACGAAGCGCGCCTTTACGAGACCGTCACGCCCGACCACGAAGGCAGCCGGGATGGGCAACACCCAGCCGTCATTGCCGTGGAAGCTCGCCAGGTCCTGGTGCGCCAGTAGTTGCTGGATCTCACGACCAAGCCAGATCGCGAGGTTGAGCGACAAGGCATAGCCGTTGTCGAGATCCGTCAACACAGGGAAGGTGGCGCCGGCGTCCGATTTGAACTGCTGCGTGAACGCCTGCAGCTCCGGCGTGATCGCGACGATCGCGCCGCCCGCGGCGTCGATGCGCTCCTGCGCCTTGATCACCGCGCGAACGTTGAGCCGGCAATAGGGGCACCAATGGCCACGGAAGAACATCACGGCGACCGGCCCTCGGACGAGGCAGGATTGCAGGCTCACCAGCCGGCCAGCCTCATCGGGCAGGACGAATGGCGGCATCGTCTCACCGGGCCGCGGCGCAGTCTCGCCGCCGCCGTTGTCTCCGAGCCGCGCCACCAGGCGGTCGACGGCGGACGCGTAGGCCGGAAAGATCTCGCGACCCGCAGCGGCATAGGCCTCGAGCTGCTGCCGCAGGGTGCCCTGCATCTCCCTGCATTGCAGGAAGGCCTGTCTGAGCCGCTCGGCATCCGCGGGTGAAAGCACTGTCATGAGCTGCTCCGGCAGGTTCAGGACCCCAACCATGATAGTTTCCCGGGCAAGCCGACCACAAGGGCGGCCTGCCCGGCTGTCGAGCTCAGGGCCGATAGAAATTGCCGGTGGGATCGAGCATACCGGACGTCGAATAGAGCTGCCCGTCGCTCATGAAGAAGACGGTGTTGTTCGGCACCTTCCTGGCGTGGCGCATCATGGCCCGATGATTGGCGTCGCCGGCGGCCATCGTCATCATGCTGGTCTTGCCGGCGCTGTAGACATAGGCCATGCCGGGCGCGAGATCGAGGCCGCCTTGCGCGATGGCTGCGGTGGCAGAGACCGCGACCACGGCCGCGGCGATCAAGGTCTTGGACAGGCGGGTCATGGATATCTCCTCCTCATGAATGCTGTCGCCCGTCATCGGGCGTTCGCATTACAATCGCGACCTGCTCTGCTTGAGAAATGCCGTTGTCCAATCGCGAGGATAGCGTCCGCCTATCGATAGCGGCGGTCTATCGGCTCCAGAGAAAGGATGCATTTCCATCATGTCCTCTGCTCCCCGATGGTGCGCCTCGCGATGCCCGCTCGGCGCGGGCCGCTGTTCCATCAGAGGAGACAATGACATGTTGATGCAGATCGCAGCTACACGCGCGCGCCGCCTGAGCGCTGTTTTCGTCCTGGCCGTTGCTACGACGGTGATCGCGGCGTCCGGCGCCCGCGCCGGCGAGTGTCCGGCCGACAAGATCAAGGCCGGCGTGCGTGAGAAAGCAGACGTCAAGGCGGTCGGCGTTACCGACGTCACGCTTGGTGCGATCGATCTCGCCAAGCAGCCCGCCAATATCAAGGACCGCGAGCTGCGCTTCCGCAAGCTGACCATCGCGCCCGGCGGCATCGTGCCGTGGCACAGCCATGACGATCGCCCGGCGCTGATCTTCGTTCAGCAGGGCGAGATCATCGAATATGCCAGCAACTGCGCCGAGCCGATCCTGCACAAGGCCGGCGATCTGAGAGCCGAGGTGTTCGGCACGTCGCATTGGTGGAAGAACGACGGCAAGGAGACGGTCATCCTCTATGTCGGCGACGTTCGCAAGGATCCGCACGATCACAACATGTAGATCGCGCGCCTCCGCCGGCCGCCTTCGGATCGCCCCCTTCAGGCAGGCGATCCGGATACGGCCGCGTTGCCTGTGGAGCCGAGGAGATTGCCATGACGGATCTGTCCGCACGGTTGCCGATTGGAGCCCGCAATGTGAATGCACGAACGGCGGCGCGGCGCGCGATCCTGGTCGGCCTGCTCGCCTTCTTCAGCCTCGTCGATCTGTTCGCGGCGCAGGCGATGCTGCCGGTCCTCACGCGCTACTATCAGGTCAGCGCGGCCGAGATGGGGCTTGCCGTCAACGCCTGCACGCTGGGAATGGCGATCGCGAGCCTGGTCATCGGCCTGCTCAGCCCGCTGATCGATCGCCGGATCGGCATCGTCGCCAGCCTTGCCCTGCTCGCCGGCTTCACCGCCTTGCTCGGCAGCGCGCCCGACCTGACGATGTTCGCAGGCTTGCGCATCCTGCAGGGCCTGTGCATGGCCTCGGCGTTCGCCCTCACCCTGGCCTATCTCGGCGAGCAGTGCACCGCCAGCGAGGCCGGCGGCGCCTTCGCGGCCTATATCACCGGCAACGTCGCCAGCAATCTGGTCGGGCGCCTGCTCTCGGCCGGTCTCACCGGTGCCCTGGGCCTCAAGCCGACCTTCTACGTCTTCGCCGCGCTCAATGTCTGCGGTGCCCTTCTCGCCGCATTCGCGGTCGGAGGCGCGGCCATGCGTGCGCAGGGAACGATGCGGCTGCGCGGCGGGGCCATTGCCGATCACCTGCGCGACCGCCGCCTGCGCGCGGCCTTCGGCGTCGGCTTCTGCGTCCTGTTCGCCTTCATCGGCGCCTTCACCTTCGTGAACTTCGTGCTGGTGCGGCCGCCGCTGTCGCTCGGCATGATGGAGGTCGGACTGGTGTATTTCGTCTTCCTGCCCTCGATCGTCACCACGCTGCTCGCCGGCCGGACGGTCGCAAGGATTGGCACACAGGGCGCGATCTGGGGCGCACTCGCGACCGCAGGCCTCGGCCTCGTCCTGATGCTGTCGTCACGGCTCGGGGCGGTGCTGGCCGGCACGGTGCTGGTCGGTGCGGGCACGTTCTTCGCCCAGGCCGTGACCACAGGTTTCGTCGGAAAGACCGCCGCCCACGATCAGGGCGTTGCAAGCGGTCTTTACCTCGCCAGCTATTTCGCCGGCGGCATCATCGGAACGGCCGTGCTGGGCCAGTTGTTCGACCGGTTCGGCTGGACGGCTTGCGTGGCAGGCATCGCCGCCGCGCTCGCGGTCGCGGGATACCTGACGCGTTGGTTGACGCTGCCAGGCGTTCAGGACCGGCTCGGCGCGGCCTCGGGCTGAGCCGGCGGGGCCTGCTCATCGTCGTCGGCGATGGCGCGCCAAGCCGCCCCTTCGAGATCCTCATACTGGCCGCTCTTCAGCGACCAGAGAAAGCCGACCAGGCCGGCAAGGCCGAGCGCCAGAGCGAGCGGGACAAGAATGATCATCACTTCCATGACGCGGCCTCCCCGGCCACCTTGCGGGCACGCAGCGCATTCAGCATGACGAGGATCGACGAGCCGGACATCGCGGCTGCCGCGATCAGCGGGGTGACGACGCCGCTGATCGCAAGCGGCACCGCCAGGGCGTTATAGCCGACTGCGAGCCACAGATTCTGCCGCATCAGATGCAGCGCCTTGCGCGCGTAGTCGATCGCGGCCAGCACCGGCGCCAGGGGACGACCGAGGAAGACGAGATCGGCGGTGGCCTGGCTCAGATGCGCGGCCGAGATCGGCGACATCGAGACGTGCGCGGCGGCGAGCGACGGCGCGTCGTTCATGCCGTCGCCGACCATCATGACCTTGACGCCCGCGCGCTTCAGCTCCTCGATGCGCGCGATCTTGTCGGCCGGCGTGACGCCGGCGCGCCACTCGCCGATGCCGAGCGCCTTGGCGGCCGCGGCCACGGCCGCCTCGCGATCGCCCGAGAGGATCTCGACCTTGATGCCGCGCCGCTGCAGGCCGGCGACGATCTTGGCGGCGTCGGGGCGCAGGCCCTGGCGCACCGAGAACAGGTACTTGCTGTCGCCGCGGCTGAAGGCCACAACCGAGGCCTCGGGATCGACGCTGCTGGTCTGCGCAACCAGCGCCTCTGCGCCGCAGAAGGCCGGACGCCCCAGCCTGATTTCGAGGCCGTCGACGACGGCGCGGACACCCTGCCCCGGCTCCTCGACCGCGCCCATCAGCGGCGAACGCGCATTGGCAGCCTGGGCCACCGCCGCCGCCACCGGATGATGGCTCGACAGCGCGAGCTGGCCGGCCAGTGCGAACACGTCTGCAGGAATGTCGGCGGCGTTGACGACCTCGAGCTCCGGCAGCGTCAAGGTGCCGGTCTTGTCGAAGATGACGTGATCGGCCTCGGCGAGGCGCTCGATCGCATCGCCCGCATTGAGCAGCACACCGGACTTGAACATCGCGCCCGACGCCACGGTCTGCACCGTCGGAATCGCGAGCCCGAGGGCGCAGGGACAGGTGATGATCAGCACGGCGATGCCGGTGACGATGGCGTCGTGCCAGCTCGCCCCCATCAGCACCCAGCCGAGCACGGTGAGCGCTGCGGTCGCATGCACCACCGGCGCATACAGCCGCGAGGCGCGGTCGGCCAGCCGCATGTAGCGCGAGCGGGCCTGCAGCGCGTTGTCGAGCAGGCGCGTGATCTCGGCGAGCAAGGTGCCCTCGGCGGCGGCCGAGACCCGGACGCGCAGCGTGCCGGAAATGTTGAGCGAACCCGCATAGACCGCGGTGCCCTGCTCGGCCGGCACGTAGAGCGTCTCGCCGGTGATCAGGCTCTGGTCGATCTCGGAGCGGCCCTCGACGACCACGCCGTCGACCGCGCAGCGCTCGCCGGGACGCAGCAGCACCAGATCGCCGGCGCGAACGGCGGCGACCGGCACCTCCGAAATCTCGTCGGGGCCGATGAACTTGGTCGCGGTCTCCGCCTTCAGCGCGGCCAGATTGCCGGCGACGGCGCGGGTCTTCCGCCGCATGTTCTGGTCGAGATAGCGGCCGACCAGCAGGAAGGTCAGCAGCATGATCGCGGCGTCGAAATAGGCGTGCTCGGCGTGATGAAACGTCTCGACGATCGACATGCCCAAGGCCAGGATCACGCCGATGCAGATCGGCACGTCCATGTTGACGTTACCGGTCTTCAAGGCACGCCAGGCGGAACGGAAGAACGGCTGGCCCGCATAGGCCGCGGCCGGCAGCGCGATCACGGCCGACAACCAGTGGAAGAAGTCGCGCTGCTCGGGTAGCATGTCGCTGACATTGCCGGACCAGACCGGGATCGACAGCATCATCACGTTCATGGTCGCGAACGCCGCGACGCCGAGGCAGCGCAGCAGGAAGCGCGACTCCTCGGCCTCGGTGGCTTCCGCACTCGCCTTCTCGAACGGATAGGCCTTGTAGCCGAGCTCGGCGAGCCGATCGATGAACTTGGCCGGATCGAGCGTGCCCTGCTTCCATTCCAGCGCGACGCGGCGGTCGGTGAGATTGACGCGCGCCAGCGTCACGTCGGGCAGCGCGGAGAGGCCGCGCTCGATCTTGGCCATGCAGCCGGCGCAGCTGACGCCTTCGACCGCGAGGTCGATATGCTTCAGCCCTGCCCCGAGATCCTTGACGTAGTGAGAGAAGTCACGCGTCGCATGCATGATCGAAATCCCTTCAGTTCAGCAGCACGCGGTTCTTCGACATGAACAGGCGTCGGCCGCTGGAATCGCCTTCGAGCACGAGGTCCCACTGGCCCGGCGCGATCGCCTCCGCCGTGCCGCGATAGATGCCGATGCCGACCTCGGCGAGCGCGACCTCCTGATCCGCGCGCTTGTCGGCGGGACGCTCGAGCCGGCCCTGGAAGGTCAGGCCCGAGACGGGATTGCCGCTCGCGTCGCGCGCGTTGACCTGCAGAATGGCGGCACCGCCGGCGCCACGCTCGATATGCGCCTCGACCTGCCAGCGCCGCGCCTCCTGGGCGCGCGCCGCCGCGATCTCCTTCTCGTAGCCGAGGCTGGCGCTGTAGGCGCTGTCGACCTCGGTGCCCGGCAAGGTCGAGATCGCCATCTTCATCATGTAGACGTTGACGCCGATCACGGTCCCGAAGAAGGCGAGGAGCATCGCGAGCACCATGCCTCCGGTCAGCTGGAAAGAGGGATTGGAACGGCTGGCCATTGACAGGCTCCTTGCTTACGGGCTGACGAAATTGTCGGTGGCGGAGGCGACGACGCCGAGACCGATATCCGTCACATGGAACTTCACCGGGATGGACTTCGCAGGATTGGTCTCCTCGGGCGCGGTCACCAGGAGGCGCAGCTCCTCGGTCTGGTCGCGGCCGACCACGATCATCGGTCGGTCCGGCGTGACGGAGTCGGCGCCGACGACGTGAACGGTCGAATTGACGGGACCCTCGATGTCGATGGCGATGACGCGATCGAAGCCGTGCTTGTTGAGGACGCGCACCGTATAGGCATTGCGGATCGAGCCGTCGGACAACTTGATCGCAATCGGATTGCGATCGTGCAGCACGTTGACCTCGAGCAGCGACCGGGTCGCGAGCTTGTAGGCCATGGCGCCGCCGACCGCGGCGATGATCGCGGCATAGACGATGGTCCGCGGGCGCACGAGCTTGTAGATCGGCGGCTTGCCTTCCTGCCGGCGATGGATGTTGATGTCGTTGTCATAGCCGATCAGCCGCGTCGGGCGGCCGATCTTGGTCATAACGGTGTCGCAGGCGTCGATACAGAGGCCGCACTGGATGCAGTCCATCTGGGCGCCGTCGCGGATGTCGATGCCGGTCGGGCACACCGCCACGCATTGCTTGCAATCGATGCAGTCGCCGGCCGGCTGGCCGAGCGCGCGCAATTCGGCGGCCTTCTTGACCGACATGCGGCTCTCGCCGCGGTCGTAGCGGTAGGTGACGTTGAGCGCCCATTCATCGGTCAGTGCCGCCTGGATGCGCGGCCACGGGCACATATACACGCAGACCTGCTCGCGCATGAAACCGGCGAGCGTGTAGGTCGTCGCGGTCAGGATCGCGATCCAGACATAGGCGAGCATCGGCCCCTGGAAGGTGATGAGATCCTTCACGAGCGTCGGCGCATCGCTGAAATACAGCACCCAGGCGCCGCCGGTCCACCACGCGATCATCAGCCAGATCGAATGCTTGAGCACGAGCTCCGAGATCCGCTCCAGTTTCATCGGGTCGCCGGAGGCATCCTTCTTCATGCGCTCCCGGCGATCGCCCTCGATCAGGCGCTCCACCGCGTAGAACAGGTCGGTCCACACTGTCTGTGGGCACAGATAGCCGCACCAGATGCGGCCGCCGATCGCGTTCATCAGGAACAGGCCGATGGCGGCGATAATCAGGAGGCCGGTGAAGTAGTACACCTCCTGCGGCCATAGCTCGATGAAGAAGAAATAGAAGCGGTGGTTCGGGAAGTCGATCAGCACCGCCTGGTCGGGCGCGCCGAAGCCGCGATTCCAGCGCACGAACGGCAGGAAATAATAGACACCGAGACAGAAGCCCATCAGGCCCCATTTGATCCGGCGGAAGGTTCCTGAGACGCTCTGTGGATAGACCTTCTTGTGCGCGGCATAGAGCGGACCGTAATTGTCCACCGGCTGCAGGTCCTGAGGCTTCAGGTCGTCCGGTCTTACCGTCTGGTTCATGGCTGGCGGGTCATGGCTGGGGGGTCTTCTCGCAGTTGCGGCCGAAGGTATTCCCACCTCCGGCCGCGCAGTTGATCCAGCTCAATTGAAGGAAAGGTTCCGTTGGATTTCCGTTACTTTCCTCCGCCCAGCGAGTGGACGTAGACGGCCATCGCCTTGATCGTGGTCGGGTCGAGACGGCCCTCCCAGGCCGGCATGACACCGGCGCGACCGTTGGTGATGGTCTCGATCAGGGTCGCCTCGTCGGAACCGTAGAGCCAGATCTTGTCGGTCAGGTTCGGCGCCCCGAGGTCCGGATTGCCCTTGGCGTTGTCGCCATGGCAGGCCGCGCAGTTCTCGGCGAAGACCTTGGCGCCGGCCTTGGCGTCATAACCCGGCCGGGTCGGCAGGCCCGCAAGCTCCCGAACGTAGTTGGCGACCGTGACGATCTCCGCCGGCTTCAGGACACCGTCCTTGCCGAAGGCGAGCATCTGGCCCTCACGGGTCTTCGGGTGACCCGAGCGCACGCCGTACAGCAGTGTCTGCTGGATCTGCTCCAGCGAGCCGCCCCACAGCCAGTCGTCGTCGTTCAGGTTCGGGAAGCCCTTGGCGCCGGCCGCGCCGGTCCCGTGACAGGCGGCGCAATTGTCGCCGAACACGGTCTTGCCCTTGGCACGCGCCAGGGCCAGCATCGCCGGATCCTTCTCGATGTCAGCGAGCGAGGCGGTCGCGAGCGCCGCCATCTTGGCGCCGCGGATCTTCTCGAGATTGGCAAGCTCGACCGCCACGTCCGCACGGGACGAGTAGCCGAACAGGCCCTGAGTGTTGCTGGAGATGGTCGGCCAGGCCGGATACACGATCCAGTAGCCGATCGCCCAGACGATGGTGATGTAGAAGGTGATCACCCACCACCGCGGCAGCGGGGTGTTGAGCTCCTTGATGCCGTCCCAGGCGTGGCCGGTGGTGGGGGTGCCGGAGACACTGTCGACTTCGGTATGGTCAGCCATGATGAATTAATCCTCCCGCAACGGCATGCTCGCCGCCTCGTCGAAAGCGGCCTTGTTGCGAGGCCAGAGGGCATAGGTCACGATCGCGATGAAGATCGCGACGAAGATCGGGGTCCACAGCGTCGTCACGAGTGACGACGCGATGTTTTCGACTGCAATGATGGGCTTCATGATGTTCGCCTCTGATCTCAGCGCAGATTGGCTTTTTCGTTGTAGATCTTGAAGTCGACCAAGGTGCCGAGCATTTGCAGGTACGCTACCAGCGCATCCATCTCGGTCGGCGCACCCGCCTTGCCGTCGAAGTTGCGCACCACCGCCTTCGGATAGCGTTTGGTGAGCGCCTCGGCACCGGCACCGTCCGGATCGACCTGCGCCTTGAGGTCGGTGGCGGCGTTGGCGATCTGGTCGTCGGTGTAGGGCACACCCACCGCCCGCAGCGTCTTCAGGTGATCGGCGACGTTGTCGGCGTTCAGCTCGGTCTCCTTCAGGAAGGGATAGCCGGGCATGATCGATTGCGGGACGATGGCGCGCGGGTTAGTCAGGTGGGTGACATGCCAGTCGTCGGAGTACTTGTTGCCGACGCGGGCAAGGTCAGGACCCGTGCGCTTGGAGCCCCACTGGAACGGATGGTCGTACATGCTCTCCGCGGCGAGCGAGAAGTGGCCATAGCGTTCCACTTCGTCGCGCAGCGGACGAACCATCTGCGAATGGCAGAGATAGCAGCCCTCGCGGACGTAGATGTTGCGGCCGGCCAGCTCGAGCGGCGTATAGGGACGCACGCCGTCGACCGCCTCGATCGTGCTCTTCAGGTAGAAGAGCGGAGTGATCTCGACGAGGCCGCCGATCGCGATCACCAGCAGGATGCCGATGACCAGGATGATCGAGTTCTTCTCGAAGACTTGGTGTCGTTGCCAGAAAGACATGGTTGATACCTCACTCCGCCGGCTGAAGGGCGACGGGCGACTGAACTTCTTCCTCACCGACACGGACCGTCATCCAGAGATTGTAGGCCATGATGAGTGAGCCGATCAGGAACAGCGCGCCACCGGCGGCACGGATGATGTAGAAGGGGTGCATCGCCTCGACGGTCTCGATGAACGAGTATTCGAGGAAGCCGAGCGCCGTGTAGGACCGCCACATCAGACCTTGCAGGATGCCCGAGACCCACATCGCGGAGATGTAGAGCACGATGCCCAGCGTGGCCGTCCAGAAGTGCCAGTTCACGAGCTTGAGGCTATAGAGACCCTTGCGGTTCCAGATCCACGGCACCAGGCAGTACAGCGCGCCGAAGGAGACGAAGCCGACCCAGCCAAGCGCACCGGAGTGCACGTGACCGATGGTCCAGTCGGTGTAGTGGCTGAGCGAGTTGACCACCTTGATCGACATCATCGGACCTTCGAAGGTCGACATGCCGTAGAAGGCGACCGACACGACCAGCATGCGCAGCACGGGGTCCGTCCGCAGCTTGTCCCACGCTCCCGACAGGGTCATCAGGCCGTTGATCATGCCGCCCCAGGAGGGCATCCACAGCATGATCGAGAAGGTCATGCCCAGGGTCTGCGTCCAGTCCGGCAGCGCCGTATAGTGCAGATGGTGCGGGCCGGCCCAGATGTAGAGGAAGATCAGCGCCCAGAAGTGGATGATCGACAGCCGGTAGGAATAGACCGGTCGCTCAGCCCGCTTCGGGATGAAGTAGTACATGATGGCGAGGAAGCCGGCGGTCAGGAAGAAGCCGACCGCGTTGTGGCCGTACCACCACTGGAACATCGCATCCTGCACGCCGCCCCAGGCGATGTAGGACTTCGAGCCGAACAGCGACACCGGAAGCGCCGGATTGTTGCCGAGGTGCAGAACCGCGATCGTGACGATGAAGGCAAGGTAGAACCAGTTCGCCACGAAGATGTGCGGCTCCTTGCGCTTGATGATCGTCGTCAGGAAGACCAGCAGATAGACCACCCAGACGATCGTCAGCCAAAGATCCGAGTACCATTCGGGCTCGGCGTACTCCTTGCCCTCGGTAACACCGAGCAGATAGCCCGTGCCCGCGATCAGGATGAAGAAGTTGTAGCCGATCACCACAAACCAGGGCGCAAGATCGCCGGCGAGGCGCACGCGGCAGGTCCGCTGCACGACGTAGAACGACGTCGCCAGCAGCACGTTGCCGCCAAACGCGAAGATCACCGCCGAGGTATGCAGCGGCCGCAGGCGGCCGAAGCTGGTCCATGGCAGGTCGAAGTTCAGCGCGGGCCAGGCCAGTTGCGAGGCGATGATGAGGCCGACCGTGAAGCCGGCGATGCCCCAGAACATCGACATGAACGAGGCGAACTTGATCGGACCGAGATTGTAGTTCGGCCGACCATTGATCTCCTGCGGAGGCAGCTCGCCGCGCTCGAAGTAGCGGTTGAGGATGAAGAAGACGGACGCCGCGCTGGCGGCAGCCGCGAGCGAGGCGTGGAACGCGAAGGCCGTATCCAGTGCCTTCGCCGCAGCGAAGACGCACAGGAAGGCGGTGACGGCAAAAGTGAGCGACAAGCCACTTTCGCCGATGGTCATGGATTTTGTGGATGAGGACGCGCTCATGCGGAATCTCGCTGAAAGAACACGAGCCCAGCAACCACAATCGTTCACACGTGGAATTGATCGAAATCAACTTTGCGACCGGTTCGCCGGTAAACAGGCGGAGTGTTGCACGACGACGCGGTTTCGGTCGCAGACACGGCGACGGCCGGCATGCAGCGATGCATGCCGGCCGTCATTAGACGTTCGTAGCAGGCTTCGGGCTCAGCGCGCCGCGCTCAATCCTTGGCGGCAGCCGCCAGCGCTCGCACGATGTCCTCGCGGGCGACGATCCCGACCACGCGGTTGTCGGCATCGGTCACGGGAAGGCTGCGGATGCGATGCTCGACCATCAACTGCAGCACGCGCGTCAGCTTCGTATCCGGCCTGACGTAGATGAACTCGGACGTCATCACGTCGGCGACCGTCCGGTTCATCAGGTCGCTGTAGCGCGGCAGCATCTGATTCGGCGTGAAGGCAAAGCATTTCAGCACGTCGAACTTGGTGACGATGCCGATCACCTCGTCGTTCTCGACGACGGGGTAGGTGTTGAAATCGTCGCGGTCGAACATCTCGCCGAGCTCGCGGATCGTCGTCTCCCGGCTCACGGTCGTGACGTTGCGCGTCATGTAGTTGCCGGCGGTTTCCTCGAGAAATCTGTACAAGGCGGCAATCCTGTTCTCGAATGGAGCGGGTCGAATTTCAGTGCGACAGCAGAACGCAACGCTCACTGCGCGTCATCAGATGCTCGGTAACCCCGCCGAGCACGAGCTCGCGGAACCGGGAATGGCCATAGGCGCCGGCCACCACGAGGCCTGCCGAAAGATCGGCGGCGACGGCGTCGAGCGTGGCCACAACGTTCCGTCCCTGCCCTGGCTCCGCGACGCGCGCCGATGCGACGATCTTGTGACGGCCGAGCCATGCGACCACGTCCGCAAGACGCGCTGCGCAGGCGTCATATTCCGAGGTGTTCTCCAGGATCTCGACGACCACGACGCCGCTCGCCTTGGCGAGCAGCGGCAGGGCATCGGTCAGGGCCCGGCGCGCCTCCGATGTCTCCTTCCAGGCCACCAGCACGGTCCCAAGATCGAGCGAGCTGACGTTGTCCGGCACCACGAGCAGCGGGCGCCCGGCCTGCATGACGAGATCCTTGGGATTGGCGACCGCGAACGCATCGGACATCCCGGGCGGCACGCTGCCGGTGACGAGAATGTCGGCGGCACGGGCCTGCGCCAGCACATGGCGCGCGGGAAAATCGACAGCGCCGCGCCAGCTCAACGACGCAGCCCGGTCACCAACGGCGGTGCGGAACTGCTGTTCGAGCTCGGCCAGTCGATTCCGCAGCGCGGCCTCGCCCTGCTCGATCAGATCCTGCGCCTGCTCGCCGGTCGTGAAGTAGAGCGGCGGCGCGAATTCCGCAGCCGCCACGCCGATGACACCCGCGTCAAAGCGCGCCGCAAGGTCGGCCGCGACCTGAAGGCGGGCCTCATTCGGCTGACTGAGCGCAAGGCTCACCATCACAGTCGCGAACGTCATCCCGTCTCTCCAAACATTGCTTCCATGCAGCTCTTAGAGGTGAAATCACCTGCCGTGATGAGATAGATCAAGGTGCGGCGGTGAAGCACGGGCGGCAGGACACCGTTGGAACCCGGCCCAGGATCGGAGAAAGCCTTGAATTGTCGAACCAAAGTTTAAGTCGGGCCGGGTTGCAGGGGCGCAATCTGGTATAGGATACCGCGGTGGTCGGCCTCCCGGCTGCGGCGATAACGGCGAATCGAACAACGGCGAATCGATCAAAGGCTTCGAATTGCGCGGCTTCACCCAACCCTTCCCGGATGCATCCGCCAGGCCCGACGACGCTCGGACGCTGGGCTTCGGCGCGTGGGATCTCGATCTGGCCTCGGGCGAGTTCTACTGGTCGGTGACGACGCGGAAGCTGTTCGGCGTGGCGGCCGACGAGCCGGTGACCTACGGCTCCTTCCTGGCGCTGCTGGCGCCCGAGGATCGCGCGCCGGTTGAGGCGGCGATCGAGGATTCGCGCCGTCAGAGCACCGGGTTCGACATGTCGTTCAAGATGTCCGGCAGCGGCCACTGGATTCGCGTGCTTGCCGGCGTGGTCCCCGACGAGGCCGGCACACCGCACCGCCTGCGCGGCATCGCCCTCGACATCGACCAGGAGAAGCGGCTGGAGGAGACGCTGCGGCTGCGCGAGCAGCATTTCCGCTCGATCCTGGACACCGTGCCGGACGCGATGATCGTGATCGACGGCAGCGGTACGATCCAGTTCTTCAGCTCCGCGGCGGAGCGCATGTTCGGCCTCACCGAGGCGGAGGCGGTCGGCCTCGACGTCAGTGAATTGATGCCCGAGCCGGACCGCTCCCGCCATGCCGGCTACCTCACCCGCTACCACGCCAGCCGCGAGCGCCGTATCATCGGTATCGGCCGTATCGTGACCGGCCGCCGCCGCGACGGCACGACATTCCCGATGCATCTGTCGATCGGCGAGATGCAGTCCGGCGGCAAGCCCTATTTCACCGGCTTCGCCCATGATCTCACCGAGCATCAGCAGACCCAGGCGCGGCTGCGCGAATTGCAGTCGGAGCTGGTCCACGTGTCGCGCCTCAGCGCCATGGGCGAGATGGCCTCGGCGCTGGCGCATGAGCTGAACCAGCCGCTCGCCGCGATCAGCAATTACATGAAAGGCTCGCGCCGGCTGCTGGCTGGCAGCGGCGATCCGAACACGCCCAAGATCGAGAGCGCGATGGACCGCGCCGCCGAGCAGGCGATTCGCGCCGGCCAGATCATCCGCCGTCTGCGCGACTTCGTCTCGCGCGGCGAATCGGAGAAGCGGGTCGAGAGCCTGTCGAAGCTGATCGAGGAAGCCGGCGCGCTCGGCCTTTCCGGCGCCCGCGAGCAGAACGTCCAGTTGCGCTTCCAGCTCAATCCGGAGGCCGACCTCGTGCTCGCCGACCGGGTCCAGATCCAGCAGGTCCTGGTCAATCTGTTCCGCAATGCGCTCGAGGCGATGTCTCATTCCGGACGCCGCGAGCTCAGTGCGACAAATCGCAGACTCGGCGACGACTTGATCGAGGTCTCGGTCTCCGATACCGGAACGGGATTCCACGACGACGTCATGCCCAACCTCTTCAAGACCTTCTTCACCACCAAGGACACTGGAATGGGAGTCGGCCTCTCGATCAGCCGGTCCATCATCGAGGCCCACGGGGGGCGCATGTGGGCCGAGAACAACGAGGCGGGCGGAGCGACGTTCCGCTTCACCCTGCCGGCGGCCTCGACCAGGGTTGAGCACGATGGCTGAACGGGCCAAGGTCTATGTGATCGACGACGACGAGGCGATGCGGGATTCGCTCAACTTCCTGCTCGATTCATCAGGCTTCGACGTCACGCTGTTCGAGAACGCGGAGGTCTTCCTCGGCCGACTGCCGACGCTTCCTTTCGGCTGCGTCGTCTCGGACGTGCGGATGCCCGGCATCGACGGCATCGAGCTGCTCAAGCGCATGAAGGCCGCCGGCAGCAGCTTTCCGATCCTGGTGATGACCGGCCATGGCGACGTGCCGCTCGCGGTCGAGGCGATGAAGCTCGGCGCGGTCGATTTTCTGGAGAAGCCATTCGAGGACGAGCGATTGGTTGCCATGATCGAAACGGCCGTCCAGCAGGCCGAGCCGGCCGCGAAGAACGAATCGGTCACGCAGGATGTCCTGGCACGCGTCGCCAGCCTGAGCCCCCGGGAGCGACAGGTGATGGATGGGCTGATGGCCGGGCTCTCCAACAAGCTGATCGCGCGCGAATACGACATCAGTCCGCGCACCATCGAGGTCTACAGGGCCAACGTGATGACCAAGATGGGAGCGAACAGCCTCTCCGAGCTGGTGCGCCTGGCGATGCGCGCAGGCGCGCTGAAGGATTGAGCTAGATCAAGATACCTTGACAGAATCGAGTGTTATGTTGTGCCTCGGTTCAACATCACATTCTCGCGGCACGTGCGATGTCGGCTCACACAAAACTTACGGTCTACGTAGCCGACGACGATGCTGACGTCCTCGGCTCGCTGCGCTTCCTGCTGGAGGCTGACGGCTTCGACGTGCGCACGTTTCGCAGCGGCACCGCGCTGCTCAAGGCCTCCGACCACGCGCCCGTCGACTGCTTCGTGGTCGACTACAAGATGCCGGAGATCAACGGGGTCGAGCTCGCCGAACGGTTGCGCAAGCAGGGCGCCACCGCTCCGGTGGTGCTGATCACCGGCCATTACGATGACAGGCTTGCGGCGCGCGCGGCGGCGGTCGGGATCCAGGATTTCCTGCTCAAGCCGCTGCTCGACGACAATCTGGTGAAGCGGATCCGCAAAGCGATCGCCAACGACCATTCGGGTACCGCACAGCGCGTCTCCTGACCCGGCCGGCCTACGTATATCTACGTAAGGGACCCCCCTTAAGATATCGCGCGAAATGTCCTTAACGGGAGCCGCCGTGTACCACATCGCCATCCGCCGTAAGGAGATGGTCATGCTCAATCAGTCGGTTATCAATTCGGTCGTCAGCACCAACGTTCCCCACACCGTCCCCTCTCCTGCGGCCAATCCCTTTGCCGAGATCACCGGCCACACCGGGCTGATCGCCAGCGAGTTCTCGTACAAGAAGGACGAGGAGATCTATGGCGAGGATGAGCCGGCCGAGTACGTCTACCAGGTGATCTCCGGCGCTGTTCGCAGCTACAAGCTGCTCTCCGACGGCCGCCGCCAGATCGGCGCCTTCCATCTTCCAGGGGACGTTTTCGGCCTCGAATTCGGCTCCATGCACCGTCTCGCCGCCGAAGCCATCATCGACACCACTGTGCGCCTGGTGAAGCGCCGCAGCCTTGAACAGGCCGCCGGCGTCGACGTCACGGTCGCCCGCAAGCTCTGGACCATGACGGCCGGCGATCTCCGCCATGCCGAGGACCACATGCTGCTGCTGGGCCGCAAGACCGCGATGGAGCGCGTCGCCACCTTCCTGCTCGAGATGGACCGCCGCCTCGCCGTCGCCGGCATGATGGCGCTGCCGATGTGCCGCCGCGATATCGGCGACTATCTCGGCCTGACCCTGGAGACTGTGTCGCGCGCGCTGTCGCAGTTGCACAGCCAGGGCGTTCTCGGCTTCTCCGGTGCCCGCCAGATCGTGCTGCGCAACCGCCAGCGCCTGCGCAGCATGGACGCCTGAGGCGCCCTGCCCGTTCACGCCCTGCGCCGGCGGTGCCCGGTCTCGGGCATCAGCAGCGCGATCAGAAGAAGACCTGTCAGCGCCACGCCCGACAGACCCATGAAGGCAGTGGCGCTGCCGTAGCGGTCGCTGGCGAAGCCGGCGACGACGGTGGACAGCGATCCGCCGATCCCCGACGCCGTCCCGACAATTCCCTGCGCCAGATTGAAGTGCCCGCTGCCGAAGGCGACGTCGGCCACCGTGAGTGGAATCATCACGGCGAAGACGGCCGCGGTGACGCCGTCGAAGATCTGCACCGCCACCAGCACGTAGGGATCGTGCACGACCGCGAACAGCGCGCCGCGCATCGCGAGCGCGGCAAACCCCAGCATCAGCAGCGGCCTGCGGCCCCATTGCTGCGCCACCGCGCCGACCGAGGGCGAGGTCAGCGCCACGATCGCCTGCGGCACCACGATGCAGAACGCGATCAGCATCGGCGCCCATTCGCTCGATTTCGTCGTCACTACGCCGGCCATCAGCGGCAGCATCGCCGCATTGGCGAGTTGCAGCAGGAACACGCCGAGCGCGAAGACGAGCAGCGCGCGCTGACGCAACAGGCCGAGCAGATTCGACAGCCGCGCGACCTCCTTGTCCTCGTGATCGGCCCGGCCGTGCGCCCGCGCGACGTCGATCTCGCGCTCGCGGATTCGCGACAACGCGATCAGCGTCGGAAAGGCGAGAATGAAGGTGACCAGGAACACGGCGCGGCTGGACAGCAGATAGCCGCAGGTGCCCATCACGGCCGCGGCCACGCCATTGCCGAGCGACGCGAACCGCGCATTGCGGCCGAGCCGCTCCGCCATGCCGCGCGGCCCGACCAGGCCGAGGCTGATCGCCGCGATCGCGGGTCCCAGCACGCAGCTCGCCGCCGCATGCAACGTTGCGGCAGCCGCGACCACGGGAAAGATCGGCCAAGCGGCATAGGCCAGCGCGCAGCCGCCGATGGCCGCGATGGCAAGGCCGGCGACGCGGCGCTCGGATCTGGCCGCATCGATGATCGCGCCGCCCGGCATCTGCCCGATCAGCCCGACGATGCCGCCGATCGACAGCACCAGGCCGATCTGCGCCTGCGTCCATTTCTGCGTCGTCAGATAGACCGCGATGAAGGGACCGAAGCCGGTCTGCACGTCGGCCAGGAAGAAGATGAACCAGTCCAGCCCGCGCAGGCTCTGCCGCGACGGCGCAGGTCTCGCAGTCGTCTGGCCATGATCCAGCCCGACATCCGGACGCGCGCCCGCCTCTGCCGCGCCGCCAGGCTCGGGCTCCCGGTCAGGTGATCTGGACGGCCGTGCAATCGGCATGGCTCTCACATCTCAACTCATGAGGCTGACGGGACAGAACATCCCCACCGCGTTCCGCTGCACGCGCAGGCCGGACCGGCAATTTCACCCATCAACTCAATGATCGAAATCCCAGGGAGACAGCTTGCCGGACGCGCCGAGCACCACGACGGGCTTGTCCTCCTTGTATTCGGGCGCGGCCTTCACCTGCTCCTTGGTGAGGTCGAGCGTGACCTGGTCGCTCTTCTCGGCGATGTGCTTGAAATCGAGCGCGGTCCAGTCGACCACGATCTTGCGGCTGCCGACGCCGAGGAAGCCGCCGAAATCGATCACCGCGGCGCGCACCGTGCCGGTGAGATCGACGATGACGTCGACGATGTGGCCCATGTCCTCGCCGGTCGAGCTGCGCACGTCGCGACCGAGCACGCCATGCGCGTCGCGCGCGCCGAGGATCGTGACCGAAGGGGGTGGTGCCGGCTCTTTCGCGGGCGCCGCCGCATCCTTGGCGGGCGGTGTCGGCGACGGCTGCTGCGCATGCCCATGGGTCGCATGCAGACCGATCAGCAGCGGCAGCATGAGGAGGCAGCTGCGAGCAGCTCGGCGGAGAGCGTGTTTCAGCGCCATCATTGCGCCAGCACCAGCGAGACCTGGATCTGACCGCGCCGGCGCAGCACCTCCATGGAGATGTCCTCGCCATGGCGGCGAATCCGCAGGTCGATCGTCGAGTTGCCGAGCCTGAGATCGCGCAGCACCACCCAGTCCAGGAACGCCGGCAGCCGCGGATTGCGCAGGCGGATCTCGCCGCGCGCGGCGTCGAACTCGAGCCCGAGCGCCGCCTCGAGCAAGGTGAACGGCGTCGCGCTGGCCCAGGCCTGCGGCGCGCAGGCCACCGGATAGAGCGTCGGGCCGCGATGCTTCTCGCGCCGGAAGCCGCAGAACAGCTCCGGCAGCCGGCGCAGATCCATGTAGGACGCTGCTTCGAACAGGCCGCCGAACACCTGCTCGACCGCATGCTTCAGGCCATAGCGGGACAGGCCGAGCGCAATCAGCGCGTTGTCGTGCGGCCAGATCGATCCGTCGTGATAGGACATCGGATTGTAGCGCGCTTCGCCGCAGGCCACCGTGCGGATGCCCCAGCCCGAGAAGAAATGCGGCCGCAGCAGTTCGGCGGCAAGCTTGCGGGCGCGATCCTCGCGCACCATGCCGCTGAACAGCAGCTGCCCGGCGTTGGACGTCCGGACGCGGCAGGGCTGCTTGTGGCCGTCGAGCGCGAGCGCATAGGTGTTCAGATCCTCGCACCAGAAGGCGTCCTCGAACCGTTCCGCGAGATCAGCGGCCTCGGCCTGGAGCCGGTCCGCCATCTCGGCCTTGCCGAGCCGACGGGCGCAACGCGCCGCCAGCTGCTTGCCGGCAAACACATAGCCCTGCACCTCCGCAAGCGCGATGTAACCTTCCGCGAGACGTCCATCGGCATGGAACACCGCGTCGTAGGAGTCCTTCCAGCCCTGGTTGGCGAGCCCCTGCTCGGAGGCGCGCTGATATTCCACGAAGCCATCGCGATCGGGATCGCCGGGGCCGTCGATCCAGCGCAACGCCAGCTCGATCGCCGGCCATAGCTCCCTCAGGGTGTCGATGTCGCCGGTGCGCTCGATATAGAGCCCGGCGAGCAGCACGAACAGCGGCGTGGAATCGACGCTGCCATAATAGCAGCCGAACGGCACCTCACGCAGCGCCGCCATCTCGCCGCCGCGCATCTCGTGCAGGATCTTGCCGGGCTCGGCATCGGACAGCGGATCGGTCGTGCGCGCCTGATGCACGGCGAGCCGGCGCAGGACGCCGCGGGCAATGCGCGGATCGACCCACAGCATCTGCATCGCGGTGATCAGCCCGTCGCGACCGAATGTGGTCGAATACCAGGGAATGCCGGCATAGGGATAACGCCCCTCCGGCGTATCCGTCATCAGGATGTTCAGATCGGCCGCTGCCTGGCACAGCACCTCGTTGAGGATGTCGTTGGAGGTCTCGATGCTGGCGGCGCCAACGGTGCATCGGCGCATCTCTCGGCGATGGGCGAGCAGGCTGCGGAAGAAGCGCCGGGGCCGCTCGCCGGCCTTGGCGTTGCACATCACGGCCACGAACAGCGAGGCCGATTCCTGCGGGGCAAGGTCGAAATGATAGGTTGCGACATTGACGGTGAGATGCGTCGGACGCGGATCGAAGCTCACGTCGGTGGTGCGCAGGACATTGTCCAGGCCGCGATAGTGCAGGACCACCTCGGACGGGTCCACCAGCCGGCTCAAGCCGATGCCGCGCCGCGGCCGCACGGTGCCTCGCACCTCGAAAAGGTCGGCAAAATCATTGTCGAATGTCAGCTTGAGATCGAAGCTGGCATGGCGATCGCCATGGTTCTGCAGCCCGATGCGCTGATAGGCCGTGCCATGCCACAGAAAGATCGTGCGCACGATGTGCAGCATATCCTTCGGCAGCACCAGGCGGCCCTGGCTGTAGATGTCGGGATTGGTGAGATCGACGGTCAGCGCGGAGTTGTCGTCGCGCAGGCTCGAGCCGAGCAGCAGGGGCTGAACGTCGTCCAGCGTCAATTCGAGCCGCGCGAGATAGCGCGTATCAGCGTTGAAGAGACCGTCCGGTCCGCCGGCCGAGGCGCCGATGTCGCCATGGCCGTCGAGGACGATGAACGTATCGTCGTGCTTGAGCGAGCGCCGCGGCCGGGACGCCGGCCCCGTCATGGGAATATAGAACGGCTGCTCGGCAGGCTCGTCCGTCTGGGTGATCAACGACAGTGTGCTTGCGACTTCGGCGGACATGTTGGCCTCATGCGATATTGAAGTGCCCAGACAACCGAGAGTGCACGTTCTCGACGCGACCCGACGCTACGATCAGGCGGCGAACTTGGCGAGCCGGTTCATCTCCTGGGTCACGAGATCCCGATACGGGCCCTCGTCCTGCATCAGCCGGTCGGGCGCGCCGTCCTCGATGATCCTGCCCGATTTCAGCACCACCACGCGGTCAAAATTCCGCAAGGTCGCGAGCCGATGCGCGATCGCGATGACGGTGCGGCCGCGCATCAGCCGACTCAACGCCTCGCGGATGGCCTCCTCGGACTCGCTGTCGAGCGCAGCCGTGGCCTCGTCGAGCAGCAGGATCGGCGCGTCCTTGAGGAACGCCCGCGCGATCGCGATGCGCTGGCGCTGCCCGCCCGACAGCTTGACGCCGCGATCCCCGACCATCGTCTGCAATCCTTCCGGCAGCGTCTCGACGAAGTCGCAGCGCGCCGCGATCGCCGCCCGCAACACCTCGTCGTCGGTCGCACTCGGACGTCCGTAGCGAATGTTCTCCAGAATGGAGCGATGGAACAGCGAGATGTCCTGCGGAACCACCGAGATCGCCTCGCGCAGGCTCTGCTGGGTGACCTTGGCGATGTCCTGACCATCGATCCTGATGTGCCCGGTTTGCGGATCATAGAACCGTTGCAGCAGCGTGAATAGGCTCGATTTGCCGCCGCCGGACTGTCCGACCAGGCCCACGCGCTGGCCCGGCTGCAGACGCAGCGTGAAATTGTCGAACAGCTTGTGGCCGCCTGGATAGTGGAAGGTGATGTTGTCGAAGGCGATGGCCGCACCGCTCTTGACCAGCGGCTCAGCCTCGGGGTGATCGCGCAGCTCGTGCGGCTGCAGCAGGGTCGCGATCGCCTCGCTCATGCGCGCGACGTGCTGGGTGACGTCGACCAGCGCGACCGCCAGATCGCGCGTCGCGTTGAGAATGCAGAGGCCGAGCGTGCAGACCAGCACGACGTCGCCCGTCGTCGCCCCGCCCCGCTGCCACAGCGAGATCGCCCACGCCATCAGCGCGACCGTCAGCACGATCGTGACCGTCGCGTGCAGAATGCGCAGCTTCTCGAGGTAGCGAAGACTGCGCCCGCGCGCCTCGAGCTCCCGGTCGACGGTCGCATCGAATCGGTCGTGCTCGTGGCGCAGGCCGCAGAACGCGCGCACCAGCGGCATGTTCGAGATCACGTCGACCATCTCGCCGTCGACCATGGCCGCCTTGTCGGCGAAATCGTCATGCAGCGGTTTGCCGGCGGCCGCCAGACGGAACATCGCCGCCACCATCATCGCCGAGATCAGCAGCAGGCCGATGGCCATCGGGCCGCTCACGGTTCCGATCAGACAGATCGCCGCGACGGTGGCGAGGCATGGCGGCAAGACGTTCCAGACGAACATGTTCTCGACGGTGAACACGGCGTTCGACGTCGCTGTGATGCGGCTCGACAACATGCCGGGCAAACGGTCGCCGAAATAGCTCGGCGAATGCCCGGTGAGATGACGGAAGATGTCGCGCCGGAGATCTCCGGTGACACGGACGAAGGTGAAGCTCGCGATCCAGCTGGCGACGCGCCACAGAATGTTGTCGGTCGCGATCAGCGCCATCAGCAGCACGAACGCGGCCCAGACGTTGCCGCCGCCCGCAGGCCCGGCGGAGAGGCTGTCGACGAGGGATTTCACGCCATATTGCGTGCCTACCGAACAGGCAACCGCACCGATGACGGCCATCAGGATGACGAGATGGGCGGTGGGACGCTTGCGCAGATAGCGCATCACGAAGGGAAAGGGTCGGTGCGCGTAGCCTGAAAGCTGATCCATGGTCTTCCCCTTGATGAGCGAGGTCGTGGCGACACCTGATGGGGCCAGATGAACGATGAACCATTTCTCCGGTTCCGTGCGCCTTCGCAGCGCAACCCTGCCCTCCGGTGATGCCGCGGCGGCAGCGTTGGAGAGCGGGGATGGCATCAATGAGACGGCGCGGAACACGTTGTGTCGAAGAAAGAGTGATCGCGTGAATGGAACTTCGCACGTGCGACAACGTTCCCGCTGTGGCAGTGCCGGTGCCATTGGGGATTCATCCATGATCGGTCACGAACAGGAGACGATGAGATGCGCATTGCGCAAATAGCTCCATTGACGGAGGCCGTGCCTCCGAAGCTCTACGGCGGCACTGAGCGGGTCGTTCATTGGTTGACCGAGGAGCTCGTTGCCCTCGGACACGACGTCACCCTGTTCGCCAGCGGCGATTCTCAGACCTCAGCGAAGCTCTCTCCAACATGGCCGAGAGCTTTGCGCCTCGACGGCTCGGTGAGGGATCCGAACGCGCTGCACATGGTGATGCTCGAAAACGTCCGGCAGCAATGCGACGACGAACAGTTCGACATTCTGCACTTCCACCTCGACTACTACCCGTTCTCCCTGTTCCACCGGCAACCCACACCGTTCCTGACCACCTTGCACGGCAGGCTCGATCTTCCGGAGCACCAGCCGGTGTTCTCGGTCTTCAAGGATGTTCCCGTCGTCTCGATCTCGGACTCACAGCGCCGGCCGGTGCCGAATGCGAACTGGGTGCGCACCGTGCTGCATGGACTGCCCGCAACGCTCCTGATGCCCAAGCCGGTGAGGCCGAGCTATCTCGCCGTGCTCGGACGCATCGCCCCGGAAAAGGGTGTCGACCGTGCCATCAAGATCGCCATGCGCTGCGGGATTCCGCTGAAGATCGCGGCCAAGGTCGATCGCGCTGACCAAGACTATTACGAGCAGACGATCCGTCCCTTGATCCACGACAATCCGCTCGTCGAGTTCATTGGCGAGATCGGCGATCGTGAGAAGCCGGAGTTCCTGTCTGGCGCGCTCGGACTGCTGTTGCCGATCGATTGGCCGGAGCCGTTCGGCCTCGTGATGATCGAATCGATGGCCTGCGGCACGCCCGTGATCGCCTACAACCGCGGCTCGGTTCCAGAAGTGATCGACGACGGCGTGACCGGCTTCATCGTCGAGGACGAGCTCAGCGCGGTCGCGGCCGTCAATCGCCTGCCCGACCTGAGCCGCGCCCGCGTGCGCGAGCAGTTCGAGCGCCGCTTCACCGCGCGCCGCATGGCGCTCGATTATCTCGCCGCGTATCGCAGCCTGATCGACATCGCGAAGCCGCGTATCCGGCTGGTCAGCAGCGCCGAATAGCACGAGGAGGCCGGGCAAGTCGGCAACCCGGCCTCCGCCTCAACTCAGGTCACGGCGCCCCGTTTCGGCTCGACGATCTCGAACATGCGCGGGAACTCATCCATCAGCGACATCAGCTCGGCCAGCCGCATCGGATTGCCCGCGAAGCTGATCTTTCCGGCGGCGACCGCTTCCGGAAAGCTCGTGGCCTTGGCAATGACCGCATCAAGCGTCGAACGCGCCAGCGTGAACCCCGCATCGGCGGTCGACGCCTGCACGCCGACCGCATAGGTCAGCGCACAATTCTGCAAGGTGAGCACGAAGCGCTCGCCGGTGTCGGTGAACGTCCAGTTCAGCACGATGTGCTTGCCCTCCGCCTTGGGCCCGTTCAGCCTGACCCCGAGCACGTCCCATAGCTGCTCGGTGCGCAGCGCCGCCAGCGTCTCGCGCGGCAGGCCGGGCCGGGCCGGAACCTCCGGCATACCCTGGCGCAGCTCCTGCGCGCCGAACAGATAGGCATTGCGCCAGGTCGCACTCTCGGCGGCATAGCCGAGCTGCTCCAGCGTGTCGGCCAGCAGCGCGCGCGCCTCGGCATTGTCCGGCTCGGCGAAGACGAGATGACCCACGGCCTGCGCGACGAAGCGGAATTCGCCGTTGGCAAAGTCCGCGCGCGCCCGCGCCAGCAGCGCCTCGGCCCCGCCCATATAGGAGACGTATTTCCGGCCGGCCTCGACCGGCGGCAGCGGATCGAGATTGACCGGATTGGCATCATACCAGCCGAGATATTTCTGGTAGATCGCCTTCACGTTGTGGCGGATGTGGCCGTAATAGCCGCGCGCATGCCATGCCCCTTCGAGGCTCCGGGGCAGCCTGATCTGCTCGGCGATCTCGCTTGCGGTCAGGCCATGATTCATCAGCCGCACCGTCTGGTCGTGGGCAAACTTGTAGAGGTCGCGCTGCTCGCGGATCATGCCGTCGACACGGCTCGCGCCCCATATCGGCCAATGATGCTGGCCGCACATCACCTCCGCCTTGCCGCCCCACAGTTGCAGCGCCTCGCCGAGATATTTCGACCACGCCAGCGCGTCGCGCACGTCGGCGCCGCGAAACGGCAGCAGGTTGTGGAAGTTGTGCGTGCAGTTCTCCGCGAGGTTCAGGAGCCCATAGCGCGGCACGAAGAAATGCATCTCCGCCGGTGCCTCGCTGTTCGGCGCCATCTGGAATTCGAAGGTGAGACCGTCGATGACCCGGGTGTCCCCGGTCGCCATGATCAGGTCGGTCGGCCGCAACAACGCAACGGCCCCCGCCGCCATGGTCTTGCCGAGCCCACAATCGACATGGCCCTTCGGACCCTTCGCGAGCAGCGGCCCGAACTGATATTGCGCCCGCCGCAGCATCGCGGGGCCGGCGATGATGTTCTCGGAGACCGCATGCTCGATGAACAGGTTCGGCGCGATCAGCGGCACGCGGCCGCTGGCCAGGGCATCATCGTCGACCACGCCGCGCGCGCCGCCCCAATGATCGGTGTGGGTATGCGTGAACATCACCGCCGTGACCGGCCTGACGCCGCGGTGCTGGTAGTACAGCTCCAATGCAGCCTGCGCGCCCTCGATCGAGGTAAGCGTGTCGACCACGATCACGCCGGTGTCCCCCTCGATCAGCGTCATGTTGGCGATGTCGAGCCCACGCACCTGGTACACGCCGGGCACGACCTCGAACAGGCCGTGATGCATGTTGAGCTTCGCCTGCCGCCACAGACTGGGATTGACGGTCGGCGGCGCCTGCTCCGCATCAAGGAAGCCGTAAGGCGCGAGGCTCCAGACGGTGCGCCCCTGCGCCGTCGCCACCTTGGCCTGATCGATCGTGCCGAGAAAGCCGCGCGCGGCATCATCGAAATCGGCCGTGTCGCCGAACGGCAGCGCTTCCAGCAAGGCCTGCTGCGCCGCGCCCACGGCTGCGCTGGCCTCCTTGCACTCCTTGGTGCCATCTCCGCTGACCGGCGCGTTCATGACCGCTTCCTCCGCAACGACGTTGGCACGATGCTAGTGCGCGGGATCGCGGAGCGCAAATCGTGGTCCGCACAACAGCCCCTCAGAGCACGTGATCGACGGCCTCGTCGATGGCGGCATAGACCGTCTCGACATCCCCGGCGGTGACGCAGTAAGGCGGCATGACGTAGATCGTGTGGCCAAGCGGACGCAGCAGGACGTCGCTGTCGCGGAAGAAGGCCTGCAGCTTGGGGCCGACCTCGGCGAGGTAGCCCGGCTCGTCGGCATGGAGATCGAGCGCGGTGATGGTGCCGCAGCGCCGCAGGTCGGAAAATCGCTCGTCGTAACGCAGGCGGTCGAGGCAGCGCTCCTGCGCGGCCGCGACGGCGGCGGCCCGGGCCCGCGTCTGCGGCTGCCGCCACAGCTCGATATTGGCGCTCGCCGCCGCGCAGGCGATCGGATTGGCCGTGTAGGAGCTGGAGTGAAAGAACGTGCAGGCGCGGTCGGTCGAATAGTGCGCCTCGAAGATGGCGGGACTGCACAGCGTAACCGCAAGCGGCATCGCGCCTCCAGTCAGTCCTTTAGCGTAGCAGGCGATATCGGGGGCGATGTCCGCCTGCTCGCAGGCGAAC
Source organism: Bradyrhizobium sp. SZCCHNS3016 (assembly GCF_032484535.1). Taxonomy (NCBI): domain Bacteria; kingdom Pseudomonadati; phylum Pseudomonadota; class Alphaproteobacteria; order Hyphomicrobiales; family Nitrobacteraceae; genus Bradyrhizobium; species Bradyrhizobium sp. SZCCHNS3016. The sequence goes on from NZ_JAUETE010000009.1 coordinate 83,508, forward strand.
AACGTGCCGGTGCGGCCCCAGCCGGTCATCACCTCGTCGGCGATGAACAGCACGCCGAACGCCTTGCAGATCCGGTGCATCTCGCGCAGCACCGCGGCCGGATACATCAGCATGCCGCCGGCGCCGAGCACCAAGGGCTCGACGATGAAGGCGGCCGGCCGGTCCTTCTCGCAAAATGTAGCGAGCGCATCCAGAGTCGCCTGTTCCCTGCCTTGCGCTGGAAACGGGACCACGGCGACGTCGAACAGCAGCGGCTCATAGGCCGCATTGAACACGCCGCGCGCGCCGACCGACATCGCGCCGATGGTGTCGCCGTGATAGGAATGCTGCATCACCACGATGCGCGTGCGCGACTCGCCGATGTTCCTGAAATAGCCGAGCGCCATCTTCAGCGCGACCTCGACGCTGGTGGCGCCGCTGTCGGAGAAGAACACGTGCGTGAGGCTCGGCGGCACCAGCGCGAGCAGCCCGGCGGCAACCTGCTCGGCCGGCTCATGGGTATGACCGGCGAAGATGACCTGATCCAGCCGCTCGGCCTGATCCTGGATCGCGCGCACGATATGCGGATGGCAATGGCCGTGCGTGACCACCCACCAGGACGCGATCGCATCGATGATCCGCCTGCCGTCGGCGGTGAAGAGATAGGCGCCCTCGCCGCGCGCGACCGGTGTCATCTCGGGCTGGAGGGCATGCTGCGTGAAGGGATGCCAGATCGGCGAGGCTGCGTTGCGCGTCATCCTTCGAAATCCGTGCGCTGGAATTGAGTACCGAACACCTGCTGCAGCGATCGCGCCGTCAGCGGCGTGACCCAGGGCAACCGGCCGAGGCGCCTCACCTCGCCGAGCCGGCAGATCGTATCTTCGTTGTCGTCGTGGCCGTCGCCGATGAAGGCGATGCCGAGCACGTCGATGCCGCAACTGCGCAGCGCCGCCAGCGACAGCAGCGAGTGATTGATCGTGCCGAGACTGGTGCGCGCGCAGAGCACGACCGGGAGCTGCCAGCGCGCGAAGACATCGAGATAAAGCGTTCCGGAATCGAGCGGCACCATGACCCCGCCGGCCCCCTCGATCACGACAGGCCGGCCGACGGCCTGCGGAGGACGGAGGCTGAGCGGATCGATGCTGATGCCTGCGAGGCGCGCCGCGCGATGCGGCGAGGCCGGCTCGGCCAGCCGATAGGCTTCAGGCAACACGCGGTCGTCGGCGAGTTCGGCGAGCCGCTGGACACGGCGGGCATCCGTCTCCTCGGCAAGGCCGGCCTGGACCGGCTTCCAATAGCAGGCACCGAGCAGCGCCGTGAGGCCGGCGGCGAACACCGTCTTGCCGATCCCGGTGTCGGTCCCGGTGACCACGATGCGCAGCGTCATGGCCGCAGCCCTCCGATCTCGTCGGCGAGCGCATCGAGCAGCGCCGCGATGGCCGCCTCGTCGATATTCAAGGTCAGCGACAGCCTGAGCCGCGCCGTGCCCGGCGGCACCGTCGGCGGGCGGATGCCGCGGACGTCGAAGCCCCGCGCCTGCAGCGCTGCAGCCAGGTTCATCGCGCGCGCATTGTCGCCGACGATGCAGGGAATGATCTGCGACGGCGACCAGCTTTCACCGAAGCGCGCGGCGATCGCGCGATGGGCGAAGGCGACGAGCTGCGCCAGCCTCCGCTGCCGCTCCGGCTCTTCCCGCAGGATCGCAAGCGCTTCCATCACCGCCACCGCCATCAGCGGCGACGGCGCCGTGCTGAAGACGAAAGGCCGGCAGCGATTGATCAGCGTGTCGCACAGCACGCGGCTTGCGGTGACCAGCGCGCCGGCGGCGCCCAACGCCTTGCCGCAGGTGTGAACGGTCACGATGCTCTCGCGTCCCTCGTAGGCTGCGGCAAGACCGCGGCCCTGCGCGCCATGGACCCCGGTCGCATGGGCCTCGTCGATCAGCAGAAAGGCATCGTGGCGCTCGGCGATCGCGATCAAATCCGCCAGCGGCGCGAGATCGCCATCCATGCTGTAGAGGCTTTCGACGACGATCCAGGGCCGGCCCACCCCGCCGCCCCTGCGCCAGATCAGGATCGCGTCCTCGGCCGACTGGGCGTTGTTGTGGATGAACTGGCACGTCTCGGCACGGCCGGCGCGCGCGCCTTCATGGGTGCTGGCATGAACCAGCGCATCGAGCACCAGCAGGTCGTCGCGCTGCGGCAGCGTGGTGAGCACGGCGAAGTTCGCCATGTAGCCGGAGCCGAAGAACAGCGCACTCTCGGCACCGAAGAAGCGCGCCGCTTCCGCCTCGAGCCATTCGTGCTCCTCGCAATTGCCCCGCAGCAGGCGCGAGCCGCCCGCACCGACCGGCGTGCCGGCCTCCATGGCCGCGGCGACCGCGCGCTTCATCCGCGGAGCCTGTGCGAGACCGAGATAGTCGTTGGAGGAGAAATCGAGACCGGCCCGTGGACTGAGGCGCCGCAACCGGTCATCGGCCGCGAGTCCCTGCAGACCGTCGGAATAGATCGCCAATCTGTCGGACGGCATAGGCATGGCTCCGCTCTGTTTCGGTCAGCCGCAGGCGTGGACCGGCACGACAAGGCAGTTCCGTGGGCGCGGTCGCCCCGAGATCGCGATCAGGCTCGAATCAGGCTGGGGACGGCGCGTCCGCGCTCTCTCTCGCGGCGGCCGGCACGGCCGGGCGCGCCGACAGCGACGAGGTCATGCCGAGCCGCGCGAGCAGATCGGCGTCGCGCTGGGCTTGCGGATTGGCCGTGGTCAGCAGCACGTCGCCGATGAAGATCGAGTTGGCGCCGGCGAGCAGGCACAGGCTCTGCAGCTCGTCGCTCATATATTGGCGGCCGGCAGACAGCCGCACCACGCTGGCCGGCATCAGGATCCGCGCGACCGCGATCAATCGCACGAGCGCAATCGGATCGGGGCGCGCGGCCGTATCGTTGACCGGCACGCCCTTCACCTCGTTCCACAGATTGATCGGCACGCTGTCGGGATGCTCAGCGAGATTGGCCAGCAGCACCAGCATGCCGACCCGGTCATCGACCTCCTCGCCCATGCCGATGATGCCGCCGCAGCACACCTTGATGCCGGCCTGCCGCACATGCGCGAGCGTGTCGATGCGGTCCTGCAGCGTGCGCGTGGTGATGATGCGGTCGTAGAATTCGGGCGAGGTGTCGACATTGTGATTGTAGAAGTCGAGCCCGGCCGCTTTGAGCCGCTCCGCCTGCGGCGGGGTCAGCATGCCCAGCGTGACGCAGGTCTCCATGCCGAGACCCTTCACTGCGCTGACCATGTCGCAGACCTGATCGAGGTCACGGTCCTTCGGACTGCGCCAGGCCGCGGCCATGCAGAAGCGCTCGGCTCCCGCTGCCTTGGCACGCCGCGCGGTGGCGACCACCTCGTCGCGATCCAGCAGCTTCGTCGCCTTGAGCCCGGTGTCGTAGTGCGCGCTCTGCGAGCAGTAGCCGCAATCCTCCGGGCAGCCGCCGGTCTTGATGCTGAGCAGGCTCGCCGTCTCGACGCGGGTGGGATCGAACTGCTGGCGATGCGCCGACTGCGCCAGGAACATCAGGTCCGGAAATGGCAGGCGGTAGAGCGCCTCGGCCTCGTCTCTGGTCCAGTCATGACGGATGGCATTGCCAACCGCCATTCGATCAGGGCCCGCACCGCTTAGATCCACCATGCTCGCTCCACGCCAATTTATAGATTATCATAGATATTATCTATGATTTCTCTGTATTTGAGCACCGTATCGGACGAGAGCTTCCGCTGCATTGGTTTTTTCGATAGATAATCTATGACTATGCCCGACGAGAATCTCACCACCGCTCAGCGGATCGCCGAAGCCATCACCGATCGCATCGTCAGCGGTGCGCTGCCGCCCGACGCGCCGTTGCGGCAGGACCACGTCGCGCGCGAGTTCAACTCCAGCCACGTGCCGGTGCGCGAGGCATTCCGGCAGCTCGAGGCGCTCTATCTGGTGGTCGCGGCACCGCGACGCGGCGTGCGGGTGGCGCCGCTGGATGCGAAGTCGACCAGGGAGATCGTCGAGATGCGCACAGCGCTCGAGGTGATCGCGCTGCGCAATGCCGCGCCGCGCTATACGCCGACGCATCTCGCCGCGATCGAGCTCGCGCTGATCGAAGCCGACAATGCCGAGACCATTCAGGAGTTCGAGACAGCGAACCGCGCCTTCCACCGCGCGCTGGTCGCGCCCTGCGCGATGCCGCGGCTGCTGGCGAGCCTCGACGGACTACGCCTCGCGAATTCGCGCCTCGTGCTGGCGATGGCCCGCAATGCCGGCTGGCGTCCGCGCACCAACCAGGATCACCGGCTGATCCTGCAGGCCCTGCGCGCGCGGCAGATCGGGCACGCGTGTGAGCTGCTGACGCGGCACAACCAGACGATTGAGCGGTTGGCAAGGCCGGGCGTGTAGCCGGCTTCAACCCGTTCCTTGCGACCGGGCGCATACCGCCATGCGCCCGCGACGGCTGGGGCGCTCGCCTGTTCGAGTGTACATGCTGATCCGGACGCGCCCCGCGAGCCGAAGGTCCCCAAAGGTCTCCATGTCCAACCGCCACCACGCTTCGAAGCTCGCCGGCGACGGCACGGCCGACGGCCTGCCGCCCGGCAAGCGGCCCTGGGCGATCGCCGCGATCTTCACGGCACTGTCGATGGCCTCGCTCGACGTCGCCATCGCCAACATCGCGCTGCCGTCGATCTCCGCCGATCTCCACGTCTCGCCAGCGGAGGTGGTCTGGGTCGTCAACATCTATCAGATCGCGCTAGTGGCGACGCTATTGCCGCTCGGCGCGCTCGGCGAGATCGTCGGCCATCAGCGCATCTATCTCGGCGGCCTCCTGCTGTTTACGCTCGCCTCGGTCGGCTGCGCGCTGGCGTGGTCGCTGCCGACGCTGGTGGTTGCCCGCGCGCTGCAGGGCCTTGGCGCCAGCGGCATCATGAGCGTCAACACCGCGCTGGTGCGCTACGTCTATCCTGGAAAAATGCTCGGCCGCGGCCTCGGCCACAATGCGCTCGTGGTCGGGATCTCCTTCACCTTCGGCCCGACCATCGCCTCCGCCATTCTCTCGCTCGGCTCGTGGCCCTGGCTGTTCGCGATCAACCTGCCGTTCGGTCTGATTGCGATCGCGATCGGCATGAAGATGCTGCCGCGCACGCCGCGCGCTGACCACGGCTTCGATTTTCTCGGCGCGGCGCTCGCTGCGCTCTGCCTCGGCCTGTTCATCACCGGCATCGGCAGCGCCGCGCATGGCGCGACGCCGGCCATGGTGGTGGCCGAGCTGGTCGCAGCGCTCGTGCTCGGCGTCATCCTGGCCCGCCGCCAGGCCGATCACCCCGCGCCGATGCTGCCGATCGACCTGTTCCGCCGCGGGGTGTTCGCGCTGTCGGCGGCGACAGCCGTCTGCTCCTTCTCGGTCCAGGGCCTCGGCTTCGTGTCGCTGCCGTTCTACTTCGAGGACATTCTCCAACGCTCGCAGGTCGAGACCGGGTTCTTCATGACGCCCTGGCCGCTCGCCGTGACGATCATGGCGCCGATCGCCGGCCGGCTGTCGGACCGCTTTCCCGCCGGCCTGCTCGGCGGCATCGGCCTGGTGATGCTCGGATCCGGCATGGCGCTGCTGGCCATGCTGCCGGAGAACCCGAGCATCGCGAACATCGTCTGGCGCATGCTGATCTGCGGCATCGGGTTCGGCTTCTTCCAGGCGCCGAACATGAAGGCCATCATGTCGAGCGCCCCGCCCCATCGCAGCGGCGGCGCCAGCGGCATCGTCGCCACGGCCCGGTTGACCGGCCAGACCACCGGCGCGGCGCTGGCCGCCCTGTGCTTCAGCCTTGCGGGGCGCGAAGGTGCCACCCTTGCCTTGGCCCTCGGCGCAGGTTTCGCCGCGCTGGGCAGCGTGATGAGCTTCCTGCGGCTTGCCGTAGCTCCGCCGCGCGGCCCATGAGCCGAAGCAACTACAACCCCGGCTCATCACAAATCTTCCCGCGCGGCAAACGCATATTCTTGATTTGAAGGATGCAAACGTTCGCGCCACATTGCAGCCTTCTGTTCAACTGGCGAGTTGAACGAAAGGGATCTGCGATGGCAAACCTCACGATCAACGGACAATCCTATGCTCTGGACGTCGAGCCCGACACGCCGCTGCTGTGGGCGATCCGCGAGAACGCCGGACTGACCGGCACCAAATATGGCTGCGGCATCGCGCAATGCGGCGCCTGCACCGTGCATCTCGACGGCACCGCCGTGCGTTCCTGCGGCGTCACCGTCTCCGAGGCCGTCGGCAAGCAGATCACGACCATCGAGGGACTGGCCAGCGACGGCGGCCTGCACAAGGTGCAACAGGCGTGGCTGGAGAACGACGTTCCCCAATGCGGCTACTGCCAGAGCGGCATGATCATGGCCGTCGCCGCGCTGCTCAAGGACAATCCGAAGCCGAGCGACCAGGACATCAACGACGCCATCACCAACATCTGCCGCTGTGGAACCTTCGCGCAGGTGCGCGAGGCGATCCACGCCGCTGCCAACGCCTGAGGAGGACGGCATGAACCAGCATGTGACGCCGCGCCTCAATCGCCGGTCCTTCGTCATCGCCACCGCCGCGCTCGGCGGTGGCCTCGCGCTCGGCCTCGACCTCCCGTTCGGTGGCCCGCAAGTCGTGCGCGCCGCGGATGGCTCGCCCGAGGTCAATGCCTGGGTCGTAGTCCGGCCCGACGACACCGTGGTGATCCGCATCGCCCGCTCGGAGATGGGCCAGGGCTCGCTCACCGGTCTCGCCCAGCTCGTCGCGGAAGAACTTGCCTGCGACTGGAGCAAGGTGACGACCGAATATCCGACGCCCGGCCAGAACGTCGCCCGCAAGCGCGTGTGGGGCGATTTCTCCACCGGCGGCAGCCGCGGCATCCGCTCTTCGCAGGACTATGTCCGCAAGGGCGGCGCCGCCGCGCGCATGATGCTGATCCAGGCGGCCGCCGATCAATGGAAGGTTCCGGTGGCCGAATGCACCGCCGCCAACAGCGTCATCACCCACAAGGCCTCGGGCCGCACGACGACCTACGGCAAGGTGGCGGAAGCCGCCGCGAAGCTGACGCCGCCGACCGACGTCAAGCTGAAGGATCCGAAGGACTGGACCCTGATCGGCAAGGGCGTCAGACGGCTCGACACCGCCGACAAGGTCACCGGCGCGATGATCTACGGCGCCGATATGAAGCTGCCGAACATGCTCAACGCCGCAATCAAGGACTGTCCGGTCACCGGCGGCAAGCTGAAGAGCTATGATGAGGCCAAGATCGCCGGCATGAAGGGCGTCAAGAAGGTGGTGGCGATCGACGGCACCGCCGTGGCCGTGGTCGCCGACACCTGGTGGCACGCGAAGACGGCGCTCGATGCGCTGCCGATCGTGTGGGACGAAGGCGAGAACGCCAAGGTCTCCTCGGCCTCGATCGCCAAATGGCTCGCGGACGGATTGGATTCCGGGCCGGCCTTCGTCGGCAACGAGAACGGCGACGCCAAGGCCGCGCTCGCCAATGCCGTAAAGAAGGTCGAGGCGGTCTACGACTATCCCTACCAGAACCACGCCACCATGGAGCCGATGAACGCGACCGCTCTCTACACGGCGGATCGCTGCGAGGTGTGGTGCGGCACGCAGAACGGCGAGGCGGCGTTCGCCGCGGTGCTGGAAGCCTCAGGGCTTCCGGCGGACAAGTGCGAGGTGCACAAGCTGATTCTCGGCGGCGGCTTCGGCCGGCGCGGCCAGACCGACTATGTCCGCCAAGCCGTGAAGATCGCCAAGGAAATCCCGGGCACGCCGGTCAAGCTGCTGTGGTCGCGCGAGGAGGACATGACCCACGGCCGCTATCACCCGATTACGCAGTGCAAGCTGACCGGCGGCTTCGACGCCGACAACAATCTGACCGCTCTGCACATGCGCATCTCCGGCCAGTCGATCCTGTTCAGCCTGCGGCCCGACGCGCTCGTCAACGGCAAGGACCCCGCGACCTTCCAGGGGCTCGCGCCATCGGGCGAGGCTACGATCGGCTATTCCGTGCCGAACCTCCTGATCGAACACGCGATGCGCAACCCGCACATCAATCCGGGCTTCTGGCGCGGCGTCAACGTGAACCAGAACGCGATCTATCTCGAATGCTTCATGGATGAGCTCGCCAATGCGGCCGGCCAGGATCCGCTGGAGTTCCGCCGCAAGCTCATGGCCGATCATCCCAAGCATCTGGCGGTGCTGAACGCCGTGGCCGAGAAGATCGGCTGGGACACGCCGGCGCCGGACGGCGTTCATCGCGGGCTGGCGCAGCTCCATGGCTACGGCAGCTATGTCGCGGGCGCCGCCGAGATCTCGGTGATCGACGGCAGCAAGATCAAGATCCACCGCATCGTCGCCTCGACCGATCCCGGCTACGTGGTCAATCCGGCGCAGGTGGAGCGGCAGATCGCGGGCTCGTTCGTCTACGGCCTGTCGGCGCTGTTCTACGGCGGCTGCACGGTCAAGGACGGGCGCATCGAGCAGACCAACTTCGACAGCTACAACTCGATGCGGATCAGCGAGATGCCGAAGGTGGAAGCGATCATGATCCCGAGCGGCGGCTTCTGGGGCGGCGTCGGCGAGCCGACCATCGGCGTCGCCGCGCCCGCGGTGCTGAATGCGTATTTCGCTGCCACCGGCAAGCGCATCCGCTCGGTGCCGCTGCGCGCCCAGAACATCACCTTCGCATGACCCGCGTGGCGGCAGCCGTTGGGAACAATGGCGCCGCCGTGCTATTGCAAGATGATGACGATGTCCCGGCAGCGCACGCGGAGAGAGGTCGGCGGCCTGATCGCGGCAAGCGTTGCCATGATCGCCGCCCCTGCCGTGCTGCGCGCACAAGCGATGGCGCGCGTGGTCGTGATCGGCGGTGGCTTCGGCGGCGCCAGTTGCGCCCGCGCGCTGCGCCAGGCGGATGCGAAGCTCGACGTCACCCTGGTCGAGGCCAACAAGACCTTCACGGCGTGTCCGCTCAGCAACGAGGTCATCGCCGGCCTGCGCGATATCAGTGCCCAGCAGTTCGGCTATGACAAGATCGCAGCCGAAGGCGTGAGCGTCGTGCTGCAGACGGCCACGGCGATCGATGCGCCGGCCCACAAGGTCACGTTCGCCGACGGCACCACGTTGGCCTATGACCGCCTCGTGCTGGCGCCCGGCATCGATCTCGATTTCACGGCCCTGCAGGGCTACGACGAAGCTGCATCAGAAGCGATGCCGCACGCCTACAAGGCCGGCGAGCAGACGCTGCTGCTGCGGAAGCAGATCGAGGCGATGCCGGATGGCGGCACCGTCGCCATCGCGGTGCCGGCCAATCCGTCGCGCTGCCCGCCCGCGCCTTACGAGCGCGCCAGCCTGATCGCGCATTATCTCAAGGCGCACAAGCCGAAGTCGAAGGTGCTGATCCTCGATGCCAAGGACAGCTTCTCGCAGCAGAAGCTGTTCGAGCAGGCGTGGCAGCAGCTCTATGCCGGAATGATCGAGCGTATCCCGCTGTCGCAGGGCGGCCGCGTCACCGGCGTCGACGTTGCCACGCGCACCGTCGTCACCGAGTTCGGCAACTACAATCCCGATGTGACCAACATCATCCCGCCGCAGAAGGCCGGCCGCATTGCCTCGCTCGCCGGCGCGGCCGACCGCACCGGCTGGTGTCCGATCGATGCCGCGACCTTCGCCTCGAAGCTCGTCCCGGATGTCCACGTCATCGGCGACGCCTGTCTCGGCGGCGGCATCCCGAAATCGGCCGGCGCCGCGCAGGCGCAGGGCAAGGCGTGTGCGGCCGTGATCGTGCGCGATCTGACGGGACGGCCGTCGGAGCCGCCGCCGCTGACCGGCATCTGTTACAGCATCGTCGCGCCGGACTACGCGTTCTCGCTGGCAGGCGTTTATCAGCCCAAGGGAGACATCTTCGCCGAGGTCGAGGGCGGCCGGAGCAGCCCGGTCGACGCACCGCGCGAGACGCGCGCGCGTGAGGCCGACTCGGCGACGGCCTGGTTCAAGGCGCTGACCCATGATGCCTTCGGCTAGCTTTGTCATCGCCGCGATCGTCGCCGCCCTGCCCGCCGCTGTCGCGGCGCAGACACTCGCGCCCACTACGATCACCGGCGACGGCATCGCCTCTTCCCTCACCGGACGGCCCGGCGACGCCGCCCGCGGCCGCGCGCTGGTGGTCGCGCGCAGCTCGACCTGCCTCCTCTGTCACTCCGGCCCGTTTGCGGAGGTACGCTTCCAGGGCGATCTCGCGCCCAGCCTTGCCGGCGCCGGCAGCCGTTCCACGCCCGCGCAGCTCCGCCTGCGGCTGGTCGATGCCTCCAGGCTCAATCCGGAAACGATCATGCCGTCCTACTACCGCGTGGATGGGCTGACGCGCGTCGGTTCCGCCTGGCGCGACAAGCCGATCCTGTCGGCGGAGCAGATCGAAGACATCGTCGCCTATCTCGCGACCTTGCGCGAGTGAGCCCATATGATTGGCATGTTCGAATCGTCCCACATCTCGCGCCGCCACCTGCTGCAACTGGCGGGAACGCTGACCGCCGCCGGCGCGCTGCCGCTGATCACGGTCCGGCCGGCGCAGGCGACGCCGGCGATGCTGGCGTCCGCGATCCGCAATCTCGTCGGCGAAGCCAATGTGACGGTCGGCAAGGTCCGGCTCGACATCCCGCCGCTGGTCGAGAACGGCAACACCGTGCCGATGACCGTCAGCGTCGATCATCCGATGACGCCCGACACCTCCGTCAAGAGCATCCACGTCTTCAACGAGAAGAATCCGCAGCCCAACGTCGCCAACTTTCACCTGACGCCGAGCGCCGGCCGCGCCCAGGTGACGACCCGCATCCGGCTCGCCGACACCCAGAAGGTCGTGGCGATCGCAAGACTGTCCGACGGCTCGTTCTGGTCGGCGAGCGTCGACGTCATCGTGACCTTGGCCGCCTGCACCGAGGAGATGCCGTGATGCCTGCCGCCCTCGTCAACGTTCCCGCCAAGGCCAAGCGCGGCGCCGTCATCGAGATCAAGACGCTGATGAGCCACGTCATGGAGCCGGGCTATCGCCATACGGCCGCAGGCGAAGCCATCCCGCGCGACATCATCACCAGCTTCACCTGCCGCTTCAACGGCACTGAGATCTTTCGCGCCGACCTCTATCCGGCCATCGCCGCCAATCCTTTCCTGTCATTCTTCACCACGGCTACCGAGAGCGGCCGCTTCGAGTTCGAATGGATCGGCGACAACGGGTTCGTCGCCACCACCACCGCCGCGATCACGATCGAATGATGCGGTCTGCGTTTCTCACTGTCGTCACGGCAATCGTCCTGACCTTGCCCGTCCTTGCCGGCGAGATCGCAGAGTCCGAGCGCCGCTCCGGCTATGACTTCATGTCGTCGGACACCAAGGCGATGCAGGACGACGACACCGCCAATCCGGCGATGCTGTCGGTGCTCGACGGTGACGCGCTGTGGACGACGAAGGCAGGCACAGCCAACAAGGCGTGCGGCGATTGCCATGGCGCGGTCGATGTCAGCATGAAGGGCGTCGCCGCGCGCTATCCCGCCTTCAATGCCGCCAGCGGTGCGCCGGTCGATCTCGGCCAGCGCGTCAATCTCTGCCGCAAACAGCATCAGGAGGCAGCGCCGTTCGCAGCAGAGAGCCGCGAGCTGCTGGCGCTGACGGCGCTGATCGCGAAGCAATCGCGCGGGATGTCGATCACCGCTGGCGACGATCCGCGGCTCAAGCCCTTCATCGCGCGCGGTCGCGAGCTGTTTTTTCAGCGGCAGGGCCAGCTCAATCTCGCCTGCACCAATTGTCACGATGACAATTGGAGCAAGCATCTCGCCGGCTCCGCGATCACGCAGGGACAGCCGACGGGCTATCCGATCTACCGGCTGGAATGGCAAGGCATGGGCTCGCTGCAGCGCCGCCTGCGCGGCTGCATGACCGGGGTGCGCGCGCGAGCCTTCGACTTCGACGCGCCGGACATGATCGCGCTGGAGCTGTATCTGATGTCCCGGGCACATGGCATGAGGATGGAGGCGCCGGCGGTGCGGCCGTGAGCGGGCAAGGACTCACGAGCTATCAGGCAAGTCGTTCGAGCTTGCAGAACGCCGCTTCGAACGAGCCGTGCCATGGGTTACGCGTTATGGCCGGCCATGACGGCATAGAGACCTCCGGCGACCCAATATGCTCAAGACCCTGCCTTCCGTCCCTTTCTTACCCCCGCCGCCGTCGGATCGATCGCGGCCAGAGGTCCGTCCGAGGCCTGCTTCATCAGGGGATCGGCGGCGATGAAGTCGATGAAGGTGCGGACCTTGGCGGAGAGATATTTTCGGCTGGGATAGACCGCCATCAGCGGCGCTTTGATCGTCAGCATCTCCGGCAGCACCGTCTCGAGCCGGCCGCTGGCGAGGTCGTCGGCCATCAGCCAGCGGGGCAGCACCGCCATGCCCATGCCGGCGACAGCGGCGTGATGCAGGAGCGTCTCGTTGCCGCTGATCAGCACCTCGTTGAAGTTGACCGTCACCTCGCCGTCCACGGTCGGCAGGATCATGGCCCGCAGCGGGTACAACGCGTATTTCAGCATTGCATGGCCATTGAGATCGGCCACCGCCTTCGGCCGCCCGGCGGCGGCGAGATAGCTCGGCGCGGCGACGAGTTGCATCAGCACCGGCGACAGCGGCCGCGCGATCAGCCCGTCGCCGGGCGTGGCCGAGACGCGCAGCGCCAGATCAAACCCCTCGTCGACGAGATTGACCAGGCGTCCGCTGAGATCGAGATCGATCACCACGTCCGGATAGCGCGTGCGGTACGCCGCGAGCGTGCCGGCAAACAGCGGATTGGCGAACCACACCGGCGCACTGACCTTCAGGGTGCCGCGCGGGATCACGGTTGCCTTGCTGACGACGGCCTCGACCTCGTCGAGAGACTCCAGCATCGGCCGCACTTGGTCGAAATAGACTTGGCCGGCCTCGGTCAGGCCGACCCGCCGGCTGGTGCGGTTGAGCAGCCGGGTCGAGAGCCGCTGCTCCAGCTGCATGACATGCTTGGAGGCCATCGCCGGCGAAAGCCCCAGGCGATCAGCGGCGGCCGCGAAGCTCTTGAGCTCCGCGACCTGGCAGAACACTCGAATACTGACCAGCGTATCCACTTATCATCAACCCATAGAAAATGATGACTTAACGAAAAGCATAATGATCAAACCAGAAGAAATTATCAATGTCGGGCACCTTTCCATTTGGAGCTCCGACCATGTCCAGCACCGCATCGACCACCGATCTCAGCCCACTCCAGCCCCCGCTGGCGCTGCGCATCGGCCTGTGGGTCGCCCAGACCCTGCTCTTCGCCCTGTTCTGCTTCGCCGGCGTCACCAAGGTCTTCACGCCGATTGAGGAACTCGCCCAGATGATGCCGTGGACCGGCGAATATTCGGTGGCCTTCGTCCGCACCATCGGCCTGATCGATCTGGCTGGCGGGCTCGGCATCCTGCTGCCGTCGCTGACCCGCATCATGCCTCGCCTGACCGTGCTGGCCGCGATCGGCTGTGCCACGCTGCAGGTGTTCGCGTTCGCCTTCCACATCTCCCGCGGCGAAGCGGCAGTCACGCCCTTGAACATCCTGCTGCTGGCGCTGTCGCTGTTCGTACTGTGGGGCCGCAACGGCAAGGCGCCGATCGCGCCGCGCGGCTGATCCGAGCATCGCCGGCGCTGGCCATCCAGCGCCGGCGCACCGCGTGCTTTGAAGGAAGCCATGATGAGCGAACCGATCCCTGACGTGTCGCGCCGCGGCTTTCTCGCTGGCGCGACAGCCCTCGGCGCCCCAGCCCCCGCCGTCCCGGCCGTCGCCCAGCATCGCGCCGGCATTGTCGTGCTGATCGACCGCAACGACCCCCATGTGATGGGTCACGCCATCAGCTATTCCGGCAATCTGACGCGGCATTTCGCCAGTCTTGGACAGACCCCCGCGATCGAGGTCGTCGCCAACGGCACCGGCATCGATGTGTTTCGCGCCGACAAATCACCGCTCAAGGAGCCGCTGGCGGCGCTGCGGCAGATGTATCCGCATATCGGCTTCAGCATGTGCGCCTCGTCGAAGTCGATCGCGGAGAGCAAGGAGAACCTCACGATCGAGCTGATCGACGGCGCCAAGCTGGTGCCGTTCGGCATCGGCCGCGTCGTCGAGCTGCAGCGCAAAGGCTGGGCCTACGTCCATGGCTGAGGCTTTGAGCGCGCCCGCACGGCGCGATCTGCTGCTGGCCGCGGCCAGCCTGCTGCTGCTGACAAGCAGGCCTGCCTGCGCCGGCGCACAGGACCCGAGCCCGCCGGTGTTCCGCAGCGGCCGCACCCAGTTCATCGTCGAGCGGCCGCGCCAGGCGCCGCCGCCGTTGAAGCTGCAGGACATGGGCGGCAAGGACGTGACGCTCGCGCCCAAGCCCGGCCATGTCACGCTGGTCAATCTGTGGGCGAGCTGGTGCGCGGCGTGCAAGGTCGACCTGCCGACTTTGGCCGGGCTCGAGCGGATGCGGATTCCGACGCTCGACGTCTGGACCATCTGCACCGACCGGCGCGACATCAAGAGCATCCGCCGCTATGCCGAGGCGATCGCGATGCCCCGCGCCTCCTACGCCGATCCGCATGCGCAAGCGACCAATCCGGCCAATGCCGATGCCTCGATCTTCGCGACGCCGGCGATGCCGATCACCTATCTGATCGGCACGACGGGATTGATTGAAGGCTATGTCACCGGGGCGGCCGAATGGCTGTCCGAGCCGGGCCAGGCGCTGCTGCGCTATTATCTCGATCAGCCGGGCGCGTGAAAATCATAACCGGCGGCCATGCCGCCGGTTGTCGTTCTCGTTGAAAAGATACCTATTCTGCCGGCGCCGCATGCATGTCGGCATGCGCCAGGTAGCTCTCGGACATGCCGAGCCGCCCCAGTGCGAACAGCCCGCCCGCGACCACGACATAGGCCAGCGCCACCGCCGGCGTCACGCCGAAACCGCCACCGATGCCGACCGCCTCGCCGTGCATGAAGCCGAAATAGGTCATGACCGCACCGGCTAGCGCGAAGGCCGCCGCCTTGGTGAAGGCGCGCTCGATCACGAACACGCCGATCGCGCCGAGCACGAGGCCGGCGAGGATCGAGCCGCCACCCATCACTTCGAGCCCGTGATACAGCACGCCCTGCTGCGGCAGCGCCGCGATCGCAGCGGTCTTGACCGCATCGACCTTGTCGGCTGCGAGGCCGCCGACGCTCTGCGCCGCGGCCACCGTCGAGGCCAGCATGGTGTCGATCTGCAGCTTGGCCCAGGCGGCGAGATGCGGGGTGAAGGCGAGCACGATCGCCGGCGCATGCTTGACCGGCGTGGTCTGGAACGCCTGCGCACCGATCAGCATGCCGATGTAGAGCAGGATCGGCGAGATCGCGACCACCGGCACCAGCGCCAGCAGCACCGAGATGATGCCGAGCCAGGACAGCACGATCACCATCAGGCCGGTCGCCGCCGAATAGCCGATGCGGCCGCCCATCGCCTTCCAGCCGGGATGGCCGATATAGACGGCGTTGATGAAGGGGTTGCCCATCATGCAGCCGATCAGGCTCACGACGCCGTCGGCTGTCAGCACGCGCGTGGTCGGATACTCGTCGCCGGCGGCCTCCGCGCTCTCGACATTGTCCATGGCCTCGACGAGGTCGTAGATGCCGAACGGGATCGCGGTGACCAGGATGATGCCGAGATATTCGAAGCCGGAGAACACCGTGCCGAACGCCGGCAGCGGCACCGAGAAGCCGAAGCTCGCAAAGGCGTCGCCGACGCCCTTGACGCTGAGGCCGCCGAGACCGAGGCCGAACAGGTTCGAGCCCCAGGCGATGACCATGCCGACCGCGATGGCGACGAGCCCGGCCGGCAGCCCCTTGGGATATTTCACGCCGCCAAACCAGCTCACCAGAATGATCGCGAAGCACACGAGGCCGATCTGCGGCGTCATGTACATCTCGAGCGCCGGGCGCATCGAGATGAAGGTGACGGAGACGCCGGCGAGCGTGCCGAGCAGCGCGGCGCGCGGCGTGATCCTGCGGATGTAGGGCGCGACGAAGCCGCCGATCATCAGGATGAAGCTCTGAAAGAACACCCAGACCAGGCCGGCCGACCAGCCCTTCAGCGGATCGCCGGTCTTCAAGGTGATCGGCAGCATGATCACGAAGGTGACGATGAACATGTGCGGCACGCTGACCCCCGACGGCAGCGCGCAGACGTCGCTGCGGCCGGTCTTCTGGGCCAGGCGATAGGCGAGAAAGGCGTAGTAGAACGTCGACAGGCACATCATCAGGCCGAGCGCCGGCAGGATGCGGCCGAACACCAGGCTGTCCGGCATCTTCAGCACGAAGCGCAACAGCCCGGTGAGGACGAGCATGTTGACGAGGATGTTGGTGCCGAAACCGAAGAACGCGTTCCAGTCGCCGGATGTCCACAGCACCGGCTTGAAATCCGCCTTGACCGCGCTTGCCGTCCCGCTTCCGCTCATCGCCTTGCTCCCCTGTTGCTTGCAGCGACTACATGACCGAACTCATTCGTCTCGACTGGTCTCTCGGCTCATCTCTCAGCTCATGGCCTTCAGGACCGCGGCCGAGTCCGCGACCCAGCCGAAGATGCCGCCCTGGGCCTTGATCATCCTCAGGCCCATCTCATGGAATTCCGGGAAGTAGGACGCACAGCCGTCGGAGACGACGACGCAGCGATAGCCGCGGTCATTGGCCTCGCGCACGGTGGTGTTGACGCAGACCTCGGTGGTGACGCCGCACACCAGGAGGTTGGCGATGCCATGCTGCTTCAGCACATCGCCGAGTTCGGTGGCGTAGAACGCGCCCTTGCCCGGCTTGTCGATTACCACCTCGCCGGCGATCGGATACAGCGCAGGAATGATGTCGTGCCCCGGCTCGCCGCGGATCAGGATGCGCCCCATCGGGCCGGGATCACCGATGCGAAGGGATGGCGCGCCGCGCTCGACCTTGGCCGGCGGCGCATCGGACAGATCCGGCTTGTGGCCCTCGCGGGTGTGAATGACGAGCATGCCCATCTTGCGCGCCGCCGCCAGGACGTTCGCGATCGGCGTCACGGCGCGCGCGAGCTGCGAGACGTCGTTGCCCAGCGTCTCGCCAAAACCGCCCGGCTCCATGAAGTCGCGCTGCATGTCGATGATGAGCAGCGCCGTCTCGTCCCAGTCGAGCGCGATCGGTTCGGGCTCGGCGGCGATGCTCACTCCACCCGATGCAATTGAGTCCGCCATGGCGACCATTGCCTCCCCGCGAGAATGGCTCGCAAGTAACGAAGCAAGCGCTGTGCCATTGTGTACAATCGGCTCGCGCTTGCCGCGGATTTGGAAGAGACAACCGTTTCAATGACTTGAGAAAAGGACTGAAGCTGCTCGATTGCCAAGCAGCCGCCCTCGCCGACGCCTCAGCTTATTTCTTGGGCGGCCGCTGCACGCGGCGCATGGTCCCGATGGTCAGCCCGTCGCGAAGGTGGGGCAACCACCTAGGTCGTAAACGTATAGAGCGTTCCGACGTTCGACTGGAACACTTTCCCCGGCATTTCGCGCCGGACCATGTCGTAGAACGGCTCGCCCGTACAATGGGCCGGCATGAGGTAATCAGGGTTGATGTCCTTCAACTCCGCGATGACCTGCTTGAAGTAGGCATCGTCGAGCGGCGGCACGAGGTGGAAGCCACCAATCACCGCGTGAACCTTGTCAACTCCCGATGCGCGCTGGGCCTGCCTGATGGTGTTGATGACGCCACGATGGCTGCACGAGGTCAGAATCACCAGACCTTTTCCCTTCAGCAGGAAATTGGTCCCGATCTCGTGCTCGAAGTCGTCCACGACGAACTCGCCGGCGTTCTTCGCCGGCGAGACCTTGTCCGGGAAGCAGCCGAAGCCATTGGCGATGCCGACCTTCTCGCGACTGGGACTGAGCGGCTTTTCAAAGCTGCTTTGCGCGATCTTGCCCGTCGTGAACGCATGATCGGCAACGACGGCCGGCCCGTCCGCCATCATCAGGATGAGGTTCGACTCCTTGATGGCCTGGCGATCGAGCGCCCCGAACTGACCACCATTCCCGACGGTCCGCGTGCAGAAACAGTCTTCACCGCCGACGAAGAAGGGCAGATCCTTCTTGAGCTTGCCCTTTGTCGCGGAGAGAAACCCCACCATGCCGCCGAAGTGATCGTAATGGCCATGGCTGAGGACGAGCGCGTCGAACTCTTCGGGCCGGATCTTCAGGATCTCCATGTTGGTCAGCAGCGTGACCGGATTGTATCCGAAATCGACGAGGATATTGCGGACCTCATTGTCACGCTGGGATTCAGCGTGCATCGAGAGGCCCCATTCCCCGACCAGGGTGGCGCGGGGCGGCGCATCCGGTGTTTCATTGCCCTGCATGCGCGCGATCGAGAGGTCACCGAGCTTTTGCGAGATCCCGAAGCGACGGACAATGATGTCGCTGACCATGCGAACCTTCAAGCGATCGACCTGCGGCACGGCTCCGCCGAGTGCCTGAGCCCTTGCGCTTTGTCCGCTCCCGACCAGCGTGCCCACCATCGCGGACACAAAGCCCGCGCCGCCGGCGCAAAGCAGGTGGCGTCTCGACAACGACGGCGATCGGGTCGTGCAACCACACGGACCAAACAACATGGCGGCCTCCTCTCGGCACCACTTTCAGATCGGGAGCTTAATCCTCTGGCCCCGGCAGCATTGACATCGGTCAATGCGAGGGGCCCTGGAGGGCGATGGAGCAGCGCTTGTCGGGTTCCGTCTGGCCCAAGGCGCCGCCCGGCCCCGAACGCGATGTCCGTTCTTCAGGCCAGAGCCGATCTACCGCAGTCCAACGCCAAGCAGCGGCTTGCGCCCCAGTGCGGACTACCGAGATTGAGCCCGCCAAGGGCGGTTGGGGACGCCCCCCGGCGCTCATTGAGCAATGTCTGCAGGATTTGGGCACTGAAAATGGTTCTGCCTCGCGCACCGCATACCTTATAAATGATGCGTGGGAAGGCGAGGCTCGAATGACTGACTTCGAAAGCTTCATCGTCAACCAGAACCTGGTTCACTACAAAGCGCTCCTGCGAGAGGAGACGGATCCGCATAAGCGCCGCATATTGCTCCGGCTGATCGAGAATGAAATGGGGAAACTACCCGCCTCCGCGAAGCGCATCGAGATACCTAAGTCGAGATAACCAAGATGTCCGGCTTTCAATGACCTAATTATACTTTCGTCTCCTCGGTGTGACCGCCCCTGGATCGTTCACCAGTGACACCGAACGAATTGGGCCGTCGAATGTCGCATTCGACGGCCCAATTTTCGAGCGCGAGGTGCCGAGCAAAGCTCAACAGCCGATTTTCGTTTGTAAGTAGTGTGAGTAGTCTGTCTGTGGGGGAACTGATGGCGCTGACGCAGAGCGAGTGGTCGCAAACGTATCCTCGCGCCGCATTGCGGGGTGTTCTGGCGGACGCTGCAAGAACGATACCCGAAGCAAAGCGGACACCTTCCTTGATGGCATGCCTCGCCGAGAAGATCTTGGCCTCGGCGGCTGACGGCCAAGAGAAGCCGGTCGATCTATGTCGCCGCGCCATCGAGAAGGTGCGGGAATCTTGTCCTGACTGCCGCGCATGCCATGGCTTGCAAGCAGCCCGCAATAGCGGTCGCTCGCACGAAAAACTGTAGAGTTCCGGTCGCAGCCTGTTACGTGGAGTGACGGACATATGGGCGCATCCGAGCCACCTTGGCTTAACTGCTTCAGGCATTCATCTAAATCCCCCGCAGAGAATTGGTGCGCCTTTGAGTCGCCGGTGTGTGTCCGAATGCCGTGTCGTCTCACCCTTCAGTGGGCGCTCACAAAGATCCTATGAAGTCCGAGGAGATCGAAGGCTGGTTTTGCGGTCTCAAGTCGTGCAAGGTTTCTGATGGCATGAGAGATTAAGGTCACCCCGCCGATGTCGGCACGCGCCCTTTCCCGACTTGTCGACCGAGGTCCAAGTACGTCTGCTTGCCTGACCTGACCAGGCCTCATTGTTGATGGATTGACCCGGGCGGCACGGTCCGGCCGGGCGGCCCATCGCCTTCCAGCTTAGAGAGTGCGCATCCGACGCACATGATTGCCCTGTTGATCTCGGTCAATGGGCGGGCTCGTATTGAGATCAAGGTCGCGCAACTTCGCAGGAGGACACTCCATGATCAAGCGATTAGTTACAATGGTGACGTGTTCTGTGTTTAGTTTGATCTGAGCCGTGGAAGTCGCCCATTCCGACGTCATCGGGCGCTATGAATGCAACGCCCTTGGTGTCTCCACTCCCGAGCCGATAGGCGATCGCCCCGGACATGGATTGGCACAATGCCAGTTCTCATGCGTCGGCGTCGAAGGTCTGCTGAAAGGGGCGGTGTATTCTGCGATGAACGTAGGCGAGTGGGATGGTCCAACTGGAGAGCCGGTCCTCGTCGGCGGCGTCCACAGGACTCCCCGGGGGTCTCGCCGTAACCCAAATGCAGGAAGGAACCGCAACGATCGAGATGAAGGACGGAAAGGCAGTTGGCTTAACCGGGTCCGGCAAGACCCTCATCGAGTTCACGTCGGGCGCGTTGGCAGGCCTGTCCGGCAAGACCCCCAAGTTCGTAACGAAATCAATTGACTTCAACCGCTTCGACATCCTGTGGTCGGAGTAGCTTCGCCTATCGGTCGCTTGCGCCCCCCGTGTCGGGGAGAGTTGCCGCCCTTGTTCCAGCGCAGGCCATGATCCGGTCCATGCAACCCAAGCTCTAGGTCTTCGGTTGCTCGTTCCTTCGAACGACGAAATGGAGAAAGGCATGAACAGCCAGCCAGCGTTCAATCGCGGATCGTCCACCGAAATCGCCGGGCAGATCGACGCCGTTGCCTGGGCCGTGTTCTTCATCTGGGTCGGCATCGCCATGCTGGTGCCGGTGCCCTGGGAATGGTTTCTCATGGGTGTTGGCATCCTCATCCTCGCGGCGGAGTATGCCCGCTGGCAGATGGACATCAGGATCGAAGGCTTCTGGGTCGCTTGCGGGGTCGTGTGCTTCGCAGGGGGGCTTTGGGCGCTTCTCAACTTGCCTTGGCCACTGGCTCCGATCCTGATCATTGGTCTCGGAGTGTGGTTGCTTGCTAAGATCATCGTGGATGCTAACCGTTGACCAGCCGCCCTCTGGCCATCCTGTGTAGCAAGCCGTCTTGGGCCCAGCGGTGCATCGGTCCGGAATTTGGGCTCCAGCCGACGTTCCGGACAGCGTCCCGCAAGGGTCCATGGCCACCTTGAACTTCGGGTAGAAACATGCTGCGTATTTCCAGAAATCGCGGTTGTCTGCGCGCATCCCGCCTCACTGCGGAGGGGCGTTGCGCGCGATCGTCACGACACGCGAGGCGGGGAGCGATGGCCGCGAGAGATCGCAGTGTGTCTTCGGATGCGCGGACGAACGATCGCTTGCGGACGTGAAGTCGCAGCGTCCTGACACCCCGATGCTGGTGTCCCGCGCAATGCGCAAGGGTTGTCGCGAATGGTGGCCAACAAGCCCGGCGCACCAGGGAGACTGCGTATAAGCGTGAAGACCATCGCGCAGGGAATGCCGGCTACGGCAGCACCTGTGGTACCTGCCGCCTGCATTTTTTCAGCAGGCGGGCCATGGGTGAGGCCTTCACCCGGCATTCCCTGCGCCCTCTGCACTATCAGGAGGGACCGAACTGATCGCAGAACTCGGGCGCGACGCGCAGCGGGAACGAGACCTTATACCGATCGCTGTTTGAAGCGTATATCCGACCCACCCACCGCTGTCGTCCCGGGCAAGCCGTGACGCGCGACAGCGCGGCGCGGCGCCGACCCGGGACCCATACGCCGCGGCGGACGTGTGGCGCGAGGTGCTCACGACGCACCTGCTTCAAAACTGCTCCCTGGGGTTATGGGTCCCGGCGTTCGCCGGGACGACAGCTGTGGTCGTGGCTGCAGCTCAGCATCTCACGAATGCAATGCTAAGACGCCTGCCTTGCCACCGGCTTGCGCTCCACCGGATCGATGTCGATGCCGCGCAACCTGCCGAGCCGCAGCACGTCCATCGCGATGGTACGGCCGATGCGGTCGCGGTCGAGCACGCGGATCAGGTCGTCGACGCCGTTGATGTCGACCCCGTCGAGCCTGATCACGACATCGCCCGGCAACAGGCCGGCGCGCGCCGCGGGCCCGTCCTGCTCGATCTGCATCAACAGTGCGCCCATCTTGTTCTCGACGCCGGCCAGAACCGCGTGACGCCGCGGCACCGGCGCAGTCTGCCCGGACACGCCGATATAGGCGCGGCGGACATAGCCGTGGCGGATAATCTCCGACAGCACGAACTGGGCGGTGTTGCTCGCGACCGCAAAGCAGATGCCCTGCGCGCCCTGGATGATGGCGGTGTTGATGCCGATCACCTCGGCCGCAGACGACACCAGCGCGCCGCCAGAATTGCCGGGGTTGAGCGCCGCATCGGTCTGGATGACATCCTCGATCATGCGGCCCGAGACCGAGCGGATCGAGCGGCCGAGCGCCGAGACGACGCCCGCCGTCACCGTCGATTCGAACCCGAGCGGGTTGCCGATCGCGACCACGAGCTGGCCGCGGCGCAGGCTCTTGGAATTGCCGAGCGCGGCGTAGCGCAGGTCGCGCGCGTGATTGGCGCGCAGCAGCGCCAGATCGGTGTCGGGATCGACGCCGAGCACCTGCGCGTCGGTGACGACGCCCTCGACGTCGCGCAGCCGGATGCTCTTGGAGGAGCCGACCACATGGCTGTTGGTCAGCACGAGGCCGTCGGGCGAGATCACGATGCCCGAGCCGAGCCCGCCGCGGGAGCCGGCGGTCGCCCCAGCCTTGGGACCGGTTTCGACGCGCACGACCGCAGGGCCGACGCGCTCGGTGACGTCGATGACGGCATTGGAATAGGCGTCGAGCAGCGCGCGGTCGTCGGCCGGCGCAGCATCAGACGCGCGCGCCGGCGACAGCGCCGCGCCAGCGAGATCGGAGGTCAAGTCCAACATGGCAAGATTTCCTTCGCCCGGTCAGATGGGTAGCAGCCGCCCCCCGCGCAAGGTGGCGGTCCGGCGGCGTCGTTCCGCGCCGCCCTTGGCGAGACTCACGCGCGCTGTGATAGGACTACGGCCGAGTATTTGATGAATGTGATTGCGGGAGGAAGCATGCGGCTGCGAGACCGGCTGTTGTCGTTGTGTGGGGCCATGGTGCTGGGAGCCGGCATGACCGGCGCGTCGCTGGCCGCAAGCGCCACGGTGCGCAGCGGCGACACGATCCAGCTCGGCGACACGGTGTTCCGGCTCGACGGCATCGATGCGCCGGAGGTCGACCAGCTCTGCATCGACGATCACGCCGATTCCTGGAGCTGTGGCGTCGAGGCGCGCGAGCAGCTCGGCAAGCTGATCGGCGGCCGCGCGGTGCGCTGCGACGATCTCGGTCCGGACAAGCCGCTCAAGACCCGCAGGATCGGCCTTTGCACCGTCGACGGCGACAAGGTCAGCCTCAACCAGCAAATGGCGCGCGCAGGTTTCGCCGTCGGCGCCGACCCGGCCGCGAAGGCGCGGGTCAAGGACGATGTCGCCGCGGCCAAGGAGGCGCTCCGCGGACTCTGGAAGGGCTGCTTCGTCGCGCCGGCCGAGTTCCGCGCCGACAAGAAGGACGGCGCCCTGCTCGGCGCCGCCTGCCGCACCGACCGCGACCGCGAGATCCGTGCCGTGCTGTTCCCGGACGCGCCGAGCGCGCCGCCGGGCTGCAGCATCAAGGGGAAGTTCGCGGTGCGCGCCCGCGTCACCGGCAACATCGGCATCTATCACCTGCAGGGCTGCCCGAGCTATCCCGCGACCACCGAGCCCGATCGCTGGTTCTGCTCCGAGGACGACGCAAGGGCCGCCGGCTTCCGCCGCGCCTTCAACTGCCGCGCGCCGAAGAAGTGAGTCACAGGTGGTGGTGCGGCGCTCAGCGGCTCACGCGCCAGATCGTGCCATTGCCGTCCTCGGAAATGAGAAGGCTGCCGTCGCGCGCCACGGTGACGCCGACCGGCCGGCCCCAGACCTCGCGGTCATTGAGGACGAAGCCGGTGACGAAATCCTCGTATTCGCCGGTGGGCACGCCGTCCTTGAGCCTGACCCGGATCACCTTGTAGCCGGTGCGCTTGGAGCGGTTCCACGAGCCGTGCTCGGCCGCGAAGGCGTCGCCGCGATACTCCGGCGGGAACAGATTTCCGTCGTAGAACGTCAGACCGAGCGAGGCCGAATGCGGCTGCAGCAGCACGTCGGGCACGGTGATCTTGCCCTTGAGGTCCGGGCGCTCGCCGGCATGGCGCGGGTCAGGGTTGTCGCCGATGTAGTACCAGGGCCAGCCATAGAAGCCGCCCTCCCTCACCCGCGTGACGTAGTCCGGCACCAGATCGTCGCCGAGCCCGTCGCGTTCGTTGGTCGAGCACCACGGCGTTCCGGTCGTGGGCTGGATGGCGAGGCCGACGCAGTTGCGGATGCCGGTGGCGAACAGGCTGCGGTTGTTGCCGTCGGGATCGAACGCGAGCACGCCGGCACGGTCGGCCTCCCCACCCCAGGCGGCGCCGAGCGGGTGCGCCTTGATCCAGGCACTGATTCCGCCGGCAGGCTCTCCCAGCGCTTCGCCGACATTGCCGACGGAGCCGACCGACACCAGCATGCGCTTGTCGTCCCTGGTGAAGACGACATCGCGGGTCGAATGGCCGTAGCCGGCCGGCAGATCGGGCACGACGACCTGCAGCGGCCCCTGCGCCTTCATGTCGCCGGCACGATAGGGAAAGCGCATGACGCGCTCGGTGCTCGCGACATAGACCCATTGCGGATCGGCACTCGGATAGAACGCAATGCCGAAGGGATGGCCGAGCCGGTCGGCGAAGATCTCGCTCGACGCGACTTTGCTGCCGTCCTCGCTCGGGCGCAGCACGCGGACGCGCCCTGCCCGGGTCTCGGCAACGAAGATGTCGCCATTCGGCGCGGTGCGGATGATGCGCGGCCCGCTCAGCCCCTCGGCGAACAGCGCGATCTTGAAACCGTCGATGACCTTCGGCACGGCGGAGGCCGGTCGTTGCACCACGCGGGAGACGTTGGCTGCGGACGCCGTCGCACCCGGTTTGGGCAGGTCTTCGGGACGGATCAGCCTGATTGTGCCCGGTGCATCGCCCTGCCAGCTGCCGAACGCGTCCTTGCCTTTGAGCACCGCGGGCTGTGCTGTCGCCGCAGCCGTCACCAGCGCGCTCAAGGCGGCCACGATAGCCGTGCTCATCCGTCTCGTCATGCAGTCCTCACGCGTCTCGATCGGCCGTCAGCCTGCCCTGGTGCCGGCCCAGGGATCACGCGTCGCGGCGATGGGACGCGGTCACGACAGCGCCCCGAGCACGCCGCGCGTCGCCTGGTCGATCTCCTCGACATAGCGGCGGCGCGCGAAGGACTCGGTCAGGAAGCCGATCACCTTCCGGCTGTTCTCCGACTCCAGCACGGCCAGCACCTCGGCGCCGGAATCGTCGAAGATCTTCATCGCCGTCTTGACGTTCATTTCGGGCAACAGCGCGACATCGAAATATTTCGCGAGCTCGACCACCTGGATCTCGTCGGCAATGGAATCCAATTCGCCCGAGAACAAATCGGGCAAGGAGACCAGCCCGCAATAATCGTCGCTGTTGTTCACCACCACCACGGCCTGGCGCGTGCCCAGCGCGAACTCGCGCCGGCAGGCCGCGATGCTCGTCGTGGTCGGCACCTTCCCGACGTCGGAGCGCATCAGCCGCTCGACCGTGAGGTTGCGCAGCCAGCCGACATCGTTGGCGCTGCGGATGGTCTCGCCGCGCAGATGCAGGCGCCAGGTCGAGAACGAGTGGCCGAACAGGACGCGGACGCACACCGAGGTCACGATGCAGGCCCCCAACACAACGGCCGTGACGTCGACGCTGCGGGTCATCTCCAGCACCAGGAACGACATCGTCAGCGGCCCGCCGACGATGGCGACACCGAGCGTCGCCATGCCGGTGAGCATCGCCACCAGCGGGTCGATCGCGAGCCCGAGGCCGGCCAGCGCGAGCAGGCCCGCAAACAGCTTGCCGAGCAGACTGCCGACGAACAGCGAGGCGAAGAACAGACCGCCGCGGAAGCCCGAGGCCAGCGAGATCAGGCAGGCGGCGAGCTTGAGCACGATGATGGTGGCGATCATGCCGACCGCCATCTCGCGATGCAGGTCGAGCAGCATTGCGCCGTGGCCTGCCGCCAGCACCTGCGGCGTCACGATCGCCATGGCGCCGACACAAACCCCGCCGATCACCGGGCGCAGCCACACCGGAATCCGGACGAACAGCCGCTCGACCGCCGGCGAGGCGCGCATCACCAGGATGCCGATGCCGGCGACGAGCAGCGCCAGGACGAACAGCGCGATGTATTGCTCGAAGCCGACCGCGCCGACCTTGGCGATCTCCAGCGAATACGGCGCGCCGGCGAGATATTGCGAGGTCAGCGCACCCGCCAGCGAGGCCGCCAGAATCGGCGCCGCGCTGCCGACGGAGTAGACGCCGACGATCAGCTCACAGGCATAGAACGCCCCCGTGATCGGCGCGCCGAAGGCGGCCGCAATGGCGGCGGCCGCACCGCAGCCGAGAATGAGGCGCATATCGTTGCGGCGGAGCGTGAGATACTGCCCGAGCAGCGAGGCGACGCCGGCGCCGATCTGGGTGTAGCCGGCCTCGAGCCCGACCGACGCGCCGGAGCCGTTGGAGACCAGGGTCTGGCCGCTCACCACGATGCTGTCGCGCATCGACAGCCGTCCGCCGCGCAGCGCATTGGCCTCGACGGGGTCGACCGCGGCCGCGATCTTCCAGCGCCGCCGCAGCCATTCCATGATGCCGAGCGCAAGGCCGCCGCAGGCGGGCGCGATCAGGGCGACCACCGGGTTGACCCAGGTATGAGCGCTGAGCCGGACATCGATCGGGATGCCGTAGATGACCACATGCGCGACTTGCGCGATCAGGCTCATCACCGTCACGATCGCCCCCGTCGCAACGCCGATCACCAGGGCCAGCGGTATCAGGTAGAACTCATTGCTGCGCAGCAGTGCCCGCAGCCGCGTGACCACCCGGTTCGAAGCCTTGCGATCGATGATATGCGACAGCGTCGACAGCACGGAGAGCCATTTCTTCTAAGATGAGGCCTCGCCGTGGCAATAACCCGTCGCAACTAGCGGAACAAGCGCGAATTCCTTTCCGGTCGAAACGTGGTTGACTGGTCCGGAAAGTGGAACCGCCGCGGCTCGCGCGATCCTGCGCCTCAACTGCGCCACCGCCAAAATCACAAATTGCCGGAGCACAAGACGACGGCGCCCGCCGCGGGAATCTCCGCAACGGGCGCGCGCACCTCAGATCGAGGAGATGTACCGTTCAGACCCGCTCGATGACGATCGCGGGTGCCATGCCGCCGGCCGCGCACATCGTGACCAGGCCGCGCTTGAGATCGCGCCGCTCGAGCTCGTCGAGCAGCGTCCCGATCAGGATGGAACCGGTGGCGCCGATCGGATGTCCCAGCGCGATCGAGCCGCCGTTCACATTGACCTTGGCGCGGTCGAGCTCGAGGTCGCGGATGTACTTCTCGGCGACGACGGCGAACGCCTCGTTGATCTCGAACAGGTCGATGTCATCAAGCTTGAGCCCGGCCTTGGCCAGCACCTTGCGCGTCGCCGGCACCGGGGCGTTCAGCATCAGGGTCGGGTCGTCGCCCATATTGGCCATCGCCACCACGCGCGCCCGGGGCTTCAGGCCATGCGCCTTGGCGTAGGATGGCGACGCCAGCAGGATCGCCGCCGCACCGTCGACCACGCCCGAGGAGTTGCCGGCGTGATGCACGAATTCGATCTCGAGCCCGGGATAGCGCTGCAGGATCAAGTTGCGATACGTCGTGCCCTTCTCGTCCAGCGCGTAGTCGGCGATAGCCGGAAACGCCGGCTTCAGCCCGGCCAGCGCCTCGGCCGTGGTCTGCGGCCGGGGGTATTCCTCGTGGTCGAGCGCGAGGCTGCCGTCCTCGCGATGCACCGGCACCAGGCTCTTCTTGAAATGTCCAGCCGTGATCGCAGCCGCCGCGCGCTTCTGGCTCTCCAGCCCGAGCGCGTCGACGTCGGCGCGGGTGATGCCTTCCATGGTGGCAATGGCGTCGGCACAGACGCCCTGGTGCGACTGCGGATGCAGCGCGCGCAGATGCAGATTGCCGGCGTCCATCATCAGCGGCCCCTCGCCGCGCCGGCCGTCCATCGACATCATCTCGCAGCCGCCGGCGACGACGAGGTCCTCCTGCCCGGCCATGATCGAGCTTGCTGCGATGTTGACGCTGGTGATGCCGGAGCCGCAGAAGCGATCGAGCGTGACGCCCGAGGCACGGATGTCGTAGCCGGCATCGAGCGCCGACATGCGGCCGAGATCGCCACTCTGCGGCCCGCGCTGCGACGAGCAGCCCCAGATGACGTCCTCGACGTCGCCGGTGTTGATGCCGGTGCGATCGGCCAGCGCGCGCAGCACGGTGGCGCCGAGATGCTGCGGGTGCAGCCCGGCGAGCGCGCCCTTTCCGGCCTTGCCAATACCGCGCGGCGTTCTGCAGGCATCGATGATGAGCGCGTCGACCATGGTGTTTCCTTTGCCCGATATTGTTGTGAGCTGACAGCCGCGCAGCGTCTCGGCGCCCGCACGCCTCTCTTTGCTGTCGCATAGCATTGCGCATGCGGTCTTCACAACGGCGCTTGAAGCTGCCGGCGCATGACCAAAACGCACGCCACGGCGTTGACGCAACTCACCTTTCCGTCGCACGAACAATTCCGCGGACCGGCGTGATGAAGCCGCCGTCTGGCAGGTTGGTCGAAGAGAAGCCCGTCTCGCTCAGATACGCTGCAACGCAGCTCGAACGGGATCTCTGCAACATTGGCAGTTGGACTGCAGAGCATTGTCCAACCAAGCGAACTGACCGTTCACCCAATGCTTCTTGTCATGCTCCAGAGGCTGCAACATCCTCGAACCCAGGAACTGACTGGGATCACGGCGGTCGGCTGCCCCGCTGCAATGCGGACGCCACACGGCTCCGGATCCGAAGCACGCCATGATCACGACGCCACGTTGAGAGGTCGCCTGATCTCTACGTTGTGGCGTGACGATAGCAAACACGAACGATACCGGAGCCTGGCAGGCAACGCCTGCCCGCGACCACGGCCATTCCGAGGAGGACGCTCTGATGTTGAGACGAGATCTGCTGGCCACCATGGCCGGGCTGGGAGCGGCGAGCGTGCTCGGCGCTGTCCCTGCGCAACTCTCCGCCGAAGAGGCCAAGATCCCCAGCATCGCCGGCCCGGATCCGGCGACGAAGACCCCGAGCTTCCGGCCGCCGCTCGGCAGCGTCGATACCCACACCCACATCTTCGGCCCCGCCTCGACCTATCCGTTCTCGCCCACCCGCCCCTACACGCCGCCCGATGCGTCACTGGAGATGTTCCGGGCGCTGCACGCCAAGATCGGTGTCGAACGCGCCGTCATCGTCAACGCGACCGTCCACGGCACCGACAATCGCGTCGTCACCGACGCGATCGCGCAGAGCAACGGCCATTACAAGGGCGTCGCCAACATCAACGCGGCGATGTCCGACGCCGACCTCACGGCGCTCGGCAAGGCCGGCATCTGCGCCTGCCGGTTCGCCTTCCTCCGCCGCCTCGGCGGCGTCGGCGACATGAACGTCTTCCGCACCCTGGTGGACCGCGTCGCGGCGATCGGCTGGCACGTCGACATTTATCTCGAGGCCGGGACGATCCAGGAATTCGTGCCGATCCTGAAGGCGCTGCCGGTCACCTATGTGATCGACCACATGGGCACGATCAGCGCTGCCAAGGGCATCGACGATGCGGAGTTCAAGGCGCTGCTCGACCTGCAGGCGAGCGACGGCAAGTGCTGGATCAAGATCACCGGTCCCGAGCGCGCCTCGGCCTCCGGACCACCGTTCCACGACGCCGTGCCGTTCGCCCGGAAACTGATCGAGAATGCGCCCGATCGCGTCATCTGGGGCACGGACTGGCCGCATCCGAACGTCAAGATCATGCCCAATGATGGTGATCTGGTCGATCTGATCCCGCTCTACGCCCCGGATCCGGCCATGCAGCGAAAGCTGCTTGTCAGCAATCCCGAACGGCTGTTCAAGTTCGAGCCCAAGAGCTGAGTCACCGCCAGCTGCAACTTCGAGCCCTTCAGCGACAGGACCGATCATGACTGCCACGACCCTCACCGCCGACAGCAAGGCAGGCGCCCGCCGCGGCTGGTGGAAGGAGCTTTGGGTCCAGGTCATGATCGCGATGGCAGCAGGCATCCTGCTCGGCGCCGTCAAGCCGGATCTCGGCGCGCAGATGCAGCCGCTGGGCGATGCCTTCATCAAGGCGATCCGGATGCTGATCGCGCCGATCATCTTTTGCACGGTGGTCAACGGCATCGCCCACATGGCCGACATGACCAAGGTCGGCCGCGTCGCGATCAAGGCGCTGATCTATTTCGAGGCGATCACGACGCTGGCGCTGATCATCGGCTTGACCGCGGTGAACCTGTTTCAGCCCGGCGTCGGCATGAACATCGACCCGGCGACCATCAACTCCGCGACCATCGAGCCCTATGTCAAGCAGACCGCTGCGGTCGGCTTCGTGCCGTTCCTGCTCAACATCATCCCGCAGACCTTCGTTGGCGCCTTTGCCGAGGGCAATATCCTGCAGGTGCTGTTCATCTCGGTCATGTGCGGCTTTGCGCTGATCTGGCTCGGCGACCGCGCCAAGCCCGTGACCGACGTGATCGATGTCGCCGGCCAGATGATCTTCGGTGTCGTTCGGATCGTGATGTGGGCCGCCCCGCTCGGCGCATTCGGCGCCATCGCCTTCACCGTCGGCAAGTTCGGCCTGGGCTCGCTGGCCAAGCTCGGCCTGCTGCTCGGCAGCTTCTATCTCACCTGCCTGATCTTCATCGCCGCCGTGCTCGGCCCCATTGCCGCCCTCACCGGCTTCAGCCTGTGGAAGCTGATCCGCTACATCAGAGACGAGGTGCTGGTCTGCATCGCCACCACGTCATCGGAGACCGTGCTGCCGCGCATGCTGGCGAAGCTCGAAGCCGCCGGATGCGAGCGCGGCATCGTCGGCCTGGTCATCCCCACCGGCTACTCGTTCAATCTCGACGGCACCTGCCTCTACCTCGCCACCGCCGCGGTCTTCCTGGCGCAGGCGACCAACACGCATCTCGACATCAGCCACCAGATCGGGCTGCTGCTGATCCTGCTGGTGACGTCGAAGGGCGCAGCCGGCATCGCCGGCGCCGCTTTCGTCGTGCTGGCCGCGACGCTCGCCGCGACCGGAACGATTCCGGTCGCCAGTGTCGCACTGGTGCTCGGCATTCACCGGCTGATGTCGCAGGGGCTGACGCCGACGAACCTGATAGGTAACGCGGTCGCCACCATCGTCATCGCAAGGTGGGAAAACGCGCTGGACTCGGCGCGCCTGCGCGAGGTGCTCGATGGCGGCAAGACGGCATCCGATGCAAATTGAAATCATCCAAGCAGACATGAAACGAGTCCCGCCGCATTGACGCCGATCAAACGGCGCATGACCTAAAATTAATGGTTATCTCCTTTCGTCTCACCGCGGCGCTCAGCTAATAAGGCGTAGCGGACGATGTGTTGATATCCCGGCGTCGTCCAGCGAGAACGATCAGAAACGTTCACGGAGCAAGCGCCAGAGGACCAACGGTCCCGCATGACACTGTGCGCGAGACGATCAATCGGAGACGATCATGAACAAGCAGCTTCTGCTCAAACTTCACCGCTGGATCAGCCTCGTCTTCGCGCTGCCGTTGCTTGTCATCATCGTGACCGGACTGATCCTCTCCTTCGAGCCGATGGCGCAGGTCGCTGCCGTCAAACCGCAGAGCGTCGATCCGGCGCGCGTGATCGCGCTGATCAAGCAGCATGATCCCGACGGCAAGGCACGCGGCCTGTCGATCGATGCGTCCACGCAGCACCTCACCTTGCAGGGTACGCCGGGCGCCGAGGTCGACATCACGACCGGCGCCGCGGTCGAGAAGCCCGCGATGGCGAGCGTCTTCCCGTGGGCGCGCAGGACCCACGAGCATCTGATCGGCATCCCTGGCCTCACCCTGATCTCGACCATCGCAATGGTCACCATCATGATCATCGGCATCCTGATGGGACTGCCGCGACTGCGCAACACGCTGTCCGGCTGGCACAAGGGCGCGGCCTGGTTCACGCTGCCTCTGATTCTGCTCAGCCCGCTCACCGGACTCTGTCTCGAGCTCGGCCTGACCTTCGCTGGCAGCGCTCCGCCCACCGCAGCCAAGCGCATCTCGCTGCCTGACGCCGTCAGCATCGTCTCCAGGGACCACGACCTTTCGGCGGTCAACTCGATCGGCAATCGCGGCGGGCGGATGATGGCGAGGATCATCGAGGACGATGAGCTCAGGGCCTATGCCGTGACGCCCGACGGGCTCTCCGCATTGCCGCGCAACTGGCCGCGCCTGCTGCACGAAGGCAACTGGTCGCTGATCGGCAGCGCGGCCAACGTGCTGATCTCGATCGCGCTGTTCGCACTGCTGATCACAGGCGTGCTGATCTGGGCGCAGCGCCGGCTGCGGCGCCCGAATCGCGCGCGCACCGTGCTGGCAAAGCCGGTGGTCGCATCCTCGATGCCGTCCTGACGAGCGGCGACCGTCCACGGAGCCGGCTCGACGCCGCGAGCCGGCCTCCAACTCCGTCTCGCGCGCTGCTTCGCCAAAGGCCGGCCCGCGCCGCGCGAGCTCGGCGGCAGACCTTTTTCGATCATTGTGACAAGAACGACGTCGCTGCCCGACCGCTGCGGGAATGGAAGCGGCGCGTTGTCTACTCTCACCTCAAAAATTTGATGCGCCCGTCCGGTGCAAGCGAGCACCGGCGCCGCACAGGACGAAGCTGTGCGCATCACCGTCCTGTCATCAACGTGACTTGACTACGTCTGTGCTGCCCCGCATGGTCCCGATAGAAAACGAAACGGTTTAGTTTTATGTCCGATCATGTCCGAATGTTTCCCGCGCGTTTGAGGGGGGTCCCGACAGGCCGCGCGATGTCCGTCCCGCTCGGCCTTTTTGGCTGCAGCGTGCTGCTCGCATCCTGCGCCGTCGGCCCGGACTTCATGTCCCCCGAGGCGCCGGTCGCGACCGGTTACGTCGCCGAGCGACGCCTCGCCGCGACCGCCAGCGCCTCGACGCCGGGCGGCAATGTGCAGAGCTTCGCACCCGGAGGCGATCTGCCCGGCACCTGGTGGGCGCTGTTTCATTCCCGGCAGATCAACGCCTTCGTCGAGGAAGCGATTCGCAACCACCCGGACATCGAAGCCGCGCAATTGGCGCTGCGTGCTGCGCGCGAGAACGCGCTGTCGCAACAGGGCGCGCTGTTTCCGCAGCTGAGCGCGAGCGGATCCGCCGAACGCACCCAGGCCTCCACCACACAGAGCGGGCAATGGCCCGGCCAGACCTCGCTCTACACGCTCTATGGCACGTCGGTAAGCGTCAGCTACGCGCTCGATCTGTGGGGCGGCACGCGACGCCAGGTCGAGGCGCTGCAGGCGCAGGCCGACTACCAGGCGTTCAAGCTGGAGGCGACGTATCTCGCGCTGACCGCCAATGTCGTAACCGCCGCGATCAGCGACGCCTCACTGCGCGATCAGATCGCAGCGACCGAGGAGATCATCAAGGCCGAGACCGACCAGCTTGGCCGGATCCAACACCAGTTTGATGTCGGCGCCATCTCCAAATCCGACGTGCTGGCGCAGGAGGCGACGCTGGCGCAGGCCAAGGCGACCTTGGCGCCGCTGCAGAAGCAACTGGCGCAGCAGCGCAACCAGCTGATGGCCTATCTCGGCCGGCTGCCGAGCCAGGACCGCGGCGAGCATGTGACCCTCGCGGAGCTGCGGCTGCCGCGCAAGCTGCCGGTGTCACTGCCCTCCTCGCTCGTCCGGCAGCGTCCGGACATCCGGCAGGCCGAGGCCACGTTGCACCAGGCCACAGCGACGGTCGGCGTCGGCGTCGCCAATCTGCTGCCGCAGGTGACGTTGTCGGGCAGCTACGGCGCAAGCGGACCGGGTCGGCTGTTCTCGCCGACGACCATCGTGTGGGATGCGGCCTCGAGCGTCAGCCAGAAACTGCTCGACGGCGGCACCCTGTATCACACCAAGGAGGCGGACGTCGCCACCTTCGAGCAGGACCTGTCGCTCTACAAGAGCACGGTCATCACCGCGTTCCAGAACGTTGCCGATTCGCTGCGCGCCATCCAGTACGACGCCGAGGCGCTAAAGGCCCAGGCCGCCGCCGAGAAAGCCACCGCCGACAGTCTCGCCATGGCGGTCGAGCAGTTCAAGAGCGGCGCGGTGCCCTACGCCAACGTCATCAACGCGCAGCAATCCTATCTGAACGCCCGCGTCTCCCGCATCAAGTCGCAGGCCACGCGCTTCAGCGACACCGCGGCGCTGTTCCAGGCGCTCGGCGGCGGCTGGTGGAATCGCCAGGACGAGACCCCGGCGGCGCTGCCCCGCGCCAATCCCGGCTACTTCGCCGGTCCCAATCGTACGACCCAGGAAGCAATGTAATGAAGAAACGCATGACGATCATGCTGGCCGCCATGGCGGTGCTGTTCGGCGGCCTCTACGGCTTTCAGACATTCAAGGGCATCATGATCGCCAAGGCGATCGGCGCCATGGCCAACCCGCCGCAGACGATCTCGACGGTCGTTGCGGCGACCGCACCATGGCGCTCCAACCTCACCGCGGTCGGCTCGCTGCGCGCCGTCAACGGCGCCGATCTGGCGCTGCAGGCCGCAGGCATCGTGCAGGGCATCCAATTCAATTCGGGCGATACCGTCGAAGCCGGCCAGCCGCTGCTGCAGCTAGTCGCGACCGACGATGTCGCCAAGCTGCAATCGCTGCAGGCCACAGCCGAGAACTACGCCATCGTCGTCAAGCGCGACGAGGAGCAGATCAAGTTCAACGCGGTCAGCCAGGCCACGCTCGACAGCGACCGCGCCAACCTGAAAAACGCGCAGGCTCTGGTGACGCAGCAGAAGGCGATCGTCGAGCAGAAGACGCTTAAGGCGCCGTTCGCCGGCCGGCTCGGCATCCGCGCCGTCGATCTCGGGCAGTATCTCGGCGCCGGCACCACCATTGTCACCCTGCAGAGCCTCGATCCGATCTTCGTCGATTTCTATCTGCCGCAGCAGTCGCTCGCCGACATTCGGATCGGCCAGGACGTCGCCATCACGGTGGATGCCTTCCCATCCGAGCGCTTCACCGGCCAGATCTCGGCGATCAACGCCAAGGTCGATTCCACCAGCCGCAACGTCCAGGTCCGCGCCACCCTGCACAACGAGGCCGCCCGGCTGTTGCCGGGCATGTTCGCCAAGGTCGAGATCGCGACCGGCAGCCCGGAGCAGCTCGTCACGCTGCCGCTGACGGCGATCGTCAGCAACCCCTACGGCGATCTCGTCTACGTCGTCGACGATCTCAAGGACGGCCAGGGCAAGGCGCGGCAGATGTTCGTCAAGAGCAAGCCGGCCAAGGGCGACCGGATCGCGATCACCGACGGCGTCAAGCCGGGCGAGGCGGTCGTGATCGCGGGACAGATCAAGCTGCGCAACGGCAGCCCGGTTAGAATCGACAACTCACACGTACCGGTCGCGGAAGCCGCGCCGAACGTCGTCGATCAATAATCCGGCCAGCCCGCGCCCATCAGAGTCATCACCATGCGTTTCACAGACATCTTCATCCGCCGGCCGGTGCTGGCGCTCGTGGTCAGCGCTCTCATCCTGGTGCTCGGCCTGCGCTCGATGACGACGCTCGCCATCCTGCAATATCCACGCACGCAGAACGCGATCGTCACCGTGAGCACGGCCTATGCCGGCGCCGATAGCGACATCATCGCCGGCTTCATCACGACGCCGCTGGAGAACGCGATCGCCCAGGCCAACGGCATCGACTACATGACGTCGACCAGCGTCACCGGCAGCAGCACCATCACCGTGAACCTGCGGCTCAACTACGATTCCGGCAAGGCGATGACCGAGATCAACGCCAAGGTGAACTCGGTGCTCAACCAGCTACCGACCGGCACGCAGCAGCCGACCCTGACCTTGAAGGTCGGCCAGACCATCGATTCGATGTATATCGGCTTCGCCAGCGACGTGCTGGCGCCGAACCAGATCACCGACTACCTCACGCGCGTGGTGCAGCCGAAGCTGCAGGCGGTCTCCGGCGTGCAGACCGCCGAATTGCTCGGCGCCAAGAAATTCGCCCTGCGCGCCTGGCTCGACCCCGACAAGCTCGCGGCCTATGGCCTGACCGCGACCGACGTGTCGACGGCACTGTCGGGCAACGACTACATCTCCGGGCTCGGCACCACCAAGGGCCGCCTCGTGCAGGTCGACCTCGCCGCCGCGACAAATCTGCATTCGCTGGAGCAATACCGCAATCTCGTCGTCAAGCAGGTCAATGGCGCCATCATCCGCCTGCGCGATGTCGCCAATGTCACGCTCGGCAATGACGACTACGACAGCGCGACGCGCTTCAACGGCAAGACCGCGGTCTACATCGGCATCCAGGTGGCGCCAACGGCGAACCTGCTCGACGTCATCAACGGCGTGAAGGCCGTTTATCCGGAGCTGCAGCGACAGCTGCCGAACGGCATCACCAGCGAGATCCTGTACGACTCCACCGATTTCGTGAACTCGTCCATCGACGAGGTGATCCATACGCTGGTGGAGGCGATCGGGATCGTGATTGTCGTCGTCTTCATGTTCCTGGGATCGTGGCGCTCGGTGCTGATCCCGGTGATCGCCATTCCGCTGTCGCTGATCGGCACCTTCGGTCTGATGCTGCTGATGGGCTTCTCCATCAACCTGCTGACCTTGCTGGCCCTGGTGCTCGCGATCGGCCTCGTCGTCGACGACGCCATCATCGTGGTGGAGAGCGTGCACCGCCTGATCGACGAGGGTGTACCGCCGGTCGAAGCCGCGATCCAGTCGGCGCGGGCGCTGGCGAGCCCGATCATCGCGATGACCGTGGTCCTGATCGCGGTCTACGTGCCCGTCGGCTTCCAGGGCGGCTTGACCGGGGCCCTGTTCACCGAGTTCGCCTTCACGCTCGCCGGCGCCGTCACCGTCTCGGCGGTGATCGCGCTGACGCTTTCGCCGATGAACTGCGCCTGGCTGCTGCGCCGGACCGAGCGCGACGCCACCACGCTCGAGGCGCGGCTGGTGCGTGCGATCGACCACGTGCTCGAACGGCTCGCACAGAGCTATCGCCGCGGGCTCGAAAGCGTGTTCGCGACCAAGCCGGTGGTCGTGGTGTTCGCGCTGCTGCTGCTGGCGATGATCCCCTGGCTCTATGTCAGCTCCACCAGCGAGCTCGCGCCGGACGAGGACCAGGGCATCGTGCTGTCGCTGACGAATTCGGCGCCCTCGGCCACGCTCGAGCAGCGCCAGTTCTACGGCCAGCAGCTGTACGGCCTGATTGCCCAGCGGCCGGAGACGCGCACCGTGTTCCAGATCGACACCTCGACGCAGGTGATCGGCGGCTGGGTGCTCAAGCCCTGGGATCAGCGCAAGGCGACGACCAAGACCCTGCAGCCGGAATTCCAGCAGCTCCTGAACGGCATCGCCGGCGCCCGCTCGGTGGCGTTCCAGCCCTCGCCGCTGCCGGGCAGCAACGGCCTGCCGGTCCAGTTCGTGATCGGCACCACCGGCGCATTCGGCGAGCTCAACGACGTGTCGCGCGATTTCATGGCCAAGGCGCTGGCGAGCGGCCGATTCATCTTCCTCGACAGCGATCTGAAGATCGACAAGCCGCAGACCACCGTGGTGTTCGATCGAGACAAGGCCGCCGATCTCGGCCTCAAGATGAGCGATCTCGGCGGCGCGCTCGCGACCATGCTGGGCGGCAACTATCTCGACTATTTCAGCCTGGAGGGCCGCTCCTACAAGGTGATCCCCCAGGTCCGGCAGAACGACCGCCTCACCGACAGTCAGTTGCTCGACTATTCGATCCGCACCAGCGGCAATGCCATGGTGCCGCTGTCGACCGTCGCCCGGCTCGAGCGCAAGACGATTCCCGAGTCGCTCAATCACTTCCAGCAGATCAATGCGGCAACCATCTCCGGCGTGGCGATGCCGGGTATCGCGATGGGCGACGCGCTCGCCACCTTGAAGGAGATCGCGAAGTCGCTGCCATCGGGTTACTCGATCGACTATGGCGGCGCGTCGCGACAGCTCGAGCAGGAATCCGGCGGCTTCGTCACCACCTTCGTGTTCGCGCTGATCATCATCTTCCTGGCGCTCGCCGCCTTGTTCAACAGCTTCGTCGATCCGATCATCATCCTGGTGTCGGTGCCGATGTCGCTGGCAGGCGCGCTGATCTTCATCAGCCTCGGCATCGGCGGCGCCAGCATCAACATCTACACCCAGGTCGGCTTGGTCACCCTGATGGGCCTCGTCAGCAAGCACGGCATCCTGATGGTGGAGGTCGCGAACGAGCTGCGCG
Source organism: Bradyrhizobium sp. SZCCHNS3016 (assembly GCF_032484535.1). Taxonomy (NCBI): domain Bacteria; kingdom Pseudomonadati; phylum Pseudomonadota; class Alphaproteobacteria; order Hyphomicrobiales; family Nitrobacteraceae; genus Bradyrhizobium; species Bradyrhizobium sp. SZCCHNS3016. Next base: position 122,181 of record NZ_JAUETE010000009.1, read on the forward strand.
AACAGGGCAAGGACCGCACCGAGGCGATCATCGCGGCGGCCACGGTCCGCCTGCGGCCGATCCTGATGACCACGGCGGCGATGGTGCTCGGCGTGATCCCGCTGATCACGGCGAGCGGCGCCGGCGCGGTGTCGCGCTTCAACATGGGGCTGGTGATCGCCACCGGGCTCGCCATCGGCACCCTGTTCACGCTGTTCGTGGTCCCCGTCGCCTATGCGCTGATCGCTCATCGCGGCACGACGACCGAGCCGGCGGCAACGGCTCATACGGCGGAAGCGACAACGTAAGACGCGCGGTAAATTACTTCTTAACTCATGTACTTAAGCCAAAGGCCGAGCCAACTGAAGCGATCGACGTTGACAAACGTAATATGATAACGATATATCGTTCGTACGAAACGGAGATCATATCGTATGAGACATCATCATTGGAAATTCGGGCGTCGTGGCTGGGACGATGATCGCGAGGAGCGCGGCTGGGGCCATCGCGGCGGGCATGGCTTCGGCGAAGCCTGCGAGGACGTCCGCCTCGGCGGCCGCGGTCCCGGCTTCGGACCGCGAGGACCCGGCCTGTTCGAGCGCGGCCGCCGCGGCGGCCGCGAGGAGTTCGGACGTGGCGGCGGCGGTCGCTTCTTCGGCCCCGGCGACCTACGCAGCCTGCTGCTGTGGTTGATCGGCGAGAAGCCGCGCCATGGCTACGAGCTGATCAAGGCGGTCGAGCAGCTGATCGGCGGCTCCTACTCGCCGAGCCCCGGCTCGGTCTATCCCATCCTCAACCTGCTCGAGGACATGGGCCAGATCGAAGCCGCATCGGCCGAGGGCGGCAAGAAGCTGTTCGCGATCACCGACGCCGGACGCCAGGCGCTGAAGGACGACGAGGCGGCGATCGAGGGCCTGCTGAGCCGGTTGCGCATCATGGCCCGCACCATGGGCGGCATGCGCCCGCCGGAGCAGGTGCTGCAGACGGTGCAGACGCTGAAGATGGCGCTGAAGATGCATCGACAAGGCTGGAGCGATGCGGAAGCGAAGCGTGTCAGCGACATCCTCACCCGCGCCATCGCCGAGATCCAGGGCGATGACGACAGCGCGACGACCTGACCATCAGAAGGGTCAGTGACGCTCTTCGATAGCATCCGCGGTAGGGGTCCCCGCGTTCGCGGGGGGCCACAGCCTTGGTCGTCGCAAAGCGGCGCGCAATGGCGCGCGACATGTGTGAGCCGATCGCGTACAGGAGCCGCTAGGCCGCAGGCTCCAGCACCATCAGCCCGGTCGCCGTGTTGGAGATCGGGATGTGATAGTTGGAATGCTCCTTGCGGACCTTCTCCGGCAGGGTGCCGCGCGCGACCATCCAGTTCAGCAATTCGACACCCTGGGTGCCCGACAGCTCGACCAGCTCGGTGGTCGAATACTTCGTCGCCCAGGCGGGATCGTCGACCATGCTGGCCATGAACTTCTCGTCGAAATCCTTGTTGATGAAGCCGGCGCGCTCGCCGTCGAGCTGATGCGACAGGCCGCCGGTCCCCATCACGACGACGCGCTCGTCCTTCGGCCAGGATTGAATCGCCCGCGCCAGCGCCTGGCCGAGCTTGTAGCAGCGCGCGGCCGACGGCAGCGGCGCCTGCACCGTGTTGACGACCACGGGCACCACCCGCACCGGCCATTTCTGATCGGGCCAGCACAGCGCCATCGGCAGCGTGAAGGCGTGATCGACCACCATCTCCTGGCAGGTGGTGAGGTCGAAATCCTCCTTCACCAGATGCTCGATCAAATGCCAGGACAATTCGCTGTCACCCTTGAACGGCGCGGTCTGCGGAATGCCCCAGCCTTCGTCGGCATTGCCATAGCTGTCGGCCGCGCCGACGGCGAAGGTCGGCATCTTGTCGAGGAAGAAGTTGAGGCCGTGGTCGTTATAGACGAGCACGACCACATCGGGTTTGACCTTGGCGAGCCATTCGCGCACATGCGGGAAACCGTCGAAGAACGGCTTCCAATACGGGTCCTGCTGCAACCCCTTGGCAATCGCGCCGCCGATGGCCGGAACGTGGGACGTGGTGATGCAACCTACGATCTTCGCCATGATCACCCCCTTGCCGCCAGAAGCTTGGCCTTGAACTGCTCTTTCGTCAGCCCGGTCTGCTGCGCGCCGATGTCCTGCATGTCCAGACCGAAGATGCCGGCGAACTTGGCGAGGTAATAGGCATTGCCGCCGGCTTCGATCAGCTCGAGCACATTGCGATTCTTGATCGCCGCGCGCTGCTGCGCGTTGAGGCCATATTTGGCACAATAGCCGTCCTCGTCGGCGACGAAGGCCTTGCGGTTGGCGGCATCGTTGAACGAGTAGCACATCTTGTTGAGGGCGTAGCCTTTGCGGGCCTGCTCGCCGTCGAAGATGGTGGTGCCGGGCACGGGCTGCCGGGCTGACGTGGTGGACATCTGAGCCTCCCCTGGTCGTGTTTCGGACGGCCGCGCTTGATCTGGATCAAACGCGGCGCCGTTCGTGCCCGCCAGTATCACCGACAGACACCGTCAATAAAGGCCGCGCGACCGATCCGATCCATGAGCCAATTCGATCATTTGGACCTCGACGGCCACCTGCTGCAGCTCCTGCTCGCCGTCATCGAGGAAGGCTCGGTCACCCGCGCTGCGCAGCGGCTCGGAGTCACGCAGTCGGCCGTCAGCCATCTGCTCGACAAGCTGCGCGCGATCACCGGAGATCCGCTGTTCGTGAAGTCCGGCCGCGGCATCGTGCCGACCGCGCATGCGCAGCTCCTGGCGCTGCGCGCCCGCGCTCTGCTCGACGACCTCCGGAGCTTCTCGCACACCGCTGCGTTCGAGCCGGCGAAAATCTCCGCGCAGGTGACGATCGCGGCCAATGATCTGCAGCGTGACCTGCTGCTGCCGTCCCTGCTCCGTTACGCCCGCGCGCAGGCGCCGGGCCTCAGCCTGCGCGTGATCCCTTCCGGCGCACCGACGCCGGAGATGCTGCGCGAAGAGCACTGTCAGCTCATCATCACGCCGCGCCCGCCCGAGGGCAGCGACATCCTGCAGAAGCGGCTGTTCGAGGACAGCTATCGCGTGTTCTACGATGCGAGCCAACGCGAGCCGCCGCAGAGCCTCGAGGACTATCTCGCCAGCGACCACGTCACGGTGCTGTACGAGCCGCGGCGCCGGCTCGACATCGACGAGGTCATGGCCGAGCGCGGCATCGTCCGGCGGTTCGCGGCGCAGGTGCCGGGCTTCGGCGGCATCGGCCCGTTCCTGCGCGGCAGCCGCATGATCGCGACGCTGCCGAGCCTCCTGCGCGCCTACATGCTGCGCGGCCTGGCGGTGGCGCCGGTGCCGGTCCCCTGCCCGGCGATGCCGATGTACATGGTCTGGCACCTGCGCCACCACGACGACCCGCTGCACCGCTGGCTGCGCCAGCAGCTCGAGATCGTGGTCGCGCCGAGCCTGGCCGCGGCCGCCGAGCACATGCCGGTGATGGCGTGACTCATCCCGAGGGGTGAGCGGCCCTCACGCCGGCGCGTGGCACACCGCCTCGATGTTGTTGCCGTCGGCGTCGCGCACGAAGGCGCCGTAATAGTTCTCGTGATAATGCGGCCGCAGTCCAGGCGCGCCGTTGTCCCGTCCGCCTGCCGCGATCGCCGCCTGATAAAACGCATCGACCGTGGCGCGATCCTTGGCGTGGAATGCGACATGCGTCGAGGTCGCGGCCGTCCCGCCGGTGCCAATCCAGAAATCCGGACGACCGTCGCCGAAGCCGGCGTGATCACCGTGGCCGCCAGTCTGCTCGTTGGTGATCTCCATCATCAGGACGTAGCCCAACGGCGCCAGGGCCGCCGCATAGAAAGCCCTGGCGCGGACAAAGTCGGAGACAGGGAAACCGACGTGATCGAGCATGACGATCCTTTCCATGGTGATCGGCGAATGCTAGCGCCGTGGCCCTACGGGCGCAACATCATGCGCGCGGCGCGCGATCACATCGCGAGGATGCGCCGCGCCGTCTGTTGCCCGCTGGCCAGCGCCGCCTCGACCGTTCCCATGTCGCGCCCGCGATACAGTGCTTCGCCGGAGATCAGTACCCGTTCGCCCTCGCAGCACGAAAGCGTATCCTGCGCCTCGCGGGATCCTAGCGTCGCATAGGAATAGGCCCCGCGCGCGAACGGATCCTTCGCCCAATCCGTGACATGCGACGCGAGGAGCTGCTGCCTCAGCGAGTCCACCGGCTGCGAGAAAATACTCGCAAGCGCCGAGAGACCCGACTCAATCAAGGCGACATCGTCGAGCGCGACGAAAGCGCCGGCCGGCGGCCCGGCGAGCCAGCCGGTCAGCACCGCATCATCGTTCGGATGCTGCGTCCACCACACCGGCACGTCGGCATCGGACAGCACGAACAGCATGTCGGAAAGATTCTCGGTCCGAGCCTCTCGCCACCACCGGCGCTCGAAGCGCAGCAGCAGCTTGATGACGTTGCCGAAGCCGATGGCTTCGGCTGCGGCCAGTTGCGAGCGCATCGCCGGCGGCAGCGCGATGGTCCGCAGCAGCGGCAGCGGCACGGTCAGGAGGACGATATCGCCGCGCTGCGCGCGGCCGTCGGCGCAGCGCACGACGACGCCATCATCGGAGCTCTCCACCGCACCGACCACTGCCTCGAGCTGCATCGCCACGCCATGCGCCCGGCACTCCGCCAAGAGATGATCGAGCAGCGCCGCGTAGCCGCCGACGATGCGTGCCTGAGCACCGCGGTCGCCGCCCATCCACTCGTCGCGCAGCGCGAACACGCTGGCACGACCAGGATCGGCGGCATCATAGCCCTGCACCATCCCGAGCACCGACTTGCGCAGGGCGGCAAACTCCGCGCCGCCGAAATGACGCTCGAGCAGCGCCGTGACGGTCATATCCTGATCGAGCTGCCGCGCCACGCGGTGCAGTTGGCGCATCTGCCGATCGGCAGGATCCTCGCGCGAGAACGCGCCGTCCGTCACGTACCAGCGCGCGCCATCGACCGGCGTCGAGGTGAGCCCCGCCTCGGCCATCAGCGCGTGGGTGACCGGCGCCTCGCCATGGATGAATTCCGCGCCGGCATCCGCGCGATATCCAAACCTGCTCGCGGGCAGCGGATGGATGCGCCCCCCGCAGCGGTCGCGCGCTTCCAGCAGCGTCACTTGCTTGCCGGCGCGGGCCAACTCACGCGCCGCCATCAGGCCCGCGGCACCGCCCCCGACGACGATGACGTGCATTCGCCGCTCAGCCATGACTTGCCTGGGCCGGCAAGGGCGAGCCGTTGGTGATCTTGTAGCGCAGCCACAGCGCGCCGCCCTCCAGCGCCGTGCTGCTTTCGAGCGTCATCGCCGTGATCGGCGCGCGCTCGCCGGACTCGGCTTCGGTCGAATCGAACACGCTGGGTGCCCCCTTGGCGCCGTCCACGGCCGGACACAGAACGAGGTTGAACTCGTCGACCAGACCCGCGCGCAGAAACGCGCCGTTGGCGCCGCCGCCGCCCTCGAGCAGCAGGCGCTTCACGCCGAGCTCCTGCGCGACGATCTCCAGCACGCGTGAGAGATCGAGCTTCGACTGGCCGGCGAAGACGTAGGAGACACCCTCGCCGCGCAGGCCCGCGAGATGCGCATCCGACACGGCCTCGGTCAGCACGACGACGATCGGATCGCCGCCGATGTCGGCGCGGCCCCAGCAGATCTTGCCATGGGGATCGAGCACGATGCCGTAGGCCTTGGCGCCGCGTCGTGCGATCCAATGGGTGCGCGGGATTCGCTCGGTGGTCTCGGCCGGATAGGCCGAGCCCTTGGCGAACTCCTGGCCGGTGACGCGGCCGATCAGCCAGGCATCGCCCCCGAGCTGGTCATGCACCTGCTCGAACAGATCGCCCGATCCCTTCGGACGCCAGCGGCTCGGCAATGTCCGGCCGTCGACGCTCGACGCCATCAGGCAGATGACTTCCGGTTTCATGCATCCTCCTTGTCGCCGCTGAACGGGGTCACCGAATATCGCCTCGGCGGCCTTGTCAACGAAACGGCGTGCGTTTCGTTCGATCGCGGCCGCAACGCTCGCCTGCGCCGTCGCTGTAACCGCACGAGTTCCTGCGCTAGTTTTGGGATTGAAACGGAGCCGATCATGGACGCTGCGCCGCGCAGACGAGACGCCATCGGTTTGCGCGGGGCACGGCGCGGTGCCCTGCATGCTGGCGGACTGCATCGCCAACCAGGGCGGCCACGCCGCGCCGTGGCGCTCCGTGTGGATTCGCGCCGCCTTCCAGGCCTCGCTGGGCGGGGCAGTCGCGCTCGACCTCAAGCGGCTGTTCTTCCTGCTCATCATTATCCCCGTGATCGTGCTGTTCCTCATCGTGTTCGGCGTGATCGGCGGCTGTGTCGGTCGCAGGACGTGCTCGCCGCTGGCCGAAGGCTTGGGTCTCGGCCTGATCCTGGCGTGGTCGCTCGGGGTGTCGTTTCCGATGTTCCTGCCGGGCTAGCGTCCGTTTCCGACATGTGCGAACGAACGTGCTGTACGACGATCCGAAACGCGGACATGAACCACGCGCTTGTGCCGCGCCGTCGCCCCTCTCAGACCCGACATGCGTCGCCTACGATCCGATGGAGCCAGCATGGCAAAACACCGCATCTACACGACGAGCTTCGCGAGCGTGTACCGATTGTACGTCGCGAAGGCCGAGAAGAAGGGACGCACCAAGGCAGAGGTCGATCAGGTGATCTGCTGGCTGACGGGCTATGGCCAAAACGAGCTTGAGACCCGGTTGGAACGTCAGACGGACTTCGAGACCTTCTTCGCGCAGGCGCCTGCGATGAATCCCGCGCGGACCTTGATCAAGGGCATGATCTGCGGCGTCCGCGTGGAGGATGTCGAGGAACCGACGATGCGGGAGATCCGCTACCTGGACAAGCTGGTCGATGAGCTGGCGCGGGGAAAAGCAATGGACAAGATCCTGCGCAAGGCATGATCGCGACCCGCGACGCGATCTTCCTCAGTCCTGCTCCTGCCCTGGCGCTTGCCGCAGCATGAAATGGCCGAAGGCGGTGGCGATCGGCTTCGTCGCATCGTCCTGCCAAGCGCGGGCCTCGAAGGCGACGACGCGGCGGCCCTGCTTGACGATCGATGCCGATGCGACGGTGTCGAGCGCACGGCCCGACCTCAGATAGTTGATGGTGAGGCCGACCGGCTTCGGCGGCGCCGTGGCGCCGAGCTCGCGCATCACGGTGACGATCGCCGCGGTTTCGAGAAACGCGCCGGTCATGCCGCCATGGATCGCAGGCAGCACGGGATTGCCGATGATCCGGTGCGAGAACGGCATCACCAGCGTGTCGTTCTCGGCGAAGTGGATGCCGAGGCAGCGCGCGAACGGACTGGTGGGAAACGGCCCCGCCGGATCGTCCGGGGCGTCGAGCGGCGGTGGCGCGCCGTCGAAGGCCGCCCGGTCGGTCAGCATGTTGGTGCGGTTGGCGCCAATCATGAAGCAAGCGGTCGCGGTGGCGACCGGTGCGGTCTCCTCCTCCTGATAGGCGGTGGCGCGCACGAACGCGATCGACCGGGTGACGCGGAAGCATACCGCATGGGCCTTGATGTCGAGGCCCGGCGTCGCCGGCTTCTGATAGTCGATGCGCAGATCGAGCGTGGCGATCGCCCGGCTGCCGTCGAGCGCGAGCTGCACCGCCATGCCACAGCTCTCGTCGAGCATCGCGGTGACGACGCCGCCATGGATGACGCCGGTCTCGCTGTCGCCGACGAACACCGGACGATAGGGCAAGGTCGACCAGGCCTCTCCGGGCGCGAACCGGTCCATCCTGAGCCCGCTGATATGGCCATAGACCGAGCGGCGCTGCCTGATGGCCTCGGCGAGCTCGTCGAATGCCGGCGGTGTGGCGATGGGCGGAATGTTGGACATGCGCGATTTAGATCATGATCCCGAGGACGCACGAAGCCTTTTCCGACGGATCCGAATTGTGTGCCGGCGATCCAGGCCGGATCATCGCCGTCCCTGCATCCGCACGATTGAGCGCCGCCGATCGTGCTCACGACTCAAGGCTGTGAGCCTGCATTCCCGCAAAACTACGTGGATGAAATGTTCCGCCGGCGCGGCGCGCTTAGAACATTGGCAACCTTAATATGATCATAATTGCTGCCATCAAATCCCGGAGACCTGTCGATGCGCAGACCCACCAAGACGCCGGACGCCCCGCCGAGCAGCGGCACGGCCTCTCTACGAATTGTCCTGAGCCTGGCGCTCGCAGCCAGCGCCGGTGCGATGTGGTGGAGCAGCGGCGGCGCCAACAGCTTCTCCTTCGGGACCGGAGCGCCTTCGCTCGAGACCCGCGTCGCCACGCTGACATCGGAGCTGGCGCAGCTCAAGGCCGAGACCGCCCAGCTGCGCGACCGCCAGAGCGACACCTCCGGCGAGCTTCTGCAATTGCGCGCCAGCCTCACCACGGCCGAAACGGGCCTGGCCGCCTTGCGCACCACCGCCGACGAGACCGAGGCGCGCCGCCGCGATACGGCCGACAAGATCGAGTCCGATCTCGCGCTGCTGAAGCGCCAGACGGTCCGCCTCCGCGGCGCCCAGGAAGATGCGGCGACCGAGCTGAGCGGGCTGCGCACTGCGGCCGCGAACAGCGACATGACCATCGAGCAGCTCCGGACCTCCACCGGCGAGATGCGTCAGCAGTTGGCACGCATCGAGACCGCTCGCGAGGCGACCAGCTCGATCTCCCGCAGGCCTCACCGTGTCAGGCGCGTGGCGCGCGCGACCGAGGCGCAGCAGCACGAGCCGCAGCCTTTCCTGATGCAATGGCCCGGCGTCATCCCCGCGGGCCGCAACTGATTTGAAGTGCCATCCGCCCTGACCCGCGAACGCAGTCAGGCACCAGCCCGACTGGTCACCACCAGCCCGGCTGCACCGGCCGGTAATAGGTCGGAGCCGGACCGCGACGGCGCGGCGCCGCGACGGGCTGGCCATCCCAGCTGCGCTGGAAGAAGCTGCCGAAGCCATCGTCATATTCGTCACCGCTGGCAACGTCGACATTGGTCGTCGGCCGGCGCGTGATGAAGCCGCCCTGCGGCTGGTTGCTCAGCACCGCGACGAACTCGGTCCGGTAATTGGTCTCGCTCGACAGCGGCTCGTCCGAGACGATGATCGAGGAGCGTGGCACGGCCGTCGGCGCAATCCGGGCGAGCACGTCTTTCGGAATTGTGATGCGGTCGAGCGCGTCCTTGGCAGTGTCGCCGTCGTCGATGGTCACCGCCGTCCAGCGCAGCCCCGCGCCGTTCTGTGCCACTGCGGTGAACACATGCGTTCCGATCGGCCGGTCGGGATCGCGGATGGTCACCGGCGCCTCGATCGAGGTGTCGAACACCTCGCCGCCGCCGTCGGGGGCTGGCTTGTGCGTGTTGCGCCTGACATAGAGCATCTGCGTGGAACGGCTGATATAGACCGAGACCGGCTCGGTCGCGAGCCTGGCGTCCGTCGCAGCCTTGCTCGTATCGGCCTTCCTGGCCGCAGCCGCCTTGGCGGCATCCTTGGTCGAGGTCGCCGCAGCGAGCTTCGCGGTCGCGTCCGACTTGGCGGCCTCGAGCTGCGCCGCCGCGTCGGTCGCCTTGGCGGCGGCCTTCTGATTCGCATCCTCGGCCAGCGTCCTCGCCTGATCGGTCTTGGCGGCGGCCAGCTTCCTGCCGGCGAATTTGAGCTCGGCCTCGGCGCGCGCCTTGGCCTGCTCCAGCTTGCGCAAGGACGCCTTCAGAGCCTTGGCCTCGCGCTCGGCCGCGGTAGCCGCCGCCTTGGCCTCGTCGGCGAGCCTGGCGGCGTCCTCGGCTTCGCGGCCGAGCGTCGCGGCGCGCGAGGGCACCGCGGCGAGCGCCTCAGCGGCCGGCACGAACAAGGCGGGATGGGAGAACTCGACCGGCGCCGGGTCACCGGGCGCGATGATCACCCGCATGCCGATCCAGGTCCGGTCGAACAGCTTCTCGGCAAAGCCATAGGGCATGCGGACGCAGCCATGCGAGGCGGCATAGCCGGGCAGCGGCCCGCCATGCAGCGCCACCCCGTTCCAGGTGATGCGCTGCATGTTCGGCATCCAGGCGTCGTCATAGAGCGTCGAGCGGTGGTCCTTGTCCTTTTCCAGCACGGCGAACACGCCGGCCGGCGTCTCGCGGCCGGAGACGCCGGTCGACACCGGCGCCCGCCAGATCCAGCCGTCGGCGTCGTAGAACGTCACCTTCTGGGCCTTGATCGATACGATCGCCATGATCGGATCGCCATGCGCGCGCGGCGCCGTCGCTTCGGTCGCCGGCGCGGGGCGCGCCTGCCGCGCGTTGGCCGCGGAGCTGGGCATCGCTAGTGCCGCCAAGGCCGCAAGGGTCATCAAGACCGGTCCGCGACGCCGCATCGCTGCAAGGTTCTGAGCCGCCGTGGATCGTGTCACCATGCCTTGTCCCGATTCGTCATTGCTGTTCCGCCCGCGCCGGCGCGATCGGCGCAGGACGATCTATACGCTTGATCAAGTCTTGGGGTGAAGTGAGGCGAAGAAGCGTCCCCGAGTCACGAGGCCCTCGCCGCAATTGCGTCAGGCTCAGGCAACAAATTAGACTCAAAGCACGCCCGTCTGCCTCTCATCGCTGGAACCCAACGACCCTCATCCAATCACCCGCCGGTTGCCCATCGCTTAACGCCAAGCAGGCCGACGGGGTCCGTCGCAGAGGTCCCCTAGCAATTCGCCGACCACAAGGCGCTCGCGTTCCTGAAGCCCGATGCACGCGCCGAGCGTCACGGGAGATCGACCTCAAACCTGCTTCTCGAAGAACAGATCCGGATACGGATCGTCGTTGAAGCGGTCGATCTCGATCCAGCCGGTGCGGCGATAGAGCTGGACGGCCTCGGTCAGCGCGCTGTTGCTGTCGAGGCGGAGCGTCGTGATCGACAGCTTTCGCGCGGCGTCCTCGGCCGCATCCATCAGCCGCCGGCCGAGGCCAAGCCCGCGCGCCGCGGGCGCGACCCACAGCCGCTTGATCTCGGCGACGATACCGCCAGTCCCTTTCAGCCCGACACAGCCGAGCGGCAGTCCGTCGGACAGCGCGACGAAGAAGGCCCCGCGCGGGGCCGTCATGTCTGCGGCGTCGGGATCGCGCGACAGCGAAACGTCGAAGCCACGTTCGAACCGTCTCGACAGCTCGGCGTAGTACTTGCCGAGGCAATAGCGCGATTGCTCGCTCCTGGGATCGGTCTCCTCGATTTTGATGCGGCTGCGTCCCAGCGCGGCCGCGACCAGGTCCATCGCCGCCAAAAGCGCCTCGGGCTGGCCGTGACGCGCCAGCATCGATTCGGCCTGGGCGTTGGAGAGCGTCTCATAGGCCTCGAATTCGCGCCGTCCGGCGGCGGTGAGCCTGGCGATGCGGCGGCGTGCGTCGTCGGGATGCGGCCTGGTCGTCACCAGCCCCTCCTCCTCCAGGCTGCGCAGCAGCCGGCTCATCAGCCCGGAATCGAGCGCGAGATAGTCGCGCAGATCGGCGACGTCGCTGCGGCCATGGCCGATCGCATTGAGCACGCGGGCCGCCCCGAGCGGCCGCCCGCGCCCGAGAAACGAGGTGTCGAGCGCGCCAACCTCCGAGGTGACGGCGCGGTTGAAGCGGCGGACGCGAGAGATGGAGTCGAGCATGATATCTGACTTTAGTCAGATATTTTCTGCTGTCAATCGTCCGGGCCCGTGTTGCCTCTCCCCAACTGTCATCATCCGCCACCGGGGTCTCGCCTTCGGCGAGCCCAATGACAGGCTCCGGCGGATGATCCAGCACGCCGCGGCGTCTCGATTGCCCACGACCGTCTCTGGAATACTGGATCGTCCGCCGTCGCGGACGATGACGGAGAGACGATCGGCAGCATCTTGTTGGCTAAGACAGAGGCACACATACGAGCCGGCTCAAGCGCCGGCACCAACGCGCACTAAGCATCCCAAACAAAAAGGGCGGCCCAGCCGCCGGCCGAAGCCGGATGCCGGACCGCCAGGTTTTCCCCGGGAGGAACTCAGTTCAGAAGCTTGGCGACGTTATCCTTGGTGACGAGGTCGAGGCCGGTGTAGATCACGTCCGGCACCTTCTCGCCCTTCTTGATCGCGAGCAGCGTGTCCATCGCCTTCTCGCCCATCTCGAACGGACGCTGGCCGGTCAGCGCGTTGGAATAGCCGTCACGCAGCAATTCGAGCTGCATCTTGAGCGTGTCGGCGACGACGAGGGTCAGCTTGCCGGCGTCGATGTCCTTGCGGTTCTTGTTGACGAAGGCCTTGTAACCCTCGGGCGCGAACATCGGCCAGCCGCCGATCGGCACGATGGCGCCGAGATCCGGCGTCGCGGTGCGCAGATCGGCCATCTGCTGGACGGCGAGCGCGGGATCATCGTTGCAGAAGGTCGGCGAGCCCGCCACCTCCGTCCACTTCGAGCCCTTCAGCGCCTCACGCACGCCATCGACGCGCTCGGCGAGGTTCTTGGCGCCGGGGCCGCCGGAGACGACGGCATATTTGCCGCCGTCGGGTCGGAGCTGCAGCAGCTGCTTGCCGAGCGCCAGCCCGAAATCCTTGTTGTTGGTGCCGATATAAGCGATGCGCTTGGAGCCCGGCGCATCGGCATCGAAGGTGATCACCGGAATGCCGGCGGCGGTCGCCGCCTCGATCGACTTCGTCATCGCGGCGACGTCGGCCACCGAGATCGCCAGGCCGTCGACCTTCTGCGTGACGAAGTCCTGGATGATCTGCGCCTGCGTGGCCGGCTCGTGCTCGACCGGACCCTTATAGATGCACTCGACGTTGCCGAGCTCCTTGGCGCGCTTCAGGCAGCCGTCGCGCGCGACGTCGAAGAACGGATTGTTCATCGCCTTCGGCACGATGGCGAAGCGGTATTTGGTCTCGGCCTGCGCCGGGGCCAGCATGATCGCGAGCGATGCGACCGCATAGAGCAGCTTCTTCATGGGTTTCCCTCCTCCATGTCTATCCCTGATGATTGTCTGTTCCGGGTGAGGATAGACGCGCTTGTCATCCCGGCCAGTATTCGTCACAGCAGGCGTGCGCGGATACGATCCACCAGCACGGCGGCGATGATGATCACGCCGACCAGAGTCTGCTGCCAGTAGGAGTTGACCTGCGCCAGCACCAGCCCGTTCCTGATCACCTCGAGCAGCACGCAGCCGACGATGGCGCCGAGCGGGCCGCCGAGACCGCCGGCGAGGTTGGCGCCGCCGATCACGGCCGCCGCGATCACGTTGAGCTCGTAGGACGTCGCCATGTTGGCCGGCGCCGAGCCGAGCCAGCCGGAGATGATGATGCCCTGCAGGCCGGCGGCGAGCGCGCCGATCACATAGACCTCGATCTTCACGCGGGGCACCGAGACGCCGGTCAGCTCCGCCGCCTTCTCGTTGCCACCGATCGCGAACACGTGGCGGCCGAACGCGGTGTGGTGCAGCACCAGCGCCATCACCAGCGCCAGCGCGATCAGATAGATGAACGGCGCCGGCACGCCGTAGACATCGCCCTGCGTCAGCGCGTAGAAATAATCGGCGTCGGGGCCGCCGGGGAAGCTGCCCTTGCCGTTCGAGATCACGTAGCTGAGACCGCGCACGATCGACAGCATGCCGAGCGTGGTCACGAACGGCGACAGCCCGAGCAAGGCGATGCAGACGCCGTTGATCAGGCCGACGACGAGCGAGACCGCAAGGCCCGCCAGCACCGAGACGATCAGGATCAGGCCGGGCACGTTGGCGACCACGGTCTTGCCGTCCGCGGCGAGATGCACGAACAGCGATGACAGCGGCATCCCCGGTGTCGACAGCGTCGTCATCACCATCGAGGTGATCATCGCCGCGAAGCACATCATCGAGCCGACCGACAGGTCGATGCCGCCGGTGATGATCACGAAGGTGATGCCGAGCGTCGCAATGGCGATGAAGGAGAAGTTCTTGGCGACGTTCTGCAGATTGCCCTCGGTCAGGAAATAGGGACTGGCGAAGCTCATCACGACGATGAGGGCGATGAGCGCCAGCGTGACATAAGCGGTCTGCGAGGCGAACACGCCGCGGTGCCACCATCTGATGGCGCCGACATTGGTGAAGGTGACTTCGGTGCCGGCGGAGCGGGTCTCGGATGGAACGGACATCACGCCGCCTCCTTGGCGCCGGTGATCAGCGCAGTCACTTCCTCGGGGCTGGTCTCGCCGACTGGCTTGTCGGCCTTCTTCTCGCCGCGACGCATCACCACGACGCGATCGCACACCGCGAAGATGTCGGGCATGCGGTGCGAGATCAGGATGACGGCGATGCCCTGCTCCTTCAGCCGATGGATCAGGCTCAGCACCTGCTCGACCTGGCGCACCGAGATCGCCGCGGTCGGCTCGTCCATCATCACGAGCTTGGCGTTGGACAGCCGCGTGCGCGCGATCGCCACCGCCTGGCGCTGGCCGCCCGACATGTCCTTGACCAGATCATGCGGGCGTGTCTCCGAGCGCAGCTCGCGGAACAGCTCGAGCGCGCGCGCCTCCATGCCCTTGTGGTCGAGCAGCACCAGCGGGCCGAAATTGCGCTTCAGCTCGCGACCGAGAAACACGTTGGCGGCGGCGGTGAGATTGTTGGCGAGCGCCAGGTCCTGGTAGACGACCTCGATGCCGACGCTGCGCGAATCCATCGGACGATGGAAATGCACCTCGCGGCCGCCGAAACGGATGGTGCCCTGGCTCGGCGGAAAATTGCCGGCGATGATGCGCACCAGGGTGGACTTGCCGGCGCCGTTGTCGCCCATCAGGCCGACGACCTCGCCGGCGTCGATCGAAAGATCGACGCCGTGCAGCGCGCGGATCGCGCCGAACTGCTTGCCGAGGCCCTTGAGCTCCAAGACTGGCTGCGCGGCGGTGCTCATCACGGCTCGCTCAGCCTCATTCGTCATCGTGCGCAGGCTGCTGTCATCAGACATAGCGATTCACCACGCTTTCGAGATATTCCTGCCGGCCGGAGCGCGGCTGCGGATCGAGGCCGGTGTTGACGGCGCGGTCGGCGAGCTCGGCGAGCGATCGGCGGCCGGCGAGGATCGCCTGCCCGTCCTCGCCGTCCCAGCCGGCGTAGCGCTGCGCGAGCGGCGCCGTCAGGGCACCGTCCTCGAGCATCTGATCGGCGGCGATCAGCGCACGCGCGCAAGCGTCCATCGAGCCGACATGGGCGTGCAGCAGATCATCCGGATCGATCGACTGCCGGCGGATCTTGGCGTCGAAGTTCAGCCCGCCCGTGGTGAAGCCGCCGCCCTTGAGCATGTCGTGGAACACCAGCGCCAGCTCCGGCACGTTCATCGCGAACTGGTCGGTGTCCCAGCCCAGCAGATCGTCGCCGCGGTTGATGTCAAGCGAGCCGAACACGCCGAGCGCCTGCGCCAGCGCGATCTCGTGCTGGAACGAGTGGCCGGCGAGGATGGCGTGGTTCTGCTCGATGTTGAGCTTGACGTCGTCGAGCAGATCGTAGCGCCGCAGGAAGCCGTAGCAGGTGGCGACGTCAAAGTCGTACTGATGCTTGGTCGGCTCCTTCGGCTTCGGCTCGATCAGCAGCGGCCCCTTGAAGCCGATCTTGTGCTTGTGCTCGACCACCAGCGAGACGAACCGGCCGAGCTGGTCGAGCTCGCGCTTCATGTCGGTGTTGAGCAGCGTCTCGTAGCCCTCGCGGCCGCCCCACAGCACGTAGTTGGCGCCGCCGAGACGATGCGTCACCTCGAGTGCGGCACGCACCTGTCCCGCCGCGTAGGTGAACACGTCCGGATCCGGATTGGTCGCGGCGCCCGCCATGTAGCGGCGATGTGAGAACAGGTTGGCCGTGCCCCATAGCAGCCGCACCTTGGCAGAGGCCATCTTCTGCTCGAACAGGTCGGCGATGGCGTTGAGGTTGGCGACCGACTCCTTCAGCGTCGCGCCTTCCGGCGCGGCGTCGACGTCGTGGAAGGTGAAGAACGGCACGTCGAGCAGCCGGAACAATTCGAACGCGACGTCGGCCTTGGCGCGCGCCATCGCCATCGCGTCATCGCCATGCTGCCACGGCCGCAGGAAGGTCTCGCCGCCGAACGGATCGCCGCCCGGCCAACAGAACGAATGCCAGTAGCAGACCGCGAAGCGCAGATGGTCCTCCATCCGCTTGCCCCGGATGACGCGATCCTTGTCGTACCAGCGGAACGACAGCGGGCTGCGCGACTCGGGCCCGCCATAGGTGACGGTTGCGCCGGTCTGGAAGAAGGGAGCCTGGACGTTCACGAGGGTCTACTCCTTGAGAGCGGGATAGAGCTTACGCCATTGCGCGTAGGCGGCGTCGTATGCCGCGCGCTGCGTGGCGCGGGGTTCGAAACTCTGCAGCCGCTGCGGCTTGCGGCAGACATCGGCCGGTGCTGCGCCGGTCGCGGCGAGACGGCCGAGCCGCGCGGCGCCGATGGCGGCGCCGACCTCGCCCTCCTCGACCCGGTGCACGGTGACGCCGAGCACGTCGGCCATGATCTGTGCCCACAACAAGGAGCGCGAGCCGCCGCCGACCAGATCGAGCTCTTTGATCGGCTGCGCGCTACGCGCGAGCGCGGCGAACATGTCGCGTGAGGCAAACGCCACGCCCTCAAGCACCGCCTGCACGAGATCACCGCGGCCGGCGGCGCTGCGCAGGCCGACGAAGGCGCCGGCGGCATGGGCATCGTTGTGCGGGGTGCGCTCGCCGTCGAGATAAGGCAGGAACTGCACCGGGCTCGGACGTTCGACGCGCGCGCCGAGCGGCGCCAGCAGCGCGGCTTCCGGCGTCTCGAGAATGCGCGCCAGCCACGCCAGCGAGGCCGCGGCCGAAAGCATCACGCCCATCTGATGCCACAGCCCGCCGAGCGCATGGCAGAACGCATGCACAGCCGCTTCCGGCGCCGGCGCGAAGCGGTCGGTCACCCGGAACAGCACGCCTGATGTGCCGAGCGACAGGAAGGCATCGCCGGGCGTGATGGCACCGAGTCCGATTGCGCTCGCCGCGTTGTCGCCGGCGCCCCCTGCGATCACGACATCGGCGCCCATGCCCCAGCGCCGCGCCAGTTCGGGCGACAACACGGCGCTCCGCTCATTGCCCTCGACCAGGCGCGGCATGTGATCGAGACCGAGCCCGGTCGCCGCCAGCAATTTCTCCGACCAGCGCCGCGCGCCGACGTCGAGCCACAGGGTGCCGGCCGCATCCGACATGTCCTCGACCATCTCGCCGGACAGCCGATAGCGCACATAGGCCTTCGGCAGCAGCACCGTCGCGACCTCTGCAAAGATCTTCGGCTCGTGCTTCGCCACCCAGACGAGCTTCGGCGCGGTGAAGCCGGGCATCGCGAGATTGCCGGCGATCGTGTGCAATTCGGGGCAGCGGCGTTCGAGCTCGGCGCATTCGGCCTGCGAGCGGCCGTCATTCCACAGGATCGCGGGACGCAGCGGCCGGCCGTCGCGACCAAGCAAGGTCGCGCCGTGCATCTGGCCGGACAAGCCGATGCCGCGCACCGCTGACGTCTCACGCGGACGCTCACGCGCGAGATCATCGACCGCGCCGATGACGGCCTCGACCCAATGATGCGGATTCTGCTCGGACCACAGCGGCTGCGGATGCGACAGCGACAGCGGACGCGAGGCGTTCGCGATCAGCGCGCCCGTCTCGTCCTCCAGCACGGCCTTCACGCCGGATGTGCCGACATCCAGTCCGAGAAACACGACTCCACTCCTCCCACACGGACCGCCAGGCGCCTCGGCGATCTGCGTCGCCTCGAAACCAGCGCCTCGGTCGTTTCTCATTCCGTGTTCGGGCCGACCGCGTCACCGCGGCCATCCGCTCACGGCAGATTGTCCCGCATCACGATGTCGATGCGGATCGTCTCCTGTTCGCTCAGGATCGGCTCGCCGCGCGCCAGCGCCAAGAGCACGCGCACCGCGGAGCGCGCCTCGTGTCCCGGGTTCTGCGAAATCGCCGCATCCATCACGCCGTTCAGCAGCAGCTTGCGCGTCAGCGCCGTCACGTCATGGCCGACGAACACGATGTCATCGGCCCGCCCCGACTCGGTCAGCGCCTTGGCGACGCCGGCCGTGCCAGCGCCGACATTGTAGAGTCCGACGATGTCGCGATACTCGGTCAGCAGCTCGCGCATGAGGTGCTCCGAGCGATCGTCCACATCATGCCCCTCAGCAACCGGCAAAACCTCAAGTTGCCGAAACTCCGCCGCCAGAACCTGGCCGAAGCCGAAGATGCGCTCGGCATGATCGCGCAGGCCTTGCGAGCCGGCCATGATCGCGACCCGCCCCGCCTTGCCGCCGGCGAAGCGTCCGACCAGCGCACCCGCGGTGCGGCCAGCGGCGATGTTGTCGATGCCGACATAATGATGCCGCCGCGACGACGGCACGTCGGAGACCAGAGTCACGACCTTGGCGCCGGACTCGACGAGATCATTGATCGCGGCGCGCACGCTCGGATGGTCGAGCGCCACCACCGCCGCACCGTCTACGCGACCGACCAGATCTTCGAGCTTGCCGGCCAGCACAGCCGGATCGAACACGTCCGTCGTGACGACATCGACCGAGAGCCGGCGCGCGGCCATCCAGCTCGCCAACTCGCCGAGATGCGCCTGAATCTGCTGCATAAAGGGATTGGCACCGGACGGCATCACGAAGGCAAAACGCCGCGAGCGGGCACGGGCGAGTTCGGAGGCCGCCGCATGCGGCTGGAATGCACTGCGCGCCATCGCATCCTTGACGCGTCGCACCGTGTCCGGGCGCACGCCCGGCCGGTTGTGCAGCACGCGGTCGACGGTGGCGAGGCTCACGCCCGCCTGCCGCGCAATATCCCGCAATGTCAGCGGCGCGTTCATGCTCCTCCCCTTTGGGTTGAGGACCATAGCGCGGTTTTTGAGGTACGCAACTCATTTTTCAGGGCGCGCGGGGAGACCGACAGACTTTAGCAGTTGGCGCTAGTCCAACAGCGCGCCCCGGTCATCTGTCCGCCGATCTCGAGCTGAGCGAAGTTGCACCAGCGAAACACGGCGTCATCCTCCAAGCGGCCGCGGAGCGGTGACGGGGCTGACGGTCGCGTGTTCGATCAACATGCTGCATCCTGCTCATGGGGCTCGCGGGCAGCCGTCGTTCCTGCGCGCATTGAACGCGATCTGCCCGGCCCCCTTCGAAAATTTTCCGCTTTTCAGAAAATTTCTCTTTCGCCTTATCGGAAAATGTGCTTATCTCCGGCCATCCCGCCTCAACGAGAGGGGCGTTGCGCGCGATCGTCACGACACGCGAGGCGGGGATGCGGTGGCCGCGAGAGTTCGAGCAGGCTCGCGAGAGCATGCGGACGAGCGATCTCTTGCGGACGTGAAGTCGCAGCGTCCTGACACCCCGATGCTGGTGTTACGTTCGCGACGGCGCTCGAGGCGCCGCGCGGATCATGGTGGCCAACACGCTCGGCGCACCAGGGAGACTGCGTATAAGCGTGAAGACATCGCGCAGGGAATGCCGGTTGATCGGCTTTGCCTGTGGTACCTGCCGCCTGCATTTTTTTCGCAGGCGGGCCATGGGTGAGGCCTTCACCCGGCATTCCCTGCGCCCTCTCGATTTTGGGAGGGGCGAGTTGATCGCAGACCTCGGGCATCATGTGCCGCGAGACCGCGTTGCCACGTCCTGCCTGCGCTGTTTGAGACGTGAATCCGATCTATCCCAACCGTCGTCCCGGGCAAGCCGTGAGGCGCGAAGCGCGTCACGGCGCCGACCCGGGACCCAGACCCCGCGGCAGTCATGATGGGCACAAAGCCAATCGCCAGCCTGCCTCAAACCGCTCCCTGGGGGTATGGGTCCCGGCGTTCGCCGGGACGACAGCGAGGCTACTGATGCGTGGTGCCATCAAGCAGCGCAGGCGAAACGCGTCGCGTTGACCTCGCTCAGAACGGCAGTCCGACATAGTTCTCCGCCAGCGACCGCTGCGCGGCCTCCGACGAGAACAGATAAGCGAGCTCGGTGTCCTGCAGCCTGTCGTCGTAGGACAACCGGTCGGGGAAACGATGCAGGAGCGTCGTCATCCACCAGGAGAAGCGCTGCGCCTTCCAGATCCGCGCCAGCGCCCGCTGCGAATAGCCGTCGATGCCGCGGTCGTCGCCCTTTTTGTAGTGATCGAGCAGCGCATGATAGAGATAGTAGATGTCGGACGCAGCCGAGTTCAGCCCGCGCGCGCCGGTCGGCGGCACGATGTGGGCGGCGTCGCCGGCGAGGAACAGCCGGCCGTAGCGCATCGGCTCGGCGACGAAGCTGCGCAGCGGCGCGATGCTCTTCTCGATCGACGGTCCGGTGATCAGCTTGGCCGCGATCTCGGCCGGCAGCCGGCGCTTCAGCTCCTCCCAGAACGCATCGTCGCTCCAGTCCTCGACCTTGTCGGTGAGCGGCACCTGGACATAGTAGCGGCTCAGCACCTGCGAGCGCAGCGAGCACAGCGCGAAGCCCCGCTCGTGCTTGGCATAGATCAGCTCCGGCGACACGGGCTTGGTGCGCGACAGCACGCCGAGCCAGCCGAACGGATACACCCGCTCGTATTCCGTCAGCTTGTCGTGCGGGATCGATTTGCGGCTGACGCCGTGGAAGCCGTCGGCGCCGATGATGTAGTCGCAGTCGATGCGGACGACCTCCTCGTCCTGACGGTAGGTGACGTAAGGCTTGTCGGAGGCGATGTCGTGCGGCGTCACGTCGGTCGCGTTGTGCACGACCTTGCCGCCGAGCTTGTCGCGGGCCTCGTAGAGATCGCGCGTCAGCTCGGTCTGGCCGTAGACCATCACCGAGTTGCCGCCGGAATATTTGTGCAGGTCGACGCGGTCGAGCTTGCCGTCATGGGCGATGTAGAAGCCGTGATGAATCTCGCCCTCGCGGTCCATGCGCTCGCCGCACTGCGCCTCGCGCATCAGCTCGGCAAAGCCGTGCTCGAGCACGCCGGCACGGATGCGCGACAGCACGTAGTCGCGGCTGGATTTCTCCAGGATGATCGTATCGATGCCCTGCAGATGCAGAAGCTGCGACAGCATCAGGCCCGACGGGCCGCCGCCGATGATGCAGACTTGGACTTTCATGGGCGTGTTCTCCCGGATTTGCAGACGCAGGCTTGTTGGGTATGCTTTTCAGTCGCGGATTTTAGCAAGGAATGTGCAGGGATCACTTGGATGGACGCGGCATTCTCTTGCACTTTTCCGACACCATGCCGCGATGCAAAACGAATGCGAAGGTGGTATCGGGCGGCGCCGATCACCCTTACGGCGGCGCCGCGCCGTCCCCCACCCCCATCGCACGGCGATAGTCGCGCGGGCTCGCCCCGGTGTGCCGCTTGAAGAAGCGGCAGAAATAGGCCGGGTCCTTGAAACCGAGCTCGAACGCCAGCTTCGACACCGGCGCCGCAATATAGGTGAGCCGCCGGCACGCCTCGCGCGCCAGACGCGCATGCACGATGTCGAGCGCGGACTGACCGGTCTCGGCCCGCGTCAACCGATTGAGCCGCTCCGGCGTCATGCCGAGCTCGTCGGCGTAGCGCGCCACCGACCAGTGATCGCGGTGATGCGCCTCGACCAGCACGATGAAGCGGGTGAACAGCGCCGCATGCCCGCTGCCGCGCCGCGCGCCTTGCGACTGCCGCGCGCTCTGCTGCGCCAGCCGCCACACGATCGAGCGCCCGAGCCAGTGCGGCACTGGCGATGCCGCGGAATCTGCCGCGGCGAACTCATCGGCGAGGTCGACGAACAGCGCGCCAATGCGTCGCGTCGCGACCGCCTGCGCATCGAGATGCAGGATCTGCGCGGTTGCGAACAGGTCGCGCAGCGCCTCGCCGGTCGCCGGCACATCGCCCTCCACCACCGCCCGCGGATTGAACGTCAGCACATAGCCGTCGGTGTCGCGCGAGAAGCGGAAGGCATGGACCACGCCGGGCGGAATGATCACGGCGACCGGGCCGGTGCAGCGTTCGCGGCTTTCGTCCAAGGCGATCTCGGCCGGACCGGAGGCGACCCAGAGGATCTGGTGCAGGCCATGGTGTGTATGCGCTTCGATCTCCCAGCGATACAGCTTGCTGCGCACCTGGATCGGCTCAACATGCAGCATGTCCGGCTGCGCGGCCGACGCTTCGCCGTACAGCGCGAAGGCCGGGATCGACGGCTTGGTGCGAAAGCGGGGCATGAGCGAGAGCTAACCTGAATGTCGGAAAAGTACAAGTCTTGGCCGGCTTTCGTGTCTCACGCCGCGGCCACGGCTCGGCTAGATCAGTGAAAAGAACAACAACGACCACACTCAATGGAGAGGAGGCCCAACATGTTCGCGTTCGACCCGTATTCGCCTGCGGTCGATGCCGACCCGTTTCCGTTCTACAAGACGCTGCGCGACGAGCACCCCTGCTTCTGGAGCCAACAGGCGCAGGTGTGGATCCTGTCGCGCTATGCCGATGTGGCGGCGGCCGGCACGAACTGGCAGACTTATTCGTCGGCCAAGGGCAACCTGATGACCGAGCTGCCGAACCGCGCCGGCGCGACGCTCGGCACCACCGATCCGCCGCGCCACGACCGGCTGCGTGGCCTCGTCCAGCACGCGTTCATGAAGCGCAATCTGGAGAGCCTGTCAGGCCCGATCCGCGACATCGCGCGCGACTGCGCCGAGGCACTGCGCGGCCAGGACCGGTTCGACTTCATCGAGGCGTTCTCCTCGAAATTCACTGTGCGCGTGCTGTTCGCCGCGCTCGGCCTGCCGCTCGGCGACGAGCAGACCGTGCGCGACAAGGCGGTGCTGATGGTGCAGAGCGATCCGGTGAGCCGCGCCAAGGGACCGCAGCACATCGCAGCCTACAACTGGATGCAGGACTATGCAGCCGGCATCATCGCGGAGCGCCGCGCGCGGCCGCAGAACGACCTGATCTCGCATTTCAGCATGGCCGAGATCGACGGCGACAAGCTCGACGAGCGCGAGGTGCTGCTGACGACGACAACGCTGATCATGGCCGGCATCGAGTCGCTCGGCGGTTTCATGACGATGCTGGCTTACAATCTCGCCGATCACGCGGAGGCGCGCCGGGCCGTCGTCGCCAATCCCGACCTGATGGCGGACGCCGTGGAAGAGTCGCTGCGCTTCAACACCTCGGCGCAGCGCTTCCGCCGCTGCCTGCAGAAGGACGTCACCCTGCACGGCCAGACCATGCGCGAGGGCGATTTCGTCTGCCTCGCCTACGGCTCCGCCAATCGCGACGAGCGGCAGTTTCCCAATCCGGATGTCTACGACATCACGCGGAAACCGCGCGGCCATCTCGGTTTCGGCGGCGGCGTGCACGCCTGTCTGGGCTCGGCGATCGCGCGCATGGCGATCAGGATCGCGTTCGACGAGCTGCACAAGGTCGTGCCGGACTATCGCCGCACCCAGGAGCAATTACCCTGGATGCCGTCCTCGACCTTCCGCAGCCCGATGTATCTCGAGCTGACGGTGCATTAGTCCGTCGCAAGGACGGGATGGCAGGCTCGAGCTCGCGCCTCGCTGACGTTACGCCCTCTCGCCCCGCTTGCGCCGGGCGAGGGGCACCAACGGGTCGACAAGAGCTCAAACCAGCGCGCCGAGATCCGCCGCGCTGAAGCCCTTCAGGCCCGCCTTGTCGCCGGACTTGATCTTGGCGACCCATTCGGCATCGCTGATCAGCGCGCGGCCGACCGCAATGAGGTCGAACTCCTCCTTGGCCATGCGCTCCAGCAGCGCGTCGAGATCGGCCGTCGTCGACGGCTTGCCGGCAAACGCCGAGAAGAATTCATCGGACAGGCCGACCGAGCCGACGCTGATGGTTGCAGCCCCCGTGATCTTCTTGGCCCAGCCGGCAAAGTTCAGGCCTTTCTCGCCGTCCACGTCCGGGAATTCCGGCTCCCAGAAACGGCGCTGCGAACAGTGCAGGATGTCGACGCCGGCAGCGACCAGCGGCTGCAGCCAGTCGGCCATCAACGCCGGCGTCTCGGCGAGGCGCGCCGCATAGTCCTGCTGCTTCCACTGGCTGACGCGCAGGATGATCGGGAAATCGGGACCCACCGCCTTGCGGATCGCGGCGACGACCTCGCCGGCGAAGCGCGAGCGCTCCTTGATGGTGGCGCCGCCGTAGCGGTCCTCGCGCTTGTTGGTGCCGGACCAGAAGAACTCATCGATCAGATAGCCGTGCGCACCGTGGATCTCGACGGTATCGAAGCCGACCCGCTTGGCATCGGCCGCGGCTTGCGCGAATGCGGCAACGGTGTCGGCAATGTCGTTCTCGCTCATCGCGTTGCCGCGCGGCTTGCCCGGCGCAACCAGCCCGGACGGGCTCTCGACCGGCGCATCGGGCTCCCAGCGGCTCATGCCCCTGGTCGAGCCTGTGTGCCAGATCTGTGGCGCGATGCGGCCGCCGGCGGCGTGCACGGCCGTGGCGACGTTCTGCCAGCCGGCCAGCGCGGCATCGCCGTGGAAGAAGGGAATATTGGGCTCGTTGCGCGAGGCCGGGCGGTTGACGACCGTGCCCTCGGTGAGGATCAGCCCCACGCCACCTTCGGCGCGGCGGCGGTAATAAGCGGCGTTGGCCTCGCCGGGAATGCCGTTCGGCGCCGCATTGCGGGTCATCGGCGCCATGACGATGCGGTTCTTCAGCTCCAGCGTCTTCAGGCGGAAGGGACGAAACAGCACGCTGGTATCGAGATCGGACATTCAGGGGGCTCCATTGCGTTCGGAACCGCTCCAGTATACTTCGTAAACCTGAAGTCAATCAGGCACCCAAAGTCGCTCAGGTATATCCGAGGAAACCGCTGTCGTGACCGCCACGTCGACATCAGAGACCGCCCCGCTCCGCTGCAAGCCGCAGCACTTCTCGTCGGAATGCCCGAGCCGGGTGCTGATCGACCAGATCGCCGACAAATGGTCGATGATGGTGTTGGCGGTGCTCGACTCCGGACCGCTGCGCTTCAACGCGATCAAAAAGCAACTCGAGGGCGTCACCCAGAAGGCGCTGACGCAATGCCTGCGCCGGCTCGAGCGGAACGGCCTCCTCGCCCGCGAGGTGATCGCGGACTCGCCTGTCGCGGTTCAGTACGAGATCACGCCGCTCGGCCGTACCCTGCAGCCACCGTTCCGCGCGCTCTATGCCTGGACCATCGCCAAGATGCCGGAGGTCGAGCAGGCGCGTCAGGCGTTCGACGGGCGCCGGGGCCGCTGATCCCAGGCGGCCACGGGCCGCTATTGAAATGCGACTTCGGCGAAGCTGCGCAGCTTGCGCGAATGCAGCCGCTCCGACTCCTGGTGCTTCAGGAGCTCCAGCGCCTTCAGCCCGATCTGGAGATGCTGGCCGACGCGCTGCCGGTAGAAGTCGCCCGCCATGCCGGCGAGCTTGATCTCGCCATGCAGCGGCTTGTCGGACACGCAGAGCAACGTGCCGTAAGGCACGCGGAAGCGATAGCCATTGGCCGCGATCGTTGCCGACTCCATGTCGAGCGCGATGGCGCGCGATTGCGACAGCCGCCGGATCACCGCCGGACCGCTGATTTCCCAGTTGCGATTGTCGACGCTGGCGACGGTGCCGGTGCGCATCAGCCGCTTCAGCTCGAAACCGGAAAAGCCGGTGACCGCCTCGACGGCCTCTTCCAGTGCGACCTGCACCTCCGCAAGCGCCGGGATCGGCACCCAGGGTGGCAGCTCCTGGTCCAGCACATGATCCTCTCGGACATAGCCGTGCGCCAGCACATAGTCGCCGAGCCGCTGCGTGTTGCGAAGACCCGCACAATGGCCGACCATCAGCCACGCATGCGGCCGCAGCACGGCGATGTGGTCGGTGACGTTGCGTGCGTTCGAGGGCCCGGTGCCGATGTTGATCAGGGTAATGCCCTGGTGCCCGGGCTCGACCAGGTGAAAGGCCGGCATCTGCGGCGTGCGCGCCGGCGCCGTGCCGGTGGTGCCGCCGCCGAGCCGCGCATTGCGCGTGATGACGTTGCCCGGCTCGACGAACGTCTCGGCGACGCCCTGCCCCGCCGCGAGCTGCTGACGGCCCCAATCCGCGAAGGCATCGACGTAGAACTGGTAGTTCGTGAAGATCACGAAGTTCTGGAAGTGGTCGGGATCGGTCCCGGTGTAGTGATAGAGACGGCGCAGCGAGTAGTCGACGCGCGCGGCGCGAAACAGCGACAGCGGCTCCGGCATGCCCGGCGTCAGCTCGAGCGTGCCGTCGGCGATGGCGTCGTCCATGGTCGACAGATCCGGCACGTCGAACACGTCGCGCAAGGAGCGCGTCACTAGCGGGCTCTCGTGGTGCGGCAGCGCCGTCTCGATGTTGATGTCGCGGCGGTAGGCGAAATGCACCGGGATCGGCTCGGCCGACTCGCCGATCTCGACCGGCACGCCGTGGTTTTCGATCAGCAGGCGGATCTGCTGGGTCAGGTACGACCGGAACAGATCCGGCCGCGTCACGCTGGTCTCGTGCGCACCAGGACCCGCAACGAAGCCGTAGGCGAGGCGCGAGTCGAGCCTGGCATGGCTCGCCGTCGTCAGGCGCACGAACGGATAGGTAGCGCGGATCCGCGTCGCCGGCACGACGCCGTTGGCATAGGCCTCGAAATGACCGCGCAGGAAGGCGGTATTGCGCTCGTAGATCTCTTCGAGCCGGGCCACCGCGGCAGCGGCGTCGGTGAAGGTTTCTGTTGCCACGGGTGGCGGAGATTGGACAGTCAATGGCGATCCTTTGTGTCCGGCGGACGGTCGTCGACGCAGACTTGCGCAATCATAGAAATCACCCCTGGCTTTGCCCAGGGGGCGGGTCACGCGACGACGCCCATGAACTGGACATTGAGCCATGATGCGCTGCATTGCGACAAGGATTTGTGACCGAATGTTTCAATTGCCTGTGCGCGTCATCGCTCATAAGACGGTTTCACATTGGCCGGAACAGGTCGATATCTGAAAAGGGAGGTCATCGCGGAGCATGTCGCAAGCGAATGGATTCGGATTGGCTGGCGTCATCGGCATGCCCGTCGCTCATTCCCGCTCGCCCACGATCCACAATTTCTGGCTCAATGCGCACGGCCTGCGCGGCGCCTACGTCCCGCTCGCGGTTCAGCCGGAGCGGCTGAAGGATGCGCTCGCAGGACTGGTGGCACTCGGCTTTCGCGGCTGCAACGTCACCATGCCGCACAAGCAGACGGCGATGCCGCTGCTGCACCGGGTCAACGACACCGCACGACGCATCGGCGCCGTGAACACGATCGTGGTCGAAGCGGATGGCACGCTGAGCGGCTTCAACAATGACGGCAACGGCTTTGTCCAGAGCCTGCGCGACGCCAGGCCGGACTGGCGTACTGACGAAGGTCCTATTCTCTTGCTCGGCGCCGGCGGCGCTGCGCGCGCGGTGGTGGTGGCGCTGCTGGAGAACGGCGCCCGCGACATCCGCATCAGCAACCGCACCGCCGAGAAGGCGCAGGCCATTGCGGCCGAGTTCGGGTCGGCGATCAGCACGGTGGTGTGGGACGACCGCTCGGCGGCGGTGGCCGACATCGCGCTGCTGATCAACAGCACCGATCGCGGCATGATCGGTAAGCCGGCGCTGGAGATCGATCTGGGGCGGCTCTCAGCCAAGACGCTCGTGGCAGACCTGATCTACACCCCGCTGGAGACGCCCTTCCTCACGGACGCTCGCGCCCGCGGCTGCACGACGGTGAACGGGCTCGGCCTGCTGCTCAACCAGGCCCGCCTCGCCTTCCAGGCCTGGTTCGGGGTGCTGCCCGACGTCACGCCCGAACTGATCAAGGCGATTCAGGCGACGTTCTGAACGTCGGTCAGAGAGGGCTCGACCATGGCACTTCCGGCAGGCCCCAGGATCGATTGCCACATCCACGCCATCGATCCCGCGCGCTTTCCCTACGCGCCGGACACGCCCTATCGTCCGACCGGCCAGGAGATCGCGCCTGCCGCACATCTCATTCGCGTGCTCGACGTCTTCGACGTCCGGCACGCGCTGATCGTCGCGACCAACTCCGGCTATGGCTCCGACAGCCGCATCCTGCTCGATACGCTGAGGCTCGGAGATGGCAGGTTCAAGGGCGTCGCGGTCGTCGAGAAGGACGTCGACGTCAGGGAATTGGAGCGGTTGAAGGCCGCAGGCGTCATCGGCATCGCCTTCAACGTACCGTTTCATGGCACCGACTATTGCCGTGATGCCGCGCCGCTGCTGGACAAGCTGACCGACCTTGACCTGTTTCTGCAGGTCCAGGTCGAGCAGGATCAGTTGCTCGACCTGCTGCCCCTCATCGAGCGGTCGAAGGTCCGTCTCGTGTTCGATCATTGCGGCCGGCCTGCCGTGGAGCATGGGCTGCAACGCCCATCCTTCCAGGCCCTGCTCGCGCTTGGCCGCGACCGCGACGCACATGTGAAGCTATCCGGCTACTACAAATTCGCGCGCCAGCCCTATCCCTACGCCGACGCATGGCCCTTCATCGCCGCGCTGGTCGAGGCTTTCACGCTCGACCGTTGCGTGTGGGGCTCCGACTGGCCGTTCCTGCGCGCACCGGAACGCCTCGACTACGGGCCGCTGCTGGCCGGCATCACCGAGATCTTTCCGGACCCGGACGATCAGCACCGGCTGCTATGGCGAACGCCGTCGCGGCTGCTGGGCTTTGCAGAGGGACCGGCGAGTTCGTCATCATAAGTAAAAAACAAATCGGGAGGACGTCATGAGGCATCTGGGAAGATTGAGCGGCTTGGCGGCCGCCATGTCACTGTGGGCGGGTTTGGCCTGGGCAGAGAACACCGTCTACATTCCCGATGTCGTCGAGCTGTCCGGCCCCGGAGCCGTGTCGGGCACGAACTGGCGCGATGGCGTCGCCCTGGCGGTCGACGAGATCAACAATGCCGGGGGCATTCTCGGCCGCAAGATCGCGACCGAGCACCTCGACACCCAGAGCAATCCCGGCGTCTCCCGGGCTCAGGTGCAGAAGGTGCTCGACCGCGAGCCCTATGTCGTGCTGGGCCCGATCTATTCCGGCTCGGTCAAGGTCAACATGGCGCTGACGCAGCAGGCGGAGGTGCCGCAGAT
The DNA here is from genome assembly GCF_032484535.1 of Bradyrhizobium sp. SZCCHNS3016. Taxonomy (NCBI): domain Bacteria; kingdom Pseudomonadati; phylum Pseudomonadota; class Alphaproteobacteria; order Hyphomicrobiales; family Nitrobacteraceae; genus Bradyrhizobium; species Bradyrhizobium sp. SZCCHNS3016. Next base: position 151,275 of record NZ_JAUETE010000009.1, read on the forward strand.
CGTCGGCGCCGAGGCGGCCGACATCACCACGCAGGGCAATCCCTGGATCTTCCGCACCGCCTTCGGCCAGCAGTTCAGCATGCCGAAGATCGCCAACTATCTGCATGACCAGCTGAACGTGAAGTCCGTCGCGGTGGTCTGGGTGAATAACGATTTCGGCAGAGGCGGCCGCGACAGCTTTGTCAAGGAGATGAAGGCGCGCGGCATCGAGGTGGTGTCGGACATCTCGACCGAACAGGGCCAGGTCGATTTCGGCTCCGACGTCATCAAGCTGAAGAACGTCAAGGCCGACGCGATCTTCGTCTACACCAACGAGGAAGAAAGCGCGCGTTTCCTGATCGAGGCCAAACGTCAGGGATTGTCGGTGCCGCTGTTCGGAGAGACGACGCTGCTCAGCCAGAAGGTCGTGGAGCTCGCAGGCCCCGCCGCCAACGGCGTGCGCGGCCATGTCGGCCTGAGCGCGGATGCGCCGGTCCCAGCCATCCAGGCCTTTGCGAAGAAGTTCAACGAGCGCTACCACTACTGGCCCGACCATAACGGCATCAAGGGCTATACCGCGGTCTATCTCGTCAAATACGTCACCGAGATGATCGGCAAGTTTGACGGCCACGCCTTCGGCGCCACCATGAAAGGGCTGACGCTGACGCCGGACAAGGCGCCGGGCATGCTGATGGAGGCAAGCTGGGACCAGAACGGCGACATCGACCGGGAGAGCTTCCTGGCCGAGATCGTCGATGGCAAGCAGAAGATCGTGGCGACGCTGCCGAAATTGAAGCCATCCAAGGCGCCGTAGATCAGCGCCATGGTAGAAACCTCCTCACGCGCAACGCGCGCGAGGAGGGAAGAAGTATCAGCCCTTGGCGAGTTGCTCGTCGAGATCGTGCAGCACCTGGTAGCAGGGCAGCACCTGGGCCACGGAGGCGTTGGGCTCGCGGCCCTCGCGAATGGCGGCGAAGAACTCGCGGTCCTGCAGCTCGATGCCGTTCATGGAGACGTCGACCTTGGAGACGTCGATCTTCTCTTCCTTGCCGTTCACCAAATCGTCGTAGCGGGCGATATAGGTGCCGGTGTCGCCGATGTAGCGGAAGAAGGTGCCGAGCGGGCCGTCATTGTTGAACGACAGCGACAAGGTGCAGATCGCGCCATTGGCGGCCTTCAGCTGGATCGACATGTCCATCGCGATGCCGAGCGTCGGGTGGATCGGCCCCTGGATCGCATTGGCCTTCACGATCGGCGAGCCCGCCTGATAGGCGAACAGGTCGACGGTGTGGGCGGCATGGTGCCACAGCAGATGGTCGGTCCAGCTGCGCGGCTGGCCCAGCGCGTTCATGTTGGTGCGGCGGAAGAAGTAGGTCTGCACATCCATCTGCTGGATGTGGAATTCGCCGGCCTTGATCTTCTTGTGCACGAACTGGTGGCTGGGATTGAAGCGGCGGGTGTGGCCGCACATCGCGACCAGCCTGGTCTCCTTCTGCAGCTCCACCACCTGCTGCGCGTCCTTCAGCGAGTCGGCGAGCGGGATCTCGACCTGGACATGCTTGCCGGCCTTGAGGCAGTCGATCGCCTGCGCCGCATGCATTTGGGTCGGCGTGCAGAGAATGACGGCGTCAACCTCCGGCAGCTTCAGGCTGTCGGCGAGTTCGGTCGAGACGTGCTTGATGCCGTATTTGTCGGCGACTTCCTTGGTCTGGTCGAAGCGCCGCCCGACCAGCGACACCACCTCGACGCCGTCGATGTTCTTGATGCCGTCGAGATGCTTGATGCCGAAGGCGCCGGCGCCGGCGAGCGCGACCTTGATGGTCTTAGAGCCGTCTTTGGCCATTTAGTTGTTCTCCAGGATCAGATGGCCGACGGCGGTGTTGCTGGCCGGCACATGGTAGAAGCGGTGACGCACGGTCGGCGCGTTGCCCTTCTTGGTTTCGTTGACGTCGCTCATGGCGCCGCGTGCGATGAGCCACATCACGAGCTCGATTCCCTCGCTGCCGGCCTCGCGCACGTATTCGATGTGCGGCACCTTGGACAGGCCTTCGGGATCGTTGATCAGCTTGTCCAGGAACATGTTGTCCCATTCGCGATTGATCAGGCCAGCGCGCGGGCCCTGCAGCTGATGGCTCATGCCGCCAGTGCCCCATATCTGCACGTTGAGCGGCTCGTCATAGCTCTCGATCGCCTTGCGGATCGCCTTGCCGAGCATGAAGCAGCGGCGGCCCGACGGCACCGGATATTGCACGACGTTGACCGCGAACGGGATCACCGGGCACGGCCAGGCGTCGACCTGGCCGAACACCAGGCTAAGCGGCACGGTGAGGCCGTGGTCGACGTCCATCTTATTGACGATGGTGAGATCGAAATCGTCCTGGATCACCGACTGCGCGATGTGCGCGGCGAGCTTCGGATGCCCGATCACCTTCGGCACCGGGCGCGGGCCCCAGCCCTCGTCGGCCGGCTGATATTCGGCGGCGGTGCCGATCGCGAACGTTGGAATCATGTCCAGGCTGAAGGCGGTCGCGTGATCGTTGAAGACCAGGAACACGACGTCGGGCTTCTGCTCCTTCTCCCACTGCTTGGCGAAGTCGTAGCCGGCGAACACCGGCTTCCAATAGTCCTCGCCGGTCTTGCCAAGGTCAAGCGCCGCGCCGATCGCCGGCACGTGCGAGGTGAATACGCTTGCGGAGATATGGGCCATTTACTTCTTCTCCCCGGTGTAGCGGTTGCCCTCGACCGAGCGGCCACCCTTCACCATCATGTCGCGATATTGTTCTTCAGTCATGCCGGTCATGCTGCCGGCCATCTGCTGAAAGCTCTTGCCGTCGGTCGCGCCGATCTTGGCGAGGAAGTAGATGTTGCCGCCGAGCGCGATGCAGCGGTTCAGGTCGCGGTCGAGCACGGCCTGCTTCTGCTCCTCGCTCATCGGCCATTCGTCGAGATAGGCACGCTCGTTGGCCTTGAAGCGGGCGCGGTTCTCCGCCTTCATCAGCGACATGCAGAACTGATTGAGATGATAGCCCATCCGCGACATGTCCGCGTCGAAGATGGTCGTGCCGGGAACGTCGGTATAGGGTTTGTCGAGCGACATCGCTTCTCTCCTTCAGGATTCGTCCGGCCAGTAGAGCCGCATCGGATTGTCGACCAGGAGCTTGTGCTGCAACTCCGCGGTGACAGCGATATGCGGAATGAAATCGACCAGGAGGCCATCGTCGGGCATGTGGTCCTTCAGATTCGGATGCGGCCAGTCGGTGCCCCACAGCACGCGATCCGGGAAGGTCTCGACGATGCGCCTGGCGAACGGGATCACGTCGCGATAGGCGTTCTGCTCGCCATTCAGCGCCGGCGGCCCCTTGACCGACAGACGCTCCGGGCAGCTCACCTTGGACCAGACATTCTGGTGCTCGCGCATGAACTTCACGAACAGCTCGAACTCCGGACCGTCAACCGGCTTGGTCACGTCGGGGCGGCCCATGTGGTCGACGACGACGGTGGTCGGCAAGGACGTGAAGAAGTCCCACAACTCCGGCAGATCGACGGCTTCGAAATAGATCACGACATGCCAGCCGAGCTTGCTGATGCGGTTGGCGATCTCGATCAGTTCGTCCTTGGGCGTGAAGTCGACGAGGCGCTTGACGAAGTTGAAGCGGACGCCGCGCACGCCGGCGTCGTGCATCGCCTTCAGGTCGGCGTCGGTGACGCTGCGTTTCACGGTGGCGACGCCGCGCGCCTTGCCGTTGGAATGCACGAGCGCATCGACCATGGCGCGGTTGTCGGCGCCGTGACACGTCGCCTGCACGACAACGTTGCGGGAAAAGCCGAGATGGTCGCGCAGCGCATAGAGCTGCTGCTTGGAGGCGTCGCAGGGGGTGTACTTGCGCTCGGGCGCGTAGGGGAATTCGGCGCCGGGGCCGAACACATGGCAATGCGCATCGACGCTGCCGGCCGGCACCTTGAAGCGCGGCTTCGACGGGCCATCGTACCAGTCGAGCCATCCCGGGGTCTTCTGGAACTCCATGAGGTTCCCTACTCCTTGGACTTGATCTTGTTGAGAATGCGATCGGCTTCGGTGCGCCAGTCGGGGCTGCGCGCGAAGTCCTTCGTTCCGCGGGTTCCGAACAGGCCGTCATCGGCGAGATCGGCGACCCAGGCCTGGCGCTCGGCCGTGCCTTCCGCCGACCACGGCGTCAGGCCGATGTCGCGCACGGTCTCGGCGACCTCCCTTACCTCCTCGGCGCGGCGGCGGCCATGCTCGATCACGCGCTGAAAGAAATAGGCGCCCTGCTTCTCCCAGTCGATGCCGGGAAAGGTCTCCTTCAGCGAGGCCAGTACGGCATCCTCGACGCCATAGGCGCGCGCGGTGGTGAAGCTCTCGATCACCATCGCCTCGAGGCCCTTGATCATGATGCTGCGGCACATCTTGGTGGCCGAGGCGACACCAAGTTTGTCGCTGGCGAACTTCGCGGCAAAGCCGAGGTCGTTGAGCAGCGGCGCCAGCTCGCGCGCGCCGGCGCCGCCGAGCAGCAGCGGCACCTTGATGCGATAGGGCGGCACCGAGGTCATGACAGCGCCCTCGACGTAACGTCCGCCGGCGCCGTCGATCAGCGCGGCGGCGCGCTGCTTGGCGCCGGGCGAGGCCGAGTTGAAGTCGAGGAACCAGGCGCCCGGCTTGATCGTGGCAGCACAGGCCTGCGCCACCGCCACGTCCTGGCTCGCGGTGACCGCGGAGACAATGAAGTCGGCCTGCGCCGCCAATTCGGCATGCGAGGCTGCGAGCGTCACGCCGATTTCAGCGGCGTGGCTGCGCATCGCGTCGCCCCTAGCGTCAGCCAACTTCACGTCGTAGGCGCTGACGCGCACGCCGTCCTTGCGCAGATCCTCGGCGAGGATCTTGCCGACCTCGCCGTAGCCGATCAGCCCGACACGCCACTGGTTGGACGCCACAGTCATCGTCGCTCAATCGATGTATTTGAGCCCGGCCTTCGCCAAGGGCTCGCGCATCTTGTACATGTCGAGTCCGAGCACGCCGGACGCCAGCTTCTCGCGCTTGTCGGACTCATTGGCCTCGCGCGCGGCGGCGGCTTCAGCGGCCTGGTGCGCGACCGCGGCCGGTACCACGACGATGCCATCGACATCGGCGACGATCACGTCGCCAGGATTCACGGCAACGCCCGCGCAGACGATCGGGATGTTGACCGAGCCGAGCGTGGCTTTCACCGTTCCCCGTGCGGAAATTGCGCGCGAGAACACCGGGAATTGCATCTCGGTCAGATCAGCGACGTCGCGGACGCCGCCGTCGATGACGAGGCCCTGGGCGCCGCGGGCGCGAAAACTGGTGGCCAGGAGATCGCCGAAGAAGCCGTCGGTGTTCTCGACCGTGCAGGCGGCGACGACAACGTCGCCGGGCTGGATCTGCTCGGCGGCGACATGCAGCATCCAGTTGTCGCCCGGCTGCAGCAGCACGGTCACGGCGGTGCCGCACATCTTCGCGGTCGGATAGATCGGACGCATGTAGCACTGCATCAGGCCGACGCGGCCCATCGCCTCGTGGATGGTGGCGACGCCGAATTTCGACAGCTTCTCCACCGCGGCCTTGTCGGCGCGGGTGATCTTCGTCTTGACGATGCCGAGATTGTTCATGGGGGTGCTCATCGCTCGTCTGCCCTTAAATCACTTGCCCTTGGCCTTCAACGCGGCGTCGAGACGCGGGAACACGCGCCGCGCATTGCCTTCGTAGATCTGGTGGCGCTGCTCGGGCGTCAGCTTGGCGGCCTCGATGTAGCGCCTGGTGTCGTCGTAATAGAAGCCGGTCTCGGGATCGATGCCGCGGACGGCGCCGATCATCTCCGACGCGAACAGGATGTTGTCGATCGGAATCACGCCGGTCAGCAGGTCGATGCCCGGCTGATGATAGACGCAGGTGTCGAAGAAGATGTTGTTGAGCAGGTGATCCTTCAACAGCGGCTTCTTCAGCTCCTGGGCGAGGCCGCGGAACCGGCCCCAGTGATAGGGCACCGCGCCGCCGCCATGCGGGATCAGGAACTTCAGGGTCGGGAAATCCTTGAACAGGTCGGACGTGAGGCACTGCATGAACGCCGTGGTGTCGGCGTTGAGGTAGTGCGCGCCCGTGGTGTGGAAGCAGGCGTTGCAGCTGGTCGAGACGTGGATCATCGCGGGGATGTCGAGCTCGACCATCTTCTCGTAGATCGGATACCAGTGCCGGTCCGACAGCGGCGGCGAGGTCCAGTGGCCGCCGGACGGGTCGGGGTTCAAATTGATGCCGACGAAGCCGTACTCCTTGATGCATTTCTCCAACTCGGGAATGCAGGTCTTGGGGTCGATGCCGGGTGACTGCGGCAGCATCGCGACGCCGATGAAATTGTCCGGGAACAGCTTGCTGACGCGATAGCACAGTTCGTTGCAGATCGCGGCCCAGGTCGAGGACACCTGGAAGTCGCCGATATGGTGGGCCATGAAGCTGGCGCGCGGCGAAAACACGGTGAGATCGCTGCCGCGCTCCTTCATCTTCTTGAGCTGGTTGCTCTCGATGCTCTCGCGCAGCTCGTCGTCGCTGATCTTGAGCTCGGAGGCCTTCGGCATCACGGACGGATCCTTGATGCCCGCGATTTGCCGGTTGCGCCACTCTTCGAGCGCCTTCGGGGCCGTCGTGTAATGGCCGTGCACGTCGATGATCACGTCAGTCTCTCCCTCAAGCTTCTCTGTCTTCCGGGGCGCCGCTCAATGCGCAATCACAGGGCTGCCGACATCCTTGCCGCTGACGCGGCCTCCCGGTCCCACGGCCTGCTTTACCACAAGGGCGAGCGCCGCGATCAAGCCGGGAACTGCGATCACGGTGAAAATCTCGCTGAAGGTCAGATGGCGGGCCGTGAGCTCGGCGACCAGGAAGGAGCCGGCAATACCGCCGAAGCGGCCGATGCCCATCATCCAGGCCACGCCGGTGGCCCGGCCCTGGGTCGGATAGAAGGAGGCGGCCAGCGCCGGCAGCGACGACTGGGCCGTGTTCATGACGACGCCGGCGACGAACACGATCACCACCAGGAAGCCCATGTTGCCGACCGCCTGCCCGATCAGGAAGATCGTCACCGCGGTCAGGGCGTAGCCGACCGCGACGATGCGGTTGGCGTTGAAGCGGTCCATCAGCACGCCGAAGAACACCGCGCCGACGCCGCCGAGCGGGAACAGCGCCGAGATCAGGGTCGCGGTCTGCGGATTGAGCCCGACATCCTTGAACAGGACCGGCATCCAGTTGATCAGCGAATAGAAGATCACGAGCCCCATGAAATAGGTGACCCACAGCATCAGCGAGCCGATGCGCAGCACCGGCGACAGCACCATGCCGATGCCGGTCGCGTTGACGCGGCGGGTGGTCTCCGCATGCTCCGGCTCCAGCATCACGAACTGGCTCACATTGGCGGCAGCCGCCGAGATCCTGCGCATCACCTTGCGCACGCGCTCGACGCTCGCGCCGCGCGACAGCAGGTAATGCACGGACTCCGGCAAGATCGCGATCAGCAGCACGGTCAACACCAGCGGCGTGACGCCGCCGAGCACCAGCACGCTGCGCCAACCCCATTGCGGGATCATCCAGGCGGCGAGAAAGCCGCCGCAGGCCGCGCCCAGCGGAAAGCCGCAGAACATCAGGTTGGTCATGGTGGCGCGCAGCCGGCCCGGGCAATACTCGCTGAGCAGCGTCACGGCATTCGGCATGGCGGCGCCGAGGCCGATGCCGGTGACACAACGGAGCACGGTGAGTTCGGTCAGGTTGGTCGCGAACGCCGAGGCCAGGCAGGCGACGCCGAAGATCAGGACGGAGCCGACCAGCACCAGCTTGCGGCCGAGACGGTCGGCCACGGGACCGGCAAACAGCGCGCCGCCGGCAAGGCCGAACAGGGCCGCGCTCAGCACCGGCCCCAGCGCCGACTTCTCGATGCCCCACTCCTTGAGCAGCGACGGCGCGATGAAGCCGATCGCCGCGGTGTCGAAGCCGTCGAGCAGCACGATGACGAAGCCGAGCGCGAAGATCAGCCATTGGAAGGCGGAGAACTTGTGATCGTCGAGAAAGGCCTGGACGTCGACGCGGCCGGTCGTTTGCATCGTTTCTGCTTTCCTTGGGGGCTGTTCTTACTCGTTCACCGAGGTCCGCAAGGAGCGCGCGTCCGTGCGCGATCAGCCCTGCGCCTGCGGCGGCTTGACGGGATATGTGACCGGGCGCGACAGGGCGCGCCAGCGCCGGGCTGCGTCTATCAGCTATTCCAAAACGGCATAAGATATCAGGTGAGCCATGCTGATTTTAGAACGGGTCTCAACGGGTCTGGGCTGCGGATTGCGCATCACGTAGACGCCCCGGGCTCCACCCTCCCCTGGAGGGGGAGGGGCGGCTCACTTGCGCGCAGCGCAAGTGAGCCGGGGTGGGGTGATCTCTCCAGATGCTCCGGCGCCCGTGGCTTCACCCCACCCCGCTCGCCCGCTTCGCAGGCGACCCACCCTCCCCCTCCAGGGGAGGGTGGCACCCGCCGAGCCGAAACGGATTGCTGCAGTCAGCGCGGCAGTTTCCTGATCAGGGCCGTCGCCAGCTTCATCGTGTGCTGGGCCAGCGGGGTCGGCCGCTTGTGCGCTGATGTCACCAGGCACAGCACGCTGGTCGGCGCCGGCTCGGTCAGCGGACGGATCGCGAGCTCGCTCGCGCGCCCGGACGCGGCGACGCCGCTCGGGGTCAGCACGGCGTGGCCGTAGCCGGCGCAGACGAGGTCGATGATCGAGGGCACGCTCGACACTTCCCAGGCGATGTCGAGCTTGATCCCGGCGAGCGCGGCTTGCGTCTCCAGCAGACGCCGCATCGCATGCACCCGCTCCGGCATGATCAGCTTATAGCGCGACAGCTCGGCCATCGGCAGCGGCGCGGTGACGCGGCGCTTGCCCTTCGGCGCGTGGCTCACCAGCGCCAAGGGCTCCTGCAGCACCGGCGCAATTTCGATGCCGGCCTGGGCCTCGGGATTGTAGACCATGCCGACATCGATACGCCCCGTGGTCACCCACTCCACCACATGCGTCGACAGGCCTTCGACCACCGCGAGCCGCGCCGCCGGATATTCCTTGCGGAAGCGGTCGATCAGCGGCAGCGTCAATTGCCGCGCGATGCTCGGCGGCAGGCCGATGGTGACGCGGCCGACCGGCGCGTCGCGGCTGGCGCCGAGATCCTCGCGCGCATGCGCCACCAGTTGCAGCACGCCGACGCTGTGATCGAGCAGCCGCTTGCCGGCCTCGGTCAGCGCCACGCCGCGCCCGTTGCGTGCGAACAGCTGCTGCTTCAACTCCGATTCCAGCGCCCGCACCTGCCGCGACAGCGCCGGCTGCGCCACGTCGAGCACGCTTGCCGCCTTGCTGAACGAGCCGAGCTCGGCGACCTGCACGAAATATTCGAGCTGCTTGAGGTTCATGGCTGGAGGCCTCGAATATCGTGCCTCAGTATGCACAGCCGGCTGCCCCACCCTCCGCTGTCGTCCCCGCGAAAGCAGGGACCCATAACCACCGGCCCTCGTTGTCGACAAAGGAGGATGATGCAGAGTCTTTTCCAACAACCGGCCGTCCGCGGTATGGGTCCCGGCGTTCGCCGGGACGACAGCGGAATTCGAGGCTGCGCCGCGGACAAAAAGTTACAGCTTCGCCCCATCAACTCAGCCCCATCTCAGTTCAGCACATTCACCGCGAAATTCAGCGCGGACGCAAACGCGACCCAACAGGCATAGGGCACGAACAGCAGCGCCGCGATCCGGTCGTCGCGCCATTGCATCACGATGAAGGTCACGATCAGCACGAACATGCTGACGATGATCGCGAACGCCACCCACATCAGATGCGCGGTGAAGAACACCGGCGACCAGGCGAAGTTCAGCACCAGCTGTCCCCACCACACCTGCATCACCGCACCACTTTCGACCCGCTCATAGGTGCGCCAGCCGGCGACCGCGATCATGATGTAGAGCACGGTCCAGGCGATCGGAAACAGCCAGCCCGGCGGGGTGAACCAGGGCTTGTTGAGCGAGCCGTACCAGGCGCCGGGCATGTTGGAGGCGCCGATGATCCAGCCGCCTCCGACCACGAGAACCAAGAGGACGAGGAGATGCAGGATGGATCGGTTCATATTCCGCTCGGCGTGATTTTCGGGGTCCGTCGATCCGGGACAGGCAGCCATGCTGCCCTGCCGACGCGCCCGCACTGGACAAGGATGGGCCGGGCGCGTAGCCAGGACATAACACAAAGTCAGCAAATGTCAGGGGTTTCGCCTGACGGGCATCGCAGGGACCGGACCGCCGATCACGTCAGCTCCAGGTCCGACTGCCCAAGGAAACGGAGTTCGATCAGTGGCTGATTCCCCGGCCCCCTCTTCAGCCATCGCCTCGATCGCCGCCGTCGAAGCCGGCCTCGCCGCGCAGGGCTATATCGCCAGCCGCCAGATCGCCACCGCCGTCTACCTGTCGCAGGCGATCGACAAGCCGATCCTGGTCGAGGGCCCGGCCGGCGTCGGCAAGACCGAGCTGGCCAAGGCCATCGCCGCCTGGCGCGGCCTGAAGATGATCCGGCTGCAATGCTATGAGGGGCTCGACGAGGCCAAGGCGCTGTATGAGTGGAAATACGCCAAGCAGCTGCTCTACACCCAGATCCTGAAGGACAAGCTCGGCGAGGTGCTCGGCGGCGCCCAGACGCTGCACGCGGCGCTCGCCCAGCTGCATGATTTCGGCGACGTGTTCTTCTCCAAGGAATTCGTCGAACCCCGGCCGCTGTTGCAGGCCCTGCTCGAGCCTGATGGCTGCGTGCTCCTGATCGACGAGATCGACAAGTCCGACGCCGAGTTCGAGTCGCTGCTACTGGAGATCCTCTCGGACTTCCAGGTCACGATCCCCGAGCTCGGCAGCATCGCCGCCGCCAAGCCGCCGACCGTGATCCTGACCTCCAACTCCGAGCGCAATCTCGGCGACGCCCTGAAGCGGCGCTGCCTGCATCTGCACATCGGCTTCCCGGAGCAGAAGCTGGAGGAGCGCATCGTCGAGAGCCGCATCCCCGGCATCTCGCAAACCCTGCGGCGGCAGCTCGTGGCTTTCATCCATGACATCCGCACGCTCGACTTGAAGAAGCAGCCGTCGGTCAGCGAGACCATCGACTGGGCGCGCGTGCTGGTGCTGCTGCAGACGGCCGAGCTCGGCCATGACGTGGTCAAGGATACGCTCAACGTGCTGCTGAAATACGAGTCCGATATCGAGGTGGCGCTGCCGCAGGTGACGACCTTCGTCGCCAAGGCGCAGCGCCAGAACATCTTCGGATAGGGCCCCATGCAGGAGAACCTGCATCGCTTCTTTCGCGCCGCTCGCGGCGCCGGCGTGCATGTCTCGCCGGCCGAGAGCATCGACGCGATGCGGGCAGTGGCGCGCGTGGGCCTGTCCGATCGCACCGTGCTGCGCGACAGCCTGCTGCTGACCTTGGCCAAGAGCGAGGACGAGAAGAAGGCGCTCGGCGCCTGCTTCGATCTGTTCTTCGCGCATGTCGATCCGGCACAGGCAGAGACGAACGAGGGATCAGAGGAGGCGGCGCAGACCGAAGCCCGGCCAGCGCCGACGTTGGGGCAGCAGACCGGCAAAGCGAATACCGAGCTGGGCCCCCTTGCCCAGATGCTGCTCGCGCAGAGCACGGCCGAGATCTCGGCTGCGATCGCCAACGCCTCGAGCGCCGTCGGCCTGTCGGACATCCGCTACTTCACCCAGCGCGGCCTGTTCTCCAGCCGCATGCTGGAGACGATGGGCATCCAGCGGCTGCGCGACGACCTGGACGCACTGACCGAAAGCAATCCTGCGCTGGCCGAACGGCTGCAGGCCGGGCTCGATGGCCTGCGCGACACCGTGCGTGATGCCGTCGCGCAGGCGCTCGCACTGTACGGCCGCGAGGAAACCGAGAATTTGCGCCACGAGATCCTGCGCAACGCCCAGCTATCGCGCATCGAGCCGCGCCAGGTCGCGGCGATGCGGGCGCTGATCCGGCAGATCGCCCGCCGCCTGCGCGAGCGCTACAGCAAGCCGCGCAAGCGCCAGCGCCGCGGCCATCTCGACGTCCGCCGCACGCTTCGCCGCAACGCCGCCTGGGGCAGCGTGCCCTTCCTCACCGCCTGGAAGCGCCGGCATCGCGACCGCCCGAAGATCGTGGCGCTGTGCGACGTCTCCGGCTCGGTCGCCCGCGTCTCCGACTTCTTCCTGCTGCTGATCCACAGCCTGCACGACGTCGTCAGCGACGTCCGCTCGTTCGCGTTTTCCGGCCATCTGATCGAGGTCAGCGAGATCCTGGAGCAGAAATCCGCCGAGGAGGCGATGGCCGAGATCATGGACAAGGTCGGCTTCGGCTCGTCGGACTACGGCAGCTCGCTCGTCGATTTCGAGAAGCAGTTCATGGCCTCGGTCACGCCGCAGACCACCGTGATCGTGCTCGGCGACGCCCGCAGCAACAAACTCGACCCACGCGCCGACATCCTGAAAGCCATCTCGGAGCGCGCCAAGCGCGTGGTCTGGCTCAACCCCGAAGGGCGCGTGACCTGGGGCTGGGGCGATTCCGAGATGCCGCGCTACCAGACCTTCTGCAACGTGGTCCGCCCCTGCGCGACCGCGCAGCAGCTGGAGCGCGCCGTCAGCGATATCGTGTCGGCGTATCAGTAGCCCCCGCTCTCCCCCCTCATTGCGAGCGCAGCGAAGCTGCGCGCCTCCCAATGACAACATGATGGAGCAGCGCGTCGGGGCCTTGGATATCTCTCCCATTCGGGCCCAAGGACAATCCCGCGGTATGGGTCCCGGCGTTCGCCGGGACGACAGCGGTGGTTGTCGCTCGACTGGGGCAGTCCTACACAGCTGTGCGCCCCACTCACAACTGTCGTCCCGGCGAACGCCGGGACCCAACCACCGGCCGGAACGTGAGGCACAACTGGTTCTGACACCTGATGAACCGGTCCCGAGTCCACGGGGCGCGCCGACTAAAATCTATCAGCACAAGATGGTCAGCACGGCTGCTATCACACAGCATCGACAAACAGGCAATCGCGCAGGCACGCCTTTGCCCACGCTATTCAGCGGATCGCTGATCTACCGTCCCCCCGCCGCCCGCTTCAATAGCGCCGCGCGCTGCTGATCGGTAAAGCTCACGCCGGACTTCTTCTCCACCACTTTCACCGCCCATGATCGCATCGGATCATCATCCACCCGGGCCGGCTCGCGCAGGATAGCGACGCCGATCTCCAGCATCTTGGCGTCGGCCTGATGTTCTATGCCGCCGCCGCTACTGGTCAGGGCCAATGCTCCGGCCGCAGCGCCGACGGCGGCCGCCAGCGCTGTCGTTACGAAGAGTTTCCAGTCCAAATTCGCCCCCTGCTCTCACCCGCCACTGCGCCGCCACGCTCGAACAGGTTTTTGTCTACGCCATGGCGATGTCTGGCCCTTCGTTCGGCAGCAAGCTCATCAAGCGACCATATTTGTTCGGTCCGTGACGACGCACGGCGCGACAACTGTGATCCCGTGTGTGACTGCCCGTCGCGTTACCATGTCGCAGCGCTCAGGCCTTGTGCCGTCGGGCAAATCAGACCGATGGTTGCGGCCATCCTGCTTCGTGAAGAGGGGCGTACGCGTCGTCACGATACGTGAGGCAGGCTGCGATGGACGCGGCTCGCATCATGCGCATCTCGCGCGGACGAGTGATGTGGCGGCGTACGGTGAAGTCGTGATGTCCTGATACCCCGATGCTGGTATCACGTGCGTGACAATGCCCAGCGCATTGCGCGCGCCATGGTGGCCAACAAGCCCGGTGCACCAGGGAGACCACGTATAAGCCGTCAGACCATCGCGCAGGGAAGGCCGGAATGTTCGGCCCACCTGTGGTTCCTGCCCCGTGCACTTTTTTCGCACGGGGGCCGCGGGTGTGGTGGACACCCGGCCTTCCCTGCGCCCTCGATTTTACCGGGGGTTATCGATCAGCAAGGCTCGGACGCATCTGCGCCGCGAGAACGCGATGTCACATCCTGATATCTCATCCGGCCTGCGCGTTCGAACGTCGCCCTCAGCGCGGCACCACCGCGGTCGCCTCGATCTCGACGCGCGCGGCCTTCTCGACCAACCGCACCACCTGCACCAGCGCCATCGCCGGATAGTGGCTGCCGAAGATCTCGCGATAGATCCTGCCGAGATCCTTCAGGTTGGCAAGATACTCGTCCATGTCGACGACGTACCAGGTCAGCCGCACCAGATGCTCCGGCCCGGCGTTGCCCTCGGCCAGGATGGCGGCAATGTTCTGCAGCGCCTGCCGCACCTGCGCCACGAAGCCCTCGGCCAGCGTCTCGTTCGCGTCCCAGCCGATGACGCCGCCGGTCACGACGATCCGTCCGTCCGCGCTGATGCCGTTGGCATAGCCCTTCGGCATCGGCCAGCCGCTCGGCTGCAGGACGCGCAGGCCTTCGCCCTCCTCCTGCTTCACCACGGCGAGCGTGGGCGCTTTGGTCGTGCTCACGAACGTCTCTCCCTGTCTCTGCTACGCGCCCGTGCCGGACGATGGCGCAGCGGCGGCCTGTGCGATCGCGCGCAGGGCGAACCGCTTCAGCTTGCCGGTCTCGGTCTTGGGCAGTTGCGTCACGAACTCGATCGCGCGCGGATATTTGTACGGCGCGATCTCGCGTTTGACATGCTCCTGCAGCTCGGCCACCAGCGCCGGGGTGCCTTCCGCACCCGGCGCCAGCACGACATAGGCTTTCACGACCATGCCACGGGCCTCGTCGGGCGCACCGACCACGCCGCATTCGGCGACCGCGGGATGCGTCAGCAGCGCCGCCTCGACGTCCGTGCCGGCGATGTTGTAGCCGGACGACACGATCATGTCGTCGGAGCGCGACTGGTACCAGAAGTAGCCATCGGCATCCATCACATAGGTGTCGCCGGTGACGTTCCAGCCGTTCTGGACGTATTTGCGCTGGCGCTCGTCGGCGAGATAGCGGCAGCCGGTCGGCCCGCGCACCGCGAGCCGTCCCATCGTGCCCGGCGGCACGTCATGGCCCTCGTCGTCAACGATCTTGGCCTCGTAGCCCGGCACCGGCTTGCCGGTGGCACCCGGACGGATCTCGTCCTCGACGGCGCTGATGAAGATGTGCAGCATCTCGGTCGAGCCGATGCCGTCCATCAGCTTGAGCCCCGTGGCCTTGAGCCAAGCGTCGAAGGTCGGCTTCGGCAAGGTCTCGCCGGCGGAGACGCATTTGCGCAGCGAGGAGATGTCGCGCCCCTCCAGCTTGCTCAGCATGGCGCGATAGGCGGTCGGCGCCGTGAAGCAGACGGTCGCCTTGTAGCGCTCGATCGCACCGAGCAGATCGTCCGGCGTCGTCTTCTCCAGCACGACATAGGACGCGCCGATATGCATCGGGAACAGCACGCCGCCGAAACCGAAGGTGAAGGCGAGCGGCGCGGTGCCGATGAAGCGATCGCTCTGGCTGGCGCGCAGCACGTTACGGGCATAGCCGTCGCAGACCGCGAGCATGTCGCGGTGGAAATGCATCGTGCCTTTCGGATCGCCGGTCGTGCCCGAGGTGAAGGCGATCAGGCAGAGATCGTCGGAGGCGGTATCGACCGCGGTGAAGTCCGGGCTGGCATCCGCGATCAGCGCTTCCAGCGCGTCGGGCCGGCCGTTGCCCCAGTACAAGACCTGCTTCAGCGCCGGCGCGACCGCGCGAGTCTTTTCCATCTCGTCGGCGAGCTTGCCGTCGCACAGCGCCAGCGCGATCTGCGCCTTCTGGATCGGATAGGACAGCTCTTTGGCGCGCAGCAGCGGCATGGTGGCGACCACGATGCCGCCGGCCTTGATGACGGCCAGATAGGTGGCAACCATCATCGGATTGTTCGCGGAGCGGAGCAGCACGCGGCCGCCGGGCACCAGGCCGAGCTTGCTGACGAGCACGTTGGCGATCTTGTTCACCAGGGCCTGCAGCTCGGAATAGGTGTAGCTGACCTCGGTGCTGATGATGCAGGGCGCATCGCCCCGCCCCTCCTTGATCCAGCGATCGACGAAATGCGTCACGCAGTTCAGCCGCGGCGGATACTGGAATTCGGGCCGGCTGAACACGAAGTCTGGCCACAGCTCACGCGGCGGCAGATTGTCCTGAGCGAAGGTGTCGACATGGGCGCTATGCGCCTCTGCGCTTGCGCTGTCCGGAAGTTGAGCTTTGGCGGCGGTGGCCATCACAGGCTCCTGTCTGAAAGGAAAGACGCCCGGCACGTTTCAGTCCTAAACATTTTAGACTTAAAACATTCGGACGCAAGAGCCGAAGATTGTGCACTGCCCGCAAATTGTTTGAGCGTTTGCCGCGCGCGGCAGCGCCGCCTGCGACGTCCTGTCAGGCTCGCGTCAATCCTGCCGGCGCTGCACGGCCTTCTGCGCCGATCCCTTGGTCTTGGCGAGCAGCCGCATCAACTCGCGCACGTCCTTCTCCGTGAGATCACCGAAGATGTCCGCGATCCAGGTCTCGTGCTCGGCCGCCATCTTGCGGAATTCGGCGCGGCCGAGCTTGGTCAGGCGGATCACCTGAACCCGACGATCGGTCTCCGAGGTGCGGCGATCGAGATGGCCGGATTCGACCAGGCGCTCGACCAGCCCGGTCACGTTTCCATTCGAAACCATCATGCGCTTGGAGACATCGGACAAGGTCATGCCATCAGGCGCCTTGTCGAGCTGCGCCATCAGGTCGAAACGCGGCAGGGTCACGTCGAAGCGCTCGCGCAGCCGGCTGCGGATCTCGCCCTCGATCAGGGTCGTGCAGGTGAGCAGGCGCAGCCACAGCCGCAGCTCCTCCGCATGGTCCTCGGGCAGCTCGACGGCCTTGGTCTCGGAATCAAGCGTCATGACGGAATCACTTGGGCACGTTCAGCCCCGTCCAGCGAGGCTCGCGAGTTTGACCTTCAGGACCTTCCGGGAGCAAGGAAAAACGTACCGTCCCTTGTGGCGGAGGATGGAGGACGGCAATTCCTTTAACCTTCAAGCAATTGGCGCGCTGCTTGCATGCAGCCGAAACCGCCGTTCGCCGCAGGCAGCTCGCTTGCGGGTAAGGGCGTCATCGGACTAGGCTTGAGACCAAGCTGCGGTCTGACGCATCATCTGGTCAGGTGCAAAAAACATAAACCTGAATTTCCGCATCCGGGGGAGTTGTCATGAAAGTGAGTTCGAAGCTGGTCGGTCTCGGCGCTGGACTTGGCGTCGTCGCGTCCCTGCTGGCGCAGCCGACGCTGGCCGCCGACAAGATCAAGATCGGCGTCATCGTCACCCTTTCGGGGCCGGCCGCCGCGCTCGGCGGGCAGGTCCGCGACGGCTTCAATCTCGCGATCAAGGACCTCGGCGGCAAGATGGGCGGCAAGGAGGTCGAGGTGGTCGTCGCCGACGACGAGCTGAAGCCGGACGCCGCGATCACCAAGGCCAAGGGCCTGCTCGAACGCGACAAGGTCGACTTCGTCGTCGGCCCGATCTTCTCCAACATGCTGCAGGCGATCCACCGCCCGATCACCGAGAACAAGACCTTCCTGATCAGCCCGAACGCCGGTCCGTCCAGCTATGCCGGCAAGGAGTGCAGCCCGTACTTCTATGTGACGTCGTACCAGAACGACCAGGTGCACGCGGTTCTCGGCAAGGTCGCACAGGACCGCGGCTACAAGAAGATGTATCTGCTGGTGCCGAACTATCAGGCCGGGCGCGATAGCGTCGCCGGCTTCAAGCTCGACTACAAGGGCGAGATCGTCGAAGAGTCCTACGTTCCGCTCAACACGCTCGACTTCCAGCCCGAGTTGTCCAAGATCTCCTCGCAAAAGCCGGACGCCGTGTTCACCTTCATGCCGGGCGGCATGGGCGTGAACCTCGTCAAGCAATTCAAGCAGGCGGGCCTTGCCGACAGCGTCCCGGTGCTCTCCGCCTTCACCGTCGACGAGTCCACGCTCCCCGCGCAGCAGGATGCCGCGGTCGGAATGTTCGGCGGCGCCAACTGGGCACCGAATTTCGACAATCCGCAGAGCAAGAAGTTCGTCGCCGGTTACGAGGCCGCCTACAACAGCGTGCCCGGCACCTACGCCATGCAGGCCTATGACGCCGCGCTGCTGATCGACAGCGCCGTGAAGGCGGTCGGCGGCGACCTCAGCAACAAGGACGCCGTGGCCGCGGCGCTGAAGAAGGCCGATTTCGCCTCGCTGCGCGGCAACTTCAAGTTCAACACCAACGGCTACCCGATCCAGGACTTCTATCTGACCAAGGTCGCCAAGCGCCCGGACGGCAAGTTCCAGACAGAGATCGTGCAGAAGGTGTTCGAGAACTACGCCGACCGCTACGCCAAGGACTGCGTGGCCAAGTAAAAACAGGGAGCGAAAACCAACATGAGCCATCCGGAAATCGCGGGCATCACCCGGGCCAATGAGGGCATCCAGGGCATCTCCTGGAACATCCTCGGCCAGATCTATGTGCCGAAGAACCGCACCGAGCACAGCTTCTCCTGGCACGCGACGTTCCCGGTCGGCACCTTCGTGCCGCCGCACATCCACCCCGACCAGGACGAGTACCTCTATATCCTCGAAGGACGGCTCGACTTCTTCCTCGACGGCGCCGAGGAGTATGCGACCGCCGGCGATACGGTGCGACTGCCGATGGGCAAGCCGCACGGCATCTTCAACAAGTCGCAGCAGACCGCCAAGACGCTGTTCTGGGTGTCGCCGACGCGGCGGCTCTACGAGCTGTTCTGGGCGATCCACAACATGCGCGAGCAGAACCCGGACGACGTGGTCAAGCTCGCCGCCGAGCACAACATCCACTTCCTGCCCCCGCCTCCGGGGGCGTGAGGATCTGATGCTACGAGGCTTGCCGCGTGACCATCCGCGCGGCAAAGCCGGCCCGGCTGGCATAACCGCGCACGATGCCCTCGCGGGCCTCGTAGTTGAGGATGGTGTTGATGTCCGTAAAGCCTTGCGGCGCGAGCTGCTCGACGGCATCGATGACGCCCTCGGGGCCGCCGCGACGGTTCGAGGCGACGATCTCGGCCGTCATCGGCAGCCGCTTCTGCTCATAGGCCATCAGCGCCTGGCGCGGATGCTCGGAGCGGGCCAAGGCGTCGGCGAGCGCGCGGGCATCGAGAATGGCCTGCGAGGCGCCGTTGGAGCCGACCGGGTACATCGGATGCGCGGCATCGCCGAGCAAGGTGACGCGGCCGCTCGACCAGTACGGCAGCGGATCGCGGTCGCAGCAGGGATATTCCCAGAACTCCGGCGTCGCCCGAACCATGGCGGCGAAATCGACCTGGGGGATGGAGAAGCCGTTGACATGCGGCATCAGCTCGTCCGTCTTGCCGAGCCGCGACCAGTCCTCACGCCGCGGCGGCGCGGTGTTGGCATCGCCGATGCGCACCAGCACGGCCCAGTTGGTGAGGCGGGTCGCGGGGCTCGAGCCCTCGGCGATCGGATAGATCACCGCCTTGGCGTTCAGGCCGCCGGCGATGATCATCGACCGCCCGGTCAAAAACACCGGCCAGTCGGTGGCGCCGCGCCACAGCATCAGGCCGTTCCAGCACGGCGCGCCCTCGTTGGGGAACAGCGTCTGCCGGACCTTGGAATGGATGCCGTCGGCGCCGATCAGCACGTCGCCACGGACGGTGTGGACATGCGACCCGGTGCGATCGAAGAAATAGGCGGTGACCCCGCCCTCGTCCTGGGTGAAGGCGCCGAGCCGGCAGCCGGTGTGGACCTTCTCCGGCCCGAGCCGCTCCACCACGGCCTGGTGGATCACGCTCTGCAGCCGGCCGCGGTGGATCGAGAATTGCGGCACGTCATGGCCAGCGTCGAGCCCACGCGCTTCGTGCCAGACCTCCTGGCCGCGCCGAGTCAGGTAGAACAGCTCGGAGGTGCGGATGGCGACCTGGTCGAGCCGGTCGAGCAGCCCGAGCTGGGCGAGCTCCCGGATCGCGTGCGGCAGGGTGTTGATGCCGACGCCGAGCTCGCGGATCGCATCCGCCTGCTCGAACAGCTCACAGTCGATGCCGCGCGCCCGCAACATCAGCGCCGTGGTCAATCCGCCGATACCACCGCCAACGATGATCGCCTTCATCGCGCCCTACTCCACTCACACCAGACGTATCGAGCGCCAGCGTGGCATGGAGGCTCACTCCGCCGCAAGCGGCTTCGCAGCCTCGGCCTTCAGCTCCGCCCGCGTTTTCGGCTTACCCTTAATCTTCAGCTCCTCGAAATCCTGCCGATCGCGGATGCTGTTGCGGAAGATCTGCTCCTTGCCCGGCAGATATTGCGGCGGACAGAACATGTCGGCGCCGTACCAGGCCGCGGCCTTCATCGTGAAGGCGGGGTCGACCAGATGCGGACGGCCGAGCGCGACGAGATCGGCGCGGCCGGCGGCGAGGATCGTGTTGACCTGATCGGCCGAGGTGATGTTGCCGACGCACATGGTGGCGACATGGGCCTCGTTGCGGACCTGATCGGAGAAGGGCGTCTGGAACATGCGGCCATAGATCGGCCTGGCCTCGCGCACCGTCTGACCGGTCGAGACGTCGACGAGATCGACGCCCGCCTCGCCAAAGGCGCGGGCGATCAGCACCGCGTCGTCGCCGGTGATGCCGCCCTCGGCCCAGTCGGTCGCCGAGATGCGCACCGACATCGGCTTGTGCGCCGGCCACGCCGCGCGCATCGCCGTGAACACTTCGAGCGGGAAGCGCAGCCGGTTCTCCAGCGTGCCGCCATAGTCGTCGGTGCGCTTGTTGGTCAGCGGCGAGATGAAGCTCGCGAGCAAATAGCCGTGGGCGCAGTGCAGTTCGAGCATGTCAAATCCGCAGCGGTTGCCACGCTCGGCCGCAGCGACGAAGTCGGCCTTGATCGCATCCATCGCCGCGCGGTCGAGCTCGCGCGGCACCTGGCTGTCCGGGAAATACGGCAATGGCGACGCCGACACGATGTCCCAGCCGCCCTGCTCCAATGGCCGGTCCATGCCGTCCCACATCAGCTTGGTCGCGCCCTTGCGTCCGGCATGGCCAAGTTGCAGCGCGAACTTGGCTTGCGAGTTGGCGTGAACGAAATCGACGATGCGCATCCAAGCGGCCTCCTGCGCGTCGTTCCACAGACCGGCGCAGCCGGGCGTGATGCGGGCCTCGCGGCTGACGCAGGTCATCTCGGTAAACAACAGACCGGCACCGCCGATCGCGCGCGAACCATAATGCACGAGGTGGAAATCGCTGGGCACGCCTTCATCTGCCGAGTACATGCACATCGGCGACAGCACCGCGCGATTTGCGATCGTCATCTCGCGCAGCTTGAGCGGCTGGAACATCGGCGCGACCGGCTTCTCGACGTCGGCGTCGAAGCCCTTGGCGCGAACCTGCCGCGCGAACGCCTTGTCAACCTCGGCCACGAAGTCCGGCGCGCGCAGAGTGAGATTGTCGTAGGTGATCGCTTTCGAGCGCGTCATCACGCCGAACGCGAACTGAACTGGATCGAAATCCCAGAAGCGGTCGACGTGCTCGAACCAGACCAGCGACACGTCGGCGGCGTGCTGGGTCTTCTCGACCTCCTCGCGCCGGCCATGCTCGTAAAGATCGAGCGCCGCCTGAATGTTGGGCGCGCGCTGCGTGGCGTCAGCCAGCGCGATCGCGTCCTCCATCGCAAGCTTGGTGCCCGAGCCGATCGAGAAATGCGCAGTCGACTTGGCGTCGCCGAGCAGCACCATGTTGTCCTTGACCCAGCGCTTGTTGCGGATCATCGGGAAATTGCGCCACATCGAGCGGTTGATCAGCAGCGGATGGTCGCCGAGGAACCAGCCGAAGATCTCCTTCATGCGGTCGGCGGACTGCCGCTCGTCGAGCCCGGTCAGGCCGGCCCGCTCAAAAGTCTCCGGATCCGTCTCGAAGATCCAGGTCGAGTGCCCCGCCTCGTATTGGTAGGCGTGCGCGATGAACGGACCCCACTCGGTCTCCTGGAAGATGAAGGTGAAGGCATCGAGCGGCTTGGTCGAGCCCATCCACGCGAACTTGTTGGCGCGCAGATCCACCTCCGGCTGGAAGTGATCGACGTACTTCTGACGGAAACGACTGTTGATGCCGTCAGACAGGATCAGGAGATCCGCATCAGCGAATTGCGACTCGTCCTCGAGGTCGACCTCGAACTGCAGGGTCACGCCCAGCTCGCGCGCTCGCTCCTGCAGGATTCGCAGCAGCGTGCGGCGCGAGCAGCCGCAGAAACCATTGCCGCCGACCCGGTGGACCGTGCCGCGGAAATGCACGGCAATATCATCCCAGTAGGCGAACTCCTGGGTGATCCGCTGGTAGCTCGGCAGATCGTGCTTCTCGAAATTGTCGAGCGTGGCGTCGGAGAACACCACGCCGAAGCCGAACGTGTCGTCGGCGCGGTTGCGTTCGTAGACCGTGATGTCGGCGCCGGGCCGCTGCTTCTTGAGCAGTATCGCCGCATAGAGACCGGCGGGTCCGCCGCCGATGATCGCGATCTTCATGAGCGCCTCCGCTGGAGTGCCGAGCCAACCGAAATTATTTTAACCCTAAAATATCTCCTGGCAAGCCCCTTCGGTTCCCTCCGCTTGTCAATTGCCCTGGAAGACCGGCTTCGACTTGGCCGCGAAGGCCTCGAAGGCGCGGTTGAAATCCTCCGTCGTCATGCACAAGGCCTGGGCAACTGCCTCGGCTTCGATCGCCTCCTCGACCGACATCGCCCATTCCATCGCCAGCATGCGCTTGGTCATCGTGTTGGCGAAAGTCGGGCCGTTCGCAATCTCGGTTGCCAACACCACGGCCTGCGCCAGCACGTCGGCGGGGACGACGATGCAGCTGAAGAAGCCCCAGCGCTCGCCCTCCTCCGCGCTCATGAACCGGCCAGTGTAGAGCAGTTCGGACGCGCGGGACTGACCGATGATGCGCGGCAGGATCGCGCAGGCCCCCATGTCGCAACCGGCAAGGCCGACCTTGTTGAACAGGAACGCGACCTTGGCACCGGTTGCAGCCAGCCTGATATCGGAGGCCATCGCAACGATCGCGCCAGCGCCTGCACAGATTCCTTCGACCGCCGCGACGATCGGCTGCGGACAGGCCCGCATCGCCTTGACGAGATCGCCGGTCATCCGGGTGAAGGCGGTCAGACCCTTGGTGTCCATCTTCACCAGCGGACCGATGATCTCGAACACGTCGCCGCCGGACGAGAAATTGCCGCCTGCACCGGCCACGACGATCGCCTTGACGTCATCGTCGAACGCGCAGGCCCGGAAAAAGTCGGTCAGTTCGCGATAACTCTCGAAGGTCAGCGGGTTCTTGCGCTCGGGCCGGTTCAACGTCACGGTCGCGACGCGATCCTTGACCGCGAGCAGGAAATGGCTGGGCTTGTAGTCCGCCAACGGCACGGTGACGGGATTGGCGTGTCTCGACATGTCAGCTTCCTTCCTTCAAATCTTATCGTTGGGCGTTACGGTCTACACCTCGCCGCCGGCCACAGCGATCGCCTGTCCCGTGATCGCACCGGCACCGCTGCCGCACAGCCACAGCACGGCATCAGCAACTTCCTGCGGCATGATGAGCCGCCCCTGAGGATTATGCTTGGCAAGCTCGGCGATCGCCTGCTCCCGGCTGCGGCCGGTCTTCTTCATGATGTTGTCCACGCTGTCGGCGACGAGATCGGTATCGGTAAAGCCTGGGCAGACTGCGTTGACCGTCACGCGCGTCGCAGCCAGCTCCAGCGCGAGCGAGCGCGTCAGGCCCACGACAGCATGCTTCGCTGCGGTGTAGGCGCTGACGTAAGGATAGCCCTTGAGCCCTGCCGTCGACGCGACCGCAACGATGCGGCCATAGGACTTTGCCCTCATCGCCGGCAGCACTGCCTGCACGGCATGCACGACACCCATGAAATTGATGTCGATCATGCGACGGAACAGCGCGGCATCCGATTTCAGGAACGGGGCTGACTCGGCACTTCCGGCATTGGCAATCAGGATGTCGATCGGCTGGCGCGCAACAGCGGCGGCAACGGCCGCGTTCAGCGCGGCCTGATCGGCAACATCGGCAATGGCGGCGTAATCGGCGCAGCCGGCTGCGATCGCCTCATCGAGCGTTGCGCCGTTGCGCCCGACGATCGTCACGGTTGCGCCGGCAAGCTTCAGGGCTTGCGCGATCTCGCGGCCGATGCCGCGTCCGCCGCCCGTCACCATCGCGTGCGCAGCTGCAGGCAATCCCGACACGCGCGCCTCCTCATCTCTTGCAATACGATCGCGGCCTCGA
The DNA here is from genome assembly GCF_032484535.1 of Bradyrhizobium sp. SZCCHNS3016. Classification (NCBI taxonomy): domain Bacteria; kingdom Pseudomonadati; phylum Pseudomonadota; class Alphaproteobacteria; order Hyphomicrobiales; family Nitrobacteraceae; genus Bradyrhizobium; species Bradyrhizobium sp. SZCCHNS3016. The sequence continues at coordinate 175,582 of NZ_JAUETE010000009.1, forward strand.
AGTTATTTTAAACTTCAAATTTTTGCAACAACACGCCCGAAGCGCCTTGACACCCCGGTTGCCGCGACTAGCGTTCAAGGGCCTGGAGCGAGCAGCGTAGCGGTATCAGGCATATCTCGGAGGTCTGCGTGCCTGCGTCGCAAATCACCACCACGAAGGACGGCCGCTTCGGCTACGAGGCATCGGGGGCGCCCGAGCGGCAGACCGTGGTGTTCCTGCACGGCATCGGCGGCGCGGCACGCGCCTGGCGCGGTCAGCTCGACTATTTCGGCGAGCGCCGCCATGCGGTGGCCTGGGACATGCCCGGCTATGGCCAATCCGCCCGGCTCGAGACGGCCAGCATCACCACGCTCGCCGCTGCGCTTCAAGATTTCCTGAGCCAGATCGGCGCCAAGCAGCCGATCCTCGTTGGTCATTCCATCGGCGGGATGATCGTACAGGAATGGTTGACGACGCATCCGCAGGCCGCGTCGGCCGTGGTGTTGGCTCAGACCAGCCCGGCCTTCGGCAAGGCCGACGGCGACTGGCAGAGGTCGTTCATCGAGGCGCGTCTCGGACCGCTCGATCGGGGCGCGACGATGGCGTCGCTGGCGCCGGACCTGGTCAAGGAGTTGGTCGGCGACGATGCCGATCCGCGCGGCCTTGAAATTGCAACCTCCTGCATGGCCGGCGTACCCGAGGCAAGCTATCGCGCCAGCATGCTGGCCCTGCTCGGTTTCGACCGGCGACAAGCCTTGAAGGACATCAAGGTGCCGACGCTGGTGCTCTCGGGCTCGAAGGATCGCAACGCGCCGGCGCCGATGATGGAGAAGATGGCGAGCTTCATTCCCTCGTCGGACTACGTCGAACTTCAGGGCGCCGGCCATCTCGTCAATCTCGAACGGCCCGGCGAGTTCAACGCCGCACTCGATACGTTCCTGACGACACATGCAACACCAGCGACAGCGGAGAGATGATGACGATCCCGGTCCAGAAGACGGCGATGGCCTCCGGCGAAGCCCTCGATGCGCCGATGTTCGATCCGGCCGCATATCGGCTCACGGCCGAGCAGGCCGACATCATCACACGGGCCCGGGAACTCGGGCAGAGCGTGCTGGGGGGCCGCGCCGCGACCTGGGATCGCGAGGCGAGCTTTCCGACTGAGAACTACAAGGACCTGCATCGCGCGGGCCTGCTCGGCATCTCCGTTCCCAAGGCTCTCGGCGGCCTCGGTGCGGGCTACCAGACCTATGCACTCACCGCCGCCGAGATCGGTCGCTATTGCGGCGCCACCGCGCTGACCTGGAACATGCACGTTTGCTCGACCTTATGGTCCGGACCGCTCGCCGACGATCTCGACATGGACGAGGACGTCCGCGCCGAGCACGAGCGGCGGCGCGCGATCCACTACAAGCGCATCGTCGACGACGGCGCGATCTATTCGCAGCCGTTCTCGGAGGGTGGCGCGGCGGCGGCGGGCGGCGTCGCGTTCGGTACCGAGGCCAAGCCGGTCAAGGGCGGCTGGCTGGTCAACGGCAAGAAGATCTTCGCCTCGCTCGCCGGACACGCGGACTATTATGGTGTGCTATGCACCGAGGTCAGCGAGGGCGAGAAGGCGTCCCGCCGCAACACGCTCTATCTCGCGGTGCCGGCGAAAACGGAGGGCGTCTCTGTCGTCGGCGACTGGGATCCGCTGGGCATGCGCGGCACGGTGTCACGCACGCTGCTTTTCAAGGATGTCTTCGTCGAGGAGGACGCCGCCTTGATGCCGCGCGGCGTCTATTTCCAGGCGGCGATGCGCTGGCCGCACATGTTCATGACGTTGTCGCCGACCTATATGGGGCTGGCGCAGGCTGCGTATGACTTCACCGTCAGATATCTGCGCGGTGAGGTGCCGGGCATGCCGCCGGTCAAGCGGCGGATGTACCCGACCAAGCAGATCGCGGTCGCGCAGATGCAGATCAAGCTGGAGCAGATCAAGGGAATCTGGTTCCAGGCCGTCACCGAGGCGCGAGCCAATCCGAGCAAGGAGCAGGTGCTGCGCGCCTATGCGGCGCAGTACTCGGTGATGGAGGGCGCCAACGATCTGGCGGCGCTCGCCATCCGCACCTGCGGCGGGCAATCGATGCTGAAGACGCTGCCGCTGGAGCGCATCTATCGCGACAGCCGCTGCGGTTCCCTGATGCTGCCCTGGACCGCGGAATTGTGCCTCGACCGCATCGGCCGCGAGGCACTGTACGAGCCCGGCGAGACGGACGACTGACCGTGGACCTCTGCAGCCTGATCGAGCGCAACGCGGCGTTCACGCCGGACAAGCCGGCGATCCACTTCGAAGGCAGGACGCTGAGCTATGCCGATTTCAGCGAGCGCATAGCGCGGACAGCGCGGGCGCTGAAATCCGAGTTCAGCGTCGGACGCGGCGACCGCGTCGCGATTTTGAGCCTCAACCGGCCGGACTATCTGGTCTTGCTCTATGCCTGTGCGCGACTCGGCGCGATCTTGGTGCCGCTGAACTGGCGGCTGGCGGTGGCCGAGCAGGTCTTCATTCTCTCGGATGCTGCCGCCAAGGTGCTGGTGCTGGAGCAGGCGTTCGCGCCGGTGCTGCCGGCGCTCGCCGAGAGCCATCCGGAGACCGTGCCGGTCGGCATCGACTTTTCGCCGTCGAACGGATTGCAGATCGACGATCTGCTGGGCCGCGGTCACGGCGATGATCGCAACCCGCACATCGACCTCTCCTGCCCGCTGCTGATCGTCTACACCTCGGGCACCACGGGCCGGCCGAAGGGCGCGGTGCTGCGCCAGGAGGCGTTGCTGTGGAATGGGGTGATGAGCCAGCACATGCATGGCCTCACCTCCGACGATCACGTGCTGACGGTGCTGCCGCTGTTCCATGTCGGCGGCCTCAACATCCAGACCACGCCGGCGCTGCATCACGGCGCCACCGTTACGCTGCACGCCCGCTTCACGCCGGATTCGACACTGGCGGCGATCGTCAACGAGCGGCCGACGTTGACGGTGCTGGTGCCGGCAACCATTCAGGCCGTCACCGAGCATCCCGATTGGAACGCGACGGACCTGTCCTCGCTCAGGGCTGTTGCGACCGGATCGAGCATCGTGCCGCCGGCGCTGATCGAACGCATCACCGCGCGCGGCGTGCCGGTGCTGCAGGTCTATGGCTCGACCGAGACCTGCCCGATCGCGGTCTACACACGGCTCGGCGGCGACCTCTCGCGCGCAGGCTCGACCGGCCTGCCCGGGCTGTGCTGCGAAGCCAAGATCATCGACAAGGACGGCGACGAGCTTTCGGCGGGCAAAGCGGGCGAGATCGCCGTGCGCGGGCCCAATCTGTTCTTCGAATATTGGGGCAACGCCAAAGCCACGCAGCAGGCGATCCATGACGGCTGGTACCGCACCGGCGACATCGCCCAGCGCGATGCGGAGGGGTACTTCTTCGTGCTCGAGCGCAAGAACAACATGATCATCTCCGGCGGCGAGAACGTCTATCCGGCCGAGATCGAGCGCGTGCTCAGCGAGCATCCCGACGTCGTCGAATGCGGCGTGATCGGCCGGCCCGATCCGCGCTGGGACGAGGTGCCCGTCGCCTTCGTGGTCAAGCGCCAGGGCTGTGCGCTCGACGCGGAGACCTTGCGGGCGCATCTGCAGTCGCAGCTCGCGCGCTTCAAGGTGCCGCGTGACATCGTTTTCGTCGACGACCTGCCGCGCACCGCGCTCGGCAAGGTGCAGCACCATCTGCTGCGCCAGATCGATGGCCCCAAATGATCGGCATGGAGACGCGCTCTTGAAAATTGCAGTGCTCGGCGGCGGCAATGGCTCCTTTGCGGCGGCAGGCGATTTCGCGCTCGGAGGTCACGAGGTCCGGCTGTGGCGCCGCGATGCGGACGCTGTCGCGCAGCATCAAATGGCGGACTCGTCGATCATCGTCAAGGACGTCAATGGCCGTCATGAGGCCAGGCTGGCGCTGGTCACGACGGATATCGGCGAGGCCGTCTATGGCGCCGAGCTGATCCTCTGCCCGGCACCGGCCTTCGCGCAGGCAGCCATCGCGCACCAACTTGCGCCGCATCTCGTCGACGGTCAGGTCGTATTCCTGCCGCCGGCGACCTTCGGCACGATGATCTTCGCGACGGCCGCGCGTGATGCCGGCAATCAAGCCAACGTCAGCTACGCCGAGACCGGCACGCTGCCCTGGCTGACGCGCAAGCACGGCCCGTTCGAGGTCGCGATCACCATCCGGGCCAAGCGGCTGCCGGTCGGCGTGTTTCCGCTGAACACGGCCGCACATGCGCTCGATGTCATCGGCCGCGCCTTCCCCGGCGTGATCGAGCCCTGTGGTGACGCGCTGTCGGGCGCGCTGATGAATGCCGGCTGCATCATCCATCCGCCGCTGATCGTGATGAATGCAGGTCCGATCGAGCATTTCGAGCGCTGGGACATCCACAAGGAGGGCACGCAACCTTCGATCCGCCGCGTCACCGATGCGCTCGATGCGGAGCGGATTGCGGTGCGCGAAGCGCTCGGCTACGGCGCGCCGCATTTTCCGCTGGCGCATCACTACGCCAAGGAGGGCGAGATCTGGATGTACGGCCGCGGCTCGCACGACCGGCTCACCGATTCCGGCGATTGGCGCGAGCAGCTCGTGCTGACGCAGCACCGCTACATGCGCGAGGATCTCAGGCTCGGCCTGTCGTTCCTGATCTCGGCCGCCGAGCTGAGCGGCACGCCGACGCCGCTCGCCCGCGCCTTCCTGGCCATCGGCGGTGCGATCTGCCGCGAGGATTTCATGGCAACGGGACGCACGCTCGCCCGCCTCGGCCTTGGTGGTCTCGACCGGACCGCGCTGCAGGCGCTGCTGCGTGATGGATTTGCTCAATGAGCGCGCGCGGTCATATCGCCTGCCTCGGCGCCGGCCGCATGGGCCGCGGCATCGCCGTGGCCTTCGCCTATGCCGGCCATCCCGTGACGATGATCGACATCAAGTCGCGCACGCCGGAGGAGTTCGCCGGGCTCGAGCGCGACGCGCTCGGCGAGGTCGGCGCGACGTTCGCGACCTTGGCGCGGCTCGGGATGCTGCAGGCCGCCGATGCCGAAAAGCTGATGGGCAAAATCACCGTCGCGCCGGCCAGCGCGAGCGGCGATGTGCTGGCGCAGACGACCCTGGTGTTCGAGGGCGTGCCGGAGATCGTGGACCTCAAGCGCGAGGTGCTCGGGGCAGCGTCGCGCGCGGTCGCGCCCGACGTGATCATCGCCTCGACGACCTCGACGATCCTGGTCGACGATCTCTCCGGTGCGGTGGAGCGCCCTGAGCGCTTCCTGAATGCGCACTGGCTCAACCCGGCCTATCTGATCCCGCTGGTCGAGATCTCGCCGGGCCAGGCGACGGACCCCGTTGTCACCGCGCGGCTGAAGGCGCTGCTCGAAGGCATCGGCAAGGTCCCGGTGGTCTGCGCGGCCACGCCGGGCTTCATCGTGCCGCGCATCCAGGCGCTCGCCATGAATGAGGCGGCGCGCATGGTCGGCGAAGGGGTCGCCAGCGCCGAGGAGATCGACAAGGCGATCCGCTACGGCTTCGGCTTCCGCTACGCCGTGCTCGGCCTGCTCGAATTCATCGACTGGGGCGGCGGCGACATCCTCTACTACGCCAGCCGCTATCTCGAGGGCGCGCTCCACAGCGACCGCTATCGCGCGCCCGAGGTGATCGAGCGCAACATGGCAGAGGGCCGCATCGGCCTGCGCACCGGCGCCGGATTCCTCGATTATTCCGGTATGGATGTCGCAGCCTATCGCGAGCAGCGGCTCGGCGCGCTGGTCGACATGCTGCGTCACTTCAAGCTCGCCCGGCCGCCGGTTGTGGATTGAGCACGCAGCGAGGCTGATCGTCGCGTGGCGCATAGTCTTCCTTCTCGACTGCATCAACATCACCGCTGTCGTCCCGGCCTCGCGACCGTAGGGTGGGCAAAGGCGCGCAGGCAGCACTGCGCACCGCATGCTGCGCTCCATCGCGCGCCGTGCCCACCGTTTCGCTCCGCATGCACGGATGGACGGTGGGCACGCAACCGCCCTGCGGGCGGTTGCTTTGCCCACCCTACGGCGGCGCGGCTGTGGGTTTCTCGCGGATATAACTCATCATCGTAGCGAAGATGGATGATAAACGGAGTGCCCGTGAATGCGCCCTCTCCCCTTGTGGGAGAGGGCATCGAGGACAGCCCGTCAAGACTCGGTTGGGTGAGGGGTATGCGTCCACGCGCATCGTTCGCGGAGGGATACCCCTCACCCGATCGCGTGCGTGGATAGGTCGGAGATGCCCTCTCCCACAAGGGGAGAGGGCGCTGTATCGCACAGCACCGCCGAGTGAACGCACTCAGTCAGGCAAGGCAGCGTGGTGAGACGCCGCGGCGACCGCGGTGGGCTAGATCGGATACACGGGTCAAACAGCGGCCGGCATGGCGCCTCGTTCTCGCGGCGCGTTGCGCCCGAGGCCTGCTATCACTTTGTCCCTCGCAAGTATGCAGAGGGCGCAGGGAAGGCCAGGCGTCGGCTGACGCCTGCGGCCCGCCTGCGAAAAAGAATGCAGGCGGCAGGTACCACAGGTGCAGCCGGAAACACCCGGCCTTCCCTGCGCGATGGGCTTCACGCTTATACGCAGTCTCCCTGGTGCGCCGGGCTTGTTGGCCACCATGGCGACAATGCTTCCGCATTGCGCTGGACACCAGCTTCGGGGTGTCAGGACGCTGCGACTTCACGTCCGCAATCGATCGTTCGTCCGCGCCCTCGCGAGAGGACGCTGCGATCTCTCGCGGCCATCGCATCCCCACCTCGCGTGTCGTGACGATCGCGCGCAACGCCCCTCTGCGGTGAGGCGGGATGGGGAGAGAGAACCACAATTTCCGAAAAATGGCAAGTGAATTATTTTTTTCAGAACTCGCTCGACGCGATTCTGCATCGCGGACGCTTCGCCATTGTGGGGCGACCTGCCCCTCATGTGACGGTGCGCTCCCCTCCCCCTTGCGGGGAGGGGAGTAGACTGCCGCCGTGGCGCTCACTCGCGAGCGACGACCCGGAGAATTATCCGAACACGTCCTGCAGCACGCCCTCCTTGATCACGGCCACACCATCCAATTCGATCGTGGTGCCCATCATCGGCAGGTCGAAATGACCTGCCGTGTAGCGGCCGGCGAATTCGTTGGCGCCGGTGGAGAACAGGAAGTTGCCGGGGACGGCGCGCAGCTCGGTGCCGTTGGTGTCGCGCTGGTCGTACATGGTCAGCGCCTCGTAACGCGCGCCGGGGTTCATGCCCCAGCCGACATGCGACACCGCGTAGGCCTCGCGGTCGCCCCAGGAGGCGAGATAGGATCGCATCATCGCGGCATCGGCGCCCTCGCCTGCCAGATCGGTGACGTAGTCGTCGCGCAGGGTCATCGTGACAGGCGAACTCAGATAACGCTTGAAGGTGAGATTGATGTCGCCCGGCGCCATGACGATGGTGCCGTTGACCGATCTGTTCTTGGGAAAGCTGACGACGATGCCGCCCGGCCAATGCGCGAGCGTGCCGGGACGGTCGGTCCAGCCCCAGACGCCGACGGTGGAGGCGCCCTCCATGATCACGTCGAGATCGGTGCCGGCCTTCGAGGTCACGCGCATCCGCTTGGTGCCGCGCAGCATCTTGGCGGCGGCGCGCACGCGCTTCTCCAGCGCGGAGTCGGGCACCATGCGCTCGAGCGCCTCCGGGTGCTCGTTGGAGATCACCAGAATGCGTGCGCCGGCTTTCAGGATCTCCGGCGTCTCCACCGCATGCATCAAGCCTTCGATGGTGCAGTCGACGACGAAGCCGGCCTGCTGCAGCGCTGAGACCACCGGCCCGAGCTTGCCGATCGCCTCCGACGCGCCGGTCGAACGGACGGGAACGGGATGCTTGTTGCGCGGGGTCGGCACCACGACATGGAACGGACGCGCCCCCATCCGCAACAGCGCCAACTCCGCAAGGTGGACGTTGAGGGCGCGCGACTGCGTTTCCGACAGGATCGCGGCGGTGTCACCCGCCTTGACGGCACAGCGCTCGAAGATCTCGCAGAATGCGTCGATCCATTTCGCCTCGATGCGATCCGCCAGCATGGTCGTTCTCCCGATTGTCGTTGTGTTGTTATCAGACTGAGGGAAAGCCGCGCAGCAGATAAGCGCGCAGGCCTTGCAGCAGGGCGTTGAGAATGAGACCCAGCAGCGAGATCGTGATCAGCGGCACGAACATGTCGACAGCCTGGAAGGTGCGCGCGGCGGTCACCAGCACGTGGCCGAGCCCGTCGGTCGAGGTGATCATCTCGGCCAGGAACACGACGATGCAGGAGATCACGAGGCCGATGCGGCAGCCGGTCAGGATCGACGGCATCGCGGCCGGCAGCACCACCTTCCACAGCACGTCGCGCGGCGGCGTGCCGGCCGCGAGCGCCGACCAGATCAGCTTCTGCTCGACGGTCGTCGCGCCGTAGTAGGTCGACAGCAGGATCGGAAACAGCGCGTCCGCCGCCACCAGCATGATCTTGGATTCGTGGCCGAAGCCGAGCAGCAGCAGGAACGCCGGATAGAGCGCGACCTTCGGCAGCGGCGCCAGCACGCGCACGATCGGCTTGACGGCGGCGTTGACAGGCGGGCTCACCGCAGCGGCAATTCCCAGGGAAACACCGAGCACCACGGCGATCGCAAAGCCCGCGAACAGCCGGAACAGCGTCGCCACGATGTCCTGCTGGAAGGTGACGCTGGTGAGCTGCTGGGCCATCCGCAAAAACACCTGCCCCGGCGGCGGCAGCAGGGTCGGCGGCGCATAGCCGAACGACACAAGCCCCTGCCACAGCAGCAGGACCAGCACGATCGGCGCGGCGCCAAGGAGGATGTCGTTGGAGGTGCGCGTCATGAGAAGCTCAGCGGCATGTCGAACTGCGGCTCGGACCAGCGCACCAGCCAGCGCCTGACGACCTCGAACGCCGCATCGAGGCAGATGCCCATGGCGCCGATGATGATGATCATCGCGAACACCGTGTCGTACTGGCCCATGTCGAGCGCGTTGAACAGGATGTTGCCGGCGCCGGATTGCCGCGCGATCATCTCGCTCGTCACCATCGTGATCAGCGCCAGCACGATTCCAGTGCGGCAACCGGTGAGGATCTCCGGAAGCGCCGCGGGCAGGACAATGCGCAGCAGCCGCTCGCCGGCCGAGAGCCCCATCGCCGCGCCCGACCACAGCATCTTCTCCTCGACCGCCTTGGCGCCCTCGAAACTGTGGTAGATCACCGGAAGGCTGACGCCGAGGAAGATCACCAGCGTCTTGGAGATGTCTCCGACGCCGAGCCACAGCATGATGATCGGCATCAGCGCCGCCTTCGGCACCGGGTAGATCAGCATCAGCAGCGGATTGAAGAAGGCGGCGGTCGACCGGCTGCGCCCCATCAGCAACCCGAGCGGAATCGAGAACGCAAGCGCCAGCGCGAAGCCGATCGCCATCCGCCGCAGCGAGGCCAGGATGTTGATCAGGGCGTCCTTGTCGGTGAGGATCGGCGGGATCGCACGCAGCGATTCCAGCGCGGTCGGAAAGCTGTCGTTCTTCAGCCCGAGCGAGGCGAGCTGCCACGCCAGCAGCAGACCGCAGCAAGCCAGCACCGGCGCAAGCGGCTTCAGCAGGCCGTTCATGACGGCAGCTCGTTGTCACCGGAATCGTCGAACATGCGCTCGATGTCGACGATGTATTTCTGGTAGCGCGGATCCAGCAGCAGCTCCTCGCGGCGTCGGGGCCGCGGCAGGTCGATGTCGATCACCTCGCGGATGCGGCCAGGCGAGCGCGACATCATCACGACCTTGTCGGACAGGAACACGGCTTCCTCGACCGAGTGGGTCACGAACAGCACCGTCTTGCGGTCGCGCTCCCAGATGTCGAGCAGGTCGTTCTGCAGCCGCGTGCGCGTATGCGCGTCGAGCGCGCCGAACGGCTCGTCCATCAGCAGCACCTCCGGACCATAGGCCAGCGTACGCGCCAGCGCGACGCGCTGCTTCATGCCGCCGGACAGCTCTTTGGGATAGAACTTCTCGAAGCCGGTGAGGCCGACCATGGCGAGCAAAGTCCGCGCGAGCGCCTCGGCCTTCGCCGGCTTCTTGCCCTGCTGCAGCGGACCGTACATGACGTTGCCGAGCACGCTCTTCCAGGGAAACAGCGCGAACTCCTGGAACACCGGGCCGCGATCGGTGCCGGGACCGGTGATCGGCTTGCCCTTCATCTTCGCCGTGCCTTTGGTGGGGCTGACGAAGCCACCGACGATGTAGAGCAAGGTCGACTTGCCGCAGCCGGAGGGCCCGAGGATGGAGACGAAGGCGCCCTCGCCGACCGAAAGCGAAATGTCCGACAGCGCGGTGTGGTCGCGGCGCGACGACGTCTTGAACACCTGCGACACGCGATCGATCTCGATGATCGGCGTGGCCGCGCGGCGGCCGAGCGGAGTGCCCGCGAGCTGGCCGGGTCGGATCGGGGTCACGCCCATGTCGGCTTCTCTTTCCGATGCAGCACGCTTAGAGGCTCCGTGATATCAGGCATGAAGACTGCCGCAGACGATCGTTTTAAACCACATCCGCCGTCATTCCGGGGCAAGGCCGAAAGGCCTTGAACCCGGAATCTCGAGATTGCCTTGCGTCATGCTCAACAAGCTCGAGATTCCGGGTTCAATCATCGAAGCGCATCCGCTTCGCGTCTGCGCCTCGACGATTGCCCCGGAATGACGGGGACCTGGAAAGATTAGCAAGAACCCTGACAATCGTCCCACGCGCGCCGCTCATTGCTGCTCCTGATCGAACCAGGGCCATTCGGCCGGTCCCTCATGCGTGACGGCGCCGAGCGGCGCCTGCCCGACCAATTTCGCATACTTCGCCAGCGCTCCCGCGCGGTGCCGCGGCGGCCGCTGCGTCCAGTGCTTGCGGCGCGAAGCCAGCTCAACGTCATCAAGCAGCACATCGAGCGTGCGCGCCTTGGCATCGATACGGATCGGATCGCCGTCTTGCACCAGCGCCAGCGGACCGCCGACGAAGGCTTCCGGCGAGACATAGCCGATGCACATGCCGCGGGTGGCGCCGGAGAAGCGGCCGTCGGTGATCAGCGCGACCTTCTCGCCCATGCCTTGGCCATAGATCAGCGCGGTGACGCCGAGCATCTCGCGCATCCCCGGACCGCCGACCGGACCCTCGTTGCGGATGATCAGCACCTCGCCCTCTTGATAGTTGCGTGCGCGGACCGCAGCGACGCAGGCCTCCTCGTCCTCGAACACCCGCGCGCGGCCCTCGAACACGAGGTTCTTGAGGCCGGCAATCTTGATGACGGCGCCGTCGGGCGCGAGGTTGCCCTTGAGGACAGCCACGCCGCCATCCGCCATGATGGGCTTGGCCGGGCTGAAGACGATCTCGCCGTCCGGCGGGTTGGCCGAGCCGTATTCATCAGCCAGCGTGCGGCCCGTGACAGTGATGCAGGAGCCGTCGATGTGGCCGCTCTCGATCAGCGCGCGGATCACCACGGCGGCGCCGCCGATGTCGTAGACGTCCTTCGCCGTGTACTTGCCGCCCGGCCTGAGATTGCCGATCAGCGGCGTGCGCGCGAACACCTCACCGACATCGTCGAGGGTGAAGCGGATGCCGGCCTCATTGGCGATCGCCGGCAGATGCAGCGCGGCGTTGGTGGAGCCGCCGGTAGCCGCGACGATGGCCGCCCCGTTCTCCAGCGCCTTCCGGGTCACGATGTCGCGCGGCAGCGGGCCGCCACGCGCGAGCATCTGCATGATCATGCGTCCGGCCTGCCGCGCGACGTGCGCGCGCTCGGCATAGATTCCGGGGATCATCGAGACGTTGGGCATCGACAGGCCCATCGCCTCCGACAGCATGCCCATGGTGTTGGCGGTGAACTGCCCGGCGCAGGCGCCGATGGTCGGCAGGCAGGTCCGCTCGATGCCTTCGAGCGTCTGTGCATCGATCTCGCCGGTCATGTAGCTGCCGACCGCTTCATACGAGTCGAGCACCGTGAGCGTCCTGCCCCGGTACTTGCCGGGCAGCGCGCTGCCGCCATAGATGAAGATCGACGGAACGTTGCAGCGGACCATGCCCATCATGACGCCGGGCAGGGTCTTGTCGCAGCCGCCGAAGCCGATCAGCGCGTCATAGGCCAGGCCATGGACCACGGCCTCGATGGAGTCGGCAATCAGCTCGCGCGAGAACAGAGAGAACTTCATCCCCTCATGGTTCATGCTGATGCCGTCGGAGACCGAGACGGTGGCGAATTCCCGCGGTGTGCCGCCGGCTTCGGAGACGCCCGTCTTCGCCGCATCGACCTGGAAATCGTGCGTCATGTTGCAGGGAGTCTGCTCGCCCTTCTGGCTAACGACGCCGATCATCGGCTTGGCGATGTCGGTATCGTCCAGCCCCATCGCGCGCATGAAGGCCCGGTGCGGAGCGCGATCGAGCCCTTCCACCGTCACACGCGATCGCAGCTTCCTCATCGACAAGGCTCCGCGTGAAGCCGCCTACTGGATCGGCGCGACGATCGTGGGATGCTTGAACTGGGCGACGTCGAGCTTCGGCAGCATGCCGGTCTCGGCGTAGATGTCGAGCATCTTCTGGATCGCCGGGAAGTTCGGCGCGGCCACCGGATCGCGGCCGAAATCATTATCTTTCAGCAGATAGGTGTCGATCACGGCGACCGGCGCCTTCATGACCTCCGACACCACCTTCAAGGTCTCGTCGCGATTGGCGAGCGCCTTCTTCATGCCGGCGGTGATGTCGCGGACATAGGCCTTCACCAGCTCCGGGTTCTTGTCGACGAAATCGGCGCGACAGGCCTCGAGGATGTGGACGATGTTCGGCATCGCCTCGGACAGCGAGAACAGCTTGCGGGTGCCGCCCTTGGCCTCGGCGCGCGCGGCAAAGGGTTGATTCATGTTGACGGCGTCGACACGGCCCTGGCGCAGCGCATCCTCCGACACCGCGAAACCGACTTCGACCAGCTTGATGTCCTTGGCCGGATCGAGCCCGGCCTGCTTCAGCAGCATGTTGAACGGCCCTTGCGTGCCGCCGCCGATCACGGAAATGCCGACCGTCTTGCCCTTGAGATCGGCGATGGTCTTGATCGGGGAATCGTCCTTGACCGCCCAGTAGACCGAGAAGCCGCCCGGCTTCTCATAGACGTGCTGGGCGACGATGTAGGCCTTGAGGCCGCCGCCGACGACGCCGTTCGCCAGTGACAGCGGCGCTTGCGTGGCACAGTCGAGCGCGCCGGCGGCGAGCGCCTGCGTCATCGGTGCCGTTCCTTGGAACTGGGTCCATTCGATGTTGTAGGTCTTGCCGAGATCCGGAAATTCGGTCGGCCGCTTCATCATCCAGTATTTGGATTCTTCCGCCGGGATGGTCCAGCCGACGCGGATCGTCTGCTGTGCGAATGTCGGCCCCGCGCTCGTCACCAAAGCCATCGCCGCGAGTGCCGCCAGCATCAACCGTTTCCGCATCACGCCCCTCCGCCATTTCAAAAAGGAACCTCGCGGAGAATGTTTCATGTCTCAAATATCTGTGCAAGCGCGGAAAACGCCCCGCCTTTGCCTGCCCCATGGGCAAGCCCGCTTTGCAGCGCGACAAGGCCGGGTCATCGTGAAACGCCCCGCGGTCCGTGTGCCGCGGCGCGGTCGACAACGCAAGGTCGCATGCTCCAAGCTGGCGAAAGTGGCCGTTCAGCCGACTGGCGTCGCCGCGTCGCACGCGCTAGGGAGAAGCCCCGAATTGACCTTTTGAGGAGTTCTTCGATGTCGATCCAGCGTTTCGAAATTGGCCCGCGCATGAGCCAGGTCGTGGTTCACGGCAATACCGTCTATCTCGCGGGAGTCGTCGCGCAGAAGACGGCCGGTGAAAGCGTCACCAAGCAGACCGAGGAGATTCTCTCGATCATCGACGGCCACCTCGCCAAGGCCGGCACCGACAAGTCGAAGCTGTTGTCCGCGACGATCTACCTCACCGACATCAAGACCTTCGGCGAAATGAACGCCGTGTGGGATGGCTGGGTCTCGGCCGGCAATACCCCGGCGCGCGCCACGGTCGAAGCCAAGCTGGCTGCGCCGCAATACACCGTCGAGATCATGGTGATCGCGGCGAAGTAGGCGCGCTGGGTCGCCTCGCACTAGTCAGTGTCGCGGCGACCAGTATTGCGATTGAGCGGACCACGCCGCTCGCGCATGAGCCCTTCCGGAAGCACCGGCTCGGTGCCGGGCAACGGCTCGGCCCGCACGTCGGCGCCCCACTGCTCCTGCTGGCGGGGCGTCGTTTTGTCCTTGACCTGGTGCGACTGCGGCAGACCGTCCTTGCTGACGGGGTCGTAGGCGCCGGAGCGCAGGTCGCGGGTGTCTCTGCCTGTCATGATCTTTCAACAAGCGGTGTCCAGCATTCGTTCCTGATCGCCGGCATGGAACAGATGCCCTCCTGCCGCCGCAGGACCAGCCACGGTCAGGACTGCGGCCGCAGCGGCGCGCCCTCGCGGATGCCGTCGACCTTCACGGCCAACCGTTTGATCTTGTCGTAAAGCGTCTGCTTCGGAATGCTCAGCAGCGCCGCAGTCGCCGGCACGTCGCCGAGCTTGCGGCGCAACGCATCCTCGATGATCGAGCGCTCGATGTTCTCCAGCTGCCGTGGCAGCGACAGCTCCGAGGCCGCGGCGCCCGAGCGGTCGAGGACCTTGCGGTCGAGCACACCGAGCACGAAGCGGTCGGCGACGTTGCGCAGCTCGCGCACGTTGCCCGGCCATGAGTAGCCGAGCAGCAGCGACATGGTCTGCTCGTTCACGATCGGCGCGTCGCGCTCGAACCGCTTGGCAGCCTCGAGGGTGAAGTGCTCGAACAGGATCGGGATGTCCTCGCGGCGTTCGCGCAGCGGAGGCAGCTCGATGAACGCGACGCCGAGACGATAATACAGATCGGCGCGGAACAGCTTCTGCTCGCTGAGCTCGAACAGATTGGCCTTGCTGGCCGCCACCACGCGGCAATCCACCGCCACAGGCTTGTTGGAGCCGACGCGCTCGACCGAGCGGTCCTGCAACGCCCGCAGCAGCTTCACCTGCACGCTGAGCGGCATGCTCTCGATTTCGTCGAGGAACAGCGTGCCGCCATGGGCATATTCGATCTTGCCGATCCGCTGCTTGGTCGCGCCGGTGAAGGCGCCGGCCTCGTGGCCGAACAATTCGCTCTCGACCAGCGACTCCGGCAGGCCGCCGCAATTCACCGCGACATAGTTACCGCCGCGCCGGGCGCTGTGAGCGTGCAGGCAGCGGGCGACGACGTCCTTGCCGGTGCCGGTCTCGCCATAGATCGTCACGTCGACATTGGTCGAGGCCAGGGTCGAGACCAGGCGGCGCACCTCCTGGATCTGCGGCGAACGCCCGAGCAGGCTCGCCTCGATGCCCTGGCGGTCGGCGAGCGCCGAGCGCAGCGCGCGGACTTCGAGCGTCAGGCGGCGCTTGTCGAGCGCGCGGCGCACGACGGAGACGAGTTGCTCCGACGAGCACGGCTTCTCGATGAAGTCATAGGCGCCGTTGCGCATCGCTTCCACGGCCATCGAGATATCGCCGTGTCCGGTGACCAGGATGACCGGCAGGTCCGGATCGAGCCGGTGCAGCTCGGACAGCCACTCGGTGCCGCTCTTGCCGCGCAGCCGCACGTCGGAGACCACCACGAACGGCATGTCGGCGCGAACGATTCCGCCTGCGGCTTCGGCGGAGGCGAACGGCGTCACCGACAGGCCGGCGAGCTGCAGCGCCTGGACGGCGCCGATGCGGACATCCTCGTCGTCCTCGACATAGATCACGCCGACCGGTTGCTCAGGAGTCATGTGGGAACCTCTTCAATCGGCAAGCGGCAGCAGCACGATGAACTCGGCGCCGGATGGCTCAAGATTGTGCGCCCGCAGCTCGCCGCCAAATGACCGCGCGATGTGATTGGCGATGACGAGCCCAAGTCCGAGACCCTTGCCAGCCGGCTTGGTCGTGACGAAGGGCTCGAACAGGCGCGGCAGGACATCGGCGGCGATCGCCGGGCCGCTGTTGGCGATGGCGATGCGGCACTGCTCCTCCTCACGCACGGCGCGGATGTGGATGGACTTCCGCGCGGCGCCCTCGACGGCATCGAGCGCGTTGGCGATGATGTTGCAGAGCAGTTGCTCGAGCCGGATCTGATCGGCCCTGACACGAAGCTCGGGCGCGAGATCGATGGTCACGTCGACATGGCCGTCCTTCACCCGCGCGCCGAGGATCTTGAGCGTCTCGGACAGCGCCTGCTCGACCGCGACGGCATCGAGCGGCGCGTTCGATTTGTAGGCGAACACGCGCAGCTGGCCGGTCAGGCGCGCCAGACGGCGGACCAACTCGCCGATGCGGATGAGATTGCCGCGGGCCTCGCCGATCATGCCGCGATCGACGAATTGCACGGCATTGTCGGAGGCGGTCTGCAGCGCCGCCAGCGGCTGGTTGATCTCGTGCACCATGCCGGCCGACATCTGGCCGAGCACGGCGAGCTTGCCGGCATGGACGAGTTCGTCCTGCGCGGCGCGCAATTCGGCGGTGCGCTCCTGCACCCGCATTTCCAGCCTGTCATTGGCGGCCTGCAGCGCGGCCTGGCTCGCCAGCCGCTGCCGGATCTCGCGGCGTCGCTGCGCCAGCAGGCCGAACGCCAGCAGCGCCACGATGCTGGCGAGACCCGAGAGCGTGCCGATGATCAAGGCCGTCCGCCGGATCGGCGCCTCGTCGTCGAGCAGCAGCAGCTGCCATTGCCGCCCGTTGAGCGGACGCTCGTCGACGCTGTAGACCGCGCCGCGCTCGGTCGCGACCTGGCCGCCGCGATCGGTCCTCTCCATGAAGGTCCAGCCGAGCGGCACGAGGCTGGAGCTGCCATAGGGCTTGGACGTCGCGATCTCCTCGAGCGCGTCGACCGAGAGCGGCGTCAACGGGCGGAAGCGCCATTCCTCGCGCGACGCGAGAATGGTGACGCCGCGGGCGTCGACCAGCAGCATGTCGGCACCGCGGTTGCGCCATTCGCGCTCGAAGGCATCGAGATTGACCTTGACGACGGCGACGCCGATCGTCCGTCCCTCTTGCTTGACGGCATAGGACAGATAATAGCCGGCGCGCGCGCTGGTGATACCGATGCCGAAGAACACGCCGCGGCCGGTCGCCAGCGCCTGGCGCATATAGGGGCGGTAGGACAGGTTGCTGCCGACCGGCGTCCCCGGCTGATCGAAGTCGGCGGCGGCGATCGCATCACCGGCGACGGTGAGGACATAGAGGTTGTCGGCGCCGGCCAGCAGATTGATCGACTTCAGATGCAGGCTGACGCTCTGCTGCAGCGCGCGATCGTCCGGCGTGCCGAGCAGCCGGAAGACATCGGGCGAGGTCTCCAGCAGCGAGGGCAGATATTCGAAGCGCGAGAGGTAGCCGTCGAGCTGCGCGGCCTCGACCGCCAGCCGCTGCTGGGCCGCGGCGTGCCGCTGATCGAGCCCGCGGGAAAAGGCAATGGCATAGCCGAGCCATGCCGCGACGCCGACCAGCGCAGCCGCCATCACTCCGCGAGCGACCCAGCCCGCGCGCCTGCGGACCACCGCGGTGACGTCGGGATGTCGCTCTAGGCCGATCCGGAATGGAAGGTCCGTCATTCCCTTTTCCAGGCCCATCACTTCCCAGGCCCATGTACCGGGCCGCGGCTGCCGTATCCGTAATTGTGCTGCAAGTCTAAGGTCTTGCCGGGCAATAGGCGACAACAAAATCGGCCGGGCCGACGCCAAGGCGCCCTCGTCAGTGCAGCTTGACGTGCGGCTCGGTGCGGCGGGTGATCAGGCGCGCCAGCGTGTCCAGCGACACCTTCGCGAGCCCGTGCAGCGCGTATTCGTGCATCTTGTAGAGCGACAGATACATCATCCGCGCGAACAGGCCTTCGAACACCAGATTGCCGCCGACCAGCGCGCCCATCATCGAGCCGACCGTGCTGAACTCGCCGAGCGACACCAGCGAGCCGAAATCGTGATAGCGGTAGTCCGCCAGCGGCTCGCCCCTGACGAAGCGCGGAATCTGCTTGTAGAGATGCGACGCCTGCTGATGCGCCGCCTGCGCCCGCGGCGGCACGTTGCCGCGCTCACCCCAGGAGCAGGCCGAACAGTCGCCGATCGCGAAGACGCGCTCGTCGCGCGTGGTCTGCAGGGTCTGCCTGACCACGAGCTGGTTGATGCGGTTGGTCTCCAGGCCCGCAATGTCCTTCAGGAAGTCGGGCGCCTTGACGCCCGCGGCCCAGACGATCAACTCGGCCGGGATGACACGGCCGTCGGCAAGGCTGACCTTGTCGGCGCCGACCTCGGCGACCTTGGCGCCGACCAGGACCTCGACGCCGAGCTTTGCGAGCAGCTTCTCGGTCTCGCGCGAGACCCGCTCAGGCAATGCCGGCAACACCCGGCCCGCGGCCTCGATCAGCGTGATCCTGATGTCCTTCTCGGCGTCGACCTGGTCGAGACCATAGGCCACCACCTCGCGCGTCGTGCGATGCAGCTCCGCGGCCAATTCGACACCGGTCGCGCCGGCGCCGATAATCGCGACCTTCAGCTGGTGCGGCGCGATCGGCGACGACTGCGAATGGACGCGGATGCAGGCGTTGATCATGCGCTCGTGGAAGCGCCTGGCGTCGCGCTGCGATTCCAGCTTGATGGCGTGGTCGACGACGCCGGGCGTGCCGAAATCGTTGTTCTGGCTGCCGATGGAAATGACGAGCACGTCATAGGGGATGGTCCGCTGCGGCGTGACCTCGCGCCCCTCGGCGTCGAGGTAGGGCGCCACCAACACCTCGCGCTTGTCGCGATCGAGGCCGATCATGTCGCCGATGCGGTAGTGAAAGCCGTGCCAATAGGCCTGGGCGAGATAGTCTACCTCGTGCGCGGAGATGTCCATGCTGCCGGCCGCGATCTCGTGCAGCTTCGGCTTCCAGACATGGGTGCGGTTGCGCTCGACCAGCGTGACGTCGAGCTTGCCCTTGCGGCCGTATCTGTCTCCGAGCCGGGTCGCGAGCTCCAGGCCGCCGGCGCCACCGCCGACGATCACGATGCGAGGAACACCAGACTGCGCAACGGCCATCATCCAATCTCCCCAAGGGTGACCGCGGCGCAACGGAATGACTGCGATGTCACTCCGGCTGCGTCATCACTTCGGCACCGCCGCCCCAGCCAGCGCGACCATGTTCACGATACGCCGTATCGTCGCGATGGTCAGACCATGCCGGCCTTGCGGCACCAGGCAGGATGCCTCCACGGTAAGCCCCTGCCCGCCGCCACCTTAGCAGATTATCCGAGATGTTGGCGGCATCGCGATTGGGCAGGGCCGCGGCCGGCGCTACCGACGCTGGAATGCGACAGCAGTGCCCACCGCGACCGCAGGCCTATCCCGTCGTGACTGCGACTTCGACATCGGCCGGATCGATATCGCGATCGAGCGCGATGCGCAGCTTGTCGCGATCGAGCTCGCCTTCCCACCACGCCACGATCACGCAGGCGACGCCGTTGCCGCACAGATTGGTCAGTGCGCGGCACTCGCTCATGAACTTGTCGATGCCGAGCACGATCGCCATGCCCGGAACGAGCTCCGGCCGCACGGCCGCAAGCGTTCCGGCCAGGGTGATGAAGCCGGCGCCGGTGATGCCCGAGGCGCCCTTCGAGGTCAGCATCGCGACCAGCAGGATCGTGATCTGCTCGCCGAAGGAGAGGTGAACGTTCATCGCCTGCGCGATGAACAGCGTCGCCAGCGTCATGTAGATGTTGGTGCCGTCGAGATTGAACGAGTAGCCGGTCGGAACCACCAGGCCGACGACCGGCTTGGAACAGCCGAGCCGCTCCAGCTTCTCCATCATCTGCGGCAGCGCGCTCTCGGATGACGAGGTGCCGAGCACGATCAGCAGCTCGTCCTTGATGTATTTGAGGAACTTGAAGATCGAGAATCCGGCGATGCGGGCGATGATGCCGAGCACGATCACGACGAAAGCGAGTGACGTGAGATAGAAGGTCGCGATCAGGCCGGCGAGGTTGCCGAGCGCCTGCGGCCCGTAGCGACCGATGGTGAAGGCCATGGCGCCGAAGGCACCGATCGGAGCGGCCTTCACCACGAGGGCGATGACGCCGAAGATCGCGTGCGCGGCGTCGTCGATGAAGGCGCGCATCGTATGGCCGCGCTCACCGAGCGTCATCAGGGCGATGCCGAACAGGATCGAGAACAGCAGCACCTGCAGGATATCGCCCTGCGCGAACGCTCCGACCACCGTGTCCGGGATGATGTGAAGCACGAAGTCGACCGACTTCATCTCGCTCGCCTGCTTGGCGTAGTTGGCGACGGCGGCGGTGCCGGCGTTGCTCTGGCCCTGGAACCCTGCCCCCGGCTGAATGAAATTGCCGACGATGAGCCCGAGCGCAAGCGCGAAGGTCGAGACGATCTCGAAATAGATCAGCGCCTTGACGGCAACGCGCCCGACCTTCTTCACCTCGGAGACGTGCGCGATGCCCGACACGACGGTGCAGAAGATGACCGGCGCGATCACCATCTTGATCAGCTTGACGAAGCCGTCGCCCAGCGCCTTGATCCATTCGTTCTTGCCGAGCTCGGGCCAGAGCCAGCCGACGATGACACCGAGCACGATCGCGAACAGGACCTGCACATAGAGGACCCGGTAGAACGGCTTCTGCGGTGGTGCCGCGGCCGCTGTGGTGGTTGCAGACATCTTATCTTCTCTCCCTGATCTTACTCGGTCTATCTCTCTGGTCTGCCTATGACCCGCTTCCGCGTCGGCTCCATTGCATGCCGGAACAACGTCATGCGTCCGGACGCGGGCCCGTGCCGGACGCGGGCCGGGGCGGACCCGCTAAGCTGCGCAGGCGGGATCGCCTGTCGCCGGATCTCAGGTGAGGGATGGGCTGTGGGCTGGCATCCGGACGTCCCTCGCATCTGTTGTTCTGGAGCTGGCGCTCGTTTGGCGGCTCATTAAGCAGCAATCGTGCCAGCGGAGCGGCGCAGCATGGGGCGCCTGCATGTCCTTCAGTTTGCTACGATTTGTGAACCATCACGCGGCGGGCGGCCAAGGCACAGCGCGCGGCTTGTCTGGACTTCCGGAATTTTGCCGTCGCAGGCACCCGAAACATCGGACGTACCGGCGACATTGTCCCACGGGCGATATCCAGCCCTGCCTGTCGGGCGCTCGACCTGGCTGGGCGGGAGGGATCGAACCTCCGAATGGCGGGATCAAAAGCTACGGGCGTCCGCTGTAAAATCAACGCCAATTCTGAATTTGGCGCAGATTCTAGCCCTAGTACCCGGCGGACAGAACCTGGGATGTAGCGGTTCCGGCATCGACTGCGCCACGCTGTACATCCGCAATGTTGGCCGAGACCAACTGCGTTCCCGCGCCCGTGTGCTGGACATTACGCGAGATATCCTGCGTGACAGCGCCCTGCTGCTCCACGGCCGATGCGATCGTCGACGAAATCTCCTGCAGCTTCTCGATTGTGATGCCGATCTCGCGGATGGCACCGACCGATTGCTGGGTGGCGGACTGGATGCTCGAGAGCTGCTGGCCGATCTCGCCGGTGGGCCGCGTCGTTCGCGACTTTGACATGGCCGGCAGCCGGAAAGAACGACGCAACGGCGGCTCCCCTTGGTCAAAGCTCGCGGACCCGGCGAGGATGCGCCTTCGTATGCCATGCCCAGGCTGACCTGATGATCGTATGCAGGTCCGATCGCAATGGGCGGAACTGGAGATCGTCGTTGGCAGCTGTGGGGTCCGCCACCAACGTGGAGGGGTCACCGGGGCGACGATCCTTCATCGTTGTGGGCGGCGCAGAACCGGTTTCCCGCTCAATGGCGTGCAACACCTCTTTGACCGAATAACCCTTGCCGGTTCCGAGATTGAACGCTCGTCCGACAATTTTCCTTTCGTTTCTCATCAAGGCATGGATCGCCCTCACATGCGCATCTGCCAAATCGCTGACATGAATGTAGTCCCGGACTGCCGATCCATCGGGAGTATCGTAGTCATCCCCGTAGACGGCGAACTCATCCAGGTGTCCCTGAATGACCATCAGCGCCCGCGGAATCAGATGAGTTTCGGGGTCCCGAAGTTCGCCGATGAGCCCGCAATCATCTGCCCCGCAAGCATTAAAATAGCGCAACCGAATCGCGTTGAACCCATATGAAGCCTCGAAGTCCCCGATGATCTGCTCGGCCATCCATTTCGATCTGCCGTATGGATTTACGGCATGCCCTGCTTGGGCTTCTCTGATGGGCATCCTAGGTACTTCGCCATAGACTGCGCCGGTGCTCGAAAAAACAATGTTGGAGCATCCGGCCTTGCGCATGGAGTCGAGCAGCGTCAGCGTGCCGACCACGTTGTTACGATAATAAATGTGAGGATGCGATACAGACTCACCCACCAGGCTCGATGCCGCCAAATGAATAACGGCCTGGATCTCAAACTCCCTTAGCGCTGCAACGAGGCTCCGTTCGTCCAGGATGTCCCCCGTAACAAGAGGTCCCCAGTTCACAAACGATCGATGGCCGATTGCAAGGTTGTCGTAGCAGACAGGCTCAAATCCAGCTTCCCTAACTGCCTTGCAACAATGTGACCCGATGTATCCGGCTCCGCCCGTAACAAGAATCCGCCGCCCAGCACCCATGCAAGAACTCGCTTTCTTCAGCCGCAACCTTCCCGCCTCGCAACCTCAACCAATGCGATTAAATATCGACACGACACCTTTCGATCGATACCATGGGTTATCGTTGTGGTCGACCGACTTGCTCGAGTCCCGCTCATTCGGGTGACGGCCTCCAACGTGCTGCAGTCGTCGTAGCGATCCACTCAAGGCAACGATCCGGCCAGTTTGCGACCTCGCCGCCATGAATTCCGAGGCCAAAGCCATGGCCGCCGTGATCACAGATCATGGCCTCCACAGGCACGGCCGCCGCGCGCAGCGTCTCAAGATAGACGAAGCTATTCTCTGGCTTGGCGACGGTGTCGTCCCGAGCGTGAACGACAAATGTCGGACAGACGCCTGGCGTGACGGCCCGCTCAAACGAGTAACGTCCGGCCACGGCATCCGATGGAGACTTCCCGAGCAGGGCCTTGCGTGATCCAGCATGGGTAATGGCTCGATCCATTGAGATTACGGGGTAGACCAGGATGGCAAAGGCCGGCGATCCCGCCGACCGCGAGGCCCATGCCACCATATGCCCGCCGGCCGAGAAGCCCATGGCGCCGATCCGATCGGAGCGGATCCCCCACACCGTCGCATGGGCGCGCGCTACCGCCAGCGCTTCGTCGAGATCGGCCATCGGCAACGGCAGGGCGGTGTCCGCCCGATCCGATTGCGGCAGCCGGTATTTCAGGACAAGGCCGGCGATGCCCCGCGCCGCCAGCCAGCGCGCGACGTCATGACCTTCCTTGTCGATGGTGACGCCGGCATAGCCGCCGCCCGGACAGATGACGATCGCCGTTCCGGTCGCGATCCGCCGCTCGGGGAGGAACACCGTCAAGGTCGGCTGGCCGACGACGCGCACCGACCGGTCGGGACGACTGACGCCACGCTCTTCGATCCGATCGGCCATCGCCGATCCGCCGTTCCTGGTGCCCAGCGCCAACTCGATCGGCAGCCGCCCGTCGCCCGTCGTCGTCCACGACGATCCCATCTGCAGGACCCCGCGCAGGACATGCTCGACGCCCTCGATGGCTGGCAGTGCCAACGTCTTGGCAGAAGATGTCTTGGCTGAAGATGTCTTGGCTGACGACGCCGCTGCCTCCAAGCCCACAGCGGCATAGCGGCCGCGAACCAGCCGCAGGAGGCGCGCAATGCCGGATTGGGGACTGTCCGTCACGACGGGAATGCCGAACAGGACGCCCAAAATGGCGCCCCAGTTCGCACCGCGCGACGACGGCACGTAGAGAGCCGCGGGCCGACGGCTACGCAACTGCCAAGCCAGCCGCATCAGGCCGGAGAACCGCGTGAGTCCGGCCGGCCAGAGTTCCGGCGCAAACCAAGTGGGATCGAAACCGTCGCGCAAGGTGGCGGCTCGCGCCAGCGATGCCGCGTCGGCATCGTCGAACAGAATTGCCAACCGGAACGGTGTGGGCGCCTTCATCGCCCCGGCCGAAGCGCACGTTGTGCTGTTCATCGCGTCCGCAGACCGTCAGACCACGTCGGCGAAGCCGCGCTTCGTGCGCATGAAGAAGGCATAGCCAGCGACAGCGACAACGACGCCAGCGGCGAACATCGCGCCCAGCCTCCCCCATTCCGGCGCAAGCCCCAGCACGGCGACCTTGCGCGCATCATCGACCAGCGCGGCAATCGGATTGAGATTGAACAACCATCGGAATTCCGGGGGGACACTGCTCAGCGAATAGAAGATCGCGCTGGCAAACATGAGCACTGTCAGCAACAATGGCACCATCGCGTTGAGATCCCTGACAAACACGCCGAGACTGGACAGCAGCCAGCTAAAGCCCAATGCAAAGCAGATCAACGGCGCGACCACGAGCGGAAGCAGCGTCGCCGTGGCCGGAACCGTACCGTGCGCCAGCAGGACGCCACAGAAGAATGGGACGAAGCTGACGATCATCTGCACGAGCGCGGCCGCCACGGCCGACAGCGACAGAATCTCCAGCGGGAAAACCACCTTGGTGACGAAGTTAGGTTTCGAGACGACCAGAGCGGGCGAGCGTCCGACCGCCTCGGCGAAGAAATCGAATAGGATCAGCCCGCAGAACATCGAGAGCACGAAGTCCAGCTTGCCCGCGCCACCGCCGAGTTGCGGCTGCAGGATGAAGCCGAAGACGACCACATAGACAGTCAGCATCCCCAGCGGCCGCAACAGCGACCAGACAACGCCCAGATACGAGCCGCGGTAGCGCGCCAGAATATCCCGCAAGGTGAACTGCCGAAGCAGCGTGCCGTGCGCGACCAGTCTGCGCACGATTTCCCACGGCAACAGCAGTTGCGGCCAGGAAAAATGATCTCGCGATTGCTGCACGGCCGCCATGTTACGTCGCCCCCGCTACGAAACCATAAGTATCAACAAGTTTGACAGTAGCGCCAAACGAGTGCAAGCAAATAGCTGAACTTCGCAAGCCGACAGCGACGATTCCGCATCCTTCTCAGGCACAGCGCTCATGACGACCGAGCATCAGGATCGCTTTCCGCCTTGGGCTCTGGCGCTCTTGACCTTCGTCGGATCAGCGCTGATCGCGTTGCCCTCGTTTCCCGGACGGATGAATGCCGATGCGCTCGACCTGTACGGCCAGGCACTCGGCGACCGCTTTCACGACTGGCACGCTCCTCTCGTGGCCTGGCTGTGGAGAACGATCGGCGCCTCTCCGGCCCTGGTCGCGGGGCATACCACGCTGATCGTCTTCGCGATCGTTTATGCGGTCGTCCTCACCTTACGCGCCAATGGCCTTTCGTCGCCGGCGGCGTTGCTGGCCGCGTTCGGATTCTCGTTGTTCCCCCCCGTACTCAACCACCTCGTTGCGGTCTCGAAGGACACCTGGGTGGCCGCGCTATTCGTCGCGACCTTCGCGATGTCCTCGGCGGCCGCGCCAACCAGGCTCCTCCATACGCGCGCAGCCCTGATTGCGCTCGCGCCATCGATACGCCCGGAGACCGTTCTCCTGCTGCCGCTGTTCATTTGGGGCGAGTACGTCCTGGCCGGACGAAAATTGCTCCCCGCCGCCCGCTTCGCCGGGGTCTTGCTCCTCACCGCCGCCGCGCTAGGCCTGTTCGTCGCAAAAGTCGTCAAGCCTGAAGCCCGGCATGCCGAGGGCGGAATCTTTCTGTTCGACCTCGCCGGCATTTCGATCCGGACCGATCAGCTCTTGCTGACTCCCGCGAGCTTTCCCGCCAACGATCTTGCTGTGCTGCAGCGGCACTACTGGAGCGACAGCCTGTCTCCGATCGCATGGGCGAATCCCGAAAGTGAAATGGTGCGGTTCGTCGTCGGCGACGACTTGGCAGAACTGCGTCGCCGCTGGGAGAGCGCCGTTGTAGCCTATCCGCTCGCATATCTCGACACCCGCAGCGTCATCGTGCGCGAGTACCTGCGCGGGCATTGGACGTACCATCCCGGCATCGATTCAAATCCTCGTATTCACCTCTTTTGGCCGAAGGCGAACGGAATGGTGAATGCCTATCTCGATGCCGCGCCTCAATGGCTCTCCAGCCATTGGCTGCCGATGATCGGAGCCGTCGTCCTTCTGGCGGCCATAGTGCGGCTGAAGCTACATCGGCGTCGACCGGAGTGGATGGTCTATCTGGTCGTGGCTATCGCCTATCAGGTCGTGCTGCTTCCCCTCATCGTCGTGCCGGATTATCGGTTCGGATATGCGGGCGTGATCCTGTTCTTCCTGATCCTTGGGTTGACGTCGCGCGATCTCGCGCTGATGGAACGAGCGCGGACTGTGGGCGATGACCATGGGACCAAGGCGGAGGGCGTCGCCGGCGGGCTGGCCGCGCCGGCGTCGACGTCCGCGGGATTACCGGGTCAGAAGCCAATAGACCGCGCGCTGCACCGGTGAGCCCCGACGATTGCGGCCGGCATGCCAATAATCGTGCCGGAGCACCCATCGGAACGACTGCGGTCGCGCCAGCATCCGCAGGCTGTGTGGATAGGCCAGCAGTCGTCTTGCGTATACGGCACCGAATCCTTCTCCGTGCGGAATATCGCCGACATGACGCGCCTCCGCTTCGGTCGGATACTGCAGGAACCGCTTCAATTGCGCCGCCGCCGCGTCCTTGGACAAGGCGAGGTCCGGAAACCGGACCTTCAGCGCCAGATAATCGTCGACGAATTGCATCGCCCCTTGTTGCATGCGCACGATACTCTCGACCCTGTAGGGCTCGAGATCGGTGGACGCCCTGACCGGAAAATAGTTGCCGTCGGCGTCGCGCTCGATACGAACGATCGTGCCCTCCGTCGCCGAAAACAACAATTCGACGACTTCGACCCCCTCCCAGATCAAGCGCCGGTAGTCGTCCGGTTCGCCCCGCCGGAAAAGGTAGGCGTCGTGGGGATATTTCTCGTCGGGCAGAACGATCTCGTGCGCGAACCCATATGTGCCGAGATAGAGTCCGGTAATCTCCGGGCGATCCCCCCTCTCGCGCAGCATATCGGTGATCGACCGCTGCATCGTACCATGCCAACCGACGTCGATCAGGCCAACGCGGCGGCCCCCCACCAGACCGGAAGCGCTCAAGTAGTCCAGCAGAACCTCACGTTCCTCGCGCGCGTTCTCGCAGATCGGCCCTGCAAGCCCGAGGAACAATTGCCGCAGGCGCCCATAGTCCGCTTCCGTCTTGACCTCGTGGTCGGGGCCGCTAAATCCAGCCGCACCGAAAGCTCCCTGATGTTTGCGCCAGTCGACGCCAGCGCGCTCGATGAATTGCGCCGCTGTAAGCACCGATGTCCCGCCCGACAGAAACCGGATGACATCCTCATTGAGGTCCTTGATCGCCGCCACGTTAAGCGCACGCCTCGAACCATAAAGATAGTGCGTCTCTTTGACCGCTCCATCTGTCGCGGCGGCCAGCTTGTTATAGACCTGCTGCATCACGAGCCCTTCACGGGCCAGGAAATACAGGGCGTCCAAGCGGCGCGCCTTAGCCTGCTCAATCAACCATTCCGTGAAGCCGACAAACAGCGGACCGGCCGTTACATAGCCGAAATCCTCCCAAAAGCTCTCCTCGCGCGAGACCGGCACGGCGTCCCGTCTTGCATGGGTGATCCGGTTGGCGATCAGCCCCTGCGCGACCGACCTTGCCGCAGATGCAGGCTCCGATGTCTTCCACACCTTCGAGGCGCGGTGAGAGCTCATATACGCGTCCATGCAGCGCCGGTAATGCCAGGTCGACATTCCATGCTTCCGTCCCATCTCGATATCCGCGCGGATGTTGTCGCCGATGTGGAGCCAGCGCTGACCTTCACCGGGCAGGCGCGCTCGCGCTTCGGCATGGAGCTCGCCGGTTGACTTTGTCTTCTTCGAGACCGACGAAACCAGCAAGGCTTCATGGCCGTCATAGCCCGCGTTCCGCAGCAGATCGGCGATCACGCGCTCCGGAAGGTACGAATCGGAGATGAAGGCGATTCGCTTGCCGCGATCGCGGCACCAGCGATAGGCATCGTGAATGAACGGATTGCGCCGGCAGACGTCGAGCTCCGCCTCGATCTCCATTTGAGCAACAGCCTTAGATAACTCCGAATCGATAGCCAGGGACTCGGAAAGGGTGCCGTAGATTTCGTCCAACGTGACTTCCCGGGCACGATGGCTTTGCCAGGCGCGTTCGCGCGCCAACCGCTCCGCATCGCGCCGCGCCCTCGCGAACTGTATTGAATCTGCGCCGAGCCTGCGGCGCACAGCCGGCTCCATCAACAGAAAGAGATCATCGGGCTCCGCCAACGCGCGAAGAATCGACGTATCGAAGACGTCGAATGAAACGACGTCGGCGTCATCAAGTCTGGATTGGAGTTCCGCGTCCATGTAGCTTTGCATGCTCAATCGAATTTTCTTCGGCGAAAGACGCGATGAAGAAAGCCCTTGTCCTGGCGCCGCTTTCGAAGCCACGCCTCCAATAGAAACATCTGCCACGAAATATTGGCCAGGGTGCCGATCCCGGTGCGTCCGCTATTCAGTTCCTGACGAAGCCATTCGTTGCGGAGGAAGACGCTGTAGTTCTCATGCTGGTGGCTCTGATCGACGACCGAATTGCTGTATTCGACCGCGCCTGCCGGCAAACGATGGTGATAATAGGCCAGGCATTCGCACACCACTCCGATCTCGAAGGATTGCAGGAATCGGACATTGAATTCCCAGTCACCCAGAACCGGAAGATCCTCCCGGAATGGGCCGATCTTCACCAGCGCATCTCTCCTGAACAGGAACGAGATCGGCGGGAACATGTTTTGCGCCAGCATGCGAAACAAATGCACCCCCTTCACCCAGGAATTGAAATCGTGTCGTTGCACGGTCTCGATCCGGTCCTCCCTTATGGATTCGACGACTCTCTCCGTGTGGGTGATCACGCCGGCCAGTTTCGGAAACGTCGCATTCGCCTCCATATAGGCCACAGTCTTACTGAGGAAGTCCGGTCGCCATGCGTCATCATCGTCGTGAATAACGATATAACGGCTGGATGACGCTTCAACGCCTTGATTTGACGCGGCTTCCATGCCGCGCGATGTATTATTGTGGATGACGTGGCAACGACCTGCATAGCGGCCCGCGCGCTGGGCGATCAGTCCGTCGACCGTGGCAGGATCGCCGCCGTCGTTGACCACGACGTGAATCCAATCCTCAAAGCTCTGGCCCAACACGCTGTCCAGGGCGCGCGGCAACAGCAACGGACGGTTCCTGGTCCGCGTGATCACCGCAACAGTGTCATCCATCTGCCGATATCCCCAATCCATCCCGTCAATCACCGTCGGAGCGACGAACGATGCCGATCGCGCGCAACCAGCCAGAAGGCTGCCGTCTTTCCAGTTCGCCGACACGCTGTTTGAATCTCTCGCTTTCCTGCCACCAGCGGTCGGTCTGCTCCCTCTGCCATTGCAAGTCGATGGAGGCGCGGTAGCGCTCGACGAGCCATTCGCCGCGGTAGAGATAGCCGCGGATCTTGTCCGGCACGCCTTCCGCGAGCCCGGCGCGGTACCAGCGTTCGCCCTTGGGAAAGAGGATGCCGAGCCCCCACCGGTTCAAGAATTCGAAGTGCGGATGGCGCTGCTTGATCTCTGCCCAGAAACGGGCGGACTCGTAACCCGATGACGGCGCGATGTCGTGCATCAGGACGATTCCGTCCCGGGCAAGCTTTGGCAACCAGGTAGTGAAATCGCTGCGAACCGCATCATAGGTGTGCAGGCCGTCGATATGCAGCAGATCGATCGAATCGTCGTCGAACGCTTCCGTCGCCTGATCGAAGCGGGCGCGATGCAGCACAAAGCGATCATCGGCGAACGAGCCAGCCATCGTCTTCGCGGCCGTCTCGTACACTTCGCCGCCATAGTGGCCGCAGTGCTCGTCGCCTTCCCACGTATCGATGCCGACGACCCGGCTCGGCAGATCGCGATCTTTGACCGCCTGGCAGAAGGCAAAATAGGAGCAGCCGTAGTGAACGCCGAGTTCGACGATCAGGCGCGGCCGCGAAAAGCCGACCAGATCATACGCGAAGTCGCGGTGCCCCTGCCAGGGGGATATCGCGAGCTGCGGGTTCAGGACATCCGACTCGTAAGCTGGTTC
Organism: Bradyrhizobium sp. SZCCHNS3016; assembly: GCF_032484535.1. Taxonomy (NCBI): domain Bacteria; kingdom Pseudomonadati; phylum Pseudomonadota; class Alphaproteobacteria; order Hyphomicrobiales; family Nitrobacteraceae; genus Bradyrhizobium; species Bradyrhizobium sp. SZCCHNS3016. The sequence continues at coordinate 205,911 of NZ_JAUETE010000009.1, forward strand.
GCTGACGACCCAGGCTGGTTGCTGCGACAAGTCGGCGGAATGCTCGGGCTCGATCATACGCCACACCGGATTGATGGAGGCGCTGCCGAACCGGGGGCTGGCCAGGCCGTGGAATCGCCAAACGGCACGATGTCGAGCTTCGTTATCGGGTTGTTGAAGATGCCGTGGATCGCCCGACCAGGACTGATGGCGTTGAGCTTGACGACGCTATGAGCCCAGCATTGGACGACGTGCCGCAGCGGATCCGTCCCCTCGCCAAGGCCGACCGTGAGGGTGTAGTCGCCCGGCTGGATTTCCGGCCAGACAAATTCGAGCCGCACCAGGTGTTCGCCGGGATCGAGTGCGACGACGCCGCGGGCGAGGCTACAACTGTTCTCGCCGCAGATTTGATTGCCGAGACGGTCGCTGAGCAGATAGCCGACGATCACGTGCGTCTTCGTTGCGGCGCAGCCAAGCAACAGGTCGACGCTGATCCGGTCGCCCGCCTGAACCGTACCGGCCGGAGCAAGATCAGGTTTGGTGACGGCGACCCGCCTGATCAGAACGTCCCCCGCCCCGCTCAATTGCGACGATTTGAGATCAATCCATGGCAGCCGCTCGAACCTGTTCGCGTCCATGTCCGCGCCCGGCGCGGCGCGTCTGCCGAGCGCTGCGGAGCCGGCGTCCGCCACGGAACGGTCGCGTCCGTCGGAGACGCGGTGCGACATCCTGATGTAGAAATCGACTGCATCCCTGGAGCTTCCGGCGAAGACGATTTCGCCGCGGTCGAGCACATAGGCGTATTCGGTCACGCTGCGGATCGCCTGGAGGTCGTGTGTGACGAAGACCTTGGTGACATCGGCCATGGCCTCCCTCATGTGGCGGATGCATTTCTGCTGGAAGAAGATGTCGCCGACGCTCAGCGCCTCATCAACCAGCAGCACCTCCGGCTTGAGACAGGCGGAGGTGGCGAACGCCAGACGGACGGTCATGCCGCTGGAATAGGTCTTGGTCGGTTGGTCGATGAAGTCGCCGATGTCCGCAAACGCGGCGATTTCGTCGAATTTCGCGTCGGTTTGCCGCCGGCTCATACCGCGGATGGCCGCATTCAGATAGACATTCTCACGCCCCGAAAAATCCGGATCGAAGCCGCTGCCAAGCTCGAGCATGGCGGCAATGCTGCCGACGACGGCGATCTCGCCCTGGCTCGGCGTCAGCGTCCCAGCGAGCAGCTGCAAGAGCGTGCTCTTGCCTGAACCATTGCGGCCGATGATGCCGACACTGGCGCCGCGCCGCACCTCGAGCGAGACGTCTTGCAGGGCGTAGTAGTTGCGAACGGCGCCATGCGACAATCGCTCGCAGGTGTCTCGCACCGCGGCCGGCAGGAACGGCAGTTGGCCAAGTCGCCCGAGCAGCGGCCCATGTAGGCGCGCCGCCGGCGACGACCAGACCGTATAGGCTTTGGAGACGTTCTCGACTTTGATGGCGAGTGATGGCATCTGCGCAGACTGCGGACGAAGGCCATGCCATCAAACATCAACGAGCAGGCCCTGGCAATTGCAACCTTGAAGATGTCCAGTATCTATCAATCCGGGGCGAAGAACGGTAGAGAAGAACGACAGAATCGTTGAATACAATTCGTACCGGTATTCTTTCTTGATCTGGGACAACACATTGCCCCGCTGGGCACCGCTTCTGCCGGCCAAGCTTCGCTTCCGGCACATGCTGGCGGCGCATCACGGCGGACGGACAACGGGCCGGTTCGTGCCTGTCCCGGAGGAACCGCCGCCCGACCCGCGCCGCGCGCCACTCCGCATTCACTTCTGGACACCCAATCCGTGGCCCAGCACCGCCATCCATGTCGATCGGGTCGTACCGGAGTTGCGCCGTCAAGTCGCAGCTCTCGGTCTGCCTTGGCAGATCGATGCCGGAGGCCTCCCCACCGCGCCGGTGGATTGGCTGCTCTGCCTCAAGGCGGTCCCGCCGCGTGGCCTGTGCTCACCGCATCGTACCGTCCTGCTGCAGCCCGACGACGCGGACCGGGTCTGGGCGAATCTCGACCGCTTCGCTCATGTCGTCTCGGTTTCCTCTCCGGTATTCGCATCGTTCTTAGGGACTGCCCATTCCAGCACCTGGTTCATCGAAGAGACCGAAACGGTCGATCTCATCGAAAGCGGCGGCGCCGCGCTCGACGCTGCGGCCCCCTCGCAACGACCGCCACTCTTGTTGTGGCATGGCACGCGGGAAAGCCTCGATGGTCTCGTCGCCCTGAAGGACGCGCTCGCTTCGCTAGGCCGCGACACCGATGCCGAACTCGTCATCCTCACGAACCTTCCGGAGCGGAGCGAACGGTGGGGCGCCCTGCCGGTCCGCTACGCCGCCTGGTCGCCCAAAGCGCTGTGCGCGCTGGCAGCCCAGGCCCGGCTGGGCATCGTCCCGGCGCGGCCGTCAGTTCCCGATTCCTATCTCAAGTCTGCCGGCCGCATGCGTGGCCTGTTCGCCCGGGGATGTCCGGCCATCGGCGACGCCCGGTCGCCGGATGTTGTCGCCTTCAGCGAGATCTGCGGCATGCCGTCGGCGCAGACCGCGGATCAATGGCGCGACGCGATTCGGCAAATCTGGAACGATGATGTGCGGCTGGATCGCATTGCGCGTCAGGGACATGCCCAGATGCGCGCGCATTACAATACGGCTCGAACCGCGGCCCAGTGGCTTTGGTTCCTCGGCGGTGGGGCCGAAGGGCCCGACCGCCACGGCAGCACCCATCCCGCTGCCTTGCCCCGAGACCGCACATGACCGCAACCGGCGAGAACAGCCACTTCTCTTCTACCATGGTGCATCGCCGCACGACCTCGTCGCCGCTGACGATCGAGCAGGTCCACACCCGCGCGCAACTACACGATTTCATCGTCCTGCCGCGAGTGATCTACAACGGGATGCCGGGTTTCGTCGCTCCGCTCGATTTCGAACGGCGGCAGATGCTCGATCCCCGGCACAACTCATTCTTCACGCACGGGCAGGCAGCCTATTGGATCGCCATGCGGAATGGTCGGCCGCAGGGACGCATCTCGGCCCAGATCGATCACGCTGCCACCGGGCCGGAAGCGGCCGACATCGGACTGTTCGGGTGTCTCGACGCGATCGACGACGGCGACGTCGTCAACGCGCTGTTCGTGGCCGCGGAGGCTTGGCTGCGTCAGCAGCGGCGCAAGGTGGCTCGGGGACCGTTCCTGCTGTCGATCAATGGCGAATCTGGCCTCCTCCTGGAAGGGCAACAGGAGCCGCCGATGACGCTGTTCCCATGGCATCCCGACTATCTCGATGGTCGCGTTCGCGACGCCGGATACGCGCTCGTCCGAGAGTTGCTCTGCTTCGAGTACAATAGAATGGAGGTCGGCACCGAGAGTCGTTTCGAACGATTCTCCTCCATGCGACGTCACGCCGGCATTACCACGCGCGACATTCATCTCGACGCCCTCGACGCCGACATGGAGCTGGCGAGGCAGATCTTCAATGATGGTTGGCAGGACAATTGGGGCTTCACCCCGACCACGCAGTCCGATGTGCGTGCACTGACGGCCCAATTCAAGCCGATGCTGTTTTCGGACGCTGGATTCTTCATCGAGGTCGATGGCGAGCCTGCAGCATTCATGCTGGCGATTCCCAACTTGTTCGATGTCGCCGCCGGGCTCGGGCCTGTCCCGAGCCTCGTCGGCTGGCTCAAGCTGTTGATCCGCATCAAACGCGCGAAGTACCGTTCCTTCAGAATTGTCCTGCTCGGCATGGCCTCGAAATACCGCAGCAGCGCTCTCCGCGCAGCGATTACGGCCGTCATGGTCGAGGAACTCTGGAAGCGCGGATCGACGCTGGGCATCGACCGGGCAATAGCCGGGTGGGTTCTCGACAACAACCCCCTGGCGCAATCCCTGACGCGGATCGGATTGCGACAGTCGCACACCTATGGAGTCTACGAGAAGAGCATTGTAGACTGACTTGAAGTTGCCATAATCAGGCAGCGCAACCTGGCACGCAATCGGAGGCACGATTGACCCAATCGAATGTGGAAAAGGCCGCTCTTGCCGCCTCCCTGGCCGACCAGATCCTTGAAGTCATTGTCAGCGAAGGGAAGATCGACCCGGCCAAGACGACCCCCGATGCGACGCTGGAGAGTCTCGAGATCCAATCCATCGACGTCGTCATGATCCTGATGGCGATCGAGGAGAAGTTCGGCGTCTATGTGCCGATCGACGGCGGCATCGCTGACGTCAAGGACCTGAGCGGATTCGTGCAACAGATCGAAGCCCGCATTCTGGTGGAGCGCAGCTGACGTGTCGCGCCCTCGCGTCGTCGTCACTGGCATGGGCGCGGCTTGCGCGACCGGCAAGGGCATTGACGCCCTCTGGCGCGCGGCCCGCGACGGACAAAGCGCCGTGGGACCGCTCGAGTTCGAGCGGCCGGGCTCGAACCAGATCAAGCTCGCAGCGCAGATCAAATCCTTCGCCCCGGAGAGCTATGTCGAGGCCAAGGTTCTGCCGTTCTGCGACCGATACGCGCAGCTTGCCATCGTCGCTGCGGACGAAGCCCTGTCCCAGGCAGGCCTTGCGCGCGAGGAGCGCCAAGGGCCGACGACCGCCGTGATTCTCGGAACCGGCGTCGGCGGCATCACCACCATCGACGAGCAGTGCTACAGCGCCTACGCGACGAAGTCCCGTCTCAATCCGCTGGCCATTCCGCGCATCATGAGCAGCGCCGCCACCTCGCACCTGAGCATACGCTACGGCTGCACTGGCCCGACCTTCACCATCACCAGCGCCTGCGCCTCATCGGCCCAGGCGATCGGAGTAGGTACCTCGCTGGTCCGGTCCGGCGCGGTGGAGCGGGCGATCGTTGGCGGCAGCGAATCGTCGATGACCGCGCTGAATATCCGCACCTGGGAATTGCTGCGAGTGCTGACCCCTGATGCCTGTCGGCCCTTCTCCACCGGCCGCAACGGCATGGTGCTCGGCGAGGGCGCCGCCATCATGGTGATCGAAAAACTCGAGACCGCGCGCCGACGCAACGTCGAACCGCTGGCCGAGATCGCCGGCTATGGCACGTCGAGCGATGCTTTCGACATCGTTCGTCCCGACCCCAATGGCGCTCGGTCCGCGATCGAACAGGCGATCGCCGACGCCGGGCTGACGCCCGGCGATATCGACTATGTCAACGCCCATGGCACCGGCACCGTCGCCAACGATATCGCCGAGGCCGAGGCGCTGCAGCGCGTGTTCAGCGACCGGCTGCCCCGCCTCGCAGTGTCGTCCACGAAGCCGATCCACGGCCACGCACTGGGCGCCGGCGGGGCGATCGAACTGGCGATCACCATCATGGCGATGCGCGACAACATTGCGCCGCCGACCATCAACTGGCTCGGTGCCGATGCGAAATGCGGCATCGACCCGGTCGCCAATGCGGCGCGCGCGATGCCGATCCGCGTCGCCATCTCGAACTCCTTCGCCTTCGGAGGCGTCAACGCATGCCTCGCCGTCGCGCGGGCGGATTGACCCTGAGGGATCTGATGTGAGCGGGCCGGACAGCGCGCAGGATCAGGTCAGCATCGGTCCGATTGCGGTCCGCGCTGACAGGGCGGACGTCGCTGCCTTCGTGTCCGCGCTGGGGCTGCAGCGCGGCTTCGGCCCCGTACCGTTTTCCTTTCCGATCCGCTGGCTCAGCCTTCCCGCAATCCGACCAACCGTGATCGGCAGGCTCGGGCTCACCGATGAAATCGTCGTGCAGCAATCGCAGACCTTCACCTATAATGAAGGCCTCGGCCCCGATCGCGACTACGGCTTCGCAGTCGAAGCCCGTCGCGAGCGGACCCCAACGGACCGGACGCTCTTGCGCGGGACCGTGTGCGATTCCGAAGGGCGGATCGTCGCAACGCTCGACACGCTGTTGCGCACGTTTCGTCCCGACGCAGCACGCGACGCCGCACTCCGCTCGCGCCCGATGCCGGACTCGAGCTTTCCGGTGATCGAGACCGGGCCGATCGACATCGCGCAGACCGAGAGCTACGCGGCGGCATCGCTCGACGACAATCCGCTCCACAGCGATCCCGCGACGGCTCGCGCCGCAGGTCTCGACAGCCTGATAATCCACGGCATGCTGGCGATGGGGCAGATCGAAGGCGCGCTCCGCGACTGGATGCCGGCACTGCGGATCAATCGCATCCATGGCAATTTCCTGTTGCCCGTTCCAGTTGGCAGCCGCCTCCTCTTCTCCGGCCGTGTTGTCAAGCGAATGCCATCGGACGTGCCGGGTAGCGGTCGCGCCGAGCAGTTGATCCTGCGCGTCATCGTCTCGACCGATGCGGGGTACGCAGCATGCGTCGCTGAAATCGCGGCGCGCCACGACGGCTGAGGATCGCACATCATGTCCGCCTCCAGTTCGATCGTCATCACCGGAGCCAGCAGCGGCATCGGCCGCGCGCTCGCGATGAACTATGCCGCGCCAGGGATCCACATGGCGCTGTCCGGTCGGGACGAGGGCCGCCTGGAAGAAACGGCAGCACAATGCCGGGCCAACGGCGCAGCCGTCACGACCGCGTCGATCGATGTCCGGGATCGCAATCGAATGGCGGGATGGATCCGCGCCGTCGACGACGCCGCCCCGATCGGGCTCGCGATCGCCGGCGCCGGGGTCACCGCTGGGCTCGGCATCGGCCGGCTGCGGGAAGATCCGGCCGTCGTGCGCAACGTGATCGCAATCAACCTGATCGGCGCCATCAACACCATCGATCCCCTGGCGGAGCGGATGTGCATGCGCGGGCGCGGGACGATCGCCGTCATCGGGTCGATCGGCGCCTTGCGCGGCCTGCCCTCCTGTCCCGCATACAGCGCCAGCAAGGCCGGCCTTCACGCCTATGCCGAGTCGCTTCGTCCCACTCTTGCCGCCCAGGGCGTCACCATCAGCACCATTGCGCCTGGATTCGTCGACACGGCGCTCAATCGCGACACCGTCTGTCCGAAGCCCCTCATCATGAGCGCCGACCGTGCAGCCACCATCATACGACGGCGGCTGGAGCGCGGCGATGCGGTCATCGCATTCCCCCGCCTTCTGGCCTTCGGTCTGCATTTGACCCGCCTGTTGCCGCGGCGCTTGACCGACCTTGCGTTCGCCGCAGTCCATGTCGACGTGCCCGAGCGCACCGAACTCTACAACGAGTGACTGGCGCCGGCGATGGACGCGCTCTCGATGCTCGCAGTCGCCGCAACTGCATGGTGGGCGATCTCCTGCGCTCTTCGCATCACGACCATCTCTGCCGCATTGGCGCACCCTCGCTTACGGCACAGGTTGGCTACGCGACATGATCGACCGCCGGTCTCGATCGTGATCCCAATCCGCCGGCTGGAGTTCGAAGCCGAAGCGGCCTTCACGTCGGCCTTCGCGCAAGTCTATCCGCAAAGCGAGATTCTGGTCGCCGCCGCGGAAGACCGCTCGCCGATGATCGAGATCGCCCGGCAGGTCGCTGCGCAATTCCCGGCGGCCGGCGCGCGGATCCTGACCGGAAACAAGCGCATCACTCCGAACCCGAAAGTCAGTAATCTCGCGCCGGCCATCGCAGCGGCGCAACACGACCTGATCCTGATCAAGGATTCGAACATTCTCCTGAGCCCCGACCAACTCGCCGATCTGATGACGAACCTGACCGCCGGCGTCGGCCTCGTCTGCGCGATCCCGGTTGCCGTCGCCCCGACCGGATTCGCCGCCGAACTCGAGCGAGCATTCCTCAATGGGCAGGCCGCTCCGCTGACGCTGGCACTGTCCGCCGCCGGCGCAAACGTCGGCTTCGGCAAGGTCATGCTGTTCGACCGGCGAGATCTGGCGCGGGCGGGCGGCATCGGATTGATGGCTTCGGCCTTCGGCGACGATCACGCGCTGTCGCAAGGGCTGGGACGCCTCGGCCTGCGAACGGTGTTCGCAGCCAAGGAGATCCGTCAGGCGATCGGCCGGCGGCCGTTCAGCGAAGTCTGGGACCGCCACCAGCGCTGGATGGTCATTCGTCGAATCCAGGCACCGCTGGCCTTCTGCGGCGAGCCGCTGGTCAGTGGCGCTTTCACGGCCCTGTGCGGCGCCGTGGGCGCTGCAGCCTTCGGAATGCCATGGTGGCTGATGGCGGGCGGGACCCTGCTCGGCTGGGTCTTGCTCGACGTCACCTTCTTCGCGGCCAAAGGCTGGGGCTGGTCCTGGATGTCCCCACTCTCTGGATTGTGCCGGGAAGTCCTGCTTCCCGTGATGTGGCTGAAGGCGCTGGTCGACCGCCGCGTGACCTGGGCCGGACTGCCGTTCGACGTTCCCGACAAGACCGCCTGACAAGACCGCCTGATCAGAGGCCCGATCGGACCGCCACCTGACCGATCGCCGCCGGCGCTTCATGCCGCCGCGCAAGGCCGGCATCGATTGATCCGATCTGCCGGTTCAGGCTTGCGATCACCTCTTTGGAGAACGGCCCGACATGGAGGTAGAGTAGAAATAGCGAGACCACCTGTTTGAGCGCCCTCGGATTGCGGATTGCGCATTCGGCGATGGTCGCAAGGAATCCGCTCAGGAGGTCCGGCCGCCGCGCGGCCAGGAACCAGAGCAGGCGCACGACCGTCGCCGCATCGTTCAAAACCACCCGCCAGGGCACCGAAGCATTGATGCGAGCCGGGACCAGCAGGCGGGCGACCGCCCGGATCCGGCCAAAGAAGGCCGCAGGCCGATTGACCCGTTCCAATATCGAGCGGTAGTCGCCCAACACGTCGCGCCGCGCCCGGGCGGTTCGGAAATTGAGGCCCTCGGTGCATTGATCGCCGCCATCGGCGCTGCTGACGAAGCTGAAATCGACCTCAGGGTTCAGCCGCCCCTCGCGTTCGAGTCGTCGCGAGAGCTGGGTCTGCGGCAGCGCGGTCAGCAGGCCGACCATACAGATCGGCAGCCCGGCCGTTTCGATGCAGGAGACCATCTCGTCGGCGATCCGCTCGTGTTCGTTGTCGAACCCAACCACGAAACCTGCGGTCACGAACATTCCAGCACGGTAGACCTTGTGGACGCAGTCGGCGAGATTGCGCCGCATATTCTGCTTCTTCTGGGTGGACAGCAGTGCGTCCTCGTTGGGGCTTTCGATCCCAATGAAGACCGCCCCGAAATTCGCGTCGCGCATCAAGTGCAGGAGGACGTCGTCGTCGGCGAGGTTGATCGAGGCCTGCGTGCTGAACGTGAAGGGATAGCCGTGCGCCTTTTGCCAGGCACAGAGATGCGGCAGAAACTGCTTCACCGCTTTCTTGTTGCCGATCAGATTGTCGTCGACGAAATCGACATGGCCGCGATAACCGAGCCGGTAGAGATTCTCCAGCTCGCCGAGCAACTGTTCAACGGTCTTGGCGCGCGGCACCCGTCCGTAGAGCTCGATGATGTCGCAGAACTCGCAGATGAACGGACAGCCCCGCGAAAACTGGACGGACAAAGCCAGATAATGGTCGAGCTTGAGAAGGTCGAAACGCGGGAGCGGACTCCTGGTCACATCGACGGTGAATTTCTCCGCCTCGAACAGCCCGCGGCGCTCGCCCGCATCCCAGGACTCTATGAAGGCGGCCATCGTCGCTTCGACCTCACCCGGCATGCGAAAGTCCGCATGGCTGTAGGCATCCGGACTGGAGGTGATGTCCGGCCCGCCGACGACGACCGGTTTGCCGCGGGATTGACCGAGTTCGATCAGGCGCAGCGTGTCGGCTCGCTGCGGGATCATGCCGCCGGTCATGACCATGTCGGCCCAGGCGAGATCGCATTCGCCGACCTCCTCCGCATTGCGATCGATGAGGCGGACCGACCATTCCTTCGGCAGCATCGCCGCGACGGTGATCAGGCCGAGCGGAGGCTCCATGCGCCGCTTGCCGGCGATCCGGCACGTCGTCGTCAGGCTCCAGAACGACGTCAGATCGAAGCGAGGATAGACGAGGAGGACGTTGCATCGTGTCGCTGCCATGAATTCCCTCCCGATCCTGCCGACCGCAGCCGCTCAGTATCCCATCAGACCGCAACAGCGGGCGCAGACCGGCATGAGCCCGTCGCGACCGATGCTCGCCCGGAACTTCCTGTACGGCTCGGAATTCCATAATTCGGTGATCGTCGACGTCTTGACGTTGCCGACGACGTAGTCGTGGTAGTCGCGGCACGGCGAGACATCGCCGTTGCTGTTGATCTCGACCGCCTGGAAGATCGCCGCACATTCGTCATAGCCAAAGTGCTCCTGGTGATCGGTGTAATACGTCGTCAGCTTGTCAGAGCCGGAGATCGGCGGAATCAACGCGACCGCAGGCGATGACCAGCCGGACGATCGTTCCATCACCGCCCGTAGCTGATCGTCCAGCGCCTCCGTGCTGCTGGGCTTCCAGTTTCCGACCCAGCCGTGATGGCGGGTCGGATAGAAGCCGAAGCGGCGAAAGAAATCCTTCTCGTGCGCCTCCGCGTTACCCTGGTCGATCCACCATGACAGATAGAAGACAAACAGATCGACCTTGTCCCGAAAGGCATCGTAGATGTCGACCAGATGCTTGCAGTTGGCCTGCGAGATCACGGTCAGGGCGGCGATGAAGGGCAGCCCGCGGCCGTGCTTCGCCCGCGCCTCGGCAACCGCATCCAGCCCGCGGCAAAGCTCGTGGAAATTGTCGCCGCCGCCCCCCGCGGCCGGTCGCAGCGCATTGTGCAGGTCAGCGCGATGGCCGTCGACCGACACCTGCAACAGGAAGAGCGGCGCCTTGGCCAGCCGTTCGGCGGAGGCAGCCACCCGCGTACCGTTGGTCGCGATGCTCACCGGCAGCCCGAGTTCGGTAGCGCCCTCGATCAGGTCGAGGATGCCGTCATAGAGCATCGGCTCGCCGCCCCAGAAGTAGACCAGCGGGCCATGACCATGGTCGACGAGGTCGTGCAGCAATTCGAGATAGCGACCGGTCGGGATCTCGCGCTCCTTCAGATGCCGGAGGCTGGAGTTGAGCAGATAGCCATTGTCGCCCCACTGGCCGCAGGTATGGCAGCGCAGATTGCAGCGGTCGGTCAGACGGAAGCTCGCTTGGCGAATCCTACCGGCCTCGCCTTCCGCACGACTGATCCGGAACTTGCTGAAAATCCGCTTGTCAGCCTCCATCTGGATCAGCTTGGTTGCGATCCATGGATGCGGAAGGACTCGTCGCGCGTAGCGCGCCGCAGTTAGTATCCCCAGGCTGCTCGTCTTTGCCATGACTTCCCGACCGTCGTCGTCCCATCAAGCCCGATCCGAAGCCGCGACGCCGTGCGGCGCCAGCATCATCTTCCAATCAAGCCAGCTTCACCAACTTCGACACCTCGGCCACGGCGTCGACCGCCGCCCGGATCTGATCCGGCGTGTGGGCAGCGGAGACGCTGAAGCGCAACACCACGTCTCCGTCGGGTGTCGCCGGCGGCACCAACAGATTGACGTAGATGCCGCGATCGAGCAGTGCCTTCCAGAATTCATAGCCGGCGGCCAGCCCCGGCATCCGGATGCTCCCCACGGGGCCGGGGTCCGCGCATGGCCGGATGCCGATCCCGGCGAGGCCGTCATGCATGGCTCGCGCGTTGCGCCAGAGGTCGTCCCGCAATTTCGGCTCCCCTCCGATGAGGTGAAGCGCCCGCCGCGCCGCCGCCACGATCGGCGGTGGGAGCGATGCGGTGTAGAGATACGGCCTGCTCATGAAGCGCAGCGCGCGCAACGCACTCGAATCGCTCACGGCGTAGCCACCGATTCCGCCAAGGCTCTTGCTGAAGGTGCCGACGATCACATCGACATTGGCTTCGACGCCGAGATGTTCCGCGATGCCGCGGCCGTAGCGCCCATAGATGCCGAGCGAATGGGCCTCGTCGACGATGACCACCGCTCCATGGCGCCGCGCGACGGTCGTCAGCCCCTTGAGCTCGCCAAGGTCGCCTCGAACGCTGTAGAGCCCCTCGCAGATCACCAATGTCTGCGGTCCGGGGACGTTGCTGCGCGCAAATCGGCTGTCGAGATCGCGGCGGTCATTGTGAGCGAAACTCTCCACCTGGGCGCCACTCAACCGACAGGCATCGAATATGCTTGCGTGGCAATGGGCATCGACAAAAATCATGTCGCCCTTGCGGGCGAGCGCCGAAGTCACGCCCAGATTGGCCATGAATCCCGTGCTGAAAATCACCGCGTCGCGCCGACCATAGAGGGTCGCGATGTCCTCCTCGAGCATCACGTGGAGACGGTGATTGCCTGCAGCGACCCGCGAAGCCGTGGAGCCCGTCCCGTAGTGTCGCGCAGCCTCGACCGAGGCCTCGATGCACGCCGGATTGAAGTTGAGCCCAAGATAGCTGTTGGTACCGAACATCAACGTTCGGCGGCCTGCGACCATAGCGGTGACGGTGTCCACGACATCATCGACGACGATGCTCAGCGGGTTGGTTCGCGAATCGGCCAACCTCTCCAGCGAGTTGCCGAGGCGATCTGCACGCGCCAATATCCCGTTTCCACCGTTGTCCATAAGCCGATCCGTCCAAGTAATCGATGAGTCGCCTGAACTACCAGTCAAGGACACGGCGGCGCGATCGCGTTCGGCAATTGATCGTGCGGTCCATTGGCAAGAGCGGCGGCGCCCCCGTCCCACAAAGCTAGTCCGGCGTGCAGCGCCGGCACGCCGGTCATTCCGAGCCGCATCGAAACGGCGGGCGTGGCGGACGGTGCGGCCATCGCCCCGCCGCGGCGCCTGAGGGCGAGGATGAGTGCCAGCGCCAGCTCGGCCAGAAAGAGCCCGCCGACCGCCCATGTCGTCCGCAAGTCCACCAGCGTCTGCTCAATGGTGAGCACCATGAAGAAATGCAGCGCCCCGATCGCGGCGCAGACGAGCAAGGCACGCGGACCTCGGCTGTCGCCGAAGCTGCGCCAGACGGGAAGCAGTTCGAGGCCGAGCCAGGTGTGGAGGAGCGCGAGAAGCGGGATTCCCAGGCGGTTGAGAGCCTCATGAATCCATTCGCGCGCCGTCCCCGGGTCGGCCATGGCCTTGGAGCGGCCATCGAGGAAGTCCTGCAGGGGCACTTCGTCGATGATCGTATAGTCACGCTTGACGCCTCCGAAGCCATATTCGTTCAGTGGTACGAATATACGAGCATAGGCGACGCCCCTGACCTCCGACTGTCCGCTCCGCAAACTCTGAACGGTCCCGTCGAGCAGCACTAAGCCGCTTTCGTCCCCCTGCCTTTCGAACACCGCGTAACGAGCTTTGAAGACCCGCTCCTCGCCGTCGGACATCGCCTGCCGGATGAAGACATCGGCCAGCTCGTTGCCCTTGATGTAGTTCCTGAAATAGAAGACCTGACGACCATGATCGAACTGATTGAAAACGCCGACCTTGAGCAACGCCGGATTTACCCCGCGCCGCAGCGAGAACAGCACGTCGTGGAGATGCCCTGAGGTTAGCGGAACGACCCAACAGGTCAGCAAATAGCCGAGCGCCACCGCGGCGAACGCGACGGCAAAGCCCGGCAACCGCGCAGCGAAGGTCGAGCGACCGCTCGAATAGATCACGATCAGGATCCCATCTGCTGCAAACCTGCCGTATGACCAGACGATCGCGATCGCAACCAGCGCCGGGAGAACATGGAAGAGGATCATCGGCCCAGTGCTGGCGAGCGCGGGCCACACCAAGCTGGTATAGAGCGCCTCTTCGCCCAGATGGCTGATCAGAGAGATCAGAATCACCGGTGCGACGACAGCCGCAACGGCGACTGCCGAAGCAAGCAAGATCTGCCGTGTCAGATATCTGTCAATGACCCCAACTAGCACGCTTCGCCCCTGGCAGCAGTTCCACCCCGGGGGGACGGTCCTTCCTAGGAATCGTTCCCACCACGGCCCCCAAAGCCGTATTGCCGGCGGCTGTCTCTTACCGCCGACACTAGACATACGAAAATTATACTATCTTGGCGAGCATGTCCTGAAAACGCCGCCGGCCATCCACATTTCGCGCCGCTCTTGCGGGCAGCGGCCGAATACGGTCAATGGTTCGCGGCAATGACGTCTTTGGACAATTTTCCACGTCCACAGCCATCCGACCGCCGCCGTGTGGACGCCCCGACCAACCGCCGACGGAACCGACCGACGCGGTACTGTCGTCACGAAGCGTAGGCTCACTGAGCAGCAATGCAGAAGCTCATCAATCTCGCGATTTTCATCGACGATCTTGGTGTCGGCGGGACCCAGAACTGGCTGACTCTCCTGGTGCCGGCGCTGGCCGCGCGCGGTTTCGCAGTGCGCGTCTACGGCATGCGTGCAATCGCACATCCCGAAATCCTCGAACGTCTGGCGCCTTACGCCGAAGTTCAAATCATCGGCGAAGGCCGTCTGTGGGCAGGACCCGGGCTGCTGCGCCTGGCGCAGGAGCTCCGGACCTGGCCGGCACAGGTCGTGCAGACGGCACTGCCGACCTCCGACATGATCGGCCGCCTGCTGGCATGGCTGACGGGGGTACCGGCGGTCTTTTCTACCATCCGTGGCCGGAACGTCGACAAACCAAGCTGGCAGAGGTGGCTTGATCGCCGCACCGCACACTTGGCCAGGGCGGTCGTCTTCAATGACCGCGAGGCGGTGCCGTTTGCGATCCGCCACGAGGGCATACGCGCAGGCCAGGTCGTCTACATTCCCAATGGCGTTTCGATCACGACGGCGCGCCGGCCACCCGGCGACGTGCGCAGGGAACTGCGGACGTCCGCGGAAGCGACCGTGCTCGCGACCATCGCCCGCCTCCATCCGTCCAAGGGACAACAATATCTGTTGCGCGCCTTCCGTCTCGTTCGCGAGCGCTACCCCGGCGCGGTTCTGTGGCTCGTCGGCGACGGTGAGTGTCGAGCAGCCTTGGAGCGCGAAGCTGACGAGCTCGGGATAACGACGTTCGTCCGCTTCGCGGGCACCCGGCGCGACGTGCGCGACATCCTCGATGCCGTCGATCTCTTCGCGCTTCCCTCTTTGTGGGAAGGCATGCCCAATGCACTGATGGAGGCCATGGCCGCGAGCCGGCCGGTGGTCGCTTCCGATGTCGACGCCATCCGCGAACTGGTGATCCACGGCAAAACCGGCTGGATGGTCAGGCCGGGCGACGCCGACGCTCTTGCACGCTGCATGATGGATATCCTGGCGGATCCCGCCCGGGCAGCCGACATCGGCCAGGCAGGCTTGCGGCACGTTCGCGAGCATTTCTCACTGGATGGCATGGCGGATGCCTACGCGACATTGTATCGCGACGGCCTGAAGGACGCAGCACTGCGCGTGGGAGCCCCGTTGCGATGAAGATCGTTCATATCCTCGACAATCTCGATCGCGGCGGAGCTCAAACCATGCTGCGCAGCGTGGTGGCCGGCCTCACGGCGCGCGGCCACATCCAGCACATCATTTGCCTCAACGAGATATTCAACGAAGAGGTCGTCGCTGCCATGCGCGCCGCCGGAGCCAGCGTCGAGATCATCGGGCGGCCGCGCCTGTACGGCCTGATCGGTCTTTGGCACCTCGCCGCGGAATTGCGGCGGCGCCGGCCGGATCTCGTCCACACCGAACTCCCGTGGGGCGATCTGATCGGACGTACCGCCGCTCGCGTCGCCGGCATCGCCCCGATTGTCTCGACTGTGACCGCCCGCTACGCGGACAAGCCGCGGCTGCAATTGTGGTTCGATCGCAAGACCGCGGCCTGGGCCGACCGCGTGGCCTTCCAGAGCGCCGAAATCGTTCCCTTCTCGCTCGCGCATGAAGGTGTCCGGCGCGACCAGGTGCAGGTCATTCCGAACGGGGTCGATGCGGACGACCGTGACCGTTCCGTTGCAGCATCCGCCCTGCGCCGGGACCATGGCGGCAGCGCCACCACCATCCTCGGCATGGTCGCACGGTTGCACCCACAGAAGGCCCACCCCGATCTCCTCGAGGCGTTCGCAAAGCTGGCGTGTTCGGACGTTCGCCTCTGGCTGGTCGGCGACGGACCCGATCGCGCGCAACTCATGGAGCAGGCGCGCGCGCTCGGCATCGCCGATCACGTGGTCTTCGCCGGCGACCGCGGCAACGTTCGCGACTGGATCGCCGCGATGGATATCTTCGTTCATCCGACTTATTTCGAGGGTCTGCCGCTCGCGGTCCTCGAGGCCATGGCCATGGGCAAACCGGTGATTACCTCGCCGGTCGATGGGCTTCGCAGCCTGATCACCTCCGGCGTCGACGGCTGGCTGGTGCCGCCCGGCAATCCCGACGCGCTCGCCGAGGTCATCGGCCACGTCGTCGCCCATCCCGAGGAACGGGCCCGCGTTGCCGCGACGGGCGCGATCCGCGCGCTGTCGCAATACGGCTCGGATCGCGTGGTCGAAGCCTACGAAACGCTGTTCAAGTCCGTGCTCGAGGCCCGGAGCGCGGGGAGCGGCGCCAACGGCCGTCGATGAACGCGTCGATCGCGGCAAAGGCCGCATCGTTGCCGCAGAAATCTCCGTGACCGATCCGGGCGCGATAGCTCTCCAGCCGCACCTCGAATTCGTGCAGGATCCGCGACGAGAAAGTCGCCAGATCGGCACGCATGCCGTAACCGAGCCGCTCCAGATAGTACGCGTTGAGAAACTGCTCGAAGGCGCCACGGACCGGAATCGACAACACCGGCTTGCCGAGATGCAGCGCCTCGGAGATGAGCGTATGGCCACCGCCGCAGACGACGAAGGCGCAGGACGCCAGATCATCGAGAAACGATTGCTCGTCGAATGCCTTGAAGACGACGCGACCCAGGCTGCAGCGCTCGCCCAGGCCGTAGACGCGGACAGGCCGGCCAAGCGTGGCGAGATGCTCGACGAAGGCCGGGAACGTCGGATAGCCCTGATAGGCGACGACGTGGTCACCCGCCGTCGGCCGGCGCGCGACGACGTCGCGCCGCAGCAGCGGCGGCAGTTGCCGAAGCCAGGGGCTCGCCGCCCGCGCGGGAACGTCGAAGAAATTGCAGACGAGGTACTGGTCGGCCGAACTGAACAGAAGCCGGACCGCCGCAGCCGTCGCTAACCGGCTCGACATCTGGCCCAGAGGGCATGTGATCCGTCCCATGGTGATGACATGTTGGTTGTCGAGCGACAGGCAAGCCACTCCCATCCTGCGCGCCACCTGCGGCACGAAGAACTCGTAGTCGGTCATGGCCAAGTCCGGGACGAAGGCCTCGGCCGCCTGCTCGACCCGGCGGCGCCAATGTGCGCCGTTGCTGAGTGTCGCGGCGGTACGCAGCAACGCCGCCGGAGCATCGACCCGATGCGAGCCCACGGGCGTGACCGGATTGGGACACTCGAACACCCGGAATTGGCCCCCGAGCAGGCGCGCCGCTTCTCCATGACAGACGAACAGGAAGTCGTGCTGGGAATAATGCTGAGCCAGGGTCAAGGCGCGGATCGCGTGCCCCCGGCCGGTCCCATGCACGCCATAGAGAATGCGCGCCATGAATTCAGACCGGCGCGCCGGCAGGCGGGTGAAGCGGCGGCCAGCGCCGCGAAAGACAATTCAACATCGGCCGGTTCATTCCTTGTGCCGACAGTCCGCAGGACCGTCGCCTTGCCCTTCGACTCATCTTATGGTTGTTATTGGTTACTGAACATTCTAACGAGCAAGGATCGTGTCGAGAAGAGCGTCCAGGCGCATCAGCGAGAACAGTTTGGTTACGGGCGGCGCCGGCTTCATCGGTTCGCATCTGTGCGAGCGACTGATTTCCGACGGCCATCAGGTCGTCTGCGTCGACAATTTCTTCACCGGCACACGCCGCAATATCGAGCCCCTTCTCGACGATAGGAATTTCGAGCTGCTTCGGCACGACGTGACGTTTCCTCTCTATGTCGAGGTCGACAGCATCTACAACCTCGCCTGCCCCGCCTCGCCGGTCCATTACCAGCACGATCCCGTGCAGACGACCAAGACCAGCGTTCACGGCGCCATCAACATGCTAGGGCTGGCGAAACGGCTCAAGGCCATGATCCTTCAGGCCTCGACCTCGGAAGTCTACGGCGACCCGGAGAAGCATCCACAGACGGAGGATTATTGGGGCAACGTCAATCCGATCGGTCCGCGGTCCTGTTATGATGAAGGTAAGCGCTGCGCCGAGACGCTGTTCTTCGATTATTGGCGCCAGCACCGATTACAGATCAAGGTGGCCAGAATCTTCAATACCTACGGGCCTCGCATGCACCCCCACGACGGGCGCGTCGTCTCGAACTTCATCGTCCAGGCGCTGCTCGGCAAGCCGATCACCCTGTATGGCAACGGGTCGCAGACGCGATCGTTCTGCTATGTCGACGACATGGTCGATGCGCTCGTCCGCCTCGCCGCGACCCCCGACGATGTGACCGGACCGGTCAATCTCGGCAACCCCGCCGAGATCTCGATCCAGGAACTCGCCAGGACCATCATCGACTTGTGCAATTCGCGGTCTGCCATCGTATGCGGGAAGCGACCGGTGGATGATCCATGTCGGCGACGGCCCGACATAGCGTGCGCCGAAGCTGTCCTGTCATGGCAGCCGAGGATTGGCCTTACCGAAGGCCTGACCAGGACCATCGCCTATTTCGACCGGCTCCTGTCCGAGGATGCTGTCCGCCGATCCCTGCTGGACGACCCGGATTGAGGTGACGGGCCTCGGTGTGGACCGGTCGACGGAATCTCGCTCGCCAGCGTCTGATGCCTGCGCGAGAAGTGGTAAGACGGGCTGGGCGAAGCACAGACTCTCGCTCGGGTCCAAGTAAATCGGCTGCCAGAAACAAGCGGGCATCATGAGAGTGCAGGGCAATCTTTTCGCAGCAACCGCCTTCGGAGGGCCAGACTCCTGGCACGCCTGAGGGTTTCAGAACAACAAAATCGCGAAGAAATCTGGCTGGGGCGGGAGGGATCGAACCTCCGAATGGCGGAATCAAAATCCGCTGCCTTACCGCTTGGCTACGCCCCATCAGGCCCGGCGGATCGGCGTGGCGTGCGGGCGCCATGCGATTCCGGGTCGGCGCCCGTGGTCTACAGAGCGCGCCCGCCCATTTCAACCGCGCCGCCGCAGGAATTTTGCAGGCCCCTCCGGTGATCCGCCGTCCAGGCCAATTCGTCAATGCCGGCAAGCCCTTATCCTGCTCGTTGGAAGCCGCCGCGGCGCCCGGCCGCAGCGCCACGCGAAAAAGTTGAGACCCGGCCGGTTTCATGGGATGACGGCGGCCAAACCGGCCACATCGAGCCCCGAGGACACGCCATGACCTATCGCGCCCCGCTCAACGACATGCTGCTCGCCCTCAACCACGGCGCCGGGCTGAAGGCGGCGGTCGAGGCCGGCCATTACGGCGATTTCGACCCCGACATCACCGCCGCCGTGCTCGAGGAAGCCGGCAAATTCGCGAGCGACGTGCTCGCCCCGCTCAACCACATCGGCGACAGGAACGGCGTCAAGCTCGCCGATAAGAAGGTCACCACCGCGCCCGGCTGGCCGGACGCCTACAAGCGCTGGACCGAGGCCGGCTGGAACGCGGTGTCCGGTCCCGAGGCGCATGGCGGCCAGGGCCTGCCGCTCGCCATCAACGCCGCCTGCACCGAGATCTGGAGCGCGGCCAACGTCGCCTTCGGCCTGTGCCCGCTGCTGACCTTGTCGGCCATCGAGGCGCTCGACGCCCACGGCAGCAAGGAGCTGAAGGACATCTATCTCGGCAAGCTGATCTCCGGCGAATGGACCGGCACGATGCAGTTGACCGAGCCGCAGGCCGGCTCCGACGTCGGCGCCTTGCGCACCCGCGCCGAGCGCGCCGCGGATGGCACCTACCGCGTCACCGGCAGCAAGATCTTCATCACCTATGGCGACCACGACATGACCGACAACATCGTGCATTTCGTGCTCGCGCGGCTGCCGGACGCGCCGGCCGGCACCAAGGGCATCTCTCTCTTCCTGATCCCGAAATTCCTCGTCAACGCCGATGGCTCGCTCGGCGCCCGCAACGACATCTATGCCTCCGGCATCGAGCACAAGCTCGGCATGCACGCCTCGCCGACCTGCACCATGACGATGGGCGATCACGGCGGCGCCATCGGCTATCTCATTGGCGAAGAAAACGCCGGCATGCGCTGCATGTTCACGATGATGAACCAGGCGCGGCTCGGCGTCGGCCTCGAAGGTGTCGGCGTCGCCGATCGCGCCTATCAGCAGGCGCTGGCCTACGCGCAGGAGCGCAAACAGGGCCGCGCCGTGGGAGCTAAGGGCGCCGGCTCGGACGCGATCATCGCCCATCCCGACGTCAAGCGCATGCTGATGCAGATGCGCGTCCTCACCGCCGCGTCTCGCTCGATCTGCTACGCGACCGCCGTCGCACTCGACGTGTCCGTGCGCGCCAAGGATTCGGCGGTGCGCACTGAAGCCGCCGCGCGCGGCGCGCTGCTGACGCCGATCGCAAAGGCGTTCTCCACCGACATCGGCAACGAGGTCGCCTATCTCGGCGTGCAGATCCATGGCGGCATGGGCTTCATCGAGGAGACCGGCGCCGCGCAGCACTATCGCGACGCGCGCATCACCGCGATCTACGAGGGCACCAACGGCATCCAGGCGATCGACCTCGTCACCCGCAAGCTGGGTGCGAACGGCGGCGCCTCGGTGTTCAAGCTGCTCGACGAGCTTACCGAGATCGTCCGCCGCGTCGAGGCCTCGAACGATCCGGCCTTCGGCACCACTGGCGCCAAGCTGCGCGAGGCGCTCGGCGCGCTCGACCGCTCCAGCCGCTGGCTGCTGGACAAGCTCGGCACCGCGCCGAACGATGCGCTCGCCGGCGCCACGCCTTACCTGCGCCTGTTCGGCTCGGCGCTCGGCGGCTGCATGCTGGCCAACGAGGCGCTGGCCGCGCGCAGCGAGAACGAGACCGAGGGGGCGCGTCACGTCGCGCTCGCCCGGTTCTTCGCCGAGACCTTCGCGGTGCAGGCCCCGTCCTTGGAAAAGACCGTCACCGACGGCGCCGACGCCGTGCTCGCGGCGGAGGCCGTGCTGGTGGCGTGAGCGGCGAGCGTCGCGACCCAGACCAGCGAGTTCAGCCTCCCGCACCAAAGCTCGCTGCCGGGCTCCCACCCTCCCCTGGAGGGGGAGGGTCGCCTCGCGGGGCGCGCAGCGACGCGTGAGGCAGGGTGGGGTGATCTCTCCGCGGATGCTTGTGCCAACGGAGAGATCACCCCACCCCGATCCCGCGCTACGCGCGCGATCGACCCTCCCCCTCCAGGGGAGGGTGTCCCGAGTTCGCCGCTTCATTGATCCACATCTCAAACATCTATCCGAACAGCCTGTCGCGATGAGATGAGCATCCGCGTCCTCGCGACGCATTCCGCGCCCGAGCTATGCTCTCGAAACCCGCCCTCACCGAGTGGAGGGCGCAGGGAAGGCCGGGCGCTGGCCGCGCCCGTGGCCCGCCTGCAGAAAAAAAGCAGGCGGCAGTCACCACAGGTCTGGCCGAGAACACCCGGCCTTCCCCGCGCGATGGTTTTAACGGGCTATAGCGCGCTCTTCCTGGTGCACCGGGCTTTCTGGCCACCATGTCGCGACAATGCGCTTCTCGCGCATTGCGCTGGATACTAGCATCGGAGTATCGGAACCACGCGCCTTCACCGTCCGCAGGCTAACGTTCGTCCGTGCCAACAGCACTGCGCCGCCCGCGTCCACCGCATCCCGCTGCCAACGTCCGTGACGACCGCGAACCGTCCCCTACCGTGCAACGGGATGCGCGAACCATAATGCTGATTTGGGCAAGCCGCAAAGCGATTTATGTTTTTCAGAACGACTTGACAGGGGTTGGCCCGACCGAGCTGATTTGGCCGACGGGTCGGAAGCGCGCTTCCCTGCGCTCCGGCAAACCGGAAGGAACCAGGTCGATTGCCGATAAAGTTCAAGCCCTACCCCAGTCAGCCATTCACTTCCGGGACAATGTTCATTTCCGGGACAATGATCCGACGCCGCACCACGCAGTGCGAGCCGCTCTGGTGGTCGCCACGTAGCGCTCAACCGGCTTACGACGCCATCGTCTGGATGAGCGCCGTGTCGGCGAACTCTATTAGTTCGACGATCTTCCCATCCTGAATTCTGAAGAGGTCGAGTATCTCGGTTTCCCGCGTCATATTCGTCGGACAGCTTCGCACGGTGAGGCGGGAAAGCACGGCCACGCGATCGTTGTCCACCAGTTCGGTCAGGATATCTCGCTGCGCGAACTCGAACGTATCGATGAGCTTGGCCAAGCCCTCCTTGACTTGGGGGTGACCACACATGCACCCCAACATTTTGGTGGCGTTCCGGTCGCCAGCCAGTGTGAACACCACGTCCGGATGACACTCTGCCATCAGGTCGTCCAACGACCCCGTGTCGCGCGCCTTGTATGCGCGCCTGACCTGCTCGAGGAGTACTTCGCGATTTTCCATCGGCACCTCCCAAAGTTCAGCACGAAGACCTTAGCTGGTCATTGATCTACTTGCAATTGAGCCAATCGAAAACTTCGCCTTCAACTGTGCTCGCTTACCTCGGAGAGATGGAGCGAGCATGGGCCAGCTAGCCGAAGGCGTAGCCCGCCGCGCTTCCTCTGATTGAAGCCGCTGCCGTTCTTGACTTCCGCCATCGATCCAGCCAGTTCTATCTGCTCAGGTGCCGGCTCGACCATGGTCACGCAGTTCGGCTCCTCATTCGCGAAGCCTCTGCATAGTTCGTTGTTTTTCACCAAATCCATTCGGAGCCAGAATATGAAATCTGTCGTTGCGACGTTGTTTGCCGCGGCCCTGATGCTGTCGTCCGCGCCGGCGTCGGCCGTCGTTCTCGATCTCTCCACCATGAGCTGCAAGCAGTTCGTCGAGAGCGGCGACGACGGTATCAAGATGGTGCTGATCTGGCTCGACGGCTGGTACAAGGGCGACCAGGACGAGGCGATCTTCGACACCGAGGTGTTCGTCGAGAACGCCAAGAAGTTCGGCAAGTACTGCGCCGAGCATCCGACGGTCAGCATCGTCACCGCGGCGGAGAAGATCCTCGGCAAATAGGCAAATGGGATGGCTGCGGATCGTCAGCGCGCAGGCGAATGAACGCGCTTTCCGCCCGCGTGCCACCGCAGATGACTTTGCGGCTGCGCGGCCCCTCTCTTCGTCTAGACCCCGAGCCACCCCAGCCCGCCCGGCAGTTCGTCCGCGGCAAAATCGATCTGCAGCACCCGGCGATGGCCGGGCTGGGTTGAGGGCTCCGAAGCGTGCAGGATCGGCGTCGCGTAGAGCCAGATGTCACCGACGTCGGCGCAGCACGTCGCCGTGCCACAGCGCGCGACCGTCGCGGCCACATCGCCTTCCGGAATGCGACCGAGGCGGTGCGAGCCTGGAGCGATCAGCAGCGGCGCGTTGCCGTCCGGCACGGCGTCGAGATGGACACGCAGGGTGACCATGCGCGCGAGCACCTCATAGGGCGGCGCGACGTGTTGCAGGCCCCCCTTGATGGTCCAGGGCCCGAACCCGGTGACCTCGATGCGCTCGCGGACGACGATGGTGCGGTCCTGATGCCAGGGCACGGCCCAGTTCGACGCGGCCGTCTTGTCGAAATAGACCGCCCGCACCGGGCGAGTGGCGTCACCGAGAACCGCGCCAGCGGCGGCGCCGACCGGTCCGGCATTGGCGAGGAACGGCCTGAGCGCCGCGACGCCGTGCAGCCGGCTGCCCGCCTGCTCCGGTGCGTGGCCGGACAGCGCCTCGAAGAGAGCGCGCAGGGCGGACGCATCGAGCGCGGCCGCGATGTGCAGCGCACCCGTTTCCGCGACGAGTGAGGCTTGCTGGGGAGAGAGTGCGACGGTCATGCGTGAGGGAGACTAGAGCGCGGCGCCGGCGCTTGGCAATCACTCTCCCCGCTCTTCGCCATCAGTCCGAACTTGCGCCGGGAGAGTAAGAGAGGCGCGAAGGTAATCCGCAACGTCTCGGTGTGCCACCCTGCGACAGAAGACTATACCGCGGACGGCGCGGCTCGCCGCAAGTTGCAATGACCCCGCATGAAGACCGCAGCATCCGGACACACTTAGACGCAACTCATTGCGCCAGCTTGGCGCGGAGGCTGCGTTGAAGAAGCGTGCCGCGCCCCGTGCGGCACCTGCCCTTTCTTCATGCGAGAGTCCCATGTCGATCAGCTCCGTCACGACGCCCCTCGCGGCGCCTTCGTCGCAAACCACCTCGGCCACATCATCCACCTCGGCGACGTCTGCGACGTCATCCTCGTCGGCCACGAGCTCGGCTGACAGCACGTCGGAAAGCTCCTCCGGCAGCGGCGGCTCGTCGTCGGGCAAGACCGTCGTCAGCGAGGTCTCGATCACGCTCGACGGCGTCACCACCACGACCATCACCTATTCCGACGGTTCGACCGAGGTGACCAAGACTGCCGCCAGCTCGGACGGCAGCAGCAAGGGCGCGCAGACCTACAACGCGCAAGGCGCGACCAACAGCGCCGTGAGCAACGGCGTCTCGGGCAGCGCGGGCACGGCGAGCTCGACCGTGACGACCTGAGACCTCGCAGGACGCGCGACACGCCTTCGCTCAGGGCTGATGATGCCGTCTCGACCGGAGGCGTAGGTTCCGAAGCCGGAACCGTTCGATCTCTCAACACTGTCGGGGCGGCACGGGGGACAGGCCATTCCGCCCGGCGACGGTTGCAAGCGATGCTCAACCGTCACGTCCGGTGACACCGCGAAGCCACACTGCGCTGACGATGTCACGCGCGTGTCATTGTTAATTTGCGCCCTCGCTCCGAGTCACGCCTGTTAGCAGGCAGCTGCGACAATGGGGAGGATGTCGATGTTGCGGGGTGTGATCGGTGCGGGGATTCTGATCCTGGCGATGGGGTCCGAGGTGCAGGCGGCCAACGAGGCCGGTCCTGAGACCCGGATGTCCTGCTCGGAGGTGCGCTACTACATGGAGAAATACACGGCCGAGGTGGCCGAGATGTATGCGCGCAGCCGCGGCGCCACCGATGAGCAGATCAGCCGGGCGCGGCGCTGCCTGTCGACGAACCATTTCCGCAGGGCGGAGCGGGTGCACAGCTATACGGAGTAAGCGGGCGAAAGATTCGCAAGGGATGGCTCTCGTCCGGCCATGATCGCCTGTGGTTATGGATTCCGGGCTCCCGCGCGCTGCGTCGAACGGCTGCGCCGTTCGCGCGTGAATGCCAGGGAATGACGGCCGGGGAGAGAGCGGCGCATCGCAAGATGCAGAGCATATCGGCCGAAGGCGTGACGCTCGCCCCCTCCTTCAGGGCGCACGCGGCGCCCTGAAAATGGTCGTCATACCCCGCGCAGGCGGGGTATCCAGTACGCCGCGGCGTCTCGACTGAAGTCGACCGTTTCGGAGTACTCGATCGCCCGCCTGCGCGGGCGATGACAGTTGTTGTAACGCAATGTTTGCGCTGCGCTCCACGGTGGCGCCTGCGCGCCCCGGCGGCCTGCATGGCGCAAGCGCCGCGCAGGTCCCGCTCCCCGCCTCACGCCTGCTCGATCGCGGCCGGCATCTTGGCGACCGACATCAAGGAGCGCGCGACCTGGTTGAGGAGCTGATCGGCATTCTCCTCCTCGGCCAGCGACTTCGACAGCAGCGCGACGACGGCGCTGTGGCGGAGCTGGGAGGCGAGATTGCGCGCGGTCGTGTAGCCCGACATCTCGTAGTGCTCGACGCGCTGCGCGGCGCCGATCAGCGCAAGGTCGGCGGCGGCGTCCTCCTTGTCCTCGGCCTTGGTCATGATCTCCTGGCCCTCCTCGATGAGGCCCATCATGCCCTTGCAGGGCTTTGCCCGCGGCGTCTTGCCGAGCAGCTCGAAGCATTCGTTGATGCGCTCGATCTGCGCTTCGGTCTCGACCAGATGCTGCTCGAACAATTCGCGCAGCTGGTCGAAGCGCGCGGCCTCGGCCATCTTCGGCAGCGCCTTGGTGAGCTGCTTCTCGGCATGGAGGAGGTCGCGCAGCTCGTCCATCAGCAGATCGCTCAGGCCGGATTCGTCGGCCGGCGGCGAGCTTTCGGTGACGATCGACGACGCCGCGCCGGGCTCACCGGCTTGGATCGCCGGCGACTCCGTGAAGACCCAGTCGCCGCCCTCGTTCCAGGGGCCGCGGGTATCGATCTCGCCATGATCGCCGGCCCCCGTGGAATCGTTGAAGAACTGGTCGACCAGGCCCGGCGTCGGCGCGAGGCGGCCGATGCTGAAGGCCGGCTTGCCCATGCTCTCGAGCGCCACCGCGAACGCCTTCATGTGGGTGATCTCGCGCGTCATGAGGAACTGCAGCGCGTCCTTGGTGCCGGCATCGTCGGTGAAGTTGATCAGCCGCTCGTAGACGATCTTGGCGCGCGCCTCGGCGGCGATGTTGCTGCGCAGGTCGACGTCGAGCTCGCCGGTGATCTTCAGATAATCGGCGGTCCAGGCATTGCCTTGCGAGTTGAACAGGTTCACACCGCCACCGCCGGCAATCGCGATCAAGGGATCGGCCTCGGCGGCCTCGCGATCGAACTTCGACGGCTTCAGATGCAGACGCGCCAGGGTGCCGACGACCTCGAGATGGCTGAGCTCCTCGGTGCCGATGTCCATCAACAGGTCCTTGCGGTCGGGATCCTCGCAGTTGAGGCCCTGGATCGAGTACTGCATGGCGGCGGCGAGCTCGCCATTGGCGCCGCCGAACTGCTCGAGCAGCATGTTGCCGAAGCGCGGATCGGGCTCGTCGACACGAACGGTGAACATCAGCTTCTTGACGTGGTGATACATCGGGGGACCTCGGAGCGTTGGAGGGGACGCAGTCATGTCCGAACGGCCCGACCACATGGTTGTTCCTTACCTCTCGCCCCGGAACCCGAGCGCCGGCGGCCTGCGCCGGTCGCTTCTTGTGCACACTGTATCGCACTATAGGCGGGCGCAGACGACAACCCCGGCAACGGACCTGCGGGACCGGCGCGCGCAAGCATCTGCGCCGGCTACCGCCATACATCCTGTTGGCAGCTCGACGACTGCCTCTTGCTAAGCTTTTCCCTGCTCGCCTAAGCTGTTCCGCTGGAGAGTGACATGTTGATGCGAACACCGGCCAGGGAGAAGCCAGGTCTCGGCGAGCGAGTCCGCCGGGTCATCGCGCGACTCCGCGACCACGCATCGTCATTCACGTCATCATCGCCCGCGAATGGGGCGACACTGCGGAAGCCGTCCTACGTTGTCGACGATGAGCCTGACGACAGCAACATGGACGTCGCGCTGGCGGCGCTGATCGATCAGATCGAACGTCCGGCGCGCACGCCGCCACCACGGTTTCCGAGTCTCGCGCGCGTCACGTCATCGCGTCAGGCGCCGCACATCCCGGTGTACGAGCGGCCACCCTATTTCGACGTCGCGCCGCGCCCCGTCGAGGTCGAGCCGCGGCGGATGGCCTATGATGAACCCGTCGAGCGGATCGTGCCTGAGGACGAACTGTCGGAACTGCGCAAGGATCTGATGAGCGCGATCTCGGCGCGGCTCGGATCGCCGGAGGACCATCTGGCGACGATCAGGACCCTGCTGAGGTCGGTGAAGTAATGTGGGGCCGCAGCAATATCGGCAAGACGGTCGAGGAGCTGACCGATCATCTGCGGCTGGTCGATCACGTGCGCGCGCTGCAGGACGGCCAGAAGGAGATCGCCGAGGCGATCAGGGCGGTCAACAACCGCCTGACCTCGATCGAGGCCGAGTTCAGGGTGCTCAAGGCGGAGACCCAGCGCGACGCGTTGCGCGAGGTGCAGCATGCCGTGCAGGGCGTTCAGGGCTCAGTGCATGACGAGCTGACCCGCATGGCGACGCGGCTGGCGGTGCTGGAGCAGGCGCTGCGGCGCGAGGTGGTGCGGCAGCAGCCGGCCTCGGCCGCCGTTCCGCGCCCGCCGGCTGCCCCGCCCCGCCCGGACGGATCACGCTGAGGCGCGACAACTGGACCGCCGCAGACTCAGCGCAACTTTGCCGAGCGGCTTGCAATCTCGATGATGACGTTGCCGCTCTTGGCGTAACCGTCCGGCACAAAGGCTTCGCCCGGAGCGAGCTCGCGCATGTCCTCCGCGTCCCTCGGCTTCGGAAAGCCCTTGGCGCAGGCCGTGCTGATCGTCTCGCGATCGGCGTAGCTGACGGCGGCGACCACGCTGCCGGGGGTTGGCCCGGCCGCGAGCTTCGACAGGCCGAAATATTTGAGCTGCTCCGAACAGCTAACGATGTTGGTCAGGTAGGCTCCCGTCGTGTCCTCGGCCTGCAGCAAAAAATCGTAGGACATTTCGATGGACCCGCCGCTGGCACTGGCGAAGCCGACGCGCGCCACGCCGGTCTCGACCACCCCCTGCCCCATATGCCCGGTCAGGCAGACGAGCACGTCCTGCGCTTCGTCCCTGGCGGTGGAGATGACGCATTCATTCACCTGCATGCCCGGCTGGAAGCCGCGAAATTTGTAGGCGCCGCCGACCTGCTCGAACACGACCGCGCCGCCGAAATCGGTCGCGTGCGGCTCGCAGCCGCTGCCATAGCTCACGACCAGCAGCGGATTGCTGGAGGCCAGGAAACGTCCCTGCTGCCGCTCCGGCTTCAGGGTGACGTCACAGCGGCGCCCCTCGGAGTCGGGATAGGATCTGGCGCGCTTGCAGGTGGTGCCCGCGATCGCGCCGGACGCGCAGAACAGCGACAGCAGCGCGCGGTTGGTGGCGGCAGCCTCAGCGATCCCCGGGAAGGCGTGACAGAGCAGCAGCAGCGACAGCAGCACTGAAAAGACCTTGGTCATCGAATTGCCTTGCAAAAGATCGCAGTTCTGCGTGGGACGATAGCAGACGCCGATGCTGTTGCAAACCAGACGTAAACCACGACGAGAATCATGGCGAGCGCTCGCCTGCGATCACGCCCGCATTCCCTCCGCGACCAATGACCGCTTCAGCCCTTGGCGCGACCAGCGGATGATGTAGGCTGCGGCGAGATGCAGGACTGGACAAATTGATCGGCGGCAACGCAGCGGCCGGCGCACACGCATGAGGGGCCCATGACCGACCATCTGATCGTGACCGACGAGGGCGAGACGCGGACGATCAAGCTCAGGCGCCCGGAGAAGAAGAACGCGATCACCCAGGCCATGTATCTCGGCATGAGCGATGCGATCGACACCGCGCAGAACAATCCGCTGGTGCGATGCATCATCATCACCGGCGGCTCTGGCGTGTTCACGGCCGGCAACGACCTCGAGGACTTCCTGCATGCGGGGTCGGCCGGCAACGACGCCGCGCGCACCTCGGCGGCGACCAAGTTCCTGTATTCGCTGGCGCATAACGTCAAGCCGATCATCGCCGCGGTCGACGGCGTCGCGATCGGCATCGGCACGACGATGCTGTTTCACTGCGACTACGTGCTGGCCTCCACCACGGCGACGTTCTCGACGCCCTTCATCCATCTCGGCCTGGTGCCCGAGGGCGCCTCGAGCCTGTTGATGCCGCAGACCATGGGCTATCAGCGGGCGTTCGCGATGCTGGTGATGGGGCGCACCATGACGGCGACGGATGCGCAGATCGCCGGCTTCGTCAACACGGTGGTGGCGCCGGGCCACACCGAGGTCGAGGCGCACAAGGTGGCGCGCGACATCTGCCGGCTGCCGGCCGAGGCGGTGGCGATCGGGCGCAAGCTGATCCGCACCGCGCCGGACGAATTGACCCGGCGCATCGACCAAGAGGCCTATCTGTTCGCCGAGCGCATGACCTCCGAGGAGGCGGTCAGCGCGTTCAAGGCGTTCCTATCGCGCAAGAAGAAGAAGTGAGCGAGGCCGCGGCGGGCGCGCATGGCGCAGTTTGATGTCATCGTGATCGGCTGCGGCGCGGTCGGCAGCGCCGCCGTGCTGCATCTCGCCAAGACCGGGAGGCGCGTGCTGGGCATCGACCGCTTCCAGCCGCCGCACCGCTTCGGCTCGACCCATGGCGAGACCCGCATCACCCGCGCGGCGATCGGCGAAGGCGTCGACTACACGCCGCTGGCGCAGCGCTCGCACGCGATCTGGCGCGCGCTGGAGCGAGAAACCAGCACGCGGCTGTTCGAACAATGCGGCTGCCTGTTCATTCCGAGCCAGCACGGCGGCGAGGTCCACGGCGTCAGCAGCGCGCAGTTCTTCAGCAACATTGAAACTGCGGCGCGGCTGCACGGCGTCGACGGCGAGACGCTTTCCGCGGAGCGGCTGGGCGCGGATTATCCGGCCTTTGCCACCGCGCCCGGCGATCGCGCCTTTCTCGATCGAGAAGGCGGCTATCTCCTGGTCGAGGACTGCGTGCGCACCGAGCTCGCGGTCGCCGCGCGCCATGGCGCCGAGTTGCAGACCGGCCGGCGCGTGACAGCGTTTCGCCGTGCCGCGGGCGCCCTCACCGTGACCATGGACGACGACACGACGGCGTCGGCCGACAAATTGATCGTCACCACCGGACCATGGATCACCGAGATGATCGCGCCGCTGCGCCGCCGCGTCCACGTCACCCGGCAAGTGCTGTACTGGTTCGAGCTCCTGTCCAATCCGCAGCATTTTGGACCGGGCACGCCGGTGTTCATCTGGGACGTCACCGGCCGCGATCGCGCGGCCTCCGACATCTATGGCTTTCCCTGGCTGGGCTCGCAGGACAATGGCGTGAAGATCGCAAATGAAGTGATGACCGGCGAGACCGATCCCGACGACGTGGCGCGCGAGGTGACCGCGGACGAAATCGCCGCGACCTATGAGACCTATGTCCGCTCCTTCGTGCCGGATCTCGGCCCGCGCTGCCTGCGCAGCGAGGTCTGCCTCTATACCAACGCGCCGGGCGGCCGCTTCGTCATCGACCACGATCCGGGTGACGCCGACGTGATCTACGCCTCGGCCTGCTCGGGCCACGGCTTCAAGCATTCGCCAGCCGTCGGCGAGGCGCTCGCGGCGATGGCCCGGGGCGAGACGCCGTGCGTCGACCTCTCCGGCTTCACACTGGACCGGCTCGCCGCCGCCGATCCAGCATAGCGGACGCCGCAACTACTTTGCGGACTGCAGCGCCGCCGTCTGCTTGGCGAGGCCTTCGTTGAACTGCGTCTCGAGCTTGTCGAGATAGGCGTTGAATTCACCCGGCTTGACGAACGGGTTCGGCGCGCCGTCGGCAATCTTCGCTCGCTTTCCCGCCATGTCGTACATCTCCGGATGCGGCGCCAGCAGGATGTCGGGGTGCGCCGTCTTGGCCCAGGCGAAGGTCTTCTTGTAATCGTCGACGATGCCCGGATAGGTGGGACGGCCGACCAGCTGGTTCAGCGCCACCGTTGCGCTGCAGAAGAAGATCAGGCTGCGGGTGGCGTCGCCATCCTTCACGTCGGTCGTCCAACTGGTGCAGCCCGGCGAATGGCCGGGGGTCTCGCGCGCCGTCAAGGTGACGCCGCCGAGCGTCACGGTGTCACCCTCGCGCACGGCGCGGTCGACCTTGACCGGCGGGAAGCCGAGATAGCGCTCCTCCTCGCGGCCCGGATAGAAGCCGCCTTCCAGCAGCGGCACGTCCTTGGCTCCCGCCACCATCTGCGCCCCGGTCTCCTGCTTGATCTGCGCCAGCCCGCCGGTGTGGTCGATATGGGCGTGGGTGTTGAGGATGTATTTGATGTCGGCGACCTTGAAGCCGAGCTTGCCGATGCTGGCCTCGATCTGCGCGGTCGATTCCGGCATCACGGTATCGATCAGGATGTGGCCCTGCGGTGTGGTGATCAGGTAGGAGGCGAGCCCGTTGGTGCCGACGTAGTAGACGTTGTCGATCACCTTGAACGGCTCGGTCGGCTTATTCCACGCCGCGACCATCTGCTTCATCAGGTCCGGCAGCGATTGCGCTGCAGCGGAGCCGGCCACGAGCGACAGTGTGGCGGCGAGCAGCATCATTCTTTTCATTCCGGCCTCCCGATGTATTGTTGTTATGAAATCATTTTATGTCATTGCGACCGCGGCGGGGCAATCGCGCTTCGTCCCGCGGCCCCTGCATCACACGTGACCCTGCCATGAGCCGTCTCTCCCGCTTCGCCCTCGCCTGCCTGCTGACCGGTGCCGCCGTTGCAAGCATCGCCGGCCCGCCGGCATCGGCCGAGGACGAGCCGGTGGCGTTGCGCATCCTCGCCATCAACGACTTCCACGGCAATCTGAAGCCGCCCTCCTCCGGCATCCGCGTCGCCGATCCCGCCGATCCAACCAAGACCACCGTCGTTCCTGCCGGCGGCGCCGAGCACATGGCGAGCCTCGTCAAGCTGCTCGCCGACGGCCAGCCCAACACGATCTTCGTCGCCGCCGGTGACCTGATCGGCGCGAGCCCGTTCCTGTCGGCGATGTTCCACGACGAGCCGACCATCGAATCGATGTCGCAGATGGGGCTCGCGCTGTCGGCGGTCGGCAACCACGAGTTCGACGAGGGCAAGGCCGAGCTGTTGCGGATGCAGAACGGCGGCTGCCATCCGACCGACGGCTGCGGCGGGCCGCAGCCGTTCACCGGCGCCAAATTCCATTATCTCGCGGCGTCGACATTCCTCGCCGGCACCGACAAGACGGTGTTTCCGCCCTATGAGATCCGCACCTTCGAGGACATCCCGGTCGCCTTCATCGGGCTGACGCTGAAAGGGACCGCCGGCATCATCTCGCCGGCGAGCGCGGCCGGCCTCGACTTCCGCAACGAGGCCGAGAGCGTCAACGCGCTGATCCCGGAATTGAAGGCCAAGGGCGTGCAGGCGATCGTCGTGCTGATCCACGAGGGCGGCTGGCCGTCCGGCGGCATGAACGAATGTCCTGGGCTGTCGGGGCCGATCGTCGACATCGTCAAGGACCTCGACAGCGCGGTCGACATCGTCATCTCCGGCCATACCCATCAGGCCTATGTCTGCACCATCGACAAGCGGCTCGTCACCTCGGGCGACAAGTTCGGCACGCTGGTGACGGCGATCGACGTCAAGCTCGACCGCACCACGCGCGACGTGATCAGCGCCACCGCGACGAACATCGTCGTCGACACCACCCTGCCGAAGGATCCGGCGCAGACCGCGCTGATCGACGCCTATGAGAAGCTCGCGGCGCCCTACGCCAACCGCCCCGCCGGCGTGCTCGCCGCGACGCTGTCGCGGCTGCCGAACGCCTCCGGCGAGAGCGTGCTCGGCGACGTCATCGCCGATGCCCAGCTCGCAGCGACAGCCGCGGCGGACAAGGGAAGCGCGGTCATCGCGATGACCAATCCCGGCGGCATCCGGACCGATCTCGTTCGCCGCGACGGCGGCGCGGTGACCTATGCCGACGTGTTCGCGAGCCAGCCGTTTCGCAACCAGCTGACGACGGTCACCCTGACCGGCGCCGAGATCAAGGCCGCGCTGGAGCAGCAATGGCTCGACCCGGCGCGGCCGCGCATCCTGCAGGTCTCCAGCGGTTTCTCCTATGCCTTCGATGCGAAACAGTCCGCGAACGCTCGGATCGACGCCGCCAGCATGATGCTCGACGGCAAGGCCATCGACCTCGCCGCGTCCTACCGGGTCACCATCAACAACTACCTCGCGCTCGGCGGCGACGGCTTCACCGCATTCAAGAGCGGCCGCGATCCGATCACGGGACCCTATGACGACGAGGCGCTGTTCGCCTATCTCAAGTCCAACAGCCCGCTGGCCCCGCCGCCGCGCGGCCGCATCGTCAACAAGGCTTCGTGACGCCTGCCGCGCCCGCCGGAAAGCCGGTCATATCGCCCGCGGGGCTCTTTCCGAGGCTGCGTTCAGCGCATAGATTGGACACTCCCGCAACGCGCGAGTGGCAGAGCCCTGATGTCGACGCTGTATCTCTCTCATGAAGCCTGCCTCGATCACGCCACGCCGTCCGGCCACCCAGAGCGCGCCGACCGCCTGCGGGCGGTCGAGGAGGCCCTGACCGAGGAGCGCTTCGCCCTGCTCGATCGCGACGAGGCCCCGGAGGCGGATATCGAGCTGGCCCTGCTCTGCCACAACGAGCACTACGTCACCGAGCTGCGCCAGATGGCCCCGACCTCGGGCATCATCTATCTCGACGGCGACACCTCGATGTCGCCGGGCACCTGGGAAGCCGTGATGCGCGGCGTCGGCGGCGCCGTCGCGGCAACCGAATCCGTGATGTCCGGCCGCCACCGCAACGCCTTCGTGGCGGTGCGTCCGCCCGGGCACCATGCCGAGATCGCGAAGCCGATGGGCTTCTGCTTCTTCGACAATGTCGCGATCGCCGCCCGCTATGCCCAGCGCACTTTCGGCATCGAGCGCGCCGCCATCGTCGACTTCGACGTCCACCATGGCAACGGCACCCAGGACATCTTCTGGGCCGACAAGAGCGTGATGTACTGCTCAACCCACCAGATGCCGCTGTTCCCGGGCACCGGCGCCCGCGGCGAGCGCGGCGAGCACGACACCATCGTCAACGCGCCGCTGGCCTCCGAGGACGGCAGCCTTGAGTTCCGCTCCGCCTTCGAGAACCTGATCCTGCCGCAGCTCACCAAGTTCAGCCCCGAGCTCGTGATGATCTCGGCCGGCTTCGACGCCCATTACCGCGACCCGTTGGCGTCGCTGAACCTGCGGGCGGAGGATTTCGGCTGGGTCACCCGCAAGCTGATGGATCTCGCCGACAAATCCGCCGGCGGGCGGGTCGTTTCGGTCCTGGAAGGCGGCTATGACCTTCAAGGGCTTAAAGAATCCGTCTCGGCCCACGTTGCGGCCCTGACCGGGGCGTGATCCCCAGGTTCCAGCCGATCCCACCCCCGGCGGGGCCTGACATGGCCGCGACCGGGGTGTAAAAGCACGGCCCCGGAGTTGAGTGAGCTGCAGGGAACCCGCATGGCGGACAACACCGTAACCGACGTCAAGAAGCTGTCGTTCGAGCGCGCGATCGAGGAGCTGGAATCGATCGTGAAGCGGCTCGAGGACGGCAAGGTGCCGCTCGAGGAGTCGGTGGCGATCTATGAGCGCGGCGAAGCACTGAAGCGGCGCTGCGAGGAGCTGCTGCGCCAGGCGGAGGCCCGGGTCGAGAAGATCACGACCGACGCCAGCGGCCATGCGACCGGAACCGTGCCGCTCGACGTGCAATAGCGGCTTGCGGCCGAATGGCCCTCTCCGAGCGACAGTCCGGATTTATTTCGCTGCCGCCGGGCGCGAGTCGACGCGGGCAAAGCGCGCCTCTCAATCGTGCAATTCAGCCGCAGATCGGTGCAACTGCATCGAAGAGCTCGGCCGCGAGGTGCCCCTCGGCGAAATCTCGGCCGCCGCGTTGGCCACCTGAGACCCAGAGGTGCGTCCTTCGTTTACCATGCGACACGATTTGAATCGGCAGTTCGCCCCTGATCCTGTGATCGTGCCGCTCGGGGTCCGCGATCATACGGCGCAATCATGACGACGTGCTT
Organism: Bradyrhizobium sp. SZCCHNS3016; assembly: GCF_032484535.1. Taxonomy (NCBI): domain Bacteria; kingdom Pseudomonadati; phylum Pseudomonadota; class Alphaproteobacteria; order Hyphomicrobiales; family Nitrobacteraceae; genus Bradyrhizobium; species Bradyrhizobium sp. SZCCHNS3016. Next base: position 241,315 of record NZ_JAUETE010000009.1, read on the forward strand.
CGCTCGCAGTTCTTCCGCATCGACTTCGTGACGGCCAACGAAAGGCCGCACGCCGACGACTTCTTCATGATCGTCTACGGACCAATCCCTTACGCGAACGCATGGCTCACGGCGCCGCGGCGTGCGCAATCACCGCATCGGCGGATTTTGCGCCGCGGGAAAAGACCTGGACCGAGCCGGCTTCCCCGGTCTATTCCGGAGCGCCGGCTGCCGTCGATTTGAGCAGTTGAATGGAACCTCCGGCACGCCGCCGCGGTTGAGAGGTGGCGCAAGGGTACCGTTTGCGGGCTTGCCAACTCCCGTCGGGTTGGCTTTAAGACGCACTTTGGTGTAAAGCTTCTCGCAACTGCGGGTTTTTGGAAGTGTTTATCCTCTCTGGAGAGAGGAAACTAAGCGCTTGCAGGAGCTAGCAAAACTGACTTGGCTGAACGACTTGGCGATCTTGGGCGACTAACGAGGACGGCAAGGCCACCAAGAGTGACTTACATCACATAGATCGATCCAAAACCCGGCTAGTCTCCGGACTGCGGCTTCGATCCGCGCGGATGTCACCTTCAAGACTTCAGGTTTCGCCGCCCGTTACGATGAACCTCTCAGATGTCGGCCCTTGAACCCGACCTGCAAAATTGGAATGTCACCGTGACCACATTTAGTAAGACGCCGCTTCTCGACACCATCAAGACTCCGGAAGATCTGCGCCGGCTGAAGGTCGAGCAGGTCCGGCAGGTCGCCGACGAATTGCGCCAGGAGACCATCGACGCGGTCTCGGTAACCGGCGGCCATTTCGGCGCGGGTCTCGGCGTGGTCGAGCTGACCACGGCCATCCATTATGTGTTCGACACGCCGCGCGACCGCCTGATCTGGGACGTCGGCCACCAAGCCTATCCGCACAAGATCCTGACCGGTCGCCGCGACCGTATCCGCACCCTGCGCACCGGCGGCGGCCTCTCCGGGTTCACCAAGCGCGCCGAGAGCGACTACGATCCGTTCGGCGCCGCGCACTCGTCGACCTCGATTTCCGCCGGCCTCGGCATGGCGGTTGCGCGCGACCTGTCGGGCGGCAAGAACAACGTGATCGCGGTGATCGGCGACGGCGCGATGTCCGCCGGCATGGCCTATGAGGCCATGAACAATGCCGGCGCGATGAACTCCCGCCTGATCGTGATCCTCAACGACAACGACATGTCGATCGCGCCGCCGGTCGGCGCCATGTCGGCCTATCTGTCGCGCCTGTACTCGGGCAAGACCTACCGCACCCTGCGCGATGCCGCCAAGCAGCTCGGCCAGCATCTTCCCAAGGTGATCGCCAACCGCGCCAGCCGCGTCGAGGAGTATTCCCGCGGCTTCATGATGGACGGCGGCACGCTGTTCGAGGAGCTCGGCTTCTATTATGTCGGTCCGATCGACGGCCATAACCTCGACCACCTGCTTCCCGTGCTGAAGAACGTCCGCGACATGGAGACCGGCCCGATCCTGGTCCACGTCGTGACCCAGAAGGGCAAGGGCTACTCGCCCGCGGAAGCGGCGGCCGACAAATATCACGCGGTAGCCAAGTTCGACATCGCCACCGGCACCCAGGCCAAGGCCAAGCCGAACGCGCCGGCCTATCAGAACGTGTTCGGCCAGAGCCTGGTTAAGGAAGCCGAGAAGGACGACAAGGTCGTCGGCATCACCGCCGCGATGCCGTCCGGCACCGGCATCGACATCTTCGCCAAGGCGTTCCCGAAGCGCACCTTCGACGTCGGCATCGCCGAGCAGCATGCCGTGACCTTCGCCGCCGGCCTCGCGGCCGAAGGCTTCAAGCCGTTCTGCGCGATCTACTCGACCTTCCTGCAGCGCGGCTACGACCAGATCGTGCACGACGTCTGCATCCAGAGCCTGCCGGTCCGCTTCGCGATCGACCGCGCCGGCCTGGTCGGCGCCGACGGCGCGACCCATGCCGGCTCGTTCGACAACGCCTATCTCGGCTGCCTGCCGAACATGGTGATCATGGCGGCCTCCGATGAAGCCGAGCTGGTGCACATGGTGGCGACCCAGGTCGCGATAAACGACCGGCCGAGCTCGGTGCGCTATCCGCGCGGCGAAGGTCGCGGCGTGGAGATGCCGGAGGTTGGCGTGCCGCTGCCGATCGGCAAGGGCCGCATGATCCGCCAGGGCAAGCAGGTCGCCCTGCTCTCCTTCGGCACCCGGCTCGCCGAGTGCGAGAAGGCGGCCGACGAGCTCGCCGCACACGGCCTGTCCGCCTCGATCGCCGATGCGCGCTTCATGAAGCCGCTCGACGAAGAGCTGGTGCTGAAGCTCGCCCGCGAGCACGACATCCTGATCACGATCGAGGAAGGCTCCGTCGGTGGTTTCGGCTCGCACGTAATGCAGTATCTCTCCGATCAGGGCATGCTCGACGGCGGCCTGAAGATGCGCACCATGGTGCTGCCGGACGAGTTCCAGGACCACGACACGCCGGCGGCGATGTACGCCCGCGCCGGGCTGGACGCCAAGGGCATCGTCCGTAAAGTGTTCGAGGCGCTTGGCAAGGATTACACGACCGAGTCGGTCAAGCTCGCCTGAGGCGAGCTTGCGTCCCGCCGTGGTGGTGAGCCATGAAGATCTATCTGGCAGGTCCCGACGTGTTCCTGCCGGATGCCATTGAAATCGGCCGGCGGAAAGTCGCGATCTGCGATCGCCATGGCTTGATCGGCCGCTACCCCCTCGACAACAGCGTTGACCTCGCCTCCTCCGACGCCTCGCGCCAGATCTTCCATGGCAACGAGGCGATGATGGACGACGCCGATGCCATCATCGCCAATCTCACGCCGTTCCGCGGGCCCGGCGCCGATGCCGGCACCGTTTACGAGCTCGGCTACATGGCGGGCCGCGGCAAGCTCTGCCTGGGCTATTGCAACGATCCCGCCGTCTATGCCGACTGCGCCCGCCGCTTCACGACGGTGACGGAGCAGGACGGCCGCCTGGTCGATGCAGAGGGCCTGACGGTCGAGGATTTCGGCCTGCCCGACAACCTGATGATGATGCACGCGCTCGACCTGTACGGTGCCCCGCTGGTCCTCCCGCGCGAGCGGTCGGGGGATGTGTGGCATGACCTGGCGGCGTTCGAGACTTGCGTGGAACTGGCGGCGGAGCGGCTCCTCGGCAAGACGCCGTAGGGTGGGCAAAGCGGCGCCGTCAGGCGACGCGTGCCCACCGTGGATCCGCGCCCACAATCGAAATGGTGGGCCCGGCGCGTCAATTGCGATACGAGCTTGCGGAGCGGCCGGTGCACGCGCCTTTGCCCACCCTACGAACTCACTGTATGAGGCGCGATCTCGCCTCACACCACTGTCGTCCCGGCCTAGTGCGCAATTGCGCACGCGGCGCCGGGACCCAACCACAGGACGTCATGTTGGGCAGACTCGTAGTTGCCATCTCCCTACAAACTAAGTCCTGTGGTTATGGGTCCCGGGTCGGCGCATCAACGCGCGATGCGCGCTGATGCTTGCCCGGGACGACACTGAATTTGGTGTGCGTGCTCAACAATTCATGACGACTGATCAAACTCATGCCCCCTGCCCGCAAACGTGCTGACATCCTCCTGGTCGAACGCGGCCTGTTCGAGAGCCGCGCGCGGGCGCAGGCGGCGATCGAGGCTGGGCTCGTGTTCGCAAACGACAAGCAGGTCGGCAAAGCCTCGGAGAGCATCCCAGTTGATTCCGTGCTGCAGGCGGAGCCGGCGCATCCCTGGGTGTCGCGTGGCGGAGTCAAGCTTGCGGCAGCACTGGAGCATTACGGCATCGAGGTCGAGGACCATGTCTGCCTCGACGTCGGCGCCTCCACCGGCGGCTTCACCGAGGTGCTGCTGGCCAATGGCGCGGCTGTCGTATTCGCCATCGATGTCGGCCGCGACCAATTGCATCCCTCGCTGCGCAATCATCCGAAGATCGTGTCGATGGAGCAGACCGACATCCGCAGCTATGACGGCAAGCGCCTGCCGCAGCGCCCCGACATCGTCGTGATCGACTGCAGCTTCATCTCGCTCAAGGCGGTGCTGCCGGTCGCATTGTCGCTCGCGGCCTCGCCGATGAGCCTGCTGGCGCTGATCAAGCCGCAATTCGAGGCGAAGGGCGCACACGGCAAGGGCGGCATCATCAAGGATGCAGCGGTGCACGCCGCCGTCTGCGACGACATCGCCACCTTCGCCACCTCGCTCGGCTGCAGTGACATCGAGATCTTCCCATCATCGATCAAGGGCGGCGATGGCAACGCCGAGTTCTTCCTGGGAGCACGCCGCCATGGTTGAGCGTCTCGTCATCGACCATGTCGGCCATCGCGGCGACGGCACCTCGCTGTCATCGGGCGAGGCGCTTTACGTGCCCTATACGCTCGCCGGCGAGACCGTCGAGGCGGCCGTCGTTCCCGGCCATCCCGATCGCCGCAAGCTGCTCGCGGTGGAAATTCCGAGCCCCGAGCGGATCGCGCCGTTCTGTCCGCATTTCGGCGTCTGCGGCGGCTGCGCCATCCAGCACTGGGCGCCCGAGCCCTATCAGCAGTGGAAGCGCAACATCGTCGTCGAGACGCTACGGGCGGCCAAGGTCGATTGCGACGTGGCCGATCTGATCGATGCCCACGGCACCGGCCGGCGCCGGGCCACCTTCCACGCCCGGATGGGCACGCACGAGGTTCTCCGCGTCGGATTCTCGGCAGCCAACAGCCACGACATCGTTCCGATCGACCGCTGCCCGATCCTCGACCCCGCGCTGGACGGTGCGCTGGAAGCCGCGTGGGCGCTGGCGGAGGCGCTGAAGCCGACCGGCAAGCCGCTCGACATCCAGGCGACCGCGACAAGCAACGGCCTCGACATCGACATCCGCGGCTCCGGCCCGCTGCCGCCGCCGCGCATCGCGGCCCTGTCCCGCCTCGCCGAACAGCACCGGCTGGCGCGGCTGACCCGCCATGGCGAGTTGGTGCTGATGCGCAATGCGCCCGTGGTCACGATGGGTACGGCACAGGTGACGCTGCCGCCCGGCTCGTTCCTGCAGGCCACCGTGCAAGGCGAGGAGACGCTGGCGCAATTGGTGCTGGAGCGGATCGGCAAAGCCAAGCACGTCGCCGACCTGTTCTGCGGCGTCGGCCCGTTCGCGCTCCGGCTCGCTACGCGGGCGCGCGTCACCGCCATGGACAATGATGCCGGCTCGGTCGCGGCGCTGCAGAAGGCGGCCGGTACGCCCGGCCTGAAGCCGATCAAGGCCGAAACGCGCGACCTGTTCCGCCGTCCCCTGATGCCGCCGGAATTGCGCGACATCGACGCTGTCGTATTCGACCCACCGCGCCAGGGCGCTCAGGCGCAGGCCAAGCAGCTCGCGGCCAGCAAGGTGCCGGTGATCGTCGCGGTGTCCTGCAACGTGACGACGTTCGCGCGCGATGTGCGCATGCTGATCGACGGCGGCTACAGGCTCGAGACCGTGGTGCCGGTCGACCAATTCCGCCACACGCCGCATGTGGAGCTGGTGGCACGGCTGGTGCGGTGAGCTGATCTCGATGCCTGCACGTCATCGCGAGCGAAGCGGCGAAGCAACGCAGGCATTCTTCTTGGCCCCGGATCCTTCGCTACGCTCGCGATGACGAGGATATGTCTACCTGACCACGCTGACCTTCACCGGCGCGACGCCGGAGTTGACCATGCCGAGCGCCTGCGCGGCTGAGTAGGACACGTCGACCACCCGCCCCTGCACGAACGGTCCGCGATCATTGACGCGCACCACCACGGAGCGGCCGGTCTTGACGTTGGTGACCTGCAGCCGGGTGCCGAACGGCAGGCTGCGATGCGCGGCCGTCAGCTCGGAGGGATTGAAGCGCTCGCCGCTCGCGGTCTTCTGGCCTTCCGAATAGTAGCTGGCGAGACCGGACGCTCCGGAGTGCGCCGGCGGCGGGCTGAGCTCGGCCCGCCGGACGCGCACCACTGACTCCGGCGCCGTCTCCGCACGCTGCACCTGCGGCCGGAATTCGGCTCCGGCTTGCTTCGTCGGCGCCGCCCAGCGCGCCTGCCGGACCGCCGATGATTGCGCGCAGGCTGCGAGCGAAGCCGCCGCCGCACACACCAGCGCTGCCCTGAGAAGTTGGCAAGCGAGCCCTGCACGCCGACCTTGGATGACTGACGAGCGCCTGACGCGCTGCGCGGGATGGGCTGTCCGGTCGATGATACGCATGTTCTGTGCGCCTCCGCCTCAACCCGCTCATGGTCGCGGCCCAATCGCGGCGGCACGGTGGCAAAGGGAAACTTGCGAGAGGTACAACCCCTGGTTTTTGGGAGATTGTGGCTTAATGGCAACAGATCAGCCTGAACGGCGGCCCTGTGGAGTTTTTCCACGCAAGAACTTCATACTGTCATCCTGGGAGAACACGTGAATGCCTGACCCGCTGCTGACCCGCATCGTTGGCGAACTTGCCGATGTCCCGGGACTGCGCGCCATCGCGCTCGGTGGATCACGTGCGCGCGGCACCGCGCAGGCGGGCTCGGACTACGACGTCGGGCTCTACATCGCATCCAGGCACGACCTCGACACCGACGCGCTGCGCGAAGCAGTGCGGCGGCTCGTCGACGCCCCGCAAACGGTCGAACTGACGGCGGTCGGCGGCTGGGGACAGTGGGTCGTCGGCGGCGGCTGGCTCAGAATCGACGGGCACAAGGTCGACCTGCTCTATCGCGAGATCGATGCAGTCGGCGGCGTGATCGACGACTGCCGGAAAGGGCGGATCGAGATGCACTACCAGCCAGGCCATCCGCATGGCTTCGTCTCGGCGATCTGGATGGGCGAGGTTGCGCTCTGCCGCCCGCTGCACGATCCCGCGCAACTGCTGGCGGGACTGAAGTCGCGCTGCACGCCCTATCCGCGCCGCCTGCGCGACGCGATTATTGCGCGCTTCCAGTGGGAGATCGCATTCAGCATCGATAATGCCGAGTTGGCTGTCGGGCGTGGCGACCATACCCACGTCGCGGGCTGCGCCTATCGCGCCCTCGCCTGCCTTGCGCAGGTGCTGTTTGCGGTCAACGGACGCTACCTGATCAACGAGAAGGGCGCGCTCAAGGAGGCCGCGACGTTTGGACTGGCGCTCGGCGGTCTCGCGGCGCGCGTGGAGCTCATCTGGCAATCGATCGGCAATGGCGAATTCGGTGCGGCGCTCCGCAGCCTGCGGGAGGTCGAGGCCGAATTGAAACAGGCGTTGGTCCATGCTGGGACGGCCGGCTGAGATCGGCGGCGCCTTACCAATCGAGCCTCCCTGCGCGCTCGTCTGCTCGGCAGCCCGGGCCTGCTTGGTCACCGCCCCCAGCGGTCCTGCCAGATCTTCTCGCCGATCGTGCAGGACACGCGCGGCTCCTTGTCGGCATCGTCGGCGACCGGCACGATGCGCGGCGGCGGTGTACGTCCGGCAACCTCCATCAGCAGCTTGGTGCGGATGGCTTCCTTGAATTCGTCGCGGCTCTTGATCGTGACCACGAACGAGCCGTGGCCGCCGGTCACGCAATCCTTGTAGTAGAGATCGAGGTTCTCGATATCCATGGTCGAGTAGGACGGCTCCTTGACCATGATCGGCAGGCCGTTGATCGTGATGCCCTTGTCGACGGCCTCGTCGCGCGCGATCGTCACCGGTGAGGGACCGTTGTTGTTGGGCCCGTCGCCGGAGATGTCGATGACGCGGCGCAGCCCGCGATAGGGATTCTCATCGAACAGCGGCATGGCAAAGTAGATCGCGCCGGAGATCGAGGTGCGCGACGCGCGGCGGATCGGCGTCTTCATGATCTCGGCGGCCACGGCGTCGGCGCTTTCCGGTCCGTCGATGAGGCGCCAGGGAATGATGATCTTCTGGTCGCTCGAAGCCGCCCATTCGAAATAGGTCACGGCGATGCGGCCGTGCACGCCGTTCTTCAGCGCCTGCAGGAACTCGCGCGAGCTGAGCGCCTGGGCGTAGCCTTCGCGCTGGATCGCCAGCTCGTCCAGATCCATCGAGTAGGACACATCGACGGCGAGGATCAGTTCGACGTCGACGGACGCTTCCTTCTCGCTCAGTTGCTGAGCCGGCTGGGTGCTCGGCGCTGCCACGACGGTGGCAACGTCGCCGCCGGCCAAGGCGCCCGCCAGACACGCCACCCCGATCGAGATCCACCAGCGCATGAGCAGCCCTCCAATCGCGTCTGATGATGGTGACATGCAATCCGCAGACAGCAAAGCGGGAACGCACACATCCATTCACATTCCGGTTAGTCCCCGGGGTTTGCCCGGATGTCAGGCAGCTGCGTGCGCCCATCGGGCAAGGCATGCAGCCCGTGGTTTCCCGGAGCGGCCGAAGCCTGTATCGTGGCTCGACTGCCGCATCAGGAACACAGGCGCGCCCTTAGAATGAACGATGCCGTCACCAAGCCCAAGACGAAGGTACGCACCAAGACCGAGCGTCCGCGGCTCTACAAGGTGATCCTCGTCAACGACGACTTCACCCCGCGCGATTTCGTGGTGATGATCCTGAAGGCGGAATTCCGCATGACCGAGGACCAGGCCTACAAGGTCATGATCACCGCACATAAGCTCGGCGTCTGCGTGGTGGCCGTTTTCACCAAGGACGTTGCCGAGACCAAGGCGACCCGCGCGACCGATGCCGGCCGCGCCAAGGGATATCCGCTGCTGTTCACCACCGAGCCGGAGACCTGAGCCGGCGAACTAATTCCCTTCCTCACGCAGCCCATACACACGTTGTGCGGTCGCGAGGCCAGCGATCGGAAATTCACCGAGATCGGTCCAGAGATCGGTCAGCGGCTCGGGACAGGCGCCGGCAAAGGCCTCGGACGCGACCACCGTCCGCTGCAGCCGCGCGGCCATCTTCTCCAACCGTGCGGCGAGATTGACCGCCGGGCCGATGCAGGTGAAGTCGAGCCGGTTGCCGCCGCCGATATTGCCATAGAGCAACCGTCCGATATGCAGGGCGACGCCGAAGCGAAAGCGCTCGACCCGGCCGCCAACCGCATATTCCAGCGCATCGACACTGGCGCGCGAGGTCCGCGCCGCCGAGAGCACGCGCCCGCAGACCGCGCTCGGATCACCGTCCTGCTCGGGAATCGGAAACACCGCGAGCAGCCCGTCGCCCATGAACTTCAACACTTCGCCGCCCTGCTCCCGGATCGCGGCAACCTGGCAGTCGAAGTAGTTGTTGAGGATCTCGACCACGTCTTCGGCCGGCAGCCGGTCCGACAACGGCGTGAAGCCGCGCAGGTCCGACAGCCAGATCGCCGCATCCATCGTATCGGTATGGCCGCGGCGGATCTGGCCGCCGAGAATGCGCTCGCCGGCGCTGTTGCCGACATAGGTGTCCAGCAGCATCGAGGCCGTCCGGCGCAGCGTGACGATCTCGGTGTAGCGTGCCAGGGCCGGCATCAGCGACCGGATTGCGTTCACGTGCTGCTCGCTGAAGCCACGGGGATCCCTCGTGGTCCAGCTCGAGGCATGGATCGCCCGATCGACGAAGGTCAAGGGCAGCGCGAGATAGTCGGTCGCCCCCTCGGCGCGCACATCCATCAGGATCGGAAAGCGCTCGGCCTCCGAGCCGCGAGGATCAGCCCTGAATTCCGCCCCGCTCTCGAACACGAGCGCGAGCGGGCTGCTCCTGTAAATCGGGCGGCTCTCAAAGCCGAAATCAACGGTGGAGGTCTCGACCTCCGCTCCCGGCCGCCAGATGAAGCTGCGGCCCGCAATGTCCGGATGCAGGGTGCGGACGAACACGCCGACGCGCCACAACGGCACACCGAGCCCGACCAGCCGCTCGCAGCATTCGGACATCATCTGGCCCGGCGTCGCTGCGGAACGCGCACCGTCGACCAGCCAGTCCTTGATCTCCTGCAGCTTGAGGATGTCCATGGGACGACATTAAGCGAGCGGCATGACAACAGCAAACAGCCGCGGCGGCCGCGTGCCTCTACCCCACCTGGCCGCGATGGCGCAGCAGGTGATCGGCCAACACGCAGGCCATCATCGCCTCGCCGACCGGAACCGCGCGGATGCCGACGCACGGGTCGTGCCGGCCCTTGGTCAGGATCTCGGTCTCCTGGCCTGAGCGGTCGACGGTCTGGCGCGGGGTGAGGATCGACGAGGTCGGCTTGACCGCGAAGCGCAGCACGATCGGCTGTCCAGTCGCGATGCCGCCGAGAATGCCGCCGGCATTGTTGGAGAGAAAGCGCGTGCCGTCATTGGCCGAGCGCATCTCGTCGGCATTCTCCTCGCCGGTCAGCTCGGCGGCGCCGAAGCCGGCGCCGATCTCGACGCCCTTCACAGCATTGATGCTCATCATCGCCGCGGCGAGTTCGGCATCGAGCTTGCCGTAGAGCGGCGCGCCAAGTCCCGCCGGCACGCCCTCGGCGACGATCTCGAGCACGGCGCCGATCGACGAGCCGGACTTCCTGATGCCGTCGAGATAGTCCTCGAAGAACGCCGCCTTGTCCTTGTCGGGGCAGAAGAAGGGATTGCGCGCGACCTCGTCCCAGTCCCAGTTGCCGCGGTCGATCTTGTGCGGGCCCATCTGCACCAGCGCGCCGCGCACCTTCACGTCCGGCAGGACCTTGCGCGCGATGGCGCCGGCCGCGACGCGCGTCGCGGTCTCGCGCGCCGAGGAGCGGCCGCCGCCGCGATAGTCGCGCAGGCCATACTTGGCCTCGTAGGTGAAGTCGGCGTGACCCGGACGAAACTTGTCCTTGATCTCGGAATAGTCTTTGGAGCGCTGGTCGGTGTTCTCGATCAGGAGCGCAATCGGCGTGCCGGTGGTGACCTGCGCGCCCGTGTCGGGATCGGCCATCACGCCGGACAGGATCTTCACCTGGTCCGGCTCCTGGCGCTGGGTGGTGAAGCGCGACTGGCCGGGACGGCGGCGGTCGAGATCACGCTGGATCTCCTCGGCCGTCAGCGGAATGCGTGGCGGACAGCCGTCGACGACGCAGCCGATGGCAACGCCATGGCTCTCGCCGAAGGTGGTGACGCGGAACATGTGGCCGAAGGTGTTGAAGGACATGAGCTGATCACCCAATCGGAAAAACCGTCATTCCGGGATGGTCCGAAGGACCAGACCCGGACTCTCGAGATTCCGGGTTCGCCTCTGCGAGGCGCCCCGGAATGACGGGGATAACTAACTGTACTTCTCGAACCCGTTCTCGCCGAACACATAGACCGCGCCCTGCTGGATCGGCAGGTCGACGGCGCCGTGCGGCGTCTCGAAGCCCAGCGCGACCATCAGCGCCCGCGCCGTGCCGCCATGGGCGACCGCCACGATATCGCCAGACAGCCCATCGTACCAGTCGCGCACGCGGCGCTCGACGTCGGCATAGGTCTCGCCGCCCTCGGGCGCCAGCGACCATTTGTCGGTCAGCCGCCTGGCATAGAAGGCGGGGTCTGCCGCCTGCATTTCCGGCAGCGTCGCCCCTTCCCATTTGCCGTAGCCGATCTCGCGCAGCCGGGCATCGAGCGCATAGCCCTCGGCCGGCAGCCTCAGGGTCTCACGCACCAGCTCCATGGTCGCGCGGGCGCGGCTGAGCGGACTCGCGACGTAAGGCAGGCCCGCCGCATCATGGCCGTTGCGCGCAACGATCTCGGCCAGGATGTTGCCGGCCTGGACCGCCTGCACCTGCCCGAGCGCGTTCAGCGGAATGTCCTGCGTGCCTTGCAGCCGGCCGAGCGCATTCCATTCCGTCTCGCCGTGGCGGATGTAGTAGATCGTGGGCCGTGGCATCGCGCGTTGACGTTATTCCTTGAACGCTATTCTTTGGCGCCGACGGAATTGCTGAGCGAGATGTCGGGCGCCTCTGGCCGCTTCATGCCGACGACGTGATAGCCGGAATCGACGTGATGCACCTCGCCGGTGACGCCGCGCGACAGGTCGGACAAGAGATACAGCGCGCTGTCGCCGACCTCGTCGATGGTCACGGTCCGGCGCAGCGGCGCGTTGTACTCGTTCCACTTCAGGATATAGCGGAAGTCGCCAATGCCCGAGGCGGCCAGCGTCTTGATCGGTCCTGCCGAGATCGCGTTGACGCGGATGTTCTTCTCGCCGAGATCGGCGGCGAGATAGCGCACGCTGGCCTCCAGCGCGGCCTTGGCGACGCCCATCACGTTGTAGTGCGGCATCCATTTCTCGGCGCCGTAATAGGTCAGTGTGATGATCGAGCCGCCGTCCGTCATCAGCTTCTCGGCGCGCTGCGCGATCGCGGTCAGCGAGTAGCAGCTGATCAGCATGCTCTTGGAGAAATTGTCCTGCGTGGTCTCGATGTAGCGCCCGTCGAGCTGGTCCTTGTCGGAGAAGGCGATGGCGTGGACGACGAAATCGATCTTGCCCCACTTCTCCTTCAGCACGTCGAACACGGCGTCGATGGTGGCGGGATCGGTGACGTCGCAATGACCGAGCACGAGGCCGCCGAGCTCGGCCGCCAGCGGCTCGACCCGCTTCTTCAGCGCGTCGCCCTGGTAGGTCAGCGCGATCTCCGCGCCCGCCGCACGCGCCGCCTTGGCAATGCCCCAGGCGATCGAGCGGTTGTTGGCCACGCCGAGAACGACCCCGCGCTTGCCCTGCATCAAACCTGAAATCTGCGCCATGCGGCTTCCCATCGAACTGATTATTAAGGACTGGACGTACACCACCGGTCTGGCCCGGTACAGCCCCATTCCGCCCGCTCTGTGGCAAACTCCCCGCAGGGCTTGCGGCCCGGAATAGGCGCGTCATCGCGGTGTTATGATCTTTGCAAGGCGCCGGCTGCGGCCTGCGCCCTTGTCATCGCAGCGAACAGCCGCAGGGCATTCCATGAACGCGTTCCGCCAGAGCGTCGAGGCCATGATTCCGGCACTGCGCCGTTATGCCCGGGCGCTGGCGCGCGACATGGACGCGGCCGACGAGCTGGTCCAGGACACGCTGGTGCGGGCGCTGCGCTCGGAACGGCTGTTCCTGGGCGGCGACATCAGGAGCTGGCTGTACACGATCCTGACCAATCTGAACAAGAACCGCCGGCGTTCACTGGCGCGGCGGCCCCACTTCATGCCGCTTCGGGACGACAATCCCGACGCCAGCGGCACCGAGGCCGAGGGCCGGGACATCGAGCGCGCACTGGCGACCCTGGTGGAGGAGCAGCGCGCAGCGCTTCTCCTCGTCGTGCTCGAAGGCATGAGCTACCGCGAGGTCGCCGACATCCAGGGTGTCCCGATCGGCACCGTGATGTCCCGCCTCGCCCGCGCTCGCGCCCATGTCCGTGCCGTGCTCGAGGGCGAGCGGCCGGCGCTGCGGAGGGTGAAATGACCACTGCACAAAAGCCGCCCTGCCATGTTCGCCTGCTCAAGCCTGCAGCGACCGCGCATCGCCGCAGCCGCTCGATTGCCATGAGATCCCGATGATGACCGACCCGACCATTCCCGTCACCGAAGACGAGCTGCACGCCTATGTCGACAACGAGCTGCCGGCCGAGCGCCGCAGCGACGTCGAGCGCTGGCTGGCCGAGCATCCGGCGGACGCCGAGCGGGTGCAATCCTGGCGCAGCATGGCCGAGGCGCTCCACGCCCGCTACGATTCGATCGTCAACGAGCCGGTGCCGCCGCGGCTCGACCTCGACGGCCTGAACCGCCGGCCGCGGCGCTGGGTCATCGGTGCGATAGCGGCAAGCGTGGCGGCCTTCGCGGTCGGCGGCGCGGTCGGCTGGGTCGCGCGTGGCGCCGCGTCCTCGCCGTCGCCGCTGCAGGCCCTCGCCGGCGAGGCGCTCGATGCGCACCGGCTCTACGTCGTGGAGGTGCGCCATCCGGTCGAGGTCCCCGGCGACGAGAAGGCCCATTTGCAGCAATGGCTGACGCGGCGGTGTGGTCGCACCGTGCAGGCGCCGGAGCTGGAAACCACAGGACTGAAGCTCGTCGGTGGCCGGCTGCTGCCGGGACCGACCGGCCCGGCCTCCTTCCTGATGTACGAGAGCACGTCCGGCGAGCGCTTCACGGTGTATGCGACCAAGGTCGGGATCGAGGCGGCCGAGATGCGCTATACGGCGCAGGGAACCACCGCTGCGCTGTCCTGGGCGGAGCGCGGCGTCAGCTACGTCGTCAGCGGCAGCAGCGACCGGACGCGTCTCACCCAGGTTGCGCGCCTTGTTTATGATCAGTCCGAACGGACGGGCGGCTAGCGGCGAGACGCCGGAGATCGTGGCCCCCACGAGTACCGTCACAATTCCCGATACGATCTGAAGGGCTTGCTCGCAGGCTGCAGGAGATGAGCGAGGGGAAGTGGTGCCTGCGTCCTCCCGCGCAGGGGGACACGCGCCGCAATTCGGTCACCGGAAATCTGGAATCCGGTCACCGGCACGTCTCAATATAGCGCCAAATGTTCACGAAAAAATGAGGAGTGTTCGATCCGCCGATCGACACAGAAGCGGCCTCGATTGGGGTTTTGTACCGCGCTGGTCCCCCTTTCGAGGCCGCACTTTTTTCTCGGCTTTCCAGCTCGCGCTTCAACTTCTAGCCGATATGTCCGAAATTTGCAACCTCAGGAGAGGTTGCTGCGCGGATTGTAGGGATGGCGATCGCGCCACTTGGTCATCAGCGCCTCGAGCTCGGCGTCGTTGCCGTCGGGCAGCACGATCCGGGTGGTGACGAACAGATCGCCGGCCGAGCCATCGCTCCTGGGCAAGCCCTTGCCCTTGAGCCGGAAGGTCCGGCCGCTGGACGTGTTCTTCGGGATCGACAGCTCGACCGCGCTGCCGAGCGTCGGCGCCCTCACCTTGGCGCCCAGGACCGCCTCGTAAAGCGTGATCGGCAGATCGAGCCTGAGGTCGCTGCCCTCGACCTTGAAGAACGGATGCGGCGCGATCTGGATGGTGATCAGGAGATCACCCGGCCGGTGCCCGGGCGCGCTCTCGCCCTGCCCCTTCAGCCTAATCTGCTGGCCGGCGCTGACGCCGGCGGGGACCTTGACATTGAGCTCCTTGCCCGACGGCAGCCGCACGCGCTTCTCGCCGCCCTTGACGGACTCCTCGAGCGAAACCGACATCGCAACCTTCAGATCGAGGTCGAGGCCGACACCGCCGGCGTCGAACTCGAACGGGCTGCCGCCGCCGCGTGCACCGCGCGCGCCGGCGCCGCCGAACATGCTGTTCAGAATGTCCTCGAATCCGCCGCCGCCCGGCCCGCCGCCACTGCGGAAGGTATAGTTCTCGAAGCCGCCCCCTGGACCGCCGCGCCCGGCGCCGCCACCAGGAAAGCCCTGGAAGCGCGGCTTGCCGTCAGCATCGATCTCGCCGCGATCGAACTGCTTGCGCTTCTCCTCGTCGCCCAGGATCTCGTTGGCAGAACTGATCTCGGCAAACCTTGCCGATGCCTTCGGATCATCCTTGTTGCTGTCGGGGTGGTGCTTCTTGGCGAGCTTGCGATAGGCGCTCTTGATGGCCGCAGCGCTGGCGCTTCGCGGCACCCCCAAGACCTCATAGGGGTCGCGCATCCGTCACGTCTCCTTACAGAAAGTCAGATACTAACCTATGGGCTCCCCGCCCGCTTTGCATTTCATCTGGGGAGTCCGTTGTATTTTTGCAACGGGTTTCAGACGATCCCAGCTAGCTTTGCTGCCAGGGCTTGAGCGTCTGGATGTCCCAGCGCCCCCGCTCGATCCGGCACGCCGACCCCTGCAGCCAGCGCTCGGTCTTGCCGTTGACGTAGCTCGCCAGGAAATCCCGGCAGGTACGGCCGTTGTCCGCGGTGTAGGACTTGGCGATCGGCGTCACCGAGCCGCGGGCGCCGGTCTGCGGATTCTGCCAGGGCTGGCTGGAATCCTTGGTCCCCTTGGTCAGCACGTCCGACGCGGCGTTGCGGGCAAAAGCGAGATCGGCTTCGGTCGGCTCGCGCTCGGGCGGCGGGCTGACCGCGCCGGTGATCTCCGCATCGTCCATCTTGGCAAAGGCCGTTTCAGGGCGCGACAGGCTGCAGCCGCCGCCGGACAAGCCGATTAGAATGAGTGTCAAAGCGGTGCCGGCATGACCGATCGCGGATAGGCCAAGCCGGACCGATGCCCTATATAGGGCCGGACCAGAATGGACTTGCACGCGCCTGGCCGCGGGTGAACGCAAAACTCGGACTCCCCATACACATGACCGACCCTACGAGCATCAAACACCAGACAACCTTAACATCCGGTACATCGGCCGATTTTACCCAGGCCGGCGAGCCGTTTGCGCTGTTTGCGGCGTGGTTTGCCGAAGCCGGCAAGAGCGAGCCCAACGATCCAAATGCGATGGCGCTGGCAACGGTCGACGATAGCGGGCTGCCTGACGTGCGCATGGTGCTGATGAAGGGCTATGACGCGGACGGCTTCGTCTTCTACAGCCACAAGGCCAGCCAGAAGGGCCGCGAGCTCGCCGCCAATCCGAAGGCCGCGCTGCTGTTTCACTGGAAGTCGCTGCGCCGCCAGGTCCGCATCCGCGGCCTCGTGACGCCGGTGACCGACGAAGAGGCCGACGCCTATTTCGCGACCCGGCCGAAGCAGGCGCAGCTCGGCGCCTGGGCCAGCAAGCAGTCGCAGCCGCTGGAGAGCCGCTTCGCGTTCGAGCAGGCGATCGCCAAGGTCGCCGCGCAATACATCATCGGCGACGTGCCGCGCCCGCCAGGATGGAGCGGCTGGCGCATCACGCCCGTCAGCATGGAGTTCTGGCACGACCGGCCATTCCGCCTGCACGACCGCATCGAATTCCGGCGCGAGGCTTCGGGCCAGCCCTGGACCAAAGTGCGGATGTATCCGTAGGGGGATCGCCGCGCGCTTGCGCCCGGCCTCTAGGCGTCCGACGCGCCAACGAATCGCCATCGCGCGCGTGAATCAGGCGCCGAACACACAACCATTGTGGTAAGTTGATCCGTCCGGGATCGTGAAAGACGCAATTCATGCCGACCTCTTCCAACCAGCCACGGCGCACGATGCTGCTGACCGGCGCCAGCCGCGGCATCGGCCATGCCACCGTGATCCGCTTCTCCTCTGCCGGCTGGCGCGTCCTCACCTGCTCACGGCACCCCTTTCCCGAAGAATGCCCGTGGGGCGCCGGCCCCGAGGACCATGTCCAGGTCGACCTGTCCGATCCCGAGGACACCGTGCGCGCGATCGCCGAGATCAAACAGCGGATCGACGGCGGCGAGCTGCACGCGCTGGTCAACAACGCCGCGATCTCGCCGAAGGGCGCCGGCGGCGCCCGGCTCGGCACCGTCGACACCGACCTCGACACCTGGAATCACGTCTTCCGCGTCAACTTCTTTGCGCCGATCATGATGGCGCGCGGCCTGATCAAGGAGCTGAAGGCGGCCAGGGGCTCCGTCGTCAACGTCACCTCGATCGCGGGCTCGCGCGTGCATCCCTTCGCCGGCGCGGCCTACGCGACCTCCAAGGCGGCGCTGGCCGCCCTGACCCGCGAGATGGCGTCGGATTTCGGCCGGGTCGGCGTCCGCGTCAACTCGATCGCCCCCGGCGAGATCGACACCTCGATCCTGTCGCCGGGCACCGAGAAGATCGTCCAGGAGCAGATCCCGATGCAGCGCCTCGGCACCCCCGACGAGGTCGCCAAGATCATCTATGTGCTGTGCTCGGAGACCAGCTCCTACGTGAACGGCGCCGAGATCCACATCAACGGCGGTCAGCACGTCTGAGGCAATCGACGCAGAGACGCTTGCCCGTCTTCGATTTGGTTCATAGCGGCTTGCCACGTTCGGCAAGTTCCGGATGACCGGGCGAAGGCGTGATTAACGCCATCTCCGAAGATCGCTACGGAACCTACCGACCACCACAAACAAGACAGCGCTCCCGGAGGGAACGCTGTTCATGGGATGAGATCGGCGCACTGAATTTCCGATCATTGGCTGCGCGGGCGGCATTGCCTGAATACCGCCCGGTCGAGAACGGTCGTTCAGCCTTCGCACACCAAACCGCGCAGAATCTGCGCGGCGCGCCAGCGCAGGCGGTCGGACTCGACGTTGAGAGCGCTGGAGCAGTCATCATCGCGCTCGTCGTCCTCGAGTTCGGCGCCGCAGTAGCGGCAGGTACGCGGCGACAACGCATGGGCCACGACAATGTCGGCGCGGCTGCGCTGATAGCTGGCAAGATCGATCACGTTGTTCGATGCCATTATGCGTTTCTCAACCATTGCCGCCGCCTCTTGGATAAGGCGCGATGAACGCGCCCTCGAGCTCTGCCTTGCATGCCACGCGCCGAGGCGCTCGTTGTTTGTCATGCTGGTGCAGATTTATCGCAGAGAAGTTTCGATCAAACGTTCAGCGTTCCCGTCAAATTTTACCTGAGGAATTGGGGCGGCTTTGCAGCGGCATTGCAGCCGGCCTAACAAGTATTTCCTATTATGTGTTGCATCTCACCGCATGTGTCACCTTAAGTGCATAGCGACGGACAGCATGACGATCGATCAATGACCTTCTACGCCGCTGCTAACAACAGGGCGCGAATGAGGCATCGCCTGGAATGACGGCACAATGCCGCAGGCCTCGCGCAGATTCGTCCCTCTCGCGTAGAGCCTGGATTTTCAGGCCAGCGGCACTACAGCCACTTCTTCAATTTGAAGATGTAGTACGGCACGATCGCACAGATCAGCATCAGCACCAGCGCCATCGGATAGCCGTGCACCCATTCGAGCTCCGGCATCATCTTGAAGTTCATGCCGTAGATCGATGCGATCAAGGTCGGCGGCATCAGCACCACCGCCATCACCGAGAACAGCTTGATGATGTTGTTCTGCTCGAGGTTGACGACGCCGAGCATCGCATCCAGCACGAAGGTGATCTTGCTCGCGAGGTAGGACGCATGGTCGGTCAGCGAGGCGACGTCGCGCTGCATGGTCTTGAGCTGCTCACGCATGTCCTTCGACCACTTCACGCCTTCGACCACCGCAGACAGGAAGGTGACGAGGCGGCCGATCGACACCAGGCTCTCACGTACTTTCGAGGTCAGGTCGCCCTTGCGGCCGATCGCGATCAGGATCTGCGAATATTGCTTGGCATGGCCGTGACGTTCATTGTTAGGCTCGAAGATCTCGTGGCTGACCTGATCGATATCAGCCCCGACCTTCTCGAGAATGTCGGCGCAGCGGTCGATCACGGCATCGAGCAGCTCCATCAGCACCATCTCGCCGGTGATCCCGGGCGCACAGTTGCGGGCGAGCTTGGCCTCCACCACGGCGAACGGGCGCGGCTGGTCGTAGCGCACCGTCACGAGACGGTGGCCAGCCAGGATGAAGGTGACGGCCGTGGTCCTGGGCATATCGGAATCCGAGTGACACATCAGCGTGGCCGTCATGTAACGGGCCCCGTTCTCGATGTAGAGACGGCTGGAGATCTCGATCTCCTGCATGTCCTCGCGGGTCGGCACCGCAATCCCGGCCAGCTTTTCGACGGCCCGATCCTCGGCATTGCTCGGGTTCACGAGGTCGACCCAGACCGCATTGTCGGGCAGAGCCGCGGGATCGGTGATCGCCATCTTCCTCAGTGCGGCTTCCGACGGGACGAACACCGAGAACATGGACAAACTCCGAATCGCGAAACCTGAATTTCGGGGACTTAGCGGTGGGATGCTGCCGCCTTGTGACGCAGCTTGCGGGCCCGGTCCATGGGCTTTTCTCGCCAATGCCCCGCAGCCTCTCGCGTAACGCCCAGCGGAGCATGACCGTGCCATTCGGAGCACAGCTGTGGATGACTGCCCGCAACTTTGCGGCAAAAAAGCAACAATCGCGGCGCTGCAGCGTGACCTATGCGTGTAGCGGCTGGAATTGAGAACGATTTTGACGATAATGGGACATGTGGAATCGCGCTGCAGTGGCGCGGCCGTGTCATTGCAACGTCAGCTGTCGATTGGAATTGGTGACATGTCGCTGAAGGTGAAACTCGGACTCCTGGCCGCCGGCCTGATGCTGTCGGGCTGCATGCAGGCCACGACGTACGAGGCGACCAACACCCAGGCCTTCAAGCCGAAGGACAAGGAGCTTCTCGCGAAGATCCGCTACACCAACACGCCGGTGGCCGAGCCCTATCGGCGCGCGATCGTCGACTATCACCGCAAGGAAGCCCCGGGCTCCATCGTGGTCGATTCCGACAGCCACTACCTCTATTACGTGCTCGATGGCGGCAAGGCGATTCGCTACGGCATCACCGTCGGCGAAGAGGCGATGGCGTGGTCGGGCATCGCCAAGGTCGGGGCCATGACCGAATGGCCGGCCTGGCATCCGACCAAGAGCGAGATCGAGCGCCTGGGCGTCCCGACCTACGTTGCGGCCGGTCCGGACAATCCGATGGGCTCGCGCGCGATGTATCTCTATGCCAACGGCAAGGACACGCTGTTCCGCATCCACGGCACCAACCAGCCGGAATATATCGGTGCCTCGATCTCCTCGGGCTGCATCCGCCTGACGAACGAGGATGCGATCGATCTCTATAACCGGGTGAAGGTCGGCACCATCGTCGTGGTGCTGGATCCGAAGAAGGGTGATTCGCCCTACAAGCCGCAGATGGCGCTGCAGGGCGGCGGCACCTACGCCGCGATGCAGTAAGCATCGCCTGCGGCGGACGAAATTCAAAAGCCGAGAAACGCGTTTAGCATCCTTCTTTGAGAGCGCCGGGCAACCGGCGCTCTTTTGTTTTGGGCGCTAGAGCGCGATGCCTCTTGGTTGAATCGACTTAACCGCAGGCTCGCTTCACCTCTCCCGCTTGCGGGGGAGGTCGGCGCGAAGCGCCGGGTGGGGGCTCTCTCCGCTCGGGCAGCCTCAATCGCGGCAACACCCCCACCCCAGCCCTCCCCCGCAAGCGGGAGAGGGAGCGCACCTTCGTTCGCAGCTAGCAACCAGACCTCATCTCATCACGCGCTAGAACAATCCACGGAACGGATCCCAGCTTCGGCGACTGTGACGGCGCTTCCGAGAAGCCGGCTTCGACGGCGAAGCCCGCTCCACACCGGGACTGTTCTGTGCGCGCTGGTCCCGCCCGGCTGCATTCTGTACCTTGTCGGAAGCTACGGTCGGCGCGCGCGCCTCCGCCGCGGCGCGTCCGGCCTTTTGCTGTTCAGGCGCGGTCTTCGACCCGGTCAGCCGATTGTGGGCCGTTTCGGCGGGCTTTGCGGCCGGAAGCCGCGCTTCCGCGTCGGCCTGTCGGGATCTGTCGTCAGCAGAAGGGCTCTCCGCTGCGGCCGGAGGTTCGGCCTTCGTCTCCTCCGCGCCGGCGCGACCGCTGCCGTTGTGCTCTGCGCTGGTGCCCGCGGTCTTCCGGGCGTTTTCGGTGTCGGCCTGCGCGGTCTCGCGTGGCGGCGCATCTTCGGGCCGGGCCGCGGGCATCAGGGGCGCGACCTTCGGCAGCGGGTCGAGCACGTCCCATTGGCAGATCCGGTAATTGTTCCGCCGCTCCATCAGGTCGAGATGGATGTGATCCTCGTGGTACCAGTCGGAGTCGGGGCCGAGCACCGTGGAGAAATGGGTGCACACCGCGTGCAGCACCGCCTCGCGCAAATCGCGCGGCTGGGTGCGGTCGGTGAGATCGATCGTGCGGCCGTCGGCCAGCCTGAAGCCGTGGACGTCCAGTGCATTGGCACGGCCGTGCTCCGATAGCTGCGCGCCGCTGACATTGTTGCGGCCGCGGCACTGATATGAATCGAAATTGTCGAGCGCGGTGACCGCGCTGCCGAGCCGTTCGGCCAGCGGCGCCACATCGTCGCGCACCCAATTGACGACCGCAGCCGCCATCGGACAACGCATGGTCGCCGCGGGCGTCAGCGCCACCCTGCGCTTGTCAGGCAGCACCACCGCCTCCAGCCGCACTAGGTCCTCGCCGCCGCAGCCGCCAGGGCCCTTGATCGGCGGAATCGACGGCGCGATCGCGACCTCTTCGGTCAGGGCCAGCCTGCAAGCCGAAGGCGGCGGCGGGGCTTTGGCATCCACCTTTGGACCGGTGCTAGCCTCGTCGCGCGGAGCGGCATCCTCGCCCTTGGCCGCCTCCCGCGCCGGCGCGTCGGCCGGCCGCGGCTGCGGAAGCGGCACCTTGGCAACGCCATCGGCCGGCTTCGCAGCGGGCTCAGAGGCCGCGGGCGGGCTGCGGTGCGCTGATTTCGCGGCCTCCGCCGGCGCCGCCATGAGCCAGCTCAATGCGATCGCCACGGCCACAGCGCTAACCATCAGGCCCGGCGCGACGTCGTGGCCATCACAAGTCCATTTGCGTCGGATGCGGCACGCGCTAAAATTGACCAAAGAGACCAAAAGACCCTCGCTGCAAGCGAATACCGGAGGAACGACCTGATGCTTGGTTTGATGCAAGACTGGCCCCTGCTTTGTCACCGGATCATCGAGCATGCGGCGACAATCCACGGCTCCCAGGAGGTCGTGACCCGCTCGGTCGAAGGCCCCATCGTTCGCACCACCTATCGGCAAATCCACGACCGCGCTCTCAAGGTCTCGCAGAAGCTGACGCGCGACGGCATCAAGCTGGGCGACCGCGTCGCCACCATCGCCTGGAATACCGGCCGTCATCTCGAGGTCTGGTACGGCATCATGGGAATCGGCGCGATCTGCCACACGGTCAATCCGCGCCTGTTTCCCGAGCAGATCGGCTGGATCATCAACCATGCCCAGGACCGCATCGTCATCACCGATCTGACGTTCGTGCCGATCCTCGAGAAGCTCGCCGACAAGCTGCCGAGCGTCGAGCGCTACATCGTGCTGACCGACGCCGCACACATGCCGCAGACGACGCTCAAGAACGCCGTCGCCTACGAATCGTGGATCGGCGAGGCCGACGGCGATTTCGCCTGGGGGACCTTCGACGAGAACACCGCAGCCGCGATGTGCTACACGTCCGGCACCACGGGCGATCCGAAAGGTGTGCTGTATTCGCATCGGTCCAACGTGCTGCATGCGTTGATGGCCAATAGCCGGGATTCACTCGGTACGTCCGCAGCAGACACAATGCTTCCGGTGGTTCCGCTGTTCCATGCCAACAGCTGGGGCATTGCCTTCTCCGCTCCCTCGATGGGCACCAAGCTGGTCATGCCCGGCCCCAAGCTCGACGGCGCGTCCGTCTACGAGCTGCTCGACACCGAGAAGGTGACCTACACCGCCGGCGTGCCGACGGTGTGGCTGATGCTGCTGCAACACATGCAGGCGCATAACCTCAAACTGCCGCATCTGAAGATGGTGGTGTGCGGCGGCTCGGCGATGCCGCGCTCGATGATCCAGGCCTTCCTCGACATGGGCATTGGCGTGCGTCACGCCTGGGGCATGACCGAGATGAGCCCGATCGGCACGCTCGCCACCCTGAAGCCGCCATTCCTCGCCGCCGACGGCGACGCCAAGCTCGACGTGCTGCAGACGCAGGGCTTCCCCCCGTTCGGCGTCGAGATGAAGATCACCGACGATGCCGGCACCGAGCTGCCGTGGGACGGCAAGACCTTCGGCCGGCTCAAGGTCTCCGGACCCGCGGTGTCGAAGGCCTACTACAAGGTCGACAGCAACATCCTCGACGATGAAGGCTTCTTCGACACCGGCGACGTCGCCACCGTCGATGAACATGGCTACATGCGCATCACCGACCGCTCCAAGGACGTCATCAAGTCCGGCGGCGAATGGATCTCCTCGATCGACCTGGAGAATCTCGCGGTCGGCCATCCCGCCGTCGCCGAGGCTGCCGTCATCGGCGTCTATCATCCGAAATGGGATGAGCGCCCGCTGCTGATCGTGCAGTTGAAGCCCGGCCAGACGACGACGCGCGAGGACATCCTGAAATACATGGAAGGCAAGATCGCCAAATGGTGGATGCCCGATGACGTCGCCTTCGTCGACGGCATTCCGCACACGGCAACCGGCAAGATCCTGAAGACCGCGCTGCGCGACCAGTTCAAGAGCTATCGCTTCCCCAACGCCGCGGCCTGAGCAGGCCACGTCCAACGGCGCATCATTACGAACGGCCTCTCCATCACCGGGGAGGCCGTTCTGCATTGCAGCCGGCATACAGCGTTGACGTGGCGCAAGGCTCGACGAGATCCAATCGCTACAATATCATGATGAACACGACAGGACCACGGACCGCGCGCACGACGTGGCGCGACGTGCCGTCGACGGTGCTGACGCTCGGGCTGGTGTCGCTCCTGATGGACATCTCCTCGGAGCTGATCCACGCGCTGCTGCCGATCTTCCTCGCGACCGTGGTCGGCGCTTCTACGGTGACCATCGGTCTGATCGAAGGCGTGGCCGAGGCCACCGCGGCGGTCACGAAGGTGTTCTCCGGCGCTCTGTCGGACCGGATCGGCAAGCGCAAGCTTCTGGTCGGAATCGGCTATGGGCTGGCGGCGCTGACCAAGCCGGTGTTTCCGCTCGCCAGCACGTCGTGGCAGATCCTCGCCGCGCGCTTCGTCGACCGCATCGGCAAGGGCATCCGCGAGGCGCCGCGCGACGCGCTGATCGCCGACGTGACGCCGGAAGGCATCCGCGGCGCGAGCTACGGCCTGCGCCAGGCGCTCGACACGGTCGGCGCCTTTGCCGGCCCCCTCCTCGCCGTGGCACTGATGGCGCTCTACGCCAACGACTTCCGCGCGGTGTTCTGGTGGTCGGCACTGCCGGCCGCGCTCGCCGTGCTGCTGATCCTGTTCGGCCTGCGCGAACCGGTGGAGACCGCGCCTGTGCCGCGCCGCGATTGGCCGATCCATGCGCGCGAGCTGCGCCGGCTGCCACGCGCCTATTGGATCGTGGTCGCCATCGGCGCGGTGTTCGCGCTGGCCCGCTTCAGCGAGGCGTTCCTGGTGCTCAAGGCGCAGGCCAACGGCCTTCCCCTATTCCTGATCCCGCTGGTCTACGTGCTGATGAACCTGGTCTATGCCGGCGTGGCCATGCCGGCCGGAATCCTTTCCGACCATATCGGCCGCAGCAACGTGCTGACCTGTGGCCTCGTCGTGCTGACAGCCGCCGACCTGACGCTGGCATTCCTGCCCGGCCTGATCGGCACCGCGATCGGCGTCGCGCTTTGGGGCCTCTATCTTGGACTGTCGCAGGGGCTGCTCTCGGCGATGGTCGCCGATACCGCCCCACCGGACTTGCGCGGCACCGCCTTCGGCCTTTTCAACCTCGTCACCGGCGGTGCGCTGCTCGTCGCAAGCCTGCTGGCGGGCTGGCTGTGGCACGCCTATGGGCCGCAGGCGACGTTCACGACCGGCGCAGCATTCTCCATCGCGACCGTCCTGTTGATGCTGACGGCCTTGCGCGTCCGCTCCAGCGAAAGCACCTGAGACGGTGTCCGGATCATCCGCCCTCTCCGGACCAGACGCCTCTTGAATTTACCCCATCCGCGTGGTCTCACACGGATGACCCGGCCGCCCGGCGCAATGCAGGCAGCGGCCCAACCCGGCAGTTCCTGACACGATGGCACGCAGGTTTCACGCCCCCTATCTGTCGGAGCCGATCTCCAGCCTCGCGACCTGGACCCGCAATCTGGCGGTGTTCTCGGTCGTCGCCGTGCTGGTCTCGATCCTGATCCTGCGCTTCGATTTTCTGGAGATGAAGCCGGCGCTGGCGACGTTCTTCGGCGCGCTGGGGCTTGCCGCGCTGTCGATCCTGCTCGGACTTGCCGCCTTCGTCGCGATCTGGCGCAACGGCAGCCGCGGCATGAGCCGAATTCTGCTCGCCTTCATGATCGATGCCGTGGTGCTGGCCTATCCGGCCTACCTCGCGCTCCAGTACCGCAAGCTGCCGAAGATCTACGACATCACCACCGACCCGATCGATCCGCCGCGCTTCGAGGCTTTGGCGCCGCTCCGCAACGGCGACGGCACCAACACGGCCGTCTATGCCGGGCTGTATTCAGCCGAGCAGCAGCAGAAATTCTATCCGGACATCGAGCCGGTGCAGATCGAGCTGCCGCCCGATCGCGCCTACGCGATCGCCCTGAAGCTGGTCAACCGGCGCAAATGGTTCGTGGTCGACGAGCGCGCGCCGCAGCCGCCGCGCCGCGTCGGCCGCATCGAGGCGGTCGCACGCACACCGATCATGGGCTTCCGCGAGGACATCTCGATCCGCATCCAGCCCGACGGCGAGGATTCCCGCGTCGACGTCCGCTCCGCCTCGCGCTATTTCGAGTCCGATATCGGCAGCAACGCCGCGCGCGTGACCAAGCTGATCGAGGACCTGTCCAACGCCGGCGAGGCCGAGGCGCAGAAGCCGGTGAAGAAGGTCACGCCGCCGCCGGTGGCGGCGAAGGGGAATGCGAAGACGGTGAAGAAGTGAGCGGGGCGAATGGCGAATAGCGAGTAGCGAATAGGGATTGAAGTCTTCCCGGCTCGCACTCTTCCCCTACTCGCTATTCGCTATTCCCTACACCAGCCGATACGTCCCGCCGATCACCGGATCGCCCTCCGTTGCGACGATGCCGCGGGCGACGAGGTCTTCCAGATGGGCGAGAACGGAGTAGCCCGCCGCCGTGGTGAGCCGCGGGTCGATGCCGATGTAGATCGCGCGCACCATCGTCGGGATGTCAGCCTCGCCCTTGGCGAGACGATGCAGGATCGAGGCTTCGCGCGCCTGGCGATGGCGCATCAGGAAGCGCGTGTAGCGCGGTCCCTCCGGAATTTCCGGGCCGTGGCCTGAGAAATACAGCTCCTCAGGTCGCGCGGCGAGCCGCTCCAGCGAGGCCATGTAGTCGACCATCGCGCCGTCTGGCGGCGCCACGATCGAGGTCGCCCAACCCATCACGTGATCGCCGACGAAAGTGGTGCCGCGCTCGCCCCAGGCGAAGGCGAGATGGTTGGCGGTATGGCCGGGCGTCGCCACGGCTTCGAGCTGCCAGCCCTGCCCTTCGATCACGTCGCCGTCGGCAACGGTGACATCCGGCGCAAAGTCGCGGTCGACGCCGGATTCCGGATTGTGCTTCTCGCTCTCGTAGCGCGGCCGCGAGGCGCGATGCGGGCCCTCCGCATAGACGGTGGCGCCGGTCGCGGCCTTCAGCCGGCCGGTGTTCGGCGAGTGATCGCGATGGGTGTGCGTCACCAGAATGTGCGTCACCGTCTCGCCTCTGATGGCATCGAGCAGCGCCTGCGCATGGGCCTCGTTGTCCGGGCCGGGATCGATGATCGCGACGTTGCCGGTGCCCACGATGTAGCTGACCGTGCCGGTGAAGGTGAACGGACTCGGATTGTTGCAGAGGACGCGGCGAATGCCGGGGCGCACCTCTTCGACGACGCCCGCGGGAAGCGGGAAATGACGGTTGAACGGGACGTCTTCCTCGGCCATCACTTGCCTCATCTTTCGACGGGCACTTGATGACCCGTTTCTCGGACGTCATGCCCCGCGCAGGCGGGGCATTCGGTACGCCGCGACATCTCGACTGATCCTGTTGTTTCCGAGTACCGGATCGTCCGCTGGAGCCTGTCCTCAAGCTCGCCAAAGGCGAGACCCGGGGCGGACGATGACAGGACTCCTGCAGAGCCCCCGGAACGACGAAGACTAGAAGAACGCCTGGATGCCGGTGATGGCGCGGCCCAGGATCAGCGCATGAACGTCATGCGTGCCCTCGTAGGTGTTGACCGTCTCGAGGTTGGCGGCGTGGCGCATCACCTGATACTCGATCGAAATGCCGTTGCCGCCGTGCATGTCGCGCGCGACGCGGGCGATGTCGAGCGCCTTGCCGCAATTGTTGCGCTTGACGATCGAGATCATCTCCGGGGCCATCTTGCCCTCGTCCATCAGGCGGCCGACGCGCAAGCTTGCCTGCAGGCCAAGCGCGATCTCCGTCTCCATGTCGGCGAGCTTCTTCTGCACCAGCTGGGTGGCGGCGAGCGGCTTGCCGAACTGCTTGCGGTCCAGCGTGTACTGGCGGGCGCGATGCATGCAGTCCTCGGCGGCGCCGAGCACGCCCCAGGAGATGCCGTAGCGGGCGCGGTTGAGACAGCCGAACGGCCCCTTCAGGCCGGACACGTTGGGCAGCAGCGCGCTCTCCGGCACCACCACGCCGTCCATCACCACCTCGCCGGTGATCGAGGCGCGCAAGGAGAGCTTGCCGCCGATCTTCGGCGCCGACAGGCCCTTCATGCCCTTTTCGAGGATGAAGCCGCGGATCTGGTTGTCATGCGCGGCCGACTTGGCCCACACCACGAACACGTCGGCGATCGGCGCGTTCGAGATCCACATCTTGCTGCCGGTCAGGCGGTAGCCGTCGGCGACCTTCTCGGCGCGCGTCTTCATGCCGGCCGGATCGGAGCCGGCATCCGGCTCGGTGAGGCCGAAGCAGCCGACCCATTCGCCGCTGGCGAGCTTCGGCAGATACTTCTTGCGCTGGCTCTCGTCGCCATAGGCGTAGATCGGATACATCACCAGCGAGGACTGCACCGAGTTCATCGAGCGATAGCCGGAATCGACCCGCTCGATCTCGCGCGCCACGAGGCCATAGGCGACGTAGCTCGCATTGGCGCAGCCATATTCCTCCGGCAAGGTGATGCCGATCAGGCCGAGCTCGCCCATCTCGTTGAATATCTCGCGGTCGGTCTTCTCTTCGAGATAGGCCTTGGTCACGCGCGGCAGCAGCTTGTCCTGGGCGTAGGCGCGCGCGGTGTCACGCACCATGCGCTCGTCCTCGGTCAGCTGATCGTCCAGCAGGAAGGGATCGTCCCACTGGAAGCTCGACTGGGCCGGCTTGTCCTTTGCCTGAGGGCGCGCGCTCATGAATGGTCCTTTCGCGTCTCGCTGCGCACGGGTCGCAGCAGTCTAGAGGTTAAATCCTGGAGGTTCAGCCTTCAAGCCGCTCGTTGGCGACGATCTCGATGCCGAAACCCGACAGGCCCTTGTAGTCATGCGCCGACGACGTCAGGTTCCGGATCGAGGTAACGCCGAGATCACGCAGGATCTGCGCACCGACGCCGACCTCGCGCCACTGACGATGGCGATCGGCCTCCGCGGTGTGCGGCTCTTCGACCGGCTCGACTGGAACGCCGGCCGCCCCGTCGCGCAGATAGATCAGCACGCCGCGACCGGCCTGCTTGAAGTGCTGCAGCACCGCCTGGATACGCTGCGGACCTGCGATCAGATCCTTCACGATGTTGGGCTTGTGCAGCCGCGTCAGCACGTTCTTGCCGTCGCCGATGCCGTTATAGACGAACGCGGCGTGGGTGATCGGATCGAACGGCGAGCGGTAGGCGAAGCCCTGCAGCGGTCCGATCGGGCTGTCGGTCGTGAAGGTCGACACCCGTTCGATCAGCTTCTCGCGCGCCTGCCGGTACGAGATCAGGTCGGCGATGGTGACATGCTTGAGATTGTGGGCCGCGGCGAAACGAACGACCTGCTCGCCTTTCATGACCGTGCCGTCGTCGTTCATCAACTCGGAGATGACGCCGACCGGCGGGAGCCCCGCGAGCTTGCAGAGATCGACTGCCGCCTCGGTGTGGCCGGAGCGCAGCAGCACCCCGCCGTCACGCGCGATCAATGGGAAGATGTGGCCGGGTCGCGCGAAATCAGTGGCGCCGGCATTCGGGTTGGCGAGCGCACGACAGCAGGAAGCGCGCTCTTCGGCCGAGATGCCGGTGCCACCGTCCGGCTTGTAATCGATCGAGACGGTGAAGGCCGTGGTGTGGTTGGAATCATTGTGCGCGACCATCGGGTCGAGCCGCAGCCGCCGCGCGTCGTCGGCCGTGATCGGCGCGCAGACGATGCCGGAGGTATGGCGAATGATGAACGCCATCTTGTCGGGCGTGCAGAGCGAGGCGGCGACGATGAGATCGCCCTCGCCCTCGCGGTCGTCGTCATCGGTCACGACGACCATCTCACCCTTGGCGAAGGCGTACAGAACTTCCTGGATCGAGTCGGCCATTGCAAGTCTCGCTGCTTTTCCGGGCTGCTTTAGCCGGGATCGCAGGCGCGCGCCAGAGCGGTGGAACCGCCGTTCGAAGGTCGCCTTCCCCCGGGAAAAGGACCTGCCCTGCGAGGACAAGCGCCCTGGTATCTGTTTAAAGTCGCCTCAAATCGAGAACAAGGGAGCCGCGCCTCATGGCCGCATTCGATTTTGCACCCCTCCTCAGCCCCGGCCTGCCCGCACCGGCCGCGCGCTGGACGGGACTCGCAAAATACAGCTTCGTCGGCGGCAACAACGACGCCGATGCCGTGCCCGTGGAGGGCTTGCGCGCGGCCGCCGACGCCGTGCTCGCCCGCGAGGGACGCGCGCTGGCCACCTACGGCCTCGCGCATGGGCCTCAAGGCTACCGGCCACTGCGGGACTTCCTTGCCGCCAAGCTGACGCGGGACGCCGGCATGTCGGCGCGCGCCGACGACATCATGATCCTGTCCGGCTCGCTGCAGGGCCTCGACCTCGTCAACCAGGCGCTGCTGACGCGCGGCGACACCGTGCTGGTCGAGCAGGACAATTACCAGGGCACGCTGACGCGGCTGGCGCGACTGGGCGTCAAGGTCATCGGCATCCCGCTCGACCGCGACGGCATGCGAACGGATGCGCTGGCGACGGTGCTGGCTGATCTCAAGGACCGTGGCATCCGGCCGAAATACATCTATACCATTCCGACGGTACAGAACCCGACCGGCACCATCATGCCGGAAAGCCGCCGGGCCGAGCTGCTATGGCTGTCGCGCGCCTATGGCGTACCGGTGTTCGAGGACGACTGCTACGCCGACCTGATCTGGGATGGCAAACGGCCCCGCGCGATCCACGGCATGTCCGACCATGGCGGAGTGATCCATCTCGGGTCGTTCTCGAAGTCGGTCGCGCCCGCGTTGCGGGTCGGCTTCCTGGTCGCCCCCTGGGAGATCATGTCGGTGCTGCTGTCCCTCAAGACCGATGCCGGCTCGGGCGCGCTGGAGCAGATGGTGCTTGCGGAATATTGCAGGCCGCATTTCGCGACCCACGTGCCGCAGCTGGTGCGGGGCCTGCGCGCCAAGCTGGACACCCTGATCGAGGCGCTCAACGCCGAGTTCGGCACCGCCGCCGAGTTCGAGGCGCCGAAGGGCGGAATCTTCCTCTGGCTCAAGCTGCCGGACCAGGTTGACGCGATGAAGCTGTCACAGGCCGCGCTCAAGCGCGGCGTGTCGATCAATCCGGGACCGGAATGGTCCACCGACGCCGCGCATGCGCGGAGCCGCCTGCGGCTGTGCTTCGCCAGCCCCTCGCATCAGGACATCCGCGAGGGCATCGCGGTGCTCGCCGACGTCTGCCGGGAGGAGTTCGGCGTGCCACTGCGCTCGTCCAATGTGGAGCGGACGCGCGCGATCGAGTGATCGCGCGCTGCTCACCGCACCGAAAAGGGCGACTGGTAGGGCCGCCCGAACGGCACGCCATTGATCACCGTCTGCACCGGCTTGAGCTGCAGCTTACCCTCGCGCTTGTTGCCGCGGGTATCGACGAAGCTGACGGGACCCTCGACCAGGTCCATGATTGCGACGTCGGCCGGCGCGCCGACCTGCAAGGTGCCGATCCTCGGCGCACGGTTGATGATCTTGGCCGGCGCCGAGGTCGCCATGCTCACCACCTGCTCCAGCGAGAGTCCCATCGCCATGAATTTCGCCATCACGTTGGGCAGGAACGGCATGCCCGGGCTGTTGCCGGAGAACACGTGGATGTCGGAGGAGATGGTGTCCGGGCCGCAGCCGCCGGGGATCGCGACCTCGGCCACGGTGAAATCGAAGCTGCCGCCGCCATGGCCGACATCGAACAGCACGCCGCGCTGCTTGGCGGCGAGTGCGGCCGGCAAGAGCTTGCCGTCCTGGACGATGTTGGTGAAGGCGCCGCCCATGTTCGGCGCGCCTGAATAGGCATGGGTCAGGATGTCGCCGGGGCGCAGCAGGTCCAGGATCTGCGACATCAACTCACCGGTCTCGACGCCACCGATATGCACCATCATCCGCGCCGGCCAGCCGCAGAGCTCGCAGGCCTTGATGCCGCGCTTCAGCGGCTCGAGCCCGTGCTTGAAGATCACGTTCTCCGACATCCGCACCTTGACGCCGAGCAGAAAGTCCGGGTTCTCCGCCAGCGCCATGGCACAAGCCTCGACCTGCGCGTTGTCGATGTTGTAGAGCTCGGCCACTGGAAATGCCGACAGACCGTTGTTGGCGATATGGACGAAGGCGTAGATGCGGGCGCGCGATTGGGCGGCGATGAAGCGGCGCAGCGCCGCCAGATTGTTCACCCCGGCATCGCCGGCCGAGACGACCGTCGTGGTGCCCTGGAATTGCACGAGCTCGTCCGGCGGAATCCCGATCGCCGAGCCATAGGGATAGACGTGGCTGTGGAGGTCGATGAGGCCCGGCATCACCAGCCGGCCTGCAGCGTCGATCGACCGCAGCGCACGCTCGACCGGAATATCCGGTTCGAGGGCCTCGACCACGCCCCAGCGGATCCCGATGTCGCGCCGGCCGCGCAGGGCCTGGCTGGGATCGATGACGTCGCCGCCCTTGATGAGAAGGTCGAACTTGTCGGCCGGCCCCATCGCCGCGTGAGCCGGGCCCGACACCGCAGCCATGGCGGCCGCTCCGGAAGACAACAGGAAATGACGGCGCGACAGCGCGGACATGCTCGGCCTCCCCCACATCTTATTTGTAGTTGCCGATAGCATGCGCCTTGTCGGCGGCTCCGGCAAGACCCGCACCGGAAGATCGACGCTTCGGGCCTATCTCGCAGGTCAGACATTGCGCCGTTGACGCGGTGCATTAAGATGAACGGACGACATTCCTGCGAGACCGCATGACCTCGATCTCCCAACGCCTGCTCGCAATCCTCCTGCTCGCATCATCCTTCGCGCCGGCCGCCTCGGCGGACGATGCGGCCGAGGTGGCACGTGCGTGGGGCCTGATCGGAACCTGGGCTGCTGATTGCAGTGCGCCTCCGGTCAGAGGCCGCGGCGCCATCATCTCCTACGAGATCTCGCCGGACGGCAGCCTGGTCTATCGCCGCGACCATGATCCCTCCGACGTCAATGAGGTCGCCAACGCGCGGATCGAACCCGACCAGACTCTGGTCCTCTCGATCGTCCTGTCGAGGGCGCACCAGACGCGCGAGAACGGGATCATCAAGACGACGGACGGCGGCATCCGCTCGGTGTTCAATCGTGGCGAGGACGGCAGCTATACCATTCGCGAGGCGCGCTTCGTCGCCAACGGCAAGCCGACGCCAGCGCTCAGGAAGTGCGACTGACGCGGCAGGCTCGAGACGCAACTCGCCCGCAAGCGTGAAGACCAAATCTGAACGTGTATTCAGCAATTTCGTGGAAGTTCCTGCGGAACGTTCTTTCACACTTCAAGTTGATCCCGCACTTTCATTCTGGAGGACAACATGAAGAAAATCGCTCTCGCGCTCGCTTCCCTTGCGGTCGTCGCGCTCGCGGCGCCGTCGATCGCCAACGCCGAGACGGTGGTCATCAAGCGTGGCGGCCATCACTACCACCACGGCTGGGATCGCTCCCACGCCGAAT
The DNA here is from genome assembly GCF_032484535.1 of Bradyrhizobium sp. SZCCHNS3016. Taxonomy (NCBI): domain Bacteria; kingdom Pseudomonadati; phylum Pseudomonadota; class Alphaproteobacteria; order Hyphomicrobiales; family Nitrobacteraceae; genus Bradyrhizobium; species Bradyrhizobium sp. SZCCHNS3016. The sequence goes on from NZ_JAUETE010000009.1 coordinate 274,753, forward strand.
ACCGCATGCATCGTGAGTACCGACCTCACCGCTATGTCCGGCCGCTCCACCGCCATCATGACCGCACCGTGATCATCAAGCGCGACTGATCCGCGGACTTCGACGCAGCAATGGCCCCGCAAGGGGCCATTTTCTGTGGTCCATTCACCCCGAGCCGATGGCACGGTCGTCAGCGATCCCAGTCCGGCGCAAAGGCCGGATTGACGAAGCGCTTGTCCTTCGGGAGGGACGCGATGGTGGCACGATCCTCATCATCGAGTTGAAGCTTCATCGCATCCCAGTTCGCCCGCTGACTTTCCGGGCGCGCTGCCTTGGGGATCGCCGCCACCCCATCCTGGTCCAACAGCCATTTCAGCGCGACCTGGGCGGCGCTGGCGCCATGCTTCCTGCCGATGGCCCCCAGCGTCTCGTCGGCGGCGGCGCGTCCCTGCGCCAGCGGGCAATAAGCCACCAGGGGAATTGACCGGCTCGCCATGTAAGCCATCAGCTTCGACTGATCGAGCATCACGTGATACTCGACCTGATTGCACGCCACTGGCGCCCGAATCTCCTCGACCGCCTGCTTCAGCAGCGCGACGGTGAAATTGGCGACGCCGACCGCGCGCGTGCGCCCCTCCTCCTTCAGCTTCAACAGTGTCTCCAGCGCAGCCGGCAGGTCCATTCCCTTGGCCGGCCAGTGGATGAGATAGAGGTCGACGAACTCCAGTCTGAGCTTCCTCAGACTCGTGTCGAATGCGCGACGGATCGCGTCCGGCGCGAGGTTCTCCGGCCAGACCTTGGTGGTGACGTGCAATTCGGCGCGCGGCAGATTTGTTGCCGCAAGTGCAGCACCGATCGCGTCCTCGTTGGCGTACATCTCGGCAGTATCGATGTGGCGGTACCCGAGCGCGAGCGCGCTCTCGACGGCCTCGCGGCAGACGGTGCCCTGCATGCGAAAGGTGCCGAGCCCGAGCTTGGGCAGACGAATACCCTGGGTGTCGATGGCGTTCATGAATTCTCCTGGAATCGCGCGAACCACTCGCCAGCGAACGCCGGCGGCAGCCTCGAAACATCAAGACCTTGGCGGGAAGCGCTCAGCTTGCCGTCGCTCCGCTTGGGAGTTCAAGCGAGCCGGCATCCACCTCAATCAAGATGTCGGGAGGTCGGTTCCGGCGTGCAGGCGCACGCCGAGCCTGTCTGCTCAGCGCCAGTTGCAGATGCCGCCGCTGCCGGGCCGGCACGGCCAGGTCTGGATGCGCGTATCCATCGCCTGCGCGTCCAGCGGATTGCCGCGCCGATGGACGAGCTTGGTGCGAGCGGCGCCGCGGGGCCGCTCGGCCGTCCTGGTGCCATGAGCGCGCCGGGTGGCGACGGCGCGCGGGATGGCGGAGCGCTCGTCCGGGTCGATCGCGGAACGGACGGCGACTGCAGGTCGATCTGATTTGGCTTCGATAGGCACAGGTTCGAAATGCGCCTCGGGGCCGAGCGGCTCCGGCGACAACACGGCCTTCGACAGATCAAGCTTGAGGAAGTCACCCGGCCGATAGGCCCCCGCCACAGCATCGCTCGCCGTGAGCAACACGGCGCATGTAATCGTGCCGATAACAGCTCTCAACACCATCCCATCCTCCCGTTCCCCGCGTAACGCCACTTACGCGCCCCCGCCGCGAGATCTCTGCACGCCGGCCGATGGCGAACTCGCAGCGCTGCCGGCTGCAAGAGCCAGCTAAGAGCGCCTGACATCACGCCGCACATCATGTTCGATGATCGACCGTTATCAGTTCGGAGAAAGCGCCCACCAACCGCCGGTCGTTCGACGCATCATAGCCAAAGTTCCGCGCTCGTCTCTGATGTAGGTCACGGCGCCGTCATTTCCAGGCCCAAAACTGCGAGTCACAGTTACCGCTGTGCACGCAAATGGGCGCTGCGAGCATAAGTCATACCAATCCGTCGACCCGGATGCGGCATCGCAGCGTCTCTGCAGAGTCCGGGGCGATGTGCATGACGCCGGGCTTGGCCGCAAACTCGCCGTCGAAATCGAGCGGACTGGCAAAGCCGCGCCACGGCTCGATGCACAGGAACGGCACGCCGCCGGGCTTCGACCAGATTCCAAGCTGACGAAAATGATCCCAAGTTAACTCAAGCGCCGGTCCTGTGGTTCCGACGAGGCGAACCGAACGGCTGGCAGGCTGATCGAGGATCACGGCATCGTCGTCGAACAGACGTTCGCTCAACGGGAGAACGCGCCCCTCGATCGGTGAGGGCTCCGGCCGCTCGCGCAGCAAACCGCCAGTCAGACGGCGGATCGGCGCCGGCTCCGGCTCTGCAAAAATCAGCCGATAGCTCTCCTTCGGCTGGCCGGGGAGCAGCGGCCAGTTGAAGGCGGGATGGCCGCCGAACGAGGCGGGCAGAACCTCCGCGCCGGGGTTGGCGATCTCGACCACCACGTCCAGCGCATCAGCGGTGATCCGGTAGCTCACCGTGAGACGGAAGGCGAACGGATAGCGCGCCCGCGTCGTCTCGTCGTCGGTCAGCTGCAACACGCACGACTCGGCCCCGCGCTCCAGCCAGGTGAATCGCAGGTCGCGGGCGAAGCCGTGCTGCGTCATCGGATAGGTTTGGCCGCGGTGGTGGAGCTGGTCATTCTTGAGTCGGCCGACGATCGGAAACAACCATGGCGCATGGCGCGGCCAGACGGCTCCGGCCTGCCAGAGCAACTCCAGGCCCCCGCCCGTCTTCAACGAGCACAGTTCGGCGCCATGAGCCTTGACCGCGGCAGTGATGCCGCCCGCGCTGATCATGTGAAGGTCGTCGCTCATCTGTCCTCACCCAGTCGCAAAATGCACGAGGTGATGCCGGATTGCGGCAGCAACGTCCAGGGGCCACCGATCAATGCTCGCCTACCAGAAGCCGATAGCGGAACTGATCGAGGATGACCGCCAGCACCAGCAGCGAGCCGAGCAGCACCATCTGCATGTAGGAGCCGATCTGCGCGATGTTCATGCCGTTCTGCAAGAGCACGATGAAGAAGCCACCGAGCACGACATTCTCGACCCGGCCGATGCCGCCATGGAGCGAGACGCCGGCGATGACGCAGGCCGCGATCGATTCGAGTGCGATGGTGCCGCCGAGATTGGTCTCGCCGGAGCCGACCCGGGCGGTCAGCAGCAGACCCGCGACCGAGGCGAGCAGCGCGCACAGCGCATAGGCGATGAACAGCACTTTGGTGGTGTTGACGCCCGAGAGCCTGGCCGCCTTGACGTTGCCGCCGACAGCCTGGATGTGCTTGCCGAGCCGGGTGCGGTTCATCACCAGCCAGATCGTGATGGCTGCGACCACTGCGACCAGCACTGGCACTGGAATGTCGAACACACGGCCGAAGCCGAGGATATCGCCAAACTCGTAAGGCACGCCGGAGACCGGCACGCCGCCGGTCAGGAACAGCGCGATGCCGGCGCCGACGGATTGCACGCCGAGCGTCATGATGAAGGGCGAGACGCCGAACACGGCGACGCCGAGTCCGTTGATGCTGCCGATGATGAGCGCCGCCGCCAAACCGGCGCAGCAGCCGAGCACGATGACGAGCCACAGCATGTCCGGCGGCAAGGCGTGCGAGAGCGCGACCATCGCAATCGCCGAAACCACAGAGGTCAGCGCAATCGCCGTCCCGACGGAGAGGTCGAAGCCGCCGGTGACAAGCGCCAGCATCTGCCCCAGCGACACCAAGATCAGATACACCGACTGCCGCGCGACATTGGTGAGGTTCTGCAGCGCCAAAAACTCCTTTGACACCAGGGAGAACGCGATCAGGGTGGCGAGCAGGAAGAACGGCAGCACGCCGACGCGCAGGAACACCGCGCGCAGGCCCGCGAGCAGCGCATTGGCGCGGCGTGGCGCTGTGGTGTCCTCGGCGATTGTCGTGGTTGGCATGCTCACGCCGAGCCCTCCGTTTCAGCAAAGAAATGTTTCAAGACGTTCTCTTCGGTGACAGCGCCGCCGGACAGCTCGGCCGCGATGCGGCCCTTGGCGAACACCAGCAGCCGATGCGACAGGTTCATCACCTCGGGCAGGTCCGAGGAGATCACGACCACGGCCTTGCCGGCCTCGGCGATGTCCTTGATCAACTGGTACAGTGCCATGCGCGTGCCCATGTCGACGCCGACCGTCGGCTCGTCGAAGATGTAGACGTCGCGGCTATCAGCAAAACCCTTGCCGAACAGCACCTTCTGCTGATTGCCGCCGGACAGCTTCGACACCGCACGATCCATCGCGACCTTGGCAATGCCGACCTTGTCGCCGATCGCATCCGTCAGCGTACGGCTGCGCCCTGGCCGCACGAAGCCGAGGAGACCGGCGACATCGGCGCGATCGAGCAGGCTGAGCTCGATGTTGTCGCGGGCCCTGGCGGTCATCTGCAGCCCCTCGCTCTTGCGGTCGGAGGGCAGGAAGAACACGCCGTCCTTGAGCAGTGCGCGCGTCGCCGCACCGGTGACGTCGCGGCCCTTCAGCATGACCTTGCCGGCCTGCAGCGGCTGCAGCCCGATTGCCGCGCGCCAGATCCGCGACTTGCCGCTGCCGACGAGGCCAGCGCAGCCGAGCACCTCGCCGGCGCGAACCTCAAGATCAGCACCATGGACGCCGGCGGTTCGGATGCCCTCCAGCGTCATGGCGACCGGGCCATCGGCGCGATGCGCGATCTTCGGATAGACCTGATCGACGGCGCGGCCCGTCATCAGCTCGATCAGCTCGCGCTCGGAGGTACCGCGCGCCGGCACGGTGGCGATCAGACGGCCGTCGCGCAGGATCGAGATGCGGTCGGCGATCTCTTGGAATTCCTGGATCCGGTGCGAGATGTAGATGATGCCGACGCCCGACGCCGCGGCCTTGGCGATGAAGCCGAACAGGCGCTCGGTCTCGCGCTCGGTCAGCGAGGCCGTCGGCTCGTCCAGGATCAGCACGCGCGCATTGGAGAGAAACGCTTTCGCGATCTCCACCATCTGCTGCTGCGCCCGCGACAGGCTGGACACCGGCCGCGTGACGTCGATGTCGAAATCGAGCTCGGCAAACAGTTTGCGCGCGCCGGCGAGCATGGCGCGGCGATCGGTGAGCGGGCCGCGCATCAGCTCGCGGCCGAGATAGAGATTCTCGAACACCGGCAGGGTCGGCACCAAGGAGAATTCCTGGAACACGGTGCCGATGCCGGCCTTGGCCGCATCATGCACCGAATGAAAGCTGACCTCGTTGCCATCGATGCTGATCGAGCCGGCGGTCGGCCGGAACACGCCGGAGAGAATCGAGATCAAGGTCGACTTTCCGGCGCCGTTCTCGCCGAACAGCACATGCACCTCGCCGCGCTCGACCTTGAGATGGATGCCGCTGAGCGCCTTGACGCCGGGAAACTCCTTCGAGATCCCGGTCATCTCGACCAGCGGTGCAGCCACACTGCTCATCAACTGCCCCCTGCGATGCGGCCCTGCCCCGTCAGGGAACAAAGGCAGAGCCGCACATTTCCCCCGCTCAGTTGAAGACGGGCTTGAAGCCGTCGGGGGGAAGGATGTTCGCCTGCGGCACGGTGGCGACGTTCGCGGAGTCGACCACGAAGATCTTCGGACCGACGTGCTTCACGTAGTCCTTGCCTTCGAGGATGCGCACGGCCTGGTCGACCGCGATGCGGCCCTGGACCACCATGGAGTCCGCAGGCGCCGCCATGATCAGGCCGCGCTTAATGCCCTCATAGACGCCGGGGGTCATGTAGAAGGCGAGCAGATCGACCTTGCCTTTCAGGCCGCGCTCGCGGATCAGGCCCTGCGCCGCCTCGGCGGTCACGGCCGTGCCGGCGACGTAGCGAATGTTGGGCGCGGTCTGCAGCGCGTCCTCGACCAGCTTGGCCTGCACCTCCTTGCCGGTGTCGCCATATTTCGGCTCCAGCACCTTGATCGCCGAGCCCTTCACCGCGTCCATGAAGCCCTTGTTGGCGGCCTCGACCCAGCCGGCCCCGGCCGGACCCGGGAACCAGCCGACCACGACCTCGGGCGTGCCGGCCGGATGCTTCTTGGCGAGATAGCTGCCGGTCTCGGCACCCATCGTGTAGAACGACACCAGCGACTTCGCCGAGACCTCCGGCGAGGAGATGCCGTTGACGAGGTCGATCACCGGGATCTTCTTCTTGGCGATCTCGCCGATCACTTTGCTCAGACCGTCGGCCGAGATCGCGCCGATGATGACCGCATCGGTGCCGCTCGCAACGCAATCCTCGATCTGCGAGATCTGCTTGTTGAGCTCGGTGTAGCCGCCGGCTTCGACCAGGTTCATCTTGACGCCGAGGCGCTTGCTCTCCTCCGCCACGCCGTAGTCGACGCCGAGCCAGTAGGCGTCCTTCATGTGCGGGAACGAGACGCACAGCTTCCACGGCTTGGAGGCCTTCTCTAGCGGCACGTACTTCACATCGGACGACTTGCCGTCAGCCGCGAACGGCGGATCGATCTTGGCCGCATCGTAAGGATACCAGTCGGCGGCATGGGCGCCGGCCGATAGCACCAGCGCCGAGGACGCCAAGAGAACACGAACCAAACTCTTCATTGAACTACCCCTTTGTCATGTCAGTCGTGGAAACCCGGCACACGCCTGCCCGCTCGCGCGGTCAGGCCAATGCCGCCCGGATCTTCTGCAGAAGAGCTTTGCGATCGGCGCGCGCGGCCAGCGCGCCCTCCATGTCGATCTCGACGAAGCGCGTCGGCATGTTTGGCTGCAACTGGCCGATCAGGTCCATGTCGGCCGAGATCACCGTGCCGACCATGAAGTAGCCGCCGCCGGAGACGGCGTCGCGATGCAGGATGATCGGCTCCTTGCCGCCGGGCACCTGGATCGAGCCGTAGGGATAGCAGCTGTCGACGATGTTGGACGGATCGGAGCCGGCCCCGAACGGCTGCTCGCGCTCGACGAATCGCAGCGCCTGGCCGCCGCGGAAGCGATAGCCCATACGATCGGCTTCCGGCGCGACCTTCCACTGGTCGGCGAAGAAGCTTTGCTGCGATTCCGGCAGAATACGGTGCCAGTACAGGCCGGGAAGGACGCGCAGTTCGGCCGGGTGGCCGGGCTTGCGGCGCAGCGCCTCCGGAACGTTGACGCCAGTCTTGCCGCTGGGGGCGACACCGACCGGCAGTTCGTCACCGGCCGCGATGGCACGGCCCTTGAGGCCGCCGAGGGCGCCGATCGGATAGGTCGAGCGGCTGCCGAGCGCCAGCGGCACGTCGATGCCGCCCGCCACCGCGATGATGATGCGCGCGCCGCTCTTCAAGTAGTCGAAGCTGAGCACCTGCCCGCCCCTCACATCGAGCGCGGTCCAGCCGGGCTGCTCGACGCCGTCGAGCTTGATCGGCATCTCCGCGCCGGTCACCGCAATGCGCGCGGGCGCAGTGAACTCCAATTGCGGGCCGATGAACACGGCCTCAAGGCACGCCGCGCCCTCGTCATTGCCGACCAGCATGTTGGCCGCGCGCAGCGCGAGGCGATCCATGGCGCCGCCGACGGGAATGCCGAGATGAAAGTAGCCGGGGCGGCCGAGATCCTGCACCGTGGTCGACAGGCCCGGATGAAGCACCTTGATGGTCATGCCAGCGCTCCTTCCAGCTTGGCGTTGTAGCCGGTTATGTCCTTCTGGAAGTCGCGGAAGTCGAAGGTGACGTCGCGGATCAAGGGTGCGAAGCGGCCAGACGCGACATCGCCCAGCGCGTGGTCGTAGGCGTCCTGCTTGATCGGCTTGAACTTGACGATGTCGCCGGGCCGGAAGAACACCATGAAGTCGCGCAGGTAGGAGATGCTCTGCTCGGGATCGAAGATCGGCATCGGCGTGATGCCGAACATCTGGTAGCCGCCAGCGCCGCGCACCGAATAGATGCAGGAGAAACAGCCGCCATGACCGATCGTCAGCTTCGGCGTGTCGGTGCGCGGCCTCAAGTATTTCGGCACCTGGAGCTGCTTCGCTCGCTCGACCATCTGGTACATGAACGGTAGTCCGGCGACGAAGCCGACCATCGAGACGAACCAGGGTGAGCCGCTATGCGCCCCGATGAAAGCATCGACATCGGCGAGGCCGTTGACGCGGGCGGCATATTCGAGGTCGGTCGCGGTCGGGTCCTGGTGCCGCTCGCGGAAGCGCATCAGGGTCTCGTGCGTCCACGGGTCCTGATAGAAAACCGGGATCTCGATGATGCGGGTCTTGATCACCGGCTCGGTCTTGTCAGCCGCGCTCTCGATGCCCTGCACCTCCTTCAGGATGTCGTTCGGCTTGATCAGGTCGGGATCGAACTTGATCTGGAACGAGGCGTTGGCCGGGCAGATCTCCGTGACGCCCTTGATGGCGGCGTCGCGGATCGCATTGGTCATCGACAGGCTCTTGAAGAAAGCGTCGAGCGACATCGCCTCGTCGCATTCGACGAAGAGATGCTCGTCACCCCCGAACGAGTAACGGTTCGTCATCAGGCGTCCTCCCTGGCGCGGGCAAGCTGCGCGAAATCGGTCTCAAGCCATGGCTCGAGGAAGCGGGTGTGGGTGCGGCCGCCAGTGACGCTGGTATCGCGCGCGAGCGCCGCATGCAGCGGAATGGTGGTAGGGATGCCGGTGATCACGAGGCCGTCGAGCGCGGTGCGTAGACGCGCCAGGCAGTCGGCGCGATCCGCGCCGCGTACGATCAGCTTGCCGAGCAGCGAGTCGTAGAATGGCGGCACCGCGTAGCCTTCGAACAGCAGCGTGTCGAAGCGGATGCCCTCACCGTCCGGCACTACGAGCGTTCCGATCGTGCCCGGCGCGGGCATGAAGCCCTTGTAGGGATCCTCGGCATTGATCCGGCATTCGATAGCGTGGCACTGGATGCGGATGTCGTCCTGTGTGACCGAGAGCTTCGCGCCGCCGGAGATCTTCAACATCTCCTGCACGAGATCGAGGCCGGTGATCATCTCGGTGACGGGATGCTCGACCTGGATGCGGGTGTTGACCTCGATGAAGTAGAACTCGCTGGTCGCGTCATCGTAGAGATATTCGACCGTGCCGGCGCCGCGGTAGCCGACGGCGCGACCGAGCGCGACAGCACTGGCGCAGAGTCGCTGGCGGACCTCGTCCGGAAGTCCGACCGCAGGCGCCTCCTCCCAGACCTTCTGCCGTCGCCGCTGTAGCGAGCATTCACGCTCGAAGCAGTGTACGACGTTGTCTCCGTCGCCGAGAATCTGCACCTCGACATGGCGGGCGCGCGCGATGACTTTCTCGATGTACAACCCGCCGTCACCGAACGCTGCCGCCGCCTCGCTCGATGCCTGCGGAAACTTCCGCGTGAACTCGTCGGCATCGCCCACGATGCGGATGCCGCGCCCGCCGCCACCGGCTGCGGCCTTGATCATTACAGGGAAGCCGATCCGCTCCGCTATGGCGATGGCCTCGTCGAGATCGGTGACGCGACCATCAGAGCCCGGCACCGTCGGCACGCCTGCGACCGCCGCGACCTGGCGCGCCATCACCTTGTCGCCGAGCAGCCGGATCGCTTCCGCGCTCGGGCCGACGAATACGATGCCGGCTGCCGTCACGGCTTCCGCGAACTCCGCATTCTCGGCGAGAAAGCCGTAGCCGGGATGGACAGCGTCGACCTTGGCCGACTTGGCCGCATTCACCACGGCCGCGATGTTGAGATAGGACTTCTTGGCCGCAGGCGGTCCGATATCGACGGTCTCGTCGGCGAGCTGCGCGGCGAGCGAGTCCTTGTCCGCGACGCTGTGCGCGAGCACGGTGCGCAAGCCGAGCGCCTTCGCCGCGCGGATGATCCGCACCGCAATCTCACCCCGGTTGGCGATCAGGACCGAGCGCAGGGTCATGCCTCGACCTCGGCGATCACCTGCCCGGCCATCACGGCATCGGCGTCGTCGATCACGAAGCGGATGCCCTTGCCGGAGACGCCGGCCTTGACCTCGTGGAACGACTTCATCACCTCGACGAGGCCGATCACGTCGTCGGCTGTGACGGTATCACCGTCATTCTTGAACGGGGCGCTCTCCGGCGAGGGCTTGCGGTAGAATACGCCAGGCAGCGGGGACTTGATCTCAGTGCTCATCTCAATGCTCTCGGGCCACTATTCGCTTTGCGGTTTCTGGGGAACGATGTCGGAGACGGGCGCGATGCGGATGCCGTTCGCGATCAGCGTCTGGCGCATCGCGCTGGCGATCTCGAACGCACCCGGCGTATCGGAGTGGAAGCAGATCGACTCGAAGGCGATGTCGATGTCGTCGCCATCGATCGTACGGACCTTGCCGGTCTGACAGGCGCGCAGCACCTTGTCGGCGACACCCTGCGGATCGAGCTTCTTGCCGTGGCGCGTGAACACGATCGAGCCGGAGCGGTCGTAGTCGCGGTCCGCATAGAACTCGCGAATGACCGGCTGCCCGGCCTCGACGGCGACGCGATAGGTCACCGAGACATCCATGCAGAACACGAAGGAGTTCGGCGCCACAGTGCGCATCAGCTTGATGAAGGAGCGCGACAGCTGCTCGTTGCCGGCGAGCTCCATGTAGAGCGCGCCGTGCGGCTTGACGTGCTGCAGCGTGCCGCCGTGGCGGCGGGCAAACTCGCGGATCGCACCGACCTGATAGACGATGTCGTTGATCAGCTCGTCGGCCGACCCGTCGATGCGGCGGCGGCCAAAGCCCTGGAGGTCGCGATAGCCGGGATGGGCCCCAATGCCGACGCCGTGCTGGGTGGCGAGCCGGACCGTCGTGTCCATCAGGTTGGGGTCTCCGGCGTGGAAGCCGGCGGCGATGTTCGCCGAGCTGATCAGCTCCATCAGCTTGGCGTCCTCGGCGTCGCTCAGCCGCCAGGAGCCGAACGCTTCGCCCAGATCGCAATTGATATCGACAGTCTTGACCGGCACGGATGCTCCCCTCACCTGGCGCCGTCCCATCGCGACCGACGGCGGGGCGGCGGAACTGGACGTTAGGGGGACAAACTCCCATTGAAAATTATTATTGTTCGAAACTCATTTTCTATTTTTTCGATTGCCTACTGAACACGCCTTGTGCGCAGCATCGAGCCAAATGATTGAAATTATTTCGACAATTATTCCGTCCGTTTGCGGTGCAACGTGCACAAAGAATATTCGATTTTCCTTTTTAGATGATATATGCCGTCATGCTTAGATTTTTTAATGGAGTTTACGTGGCCATCAGCCTACGCCAGATCCGCTATTTCGTGGCTACCGCCGAGCAGGGACAGATCACCCAGGCCGCCTCGGCGCTGTCGATCTCGCAATCGGCGATTACGACATCCATCAAGGAGCTCGAGGAAACCGTCGGAGCCGAGCTGTTCAGCCGCTCGCCGCAGGGCATGGAGCTGACGCCGATCGGGCGCCAATTCCTGTTTCACGCCTACGACATCCTCAACAAGGTCGAGGAAGCGACATCGCTGCGCGTCCCGGCCGGCGACGTCGAGGGCAGCCTCACCCTGGCCGCGACCTACACCGTCATCGGCTACTTCCTCCCCAATCATCTCGAGCGGCTGAAGCGCCATTACCCGCGCCTCAACATTCAGCTGTTCGAGCTGACGCGCGAGGCGATCGAGGAAGGGCTGCTGTCGAACCGCTACGACATCGCGGTGCTGCTGACGTCGAACGTGCAGAATCCGGACCTCACGATGGAGACGCTGATCGGCTCGCGGCGGCGGCTGTGGGTGCCGTCGAGACATCGCCTGTTGCAGCAGGAAGCCGTCTCGCTGAAGGACGTCGCGGCCGAGCCCTACATCATGTTGACGGTCGACGAGGCCGCGCACACCTCGCTGAAATACTGGAGCAAGACTGCCTTCCAGCCTAACGTCGTGCTGCGGACCTCCTCGGTCGAAGCCGTGCGCTCGATGGTCGCGAACGGTCAAGGCGTCGCGATCCTCTCGGATATGGTGCTGCGGCCGTGGTCGCTGGAAGGTCGGCGGATTGAGACCATCGTGCTGAGCGATCCAGTCCCGGCGATGGACGTCGGCCTCGCCTGGCGTCGGAACATCGAGTTCACGCCCGCGATGGAAACGTTCCGATCCTATTTCCGCCAGGCGTTCTACATCCCGACTCTGCGGTAGAGGCAGCGGTTGAACCGTCTGCAGGCTGGCTCGACTGCGTCACAACCACCGTCATTCCGGGTTCAAGGCCTTGCCCCGAAATGACGGTGGTTGTGACGCAGTCGAACTAGGCAGCCCGCGCCGAATCTTCGTGCAAGCCCGCCGCTTGCCGGTGCATATCATTCGTGTACGAATGACCAAACCCGGCTTGATGCTGCGCCGCGTGCAGGCGCAAACTGCCGCAAAATGCTTCGCCAGGAGAGAAGGATATCCCGATGGCCCATGACGCGCCGCAAGCGACCGGTCCCAGCAAGCTGGTCATCCGCAACATCGGCCTGATGCTGTCCGGCGCGCTGGAACGGCCCATCCTGGATGCCGACACCATCGTCGCCGAGAACGGCAAGATCACGGGAATCGGCCGCTTCAAGGACGTCGACACCGAAGGCGCGACTACGATCGTCGACGCCCATGGCACAACGGTCGCACCAGGCCTGATCGACAGCCACGTCCATCCCGTCGCCGGCGACTGGACGCCGCGGCAGAACCAGACCAACTGGATCGACTCCTATCTGCATGGCGGCGTCACTACGATGATCTCCGCCGGCGAGGTGCACATGCCCGGCCGTCCGCGCGACGTCGTCGGCCTGAAGGCGATGGCGATCTTCGCGCAGCGCGCGTTCTGGACGCTGCGGCCCGGCGGCGTGAAGGTGCATGCCGGCGCGCCCGTGATCGAATGCGAGATGGTCGAGGACGACTTCAAGGAGCTTGCCGCGGCCGGCGTCAAGCTGCTCGGCGAGGTCGGCCTCGGCGGCGTCAAGGACGGCCCGACCGCGCGCAAGATGGTCGGCTGGGCGCGAAAATACGGCATCCAGAGCACCATCCATACCGGCGGTCCGTCGATCCCCGGCTCCGGCCTGATCGACAAGGACGTGGTGCTGGAGGCCGGCACCGACGTCATCGGGCACATCAATGGCGGCCACACCGCCCTGCCCGACGACCAGATCCGCTGCATCTGCGAGGGCTGCAAGGCCGGGCTCGAGCTAGTGCACAACGGCAATGAGCGCTCGGCGCTGTTCACCCTGCGCACCGCGCGCGAGATGAACGAGCTCAACCGCGTCATCCTCGGCACCGACGCGCCGGCCGGCTCCGGCGTGCAGCCGCTCGGCATCCTGCGCATGGTGTCGCTGCTGTCCTCGCTCGGCGACGTGCCGGCCGAGATCGCGTTCTGCTTCGCCACCGGCAACACCGCGCGGATGCGCGAGCTCGACTGCGGCCTGATCGAAATCGGCCGCTCCGCCGATTTCGTCATCATGGACAAGGCGCAGCACTCGCCGGCCAAGACGCTGCTCGACAGCGTCCAGCTCGGCGACCTCCCGGGCATCGGCATGACCATCATCGACGGCATCGTCCGCACCCAGCGCAGCCGCAACACGCCGCCGGCGACGAAGATCCCGGAGATCGTGGCGAAGTAATATCGTCGTAGAGCGGCATACACAGTCATTCCGGGGCGCCCAAAGGGCGAACCCGGAATCCCGAGATTGGCCTGCGCTGTTCTTTCCCTCAGCTCGGGATTCCGGGTTCGTCGCTTCGCGACGCCCCGGAATGACGTGGAGGAAGGGCTACCGCAGCCTGTTCAACAACCCCAGCAGCGTCTCGCGTTCCTTCGCATCCAGCGGCGCCAGCGTTTCCTTGGAGATGGCGAGCGCCAGCGGCGCGGTCTTCTCCGCGAGCTGCTGGCCGGCGCGGGTCAGGCTGACTAACAGCCTGCGACCATCCTGCGGGTCCGGGCTGGTTTCAGTGAGACCGCGCGCCGTCAGCCGATCGATCACGCCCTTGATGGTCGCGACATCCATCGCCGTGAACCGTCCGAGCTGGTTCTGCGAGCACGGTCCGGTCTCGACCAGCTTCGACAGCGCCGCCCATTGCGTCGGCGTCAGGTTGCTGCCGATATCGCGCGCGAAGATCATGGTGTGGCGCTGCCACACCTGCCGCAGGATGAAGCCGATCTGGTCGTCCAGCACATAGGCCGTGCGGGCTGGCTTTGGCGCAGCCTTCGCGGCTTGCTTGGCCTGTGGCTTCGGCGTCGTCTTGGTCGCCGCTTTTGTCGATCGCTTCAGCGGGGCGCTCTTGGCCATATCTTTCCTCGCCTCAGATCGACAGATGCGCGTCGCGGATGTCGGGCCGCGCGTCGAGCTCGGCCATGGTGCCGGAGAAGCAGATGCGACCGCGCTCGATGATGTAGGCGCGGTCAGAGATCAGCTTCGCGAAATGCAGGTTCTGCTCGGAGACGACCAGCGAGACGCCTTCCTTCTTCATGGTCAGGATCGCATCGACCATCTGCTCCACGATCTTCGGCGACAGGCCTTCCGAGGGCTCATCGAGCAGGACCAGCGACGGATTCCCCATCAGGGTCCGAGCAATGGTCAGCATCTGCTGCTCACCACCGCTCATGCGGCCGCCCGGGCGGCTCTTCATCTCGCCGAGATTTGGAAACAGCTGATACAACTTCTCGCGGGTCCATTGCGGGGCATTGGGCCGCGGCTTCTGGCGCCCGACCTCGAGATTCTCCTCCACCGTCAGTTCGGTGAAGATTCTGCGCTCTTCCGGAACATAGCCGAGGCCGGCGCGGACGATCTCATGGGTCGGCGCGGACGAGATGTCCTTGCCCTCGAACATGATCTGGCCCTCGCGCAGCTCGACCAGGCCGACGATCGAGCGGAAGGTCGTCGACTTGCCGGCGCCGTTGCGCCCGAGCAGTGCCACCACCTCGCCCTCGCCGACCTCAAGGCCGATGTCGAACAGGATATGCGCAGGACCGTAGTGGCTGTTGAGATTGGCGACGGACAGCTTCATGCTGGAGCTCCCTCGCGATGATCGGCATCATACAGCAGGCCTTCGCCGAGATAGATCGCCTGCACCTCGCGATTGGCCCGCACCTCGGCTGGCGATCCCTCGGCAATGAGGCTGCCGCGATTGAGCACGAGAATGCGGTCCGCATGCTCGAACACCACGTCCATGTCGTGCTCCGTAAAAAGGACGCCGATCGACTGCTCACGCGCGATTCCGGCGGTCAGCCGCATCAGCTCGACGCGCTCGCGCGGCGCCATGCCGGCAGTCGGCTCGTCCATGAGCAGCAGCTTCGGCTGGTTGGCGAGCGCGATCGCGAGCTCCAGCCGCTTGAGGTCGCCATAGGCGAGCTCGCCGCAGGGACGCTCGGCATAGCCGGCCATGCCGACGAGATCGAGCAGGCGATCTGCTTCGTCCCGCGCGATGCCAAGCATCGGGCTCCAGAAATCGAACAGGCGGCGATGATGCGAGACCAGCGCGACCTGGATGTTCTCACGCACCGTCATGGTCGGATAGGTCGCGGTAATCTGGAAGGTGCGGCCGACTCCGAGCCGCCAGACCTCGCGCGGCTTTCGCCCCGTGGTCTCCTGCCCCATCACGGTGATGCGGCCGCTGTCCGGCACGTTCTGGCCGTTGAGCATGTCGAAGCAGGTGCTCTTGCCGGCGCCGTTCGGACCGATCAGCGCGAGGATCTCGCCGGCCTGCAGCGTGAACGACACGTTGCGGACGGCGTGAATGCCGCCATAGGATTTCGACAGGCCTTCGACGGAGAGCAGCGACACGCCGAGACTCATTGTGCGCCCTCCATCTTGGCCGACAGCGAAGCCCCCTTGGGGGCCGCTGCGCGGCGCCGATGCATGACGGTTTCAACCACGCCCACGATGCCTTTCGGGAACACCACCACGATCAGCACGATGAAGATGCCGAGCACGAGCTTCGACCAGTCGGTCTGGCTGACCAGCCAGATGTTGAGCGCCTTGTAGACGATGGCGCCGAAGATCGCGCCGGGCACCGTCTCCACGCCGCCCAGCAGCACCATGACCAGGGCATCGACCGACAGCGAGATGCCCATGTTGTCCGGAAAGACGCTGCCCTTGAGATAGGCGAACAGCGCACCGCCGAGGCCGGCCGTCGTGCCGGCGATGATGAACGCCGTCCACTGGATGCGCTTGCCGTTGATGCCGATCGACTCGCTGCGCAGCGGAGAGTCCCGCATTCCGCGCAAGGCGTAGCCGAACGGCGAGAAGGTGATCAGGCGCAGCACGCTGACGACGAACGCGGAGACGCCGAGCGCGAGCCAGTAGAAGTGCGACGGCGACGCGGCCCATTTCTCCGGCCAGAGCCCGAGAATGCCGTTGTCACCGCCGGTGACCGCGACCCATTGGAACGCGATCGACCACACGATTTGCGCAAAGGCCAAGGTAAGCATCGCGAAATACACGCCCGAAAGCTGGACGGCGAAGGCGCCGAACACGGCCGCACCAAGCGCGCCGAGCAGCGGCCCCAGCAAGAGGCAGGCGATCATCGGCAGCCCCGCCATCTTCGCGAGGAAGGCGACGCCGTAAGCGCCGAGGCCGAAATAGGCGGCGTGACCGAACGAGGCGAGCCCGCCGACCGCCATCAGGAAATGCAGCGACGCCGCGAAGATCACGAAGATCGCGATCTCGGCGCCGACGGTCAGCGCGTAGTTGCCGGCGATGAAAGGCAGCATCGCTGCCAGCGCCAGCGCGACGAGAGACGCCAGCCGCTCCACCGAGGTCAGCGGACGCCAGGGAATGACGGTGAGACCGGGTGTGCGCCGCGCCGGCGCCTCCTTCTTGCCGAACAGGCCCCAAGGCCGCACGACCAGCACGACGGCCATCACCAGGAACACGAGGATCAGCGAGATCGTGGGGAAGATGAGAATGCCGAAGGCATTGAGCTCCGACACCAGAACCGCGGCAACGAAGGCGCCGAGGATGCTGCCGAGGCCGCCGATCACGACGACCACGAACACCTCGACGATGATGCGCAGATCCATCGCGTGATGGACCGCGTCACGCGGGATCTGCAGCGCGCCGCCGAGCGCGGCGAGGAAGACGCCGACGGCAAACACCGAGGTGAACAGCCACTTCTGATTGACGCCGAGCGCCGCCACCATGTCACGGTCCTGCGTCGCCGCGCGCACCAGGATGCCCCAGCGGGTACGCTGGAACAGCAACCAGAGCACACCGAGCACGATCGGACCGAGCGCGATCAGGAACAGGTCGTAGCTCGGGATGTTCTGACCGAAGAAATCGACCGCACCTTTCAATCCCGGCGCGCGGCGGCCGACCAGATCATCCGGTCCCCAGATCAGCACCACGAGATCTTCGACCATCAGGGTCAAGCCGAAGGTCGCGAGCAACTGGAACAGCTCCGGCGCGTGATAGATCCGGCGCAGCAGCACGATCTCGACGAGCACGCCGATGGCCGCGACCGCGAGCGCCGCCACGACGATGCCTCCCCAGAAGCCGAGCGGACCGGACAGCCGCTCGGTGAGCGAGAAGGCCACATAAGCGCCCAGCATGTAGAACGCGCCATGGGCGAAATTCACGATGCGGGTGACGCCGAAGATGATCGACAGTCCCGACGCCACCAGAAACAGCGAGGCTGCACTGGCAAGGCCGGTCAGGAACTGGACGAAGTAGAAGGCCATGGGCGGTCCGCGTGAGGAGATCGTCGAATCGATGAGCCGCATTTGCGCTCGGGCGCTCCTTCAGAGAGCTGACGAGCAAGCGTGGGGTGAGGGATCTCGGCCCGAACCTGTAGATCAGGCGTCGTATTCCCTCACCCCGCCCGCTCTCCCCCTGCGGGAGAGGGAGAAGCAGGATCGTGTGGATCAGTCCTTCGGCCGGAGCTTGCCGACTTCCGCGTCACCAGGCAGATAGTCCGAGCCTTTGCGGTAGACAGCGTCGACCATGATGCCCTTGCCGTCCTTCAGCGCGGTCTTGCCGACGTAAGCGCCGAGCGTCGACTGGTGGTCGATCTTACGGAACGTGATTTCACCGAAGGGCGACGGCACGGACAGTCCCTCGGCCGCGGCGATCAGCTTGTCGGTATCGGCCGAGCCGGCCTTGGCGAGAATGGCGGCTGCCGACTTGATGGTCTGGTAGCCGACGATCGAGCCGAGCCGCGGATAGTCGTTGTACTTGGCCTGATACGCCTTCAGGAACGCGTCGTGCTCGGGCGTCTTGATCGAGTACCAGGGATAGCCGGTGACGATCCAGCCCTCGGGCGTCTCCTCCTTGAGCGGATCGAGATATTCCGGCTCGCCGGTCAGGAAGCTGACGACCTTGCGGTCCTTGAACAGGCCGCGGGTGTTGCCTTCGCGGACCAGCTTCACGAGATCGGCGCCGAAGGTGACGTTGAGGATCGCCTCCGGATTGGCGGCCGCGACGGCCTGCACCACCGGACCGGCGTCGATCTTGCCCTGCGGCGGCCACTGCTCGTCCACCCACTGGATGTCGGGGCGCTTCTCCGACAAGAGCTTCTTGAACACCGCGACGGCCGACTGGCCGTATTCGTAGTTCGGCGCGATCGTGGCCCAGCGCTTGGCGGGAAGCTTGGCGGCCTCCTCCACCAGCATCGCCGCCTGCATGTAGTTCGACGGACGCAGGCGGAAGGTGTATTTGTTGCCCTTCGCCCAGGTGATGGCGTCGGTCAGCGGCTCGGCCGCCAGGAAGAACACCTTCTTCTGGTTGGCGAAGTCGCTGACGGCGAGGCCAATGTTCGACAGGAACGTACCGGCGAGCATCGCGACGTTCTCGCTCGACACCAGTTCGTTGGCTGCGGTCTGCGCATCGGCCGGCTTGCCGCTGTCGTCCTTGGAGACGACGACGAGCTTCTTGCCGTTGATGCCGCCGGCTGCATTGACCTCCTCGACCGCGAGCTGCCAGCCCTTGCGATAAGGTTCGGTGAAGGCCGGCAGCAGCGAATAGCTGTTGATCTCGCCGATCTTGATCACGTCCTCGGCGCGCGCCGCGCCCGTCAGTCCCGCGACGGCAAGGCCCAGGCCTGCCGCAAGCATCGTTCTCCGTCGCATCCCTTCAGCCTCCATGTTGAGTCGAATTACCGTAGACCGTCCTCGCCCTTGATCTCGGCGACCGTGAGCCCGCCGACGCGCGGCAGCGGACGGCCGCTGTCGGTGACCGCGAGCGCGACCATGATCTCATTGGCGCGTGGCGCGTCGTTGATCTGCACCTCCATGCCGTCGAAATGACTGCGCACGAAGGCCGCATCTTTGTGGCCGAGCGGAATGTCGAGCGTGCAGCCGACGCCGCCGCGCTTCTTCGACGAGGGGATCAGCGCCGCGCCCTTGCCGAGCACCTTGCGCACCGGCGCCCCCATCTTTGGATGCAGGATCGCGGCCGCATGCTCCAGCTCGCCGTCGCTGCCGACGGCGGCCGCCTTGCCGTAGCTGTGCGCGGCCGGTCCTTCAATGCCGAGCGCGGCCACGGCGCGCTTGGCCAGCATCTCGCCCAGCTCCTCGCCGATCGCAATCAGAGGCGACAGGTCCTCGACATAGCGGCCGGCAAACGGATTCTCGATCACCGCCACTGCCGCAGCCCGCCGCGTCGGCGGCGAGACGGACCGGCCCATCTCCTGATGGACTTCCTCGACCACGGTCACGATCTTCCTGATGACGGCGCTCATCGATGATCCTTCGTGTTCCTGCACATCATGCATCAAACCTCACGCCGCCGCCGCCCGCAACTGCGGCCGACGAACGATCTCGACCGCGCGCGGACCGACAACGCGAATGTTGCCGCGGAGCTGCAGAACAGCGCCTTCGATCAGACCGGCCGACAGCAGCGACTGCCCACGATGCTCGCCCGCGGCCAGCGCTTCGGCAACCTCGGCATCACGGAGCTCTCCGACCTCGCATGTGACGAGACGGTCACCGAGATCGCTCTCCGGTTGCAGCTCGCACGCAGGTCGGCGAAGCACGGCCGGATGACCCGGAAGGTCGACCGCGTTGCCGATCACCGTCGCAGCCGCATCGGCCTGCGCCGCGCTACGCGCGAGCACCGTCACCGCATCGGCAATGCCCAGCGAGAAGCTGCGACCGTGGCGGCCCGATGTGGCGACACCGCCGATCGCGTCGGCAGCACGAAGCGTCATCCTCCGCATCACGCCCGCGCCGTCGGGACGGTCCATCAGCCCGACGCTGAACGTGGCGGCATCCCGCAGATGGAGTGCGATGTCACCGCCATTGTTGACATAAGCCCGCGTCAGCTTCGCCGCGCCGCGCATCGCGCCGAGAATCTCCTCGGCGACACTACCCGCGACAGCCGCCATCGGCGTGATGAACATCTCGCGCGCAAACGGCACCACGGCGGCATGCATCCGCTGCGCGACGACGCCCTTCAACGGGCAGCGATCCTGATCGGCCCCTCTGCGCAGCACGGACAGTTCCGCACACAGCTCGTCGAGCAGCCCCGTGAAACGCTCGGCCGCCGCACGATAGGCCGCACCAATATCGCCATCGGCCGCATCTGCGCCGATGATCAGATCGATCGGGCCGTCCTGCAGATGCAGCCGCCGGTCGGGCAACAAGGCGATCTGTGGCCGCCGGCTCATGCGCCCGGCCTCGGCCACGGCAATTGGCGAATGTCCTTGCTGACATCCTTCAGCGAAGCGAGCGGCTGGACGTAGTCCATGTGCCCGCCGAGCGCCGCATAATCCGATAGCCTCAGCGTGAACTCGATCGGCGCGACGATCGCAGGCGTCGGCACATAGCCGAAGGCGCTGGCCGGCATCTGGGTCACGTCGACCATATAGGTGATGCCGCCGCCCGGCCAGACATAGACCGGCGCACCGCCGCTCGTCACCCGCGTCAGCGTATCCTTGACCGAGCGCGTCAGCCGCACCGGATTGTCGGTGACGCCAGCGCGCAGCGAGCCGCCGGCACCGGCCATGAACAGCACGGTGCACAGCGCCGGCTCGCAGTTCTCCTGGATGCGCTCGACCGAGAACTGCAGCTCCGGCGGCACCTCGCGCTGCACCGGCCTGAGCGTCTCGTCGAGCACGTAGTATCCGGCATGCTCGCCCGTCGTGGACACCATCAGCAGCGTCGTTCCCGGCTTCGCCGTCTTCGGATCGAACGGCCCGAGAATCGACAGCGGATCGGAGATGTCGGTGCCGCCCCAGCCGGTTCCGGGCTGCGCCACCTGGAAGTAGCGACCCGGCGTCGAGCGCCGCCCCTTCATCTTGATGCCTGTCGCGGGAATGTCGAGCAGCTTGCCGGCCTGGTGCTCCGACAGAACGCCGGTGATGTGATCATCGACCACGACGACCTCGTCGACCTTGCCCTGCCATTGCTTGGCGAACATGCCGATCGTCGCCGAGCCGCAGCCGACGCGCATGCGCTCTTCCTTGACGCCGTTGACGATCGGGGGCTGCCCCGCCTGCACGATCACGCTGGAGCCCCCGTCGACCACGAGTTCCACGGCTTTGCGGTTGCTGAGGTCCATCAGCGCGTCACAGGTGACACGCCCCTCCTTCTTGGAGCCGCCGGTGAGATGATGCACGCCGCCGAGCGACAGCATCTGCGAGCCGTATTCGCTGGTCGTGACGTGACCGACCGCCTCGCCGTCGACGCGCACCGTCGCCGCTTCCGGTCCGAGATAGCGGTCGGTGTCGATCTTCACCTTGACACCGCAATAGCTGAAGATGCCCTCGGTCACGACCGTGACCATGTCGACGCCATCGACCACCGACGACACGATGAACGGCGCCGGCTTGTAGTCCGGATAGGTGGTGCCGGCGCCGATCGCGGTAACGAACAGCTCGGGCTGATGCACGATCTTGCCGTCCCAGTCGCCGCTCGCCTGGAACGGCACCAGCTTGCCGCCATGCGACACCGTGCGCTCCAGCAGGATATGCGGATCGACGCGCACCAGCACACCGTCCTGATTGGCATAACGGTCGCAGGCACCTGCCGCGCCCGGCTTGATGTAGCACATCACCGGACAGGCATCGCAGCGGATCTTGTCCGCGGCACCGTCGCTCGCCGTTTCGGTCACCATGCAGAGAAGCCTATCTTGAAGCGGAGCTGGCGGCAAACGTCCACACGCCGCGGCAATTCGTTCGTACACGAATGATGTCGCGCGCCTCCGCCGACTGTCAAGCGCCACCGCGAACGAAAAGCACGATTGCCGGATAAACGATCAGTTTGCCCTGCACAATGACGACAAATCGTGCATACGCTGCAGCGCAAAACGTGGCACTTGCATGTTAGTACACAAACGATACGCTCGGAGCGATCGCCATCGCATCCTCGTTAACGATAGCATAGCGGACGACAGAAGGGCATGACGCCAGCAATGATTCGGCTGACCGTGAACGGACGGGCGCACGACGTCGCCGCCGCGCCCGGCACGCCCCTGCTTCATGTGCTGCGCAACGACCTCGCCCTGAACGGTCCGAAATACGGCTGCGGCCTGGGTGAATGCGGCGCCTGCACCGTGCTGATCGACGGCCGCGCCGCCCGCTCCTGCGTCATTCCGGTGGAAGGCTGCATCGGCCGCGATGTCACCACGCTGGAAGGGCTGGGCTCGCGCGAGGCGCCCGATCCGGTGCAACAGGCCTTCATCGCCGAGCAGGCTGCGCAATGCGGCTATTGTCTCAACGGCATGATCATGACGACCAAGGCACTGCTGGCGATCAAGCCCAATCCGTCACGCGACGAGATCAAGCAGGCGCTGCGCTACAATCTCTGCCGCTGCGGCGCCCATGTCGAGATCCTCCGCGCGGCGATGCGGGCGGCCGGCCACACGCTCGAGGCGCTGGACTGATGAACGATCGCCTCACCAAGGACGAAGACATGCCTCGCGGCTGGCTGGTCGTCGAGCGTCCCATGGCCGGCAACAATGGCCGGTTCGAAACCTTCATCCGGATCACGGCGGCAGGCGAGGTCTCGGCCTTCAACGGCCATGTCGATCTCGGCACCGGCATCCGCACCGCGCTGGGACAGATCGTTGCAGAAGAGCTCGACGTCTCCTTCGCCCGCGTCGTGGTCGTGCTCGGTGACACCGCGGTCGTGCCGAACCAGGGCGCGACCATCGCCAGCGAGACAATTCAGATCACCGCCGCACCCCTGCGCAAGGCGGCGGCGCAGGCGCGCGCCTTCCTCTTGGCGCGAGCGGCCACGCAGCTCGGCCTCGACGTTCAGGATTTGACGGTCGAGGACGGGCTGATCCGCGGGCCCAACAACCGCGTCCTCAGCTATGGCGAACTGATCGGCGATGAGACGATCAGCCTCGCGCTCGCCGACGATATCATCGTCAAGTCGGTGAACGACTATCAGGTCGTCGGCCGCTCGGTGCCGCGCGTCGATCTGCCGGCGAAGGCGACCGGCGAGCTCACCTACGTACATGACGTGCGTGTGCCCGGCATGCTGCACGGCCGCGTCGTGCGCCCACCCTATGCCGGCGTCGATGCCGGACCGTTCATCGGCACCAGCCTGCTTGACGTCGACAGAGACTCGGTGCGCGGTGTCCCGGGCCTGATCGACGTCGTCGTCATCGGCGACTTCATCGGCGTCGTCGCCGAGCGCGAGGAGAACGCGATCCTGGCCGCCGAGCGCCTCGAGGTGAATTGGAAGCCGGTACCGGCCTTGCGCGATCTCGACGATGTCGAGAACGCGCTGCGGGCCAATCCGTCCGAGCCGCGACGGTTGCTCGACAAGGGCAATGTCGATGACGCCATCGCCGACGCCGCCAAGCCGATGCGGCGGACTTATCTCTGGCCTTATCAGATGCACGGCTCGATCGGTCCGTCCTGCGCTGTCGCCGACTATCGCGACGGGCAGATCCGCATTTATTCCGGCACGCAGAATCCACACATCCTGCGCGGCGATCTCGCCAGGCTGATCGAGTGTCCAGAGGATCACATCGAGCTGGTCCGGCTGGAGGCCGCCGGCTGCTATGGCCGCAACTGCGCCGACGATGTCACGGCCGATGCGCTGCTGCTGTCGCGTGCGGTCGGCCGCCCGGTGCGCGTGCAGCTGACGCGCGAGCAGGAGCATCTGTGGGAGCCCAAAGGCACCGCGCAGCTGATGGACGTCAATGGCGGCCTCAATGCCGACGGTTCGGTTGCGGCCTATGAATTCGCCACGCGCTATCCCTCGAACGGCGCGCCGACGCTGGCCTTGCTGCTCACCGGCCGCATCGCGCCGGAGCCCGCCGTGTTCGAGATGGGCGACCGCACCGCGATTCCGCCTTATGATTACGACCATATGCGCATCACAGCGCATGACATGCCGCCGATCGTGCGCGCCTCCTGGATCCGCGGCGTCTCGGCGCTGCCCAATACCTTCGCGCACGAGTCCTATATCGACGAGCTCGCTGCGGAGGCCGGCGTCGACCCGATCGAATACCGGCTGCGCTATCTGAAAGACGAGCGCGCGCGTGATCTCGTGAACGCCGTGGCCGAACGCGCCGGCTGGACGCCGCGCCCCGTGCGGGAAAATAAGACGCCCGAGAACGGCGTCGTCCATGGCCGCGGCTTCGCCTACGCGCTCTACGTCCACAGCAAGTTTCCCGGCTACGGCGCGGCATGGTCGGCCTGGATCGCCGATGTCGCCGTGAATACGACGACCGGCGATGTCAGCGTCACGCGGGTGATCGCAGGCCAGGACTCCGGCCTGATGATCAATCCGGACGGGGTACGCCACCAGATCGAAGGCAACGTCATCCAATCCACCAGCCGGGCGCTGATGGAGGAGATTCCCTTCACGCGCGGCAAGGTCGCGGCGCGGGAATGGGGCGCCTATCCGATCATCACCTTCCCCGACGTGCCTGAGATCGACGTGCTGATGCTGCCGCGACCGGATCAGCCGCCGCTCGGCGTCGGCGAGTCCGCGTCCGTGCCGAGCGCCGCCGCGATCGCCAATGCGATCTACGACGCCACTGGCGTCCGCTTCCGCGAGCCGCCATTCACGCCGGAGCGCATCCTGAAAGGACTGCGCGGCGAGCAGGTCGACCCTGCGAAGCCACAGTCTCTTCCTGCACCCGAAAGGCCCACGGCGACATGGCTCAAGCCGTTCGCGAAACGCGGCGGCCTCATCGCCAGCGCCGTCGCGGCCTGCGCCGCGGCCATCAGCGTCGCGGCAGCCGTGCTGCCCTGGCGCGCCATCGCGCCGATCACCCGCCCCGATCCCTCGGTCTATTCCGCTGCGACGATCGCGCGCGGGGAGGCGCTCGCGGCGCTCGGCAATTGCGCGGTCTGCCACACCTCGGACGGCGGCCTGATCAATGCCGGCGGCCGTGCGCTGGAGACGCCGTTCGGCACGCTGTTCAGCACCAACATCACGCCCGACGTCGAGACCGGGATCGGCGCCTGGTCCTATCCCGCCTTCGAGCGCGCGATGCGCGAGGGCGTGCATCGCGACGGCCGGCAGCTCTATCCGGCGTTCCCCTACACGCATTTCGCACGAACCGATGATGCCGACCTGCAGGCGCTGTACGCCTACCTGATGGCACAGGCACCGGTCCGACAGCAGGCGCCGGACAACGCGCTGCGCTTCCCGTTCAACCTGCGGCCGCTGGTCGCCGGGTGGAATGCACTGTTTCACGACACGCAGCCGTTCAGGCGTGATCCAACACGATCCGAGCAGTGGAATCGCGGCTTCTATCTCGTCGAAAGCCTCGGCCATTGCAGCGCCTGTCACTCGCCGCGCAACGCGCTCGGCGCCGAGCAACGCAACGCATATCTCGCTGGCGGCTTCGCCGAGGGCTGGGAAGCCCCAGCGCTGACCTCGCTCTCGAGCGCCCCGATCCCGTGGACCGAGGACGAGCTCTACACCTATCTCCGCTCCGGTCAGTCGCGCTTCCATGGCGTGGCCGCCGGTCCGATGGCACCGATCGTCAAGGATCTCGCGACGCTGCCCGATGCCGACATTCGGGCCATGGCGATCTATCTCGCCTCGTTCCAGACGCCCTCGCCCGCGGCAGCGAAGCTGGAGGCGATGGCCGCGGAGTTGGAAGCGCGCACCAAGGTGACCTCGACGCCGTCTCCGGCGGCACGGCTCTATCTCGGCGCCTGCGCGGTCTGTCACGAGGTCGGCGGCCTGCCATTGTTCGGCAGCCGGCCTTCGCTGGCGCTGAACAGCAACCTGCACAGCGCCACACCCGACAATCTGATCCAGGTGATCCTGCACGGGATCATGAAGCCGGCCTCGTCCGACCTCGGCTACATGCCGGCGTTCAAGGAGCATCTCAGCGACGTCCAGCTCGCCGAACTCGTCGCTTATCTCCGTCAGCAATTTGCCCCGGACAAGCCGGCCTGGACGGGCGTCGACGCCGCCATCGGTCGCATCAGGTCCGCCGTGGCGCAGTGAGGCCGAGCATGCTCCTTCAGCGCCCGGCGCCCCGACCACCACCCTGACGCGCATTCGGGCACCTCCTTGCCAGTAATTTCGCCTTGCGGCAGTCGCCCTGCCGCTTCTAGAATTTGGGACTATGTTCCAAAAAATGGAACAAACGGTATCATCATGAGCGCCCTGACCAACGCCATCGACATCCTGCGCTGCTTTTCGACCGCGCGACCCGACCTCTCCTTTGCCGACGTCCAGGTCCTGACTGGCAAGCCGAAGAGCTCGACCTCACGCCTGCTCCGCTCGCTGCGCGATTGCGGCCTGCTCGAGCAGGACCCACATAGCCGACGCTACCGCCCGGGCCTGCTGACCTTCGAGCTCGGGCGGCTTCACCGGGCCCATGACGACCTGATCGCCACCGCCGAGGGCGAACTGCGCGATGTCTGCGCGCGCACTGGCCACACCGGCTACATCGCCGTGCTCGACGGCTATCAGCAGGTGGTGCTGCGGATCGTGCCCGGCTCCAATCCGCTGCGCGTCGTCAACCCGCCCGGCCAGCGCACGCCGGCAATCATCACCTCGAACGGCCGCGCCATGCTGGCGCGTCTGTCAGACCAGGAGATCCGGGCGCGCGTGCCGCTCGACTACCCGAAGGTCCCAGCCAACTCGCCGCAGAACTTCACCGAGCTGATGGCGCGGCTGAACGAGATCCGCCGGACCGGCATCTCGGACGCCGCCGACGAGGCCATCGAGGGCGTCGGCTCGCAGGGCTTTGCGCTGGCGAGCGGCGAGAGCGGCGAGCTGATCGGCATCGCCGTCTCCTATTCGGTGCAGGCGACCACCGAGATCGAGCGCGCCAACGTCCGCCGCGAGCTCGGCGCGATGGCCGCCAAGCTGCGGCGCATGACCGGCGATCCGCTCGGCCAGACCATCGAGCAACTGGCCGGACTGGCCTCCTGATGACGAGCAGCAGCGCGCCGCGCGTCAACAGCATGGCGCTGTTGATCCTGCCGAGCGCGTTGCTGTTCGCGCTGTTCTTCTTCCTGCCGATCGGATTGATGGCGCTGATGAGCGTCCTGACCGGCAACCCCGTGGTCATGCCGAACGTCGCCCTCACCGCCAAACACTATGCCCGCATGGGCGATGACGGCTACTATCTCGAGGTGATCTGGACCACGATCCGGATCGGCCTCTGGACGACTCTGGCCGCGCTCGTGATCGGCTACCCGCTCGCGCATTGGATGGCGCGGATCAAGAGCCGCACCGGCCATGCACTGCTGCTGATGGCCGTGCTGGCGCCGATGCTGACCGGCATCGTGGTGCGCACCTTCGCCTGGATGACGCTGCTGTCCGACAAGGGTGTCATCAACCAGATCCTGACCGCGCTCGGGCTGATCACCAGGCCGTTGCAGCTGATGTACAATGAGACCGGCATCATCATCGGCCTCGTCCACATCTATGTGCCTTTCATGGTGCTGACGCTGACTGGCGTGATCGGCCGCATCGACGAACGGCTGGAGCAGGCGGCGGAGAATCTCGGCGCCAGCCCGTGGCGCGCTTTTCTCGAAATCACCCTGCCGCTCAGCCTGCCCGGCATCCTCGCCGGTTCGCTGCTCGTCTTCGCGCTCGCGATCAGCGCCTACGTCACGCCGATCCTGCTCGGCGGCTTCCAGATCATGACCCTGCCGATCCTGATCTACCAGCAGATCTCCGCGAACTTCAACGTCGGATTCGCGGCTGCGCTCGGCATGGTGCTGCTCATCATTTCGCTCTCGCTCGTTGTCGCGTATAATCACGTGCTCGGCCTCGTTTCGGGCCAACGCGAGCTGCAATGAGGGCCAATATGACGAGCCTTGCTCCAGGATCGCGGCCGCCGCTTGCTGCGCCGATCGATCTGGCGGCCACACCTGCCCCTCGCAGCAAGACGCGGCCGCTCCGGTGGGGTCGCAGGCTCTATCTCACCGCCAATACCGGCATCCTCGCCTTCCTGCTGGCGCCGATCGCGATCGTGATCGTGTTCGCGCTGAACCCCACGCCTTTCATCCAGTTTCCGCCAGTCGGCGTCTCCTTGCGCTGGTTCGAGAAGTTCTTCGCCTCGCGCGACTTCATGCACGCGCTGCTCTTCAGCATCGAAGTTGCGGCCATGACCACGGTCGCGGCCACCGTGCTCGGCGCGTCGGCCGCGCTGGCGATCGCCCGCGGCAACCTGCCAGGCTCTCGGCTGATCGTGGCGACCATGCTGTCGCCGCTGATGCTGCCCGCGATCCTGACCGGTCTTGCATTGTTCCAGTCCTACGTGCTGCTCGATGTCGGGCGTCCCTTGTGGGGCCTCGTCGCGGGCCATACGCTGGTGACGATTCCCTACGTCGTGCGCACCACACTCGCGGTGTTGCATAATTTCGATGTCAGGCTGGAGGAAGCCGCGCAAAATCTCGGCGCCAGCCCCACCCGGGCCTTCTTCGAGATCACTCTGCCGCTGGTGAAGCCCGGCGTTCTGGCAGGCGCGATCTTTGCTTTCATCGTCTCGTTCGACCAGTTTCCGGTGTCGCTGTTCCTGGTCGCGCCGGGTAGCGAGACCTTGCCGATCACGCTGTTCAACTATCTGAAGTTCGATCTCGACGGCACCATCGGCGCGGCCTCGGTGGTCTCGATCCTGCTCGCCTTCATCGTCGTCATCGCGCTCGACCGCACCGTAGGTCTTCGCTCCTACGTCAAACTCTAAGGGAGATCCCGGACATGACCGCCTCATCGCGTCGTTTTCCTCTGAGCCGCCGCCGCCTGCTGACCGCGGCTGCGTCGCTCGGCGCCGGCGTTGTCGCTGCTCCCTATGTCGCGCGTGCGGATGAGCCCGTTCTCAACGTCACCGGCTGGGGCGGCAAATGGGGTGACGTGATGAAAGCCGAGATCGGCCCGGCCTTCGAGAGCGAGTTCAAGTGCAAGCTCAAGACCGACACCGCGCTGCCGTTCCTGCCAAAACTGCAGGCGAGCTCACGCTCGGCCCCGGTCTACGACGTGCTGCACACCAACTCCAACGAGCAGTGGGCGGCCGTGGAGATGGGTCTCGTCGAGCCCAAGGTCGACCCCAAGCTGGTTCCGAATATCGCCGACGTCTATCCTTACGCCGTCAGCGACAAGATCGTCGGCGTCTGCATCTTCACCAGCGCCATCGGTCTCGGCATGCGCACCGACAAGGGCTATGGGAGCGTCACGTCGTGGAAAGACTACTGGGATGCGAAATTCAATGGCGCGCGCGGCGGCTATGTGATCCCAGCCAATAGCCTGGGACAGGCGTTCGTGATGATGTGCGGCGCGCTGTATGGCAAGGGCCAGACCGACCTCGACGCCGCCTATGCAGCGCTGGAGAAGCTGAAGCCGATCAAGCTGGTCGACTTCACCGGCGCGATGGAGAAGCTGATCCTGTCCGGTGAGGTCGGCCTCGGCATCCTGCATGATTCCGGCATCTATCGTTACGACGGTCAGAACCAGCCGGTCGACTTCGTCACGCCGAACGAGGGCGTGCTGTCGCTCGAGCAAGTGCTGAGCATCACGCCCGGCAGCAAGGTGAAGGAGCTCGCCAACGCCTATATCAACTACATGCTGCGCCCCGAGGTTCAAAAGCGCCTCGCCGAGACGGTGTGGTATTCGCCGGCCAACAAGAAGGTCAAGCTCGACGCCAAGTATGACGCCAAGCTGCTGACGACGCCGGAGAAGGTCAGCAAGCTGATCCAGGTCGACTGGAAGTGGTACAATGCACGAAAAGACGAGATCGACAGCCGGGTCAACCGGATCTTCCGCGCATGAGCGCTGCCATCGAGATCGCCGCGGTCAGCAAGATCTATGACGGCGGCGTACGCGCACTCGATGCGGTTGCCGTGAACATCAGGCCTGGCGAGTTCTTTTCGCTGCTCGGCCCGTCCGGCTGCGGCAAGACCACCACCCTGCGCATGATCGCCGGCTTCGACAGCCCAAGCGCCGGCGAGATCCGCCTCGACGGCGCCGACATTACCCATGTGCCGGCGCACAAGCGCGACATGGCGATGGTGTTCCAGAACTACGCCCTGTTTCCGCACCGGACCGTGGCCGAGAACGTCGCCTTCGGCCTGCGCATGCGCAAGATCGACAAGGCGACGATTGCCGCGAAGGTGAAGGCAGCGCTGGCGATGGTTGAACTCGGAGGCCTGGAGAACCGCAGGCCGGCGCAACTGTCCGGCGGACAGCAGCAGCGCGTCGCGCTCGCCCGCGCCATCGTCATCTCGCCGCGCGTGCTGCTCTGCGACGAGCCGCTCGGCGCGCTCGATAAGAAACTGCGCCAGCAGATGCAGTTCGAACTCAAGCAGCTGCAGAAGACGCTCGGCCTCACCCTCGTGTTCGTCACCCACGACCAGGAAGAGGCGCTGGCCATGTCGGACCGCATCGCGGTCATGAACGCCGGCCGCATCGAGCAGATCGGTACCCCGGTCGAGATCTACGATCAGCCGCGAACGCGTTTCGTCGCCGATTTCATCGGCGACACCAACATTTTTCGCGGCCAGCGCGTGACCTTGGACAATGGCGTCGGCATAGCCGTCGGCAACGGTCTGGTGCTGGCCCTGGCGGACACGGTCGCAGCAGCCGAGGGCGAGGTTCTGTCGGTCGCGCTGCGGCCGGAGAAGATCTCGGTGTCGCCAGCCGAGGTGGCCGATGCCAAGCGGACAGGCATGTCCGCGCGCGGCACCGTCGAGAGCACCAATTTCCTCGGCGGCGCGGTGCTGTACCGCATCGCCCTGGAGAGCGGCCAGCACGTGCTGGCGCAACAGCCGAATTCCGGAGCTGGTCCGCTCCACGCGCCCGGTCAAACGGTCACGCTCGACTGGCGTCCGGCTGATCTCGTCATTCTCGAGGATTGATATTGTGAACGTTGGATTCTTATTCCCGCAGCAGTACCGTGCGCCGCAGTCACAGAGCACCGTCGAAGAGCTCGTGCCGTGAGCGCAGCCGGCATGGAGACGATCAGCCTCGACGACATCGAGGCGCTCGCGGTCGGCGCCTGGATCCTCGGCACCGGCGGCGGCGGCAGTCCCTATCTCGGCCTGCTCAACCTGCGCCGGCTCTATGCGGAGGGACATCGCGTGCAGATGATGTCGCCGCTCGACCTCGCCGACGACGACTGGGTCGCGGTGGTCTCCAACATGGGCGCCCCCTTGGTCGGGCAGGAACGGCTGGCCGACAGCCGCAGCATCGCGCGTGCGGTGCGCATGCAGGAGGAGATCAACGGCATCACATTTCGCGCCGTGATGTCGGTCGAGATCGGCGGCGGCAACGGCATGCAGGCGCTGATGGCGGCGGCGCATCTGAACATCCCCGTGGTCGACGCCGACTGCATGGGCCGCGCCTTTCCCGAGGCGCAGATGACGTCGGTCGCGATCGGCGACCTCAAGCCCTATCCCTGCACGCTCTACGATCCGCGCGGCATCGAGGCCGTCGTGACCAAGGTGCCGAGCTGGAAGTGGATGGAGCGCGCCAGCCGCAAGATCTGCGTCGAGATGGGCTCGATCGCCTCGACCAGCAAGGCGCCGCGCACGGGCCGCGAGGTCAAGGACTGGGGCATCCATTTCACCACCACCAAGGCCATCGCCATCGGCCGCGCGGTCGAGGCCGCCAACAGGAGCCACCACGATCCGATCGCGGCGATCCTCGATTGCGAGGGCGGGCAGCGGCTCTTCAATGGCAAGATCGTCGACGTCGAGCGCCGCACCACCGAAGGATTTCTGCGCGGCAGCGCCGTGATCGAGGGCAGCGACGACGATCGCGGCACCCGGCTCAAGCTGTCGTTCCAGAACGAATGGATCGTGGCTTGGCGCGATGGCGAAGCCATCGCGATGTCGCCGGACCTGATCTGCGTGCTCGACAGCGTCAACGGCCACGGCATCGGCACCGAGACGGTGCGCTACGGCCAGCGCGTCACCGTGATCGCGCTGCCCGCACCGGCCGTGCTGACCAGCCCGCGCGGGCTCGAATTCGTCGGCCCGCGCGCCTTCGGCTATGACCTCGATTTCCGGTCGCTGTTTGCGACCCCTGGAGCTCCCTGAGAATGAAGCGGATTGGCATTGACGTCGGTGGCACCAACACCGACGCCGTCTTGATTGCCGACGACGAGGTCGTCCACTCCGTCAAGAGCGCAACCACCGCCGACGTCACCTCCGGCATTCTCGCCGCGCTCAGGGCGCTGCGAGAAAATCCCGCCGCGGCCGTGCCGGTCGATGCGGTCGTGATCGGCACCACGCATTTCATCAATGCGGTGGTGCAGCGGAGGCACCTGCAGAGGATCGGCGCCATCCGAATCGGGATGCCCGCCTCCGCCTCGCTGCCGCCGTTCTGCGACTGGCCGGCCGATCTCGCCGCGCTGGTCAGCGCCGAGACCTTCATGCTCGAAGGCGGCCACGATTATGATGGCCGTCCTTTCATGCCGCTCGACACGGCCGGATTGAGGGCCGCCGCGCACGCGATCAAGGCCAAGGGCCTGCGCGCGGTCGCGGTCGCCTCGTCGTTCTCGCCGCTCGACCCGAGCTGCGAAAACACTGCGCGCGAGATCCTCGCAGAGATCTGCCCCGAGGTCGCCGTCACCTTGTCGCACGACCTCGGCCGCATCGGACTGCTGGAGCGCGAGAACGCCGCCCTGCTCAATGCCGCGCTCCACGACCTCGCGGTCACGACGGTCGCCGCCTTCCGCAAGGCGATCGCGGAGTCCGGCATCGATGCGCCGCTGTTCCTGACGCAGAACGACGGCACCGTGATGCAGGCGGAGATCGCGACCGCCTTCCCGGTCATGAGCTTCGCCTCCGGCGCCACCAACTCGATGCGTGGTGCCGCGTATCTCTCCGGCCTCGACGACGCCATGGTGGTCGACGTCGGCGGCACCACCAGCGACATCGGCCAGCTGCGCCACGGTTTTCCGCGCGAGGCCAACGCCGTCGTCGAGGTCGGCGGCGTCCGCACGCTGTTCCGCATGCCCGATTTGCTCTCGATCGGACTCGGTGGCGGCAGCCATGTCGAGCAGGATCCGGTCCGCGTCGGCCCGCTCAGCGTCGGATACCGGCTGACATCCGACGCGCTGGTATTTGGCGGCGACCGTCTGACCGCGACCGACATCGCGGTCGCCGCGGGGCTGATCGACATCGGCGACAGATCGCGCGTCGCGCATCTGCCGAAAGGCCTGATCGACGCCGCGCTCGCCGACGCCCACCGCAAGCTCGAGGGCGACATCGACCGCATGAAGACCGAGGCCGGCGACGTGCCGCTGCTCGCGGTCGGCGGCGGTGCCTTCCTGGTGCCGGAGCGCCTCGCCGGCATCTCCAACACCGTCCGCGTCGACCATGGCGACTGCGCCAATGCGGTCGGCGCCGCCATCGCCCAGGTCTCCGGCGAGGCCGACCAGGTCTTCCGCGACCTCACCCGCGACGAGGCCATCGCGGCGGCGCGGGCCATCGCCGAGGAGCGCGCGGTGCAGGCCGGCGCCGACCGCGACACGCTCAAGACGGTCGATGTCGAGGACATGCCCATCGCCTACCTTCCCGGCAACGCGCTGCGCGTCCGTGTTCGCGTCGCCGGCGCCATCGCCGAGCCGACCATCGGCGCGGCGGCGTAGTCCATTGTCATCACGCCAGCTCGGCGATCCGCTCGACCCCGGCCTCCGCGCCTTGCGCCTTGGCCGCCGCCATCGAGCCGCCGAGGTCAATGCCCCGGCAGGCGTTGTCGACGACGATGGCCGCGAAGCCGAGCCGCCGCGCATCGACCGCCGAATAGTGCACGCAGAAATCGGTGGCGAGACCGACGAGAAAAACCCGCTTCAGGCCGCGCTCGCGCAGATAGCCGGCGAGGCCGGTGGGCGTGGTCTTGTCGTTCTCGAAGAACGCCGAGTAGGAATCGATCGCGGCACGAAAGCCCTTGCGGATGATGAGCTGCGCCTTGTCGGTCGCAAGATCGGCATGGAAGGCCGCGCCCGGCGTGCCTTGGATGCAGTGATCCGGCCACAAGGTCTGCGGTCCGTAGGGCATCGTGACGGACTCGAACGGCGCCTTTCCCGGGTGGCTCGAGGCGAACGAGCTGTGTCCCGCCGGGTGCCAGTCCTGGGTGAGGACGATATGATCGAACATCCCGCTCAGCCGGTTGATCACCGGCACCACGGCATCGCCGTCGGCCACGGCGAGCGCGCCGCCGGGACAAAAATCGTTCTGCACATCGATGATGAGCAGCAAATCCTCGTTGGCCTTGATCTGCATTCCGGTCTGCATCCGTTTCACGCGTACTCCATCAAGGATGGCCCCGGCCCGCGGCAATCTCAAGCCGGACCGCCGAACAATCCGCGGCAAGCCAGCCCCTCCATTTTGGAATCCCTGCCCTGCAGGCCGGGCCTGGAAACGCCAGCCGATTCATGGATTCTCCCGGCGGGAGAGAATGGCCGATGCAGACTGCCGTCACACACCATTCCAAGAGCCAGCGTCTCGAGCGCTGGGCGGTCGCCACTCTGCGCGAGGCCGGCGCGATCGTCGAATGCGAACAGCACGGCTGGATGCGCGAGCGCGGCGATCCGCATGCGCTGGCGCGGGCACTTCGCATCGCACGCGACGATCCGCCACGCGGCTTGTGTAGTTCGGACGCGCTCGCGGCGATCGAGGATGTCCTGGCCGCGACCGGCGACACCTGTCCTGATTGTTCACGGCACGGAGAGCCGGAATATCCGCCGAGATTCAAATAAGTGATTCCGTAGCTACCCCGAGATGCCCTAGCCTGAGGCCTCCAGCGGGAGGCGCAATCATGCCGAATCATCCGGTCCCGTGGCTGCTGCGCAAGCCATGCCCGACCTGCGGCCGTGCGCTCGCGGTTCGCGAGGGCAAGGGCGGGCGCCGCGAGCTTACTTGCCCGACCTGCGATGGGCCCGATCCGCTGCACTCGCCCAAGGCGCTCCGCTGGGCGAGGGGATCGCTTCGGCCGCCGGAGCGGCCGAAGCAACATTGACGTCATTGGCGCGTAAGCTTGCGCTCGACTTTCTTCCGGCTGTTGCCGACCTTCTTGACCGCCTTCTTCACCGCGGACGCCGAGCGGCCGCTTTTCTTGGCTTCGTAGCGGACTTCGTAGTCCTGTCCACCCCCGACGCGGGCGCGATCCTGCTTGCGTCCGCGCGCGGACTTCGCGGTGGATGTCTTCTTCTTCGCTGCCATGGTGCATCTCCTTCTCAGCGCGCAACGCGCGACCCATCGAAGCGGTTCCGCCGATGAGGAAGGCCCATCGCATCGATCAGCCGACGTCGAACTTGACGCCCTGCGCCAGTGGCAGGCTGCGGCCGTAGTTCACGGTGTTGGTGGCCCGGCGCATATAGGCCTTCCACGAATCCGAGCCGGACTCGCGGCCGCCGCCGGTCTCCTTCTCGCCGCCGAACGCGCCGCCGATCTCGGCGCCCGAGGGACCGATATTGACGTTGGCGATGCCGCAATCGGAGCCGCGCGAGGACACGAACAATTCGGCCTCGCGCAGATCATTGGTGAAGATCGACGACGACAGGCCCTGCGGCACGGCGTTGTGCAGCTCGATCGCGGTATCGAGATCACGATACGGCATCACGTAGAGGATCGGCGCAAAGGTCTCGCGCTCGACCGGGCCTGATTGCGCTTCGATCTCGACCAGCGCCGGCCGGACGTAATAGGCCTGCTCGAAGCCGCCGACGGCGACGCGCTCGCCGCCGAACACGCGGCCGCCGTGATCGCGCGCGGCGCTCAGCGCGTCCTGCATGGCGTCGTAGGCGCCGCGATCGATCAGCGGGCCGATCAAGGTGCCCTGCTCCAGCGGATTGCCGATCGCGACCGAGGCGTAGGCCTGCTTCAGCCGCGGCACGAGCTGGGCGTAGACATCGGCATGCACGAATAGGCGGCGCAGGCTGGTGCAGCGCTGGCCCGCGGTGCCCATCGCGGCGAACGCCACGGCGCGCAGGGTCAGACCGAGATCGGCCGTCGGCGTGACGATCGCGGCATTGTTGCCGCCGAGCTCGAGGATGGCGCGGGCAAAGCGGCCGGCAAGGCAGGCGCCGACGACGCGGCCCATGGCGGTCGAGCCGGTCGCCGACACCAGCGGCACCCTGGCATCGTCGACCAGCATCTCGCCGACCGTGCGGCCGCCGAGCAGCAGGCCGGCAAGCCCCTCCGGCGCCTCACCACCCTCGCGGCGATAACGTTGCAGCGCGCGCGCCAGCAGCGCGTCGGTCGCGAGCGCGGTCAGCGGCGTCTTCTCCGACGGCTTCCAGACGACGCTGTTGCCGCACACCAGCGCAATCGCCGCGTTCCAGGCCCACACCGCCACTGGGAAATTGAAGGCGGAGATCACGCCGGTGACGCCGAGGGGATGCCAGGTCTCCATCATGCGATGCTCGGCGCGCTCGGTCGCGATGGTCAGCCCATAGAGCTGGCGCGACAGGCCGACGGCGAAGTCGCAGATGTCGATCATCTCCTGGACCTCGCCGAGCCCCTCGGAGACGATCTTGCCGGCCTCGATCGAGACCAGGCGACCGAGCGCAGCCTTGTGGGCGCGCAGCTCCTCGCCCAACAGCCGCACCAGCTCGCCACGCTTCGGCGCGGGCACGAGGCGCCACTGCAAGAACGCGGCATGGGCGCGCGCGATCGCCGCGGTCGCATCCGCCCTGGTGTCGTCGTGCACATGGGCCAACACCTCGCCGGTCACGGGCGAACGCGCGGCGCGCGTCCCACCGCGCAGCCGCTCCGGCGCAACGCCGAGCGAGGTCAGGATCTCGGCCGTTTCCGCAACGAGGGTCAGGGGCGATGCTTGGCTGGGCGACATATGCAACTCCGGATTGTCCCCCGCACCGGTGCGCGCGAGACGTCATGAATGGTCCATCGTAAACGCCCCCGTGTAGATCAAATCCGGCTGCGGCGCGAGCACCCGGGCGCTGGGCAAACGGCCACTGGGAAGGTCGCTCGTCGGCTCATGGGGGCGTCCTCCCGCTCGTTCTGCCTCGCGCGCGCGCAGGCTGAGCCTTCTGGCGCGCATCGGCGAGATCCCGCGACGCAGCGCGCCCGGGCTGATGGGATCGATGAGCCCGCGCGAAACACGAGGGCGCAGGGAATGCCGGGAGCTGGCCGCCCCCATGGCCCGCCTGCGAAAAAAATGCAGGCGGCAGGAACCACAGGTTCAGCCGAGACATCCCGGCATTCCCCGCGCGATGGTCTTCACGATTATATCGTGATCTCCTCGGTGTACGGCTCTTTAGCTGTGGAGCCTCAGGAGGTTGTCCTCGGTTAAACCGAGTCTGCTGATAGGCGGCTGGGAGTTTATGCCGCCGT